>CAYVRP010000107.1:0-22996 GCA_964454025.1 uncultured Polyangiaceae bacterium | reverse complement strand
GCGAACACGGAGACGCCAACCGCGCGCTGGCCGCGCTGTTGGTCCCGCCGCCGCGCCAGCCCCTGCGCCGGCTCTCCCTCGGCCCACCCCCGCGCCCGGATGGCCCCCCGTCCAGATGATCAGGCGGGCCGCGATGGCGGGCCTCGCGTCGGGCGCGCGCGATGACGCGGCCGGCGCCAGTTCCCGCCTGCTGACGGCAAGGACCGGCGCCGAGGGATGCTCCTGGCCGTGTTCCTGCGCTCCGGAGTGGTCTGGAGCGGACCCCGCCAGCCGACTGACCCCCTTCGCCCCACCCGCTCGGCGCGCAGCCGGCGGCCGCGACGAGGGTGCCCGCCGGCGTCCTCTCGCGCTCGGTCCTGGGAAGAGTGCAGCTGCGCGCGCGAGCACGGCGCCCGCGCCTGACGGTGACCACGAGCCGGGCGCTGGCCGACCGGGCGGGGTGCCCAGCGCCGGGGCGAGTCGCCGCGGGAGACTACGCCACCGCCGGCGCCGCGCGAGCCGCCGGTAGCGCTCTGGACACCCCGCCCACCTCAGCGCGCCGCGCCGCCGGGCACGGCGCCCGGGGGCGCCGCGGGCGCGACCGGACCCCACCGCGGCGGTGCCGGGGTTCGCGGATCGCCAGCGGGGTATCCTCCGCGGCGTGAGACGATCCGAGCCGCCGCCCGTCGTGCTGGTGCCCGTGGCTCGGCACCACGCAGCCGCCATCCAGGCGCTGGCGGCCGCCCCCGAGGTCGCGGCGACGACGGGCCTGCCGCGCCCCTTCCCCGCGGACGGGGCCGCGCAGCTCGTCGCGCTCGCGCGGCAGGCCCGCGCGCAGGGTACGAGCTATCACCTCGCGATCCTGAGCGGCGGGCGCCTCATCGGCGTGTGCGGCATCAAGGACATCGACCCGACCCGCCGGGCGGGCGAGATCGGCTGCTGGCTCGGGCGGGCGCACTGGGGCCAGGGGATCGCCACCCGCGCCGTCGCCGAGCTCGCCCGGATCGCGCGCGACGACCTCGGCCTGCGGACGCTGACGGCCTGGGCGCTCGAGGACAACCTGCGCTCCTTGCGGGTGCTGGAGAAGAGCGGGTTCGTTCGCAAGCGCCGCGAGCTCAACCGGCGCCGGCTCGCGCACCGGAGCCCCGAGGAGCACCTCGTGCTCTACGAGCGGTCGCTCACCCCGGACGGTTGAGCGGGTGCCCACCGCCGCGCGGGCCGCACGTCACTCGAACCCGTGCAGGTGCACGACGTACCACTCGCCTCGCCAGGAGATGAGGCTGGTCACCTCGAGGCGGAGGGTGCGATCCCGCGCGTCACGATAGACGAGCTGCGACCGGAGCACGCGCCAGTACCCGAGCCGGTTGCCCTCGCTCCCGGGCTTCATGAACGTGGCCCGCGCGTCGGGGACCTCCAGCGCCTCGAAGCGGAGGCGGGCCCGCTCCGGACCGAGCCGCTGGTGATAGCGGTGCACGTCGCGACCGAAGAGCCGCACCAGCCGCGCCTCCCAGTCGCGGGCGGGGTCGGCGATGGCCTTGACCTGCTGGTAGGCGACCACCGGGAAGAAGTGCGGGAGCGCCAGGCTCGGGTCGTCCGCCAGGATGGCGCGCCACAGCGCCGGGCCGAGATCCTCGAACCACGCGGAGTCGGTGCGCGGGCGGTCCTCGGTCTGGGGGAGGGGCGCGCCGGCGTCGTCGAGCAGCGGCGGGGGCACCGGCGAGGGGGCGGAGAGAGAGGGCAGACCGACGGCGACGCTCGGGAGCGGGGCGTCGTCCGAGCGCGCGGACGACACCGGAGAAACCGACCCCACCCCGCCTGGGCTCGCGGCGGAACCGCGGGGGGGCGGGCTCGCCGCTTGGGAGGCCGCCACCGCGGGGGCCGGGCCGGCGCGGCCCACGCCCGGTGACGCCGCGGGCGGGAGCGGCCGAGGCGGCTCCCGGCAGGCCGCCGCCCCGATCAACGGGCACAGGAGCAGGGCCGCGCGCGCACTCACCAGCCTCACGACCGCACCATGCCAGGCCTGCCCGCCGTTGACCAGCGCCGCCCGCGACGCCCGGGCACGGCGCGATCTCGCGTTGCCCCCGTGAGCGCCGCGTTCACTCGGCGAGCGAGCGCTCGTCCGCGACGAGCGCGGCGAGCGTCTGGCGCCCGCGGATGATCCGGAGCCCCCCGTCCCGCCGGAGCAGCACCTCGGGCGCCCGCGGGTGCGAGTTGTAGCCGGCGAGCGACATGGCGGCGACGTAGGCCCCGGCGCCGCCCACGACGAGCCAATCCCCGACGGCGGCGTCGGCCATCGGCCGCGGCGCGACGTGCCCGTGCTCGTCGAGGGTCTGCGAGTCGCCGCTCTCGCAGCAGGGGCCGCCGACGACGCGAGGCGCGAGCGGCTCGGGCGGGGTGGCCGCGAACTCCGAGGAGCGGAGTCGCCCCGCCCGGGAGACGACGTAGAACGGGTGACGGGAGCCGTACAGGAGCGGCCGCGTGCTCGACTCCATTCCGCCGTCGCAGACGACGAAATCGAAGCCGTCCGGACCCGACGACTTCCGATCGATCACGGTGGTGACGAGGTAGCCCGCGTTCGCGACCACGTAGGTCCCCGGCTCCACCACCATCGCAAGCCGGCGGCCAGTGCGCGCCGCAAACGCCTCGAACCGCTGCCGGGCGTACAGGCCCAGCGCGCGGACGTCGGCGGGGCGCTCGTCGGGCATGCGCGCCTCCTTGAAGCCGCCGCCGAGATCGAGCGTCGTGGCGTCGGGGAAGTGCCGCTCCGTGATCTCGAGCATCCGATCGATGTTCGCCCGCCACGACTCGGGATCCCCGCCCGATCCGATGTGGACGTGGACCGTGTCGATGCGAGCGCCGCGCGCGCGCGCGAGGGCAGCCGCGCGCGCGTGGTCCTGCGGGTGGATCCCGAAGCTCGAGTACTTGTCGCCGGTGTTCCGCGTGACGCTCTCCCCCGCCCCCGCGCCCGGGTTGACGCGCACCGCGAGCGAGAGCCCGTGGGCGGCGGCGAAGCCCGCCACCTGCTCGAGCTGGAGCAGCGAACAGGCGTCATAGCGGAGCCCCTCCGTCATCAGGCGCTCGAGCTCCGCCCGATCCGCGCCGGTGGGGACCTCCTGGGTGGTGAGCATGATGCGCGACGGAGGGATCCCCGCCAGCACCGCGCGCCGCACCTCGTTCAACGAGCTCGCGTCGATGCCGAGCCCGGCGGCGGAGACGAGCTCGAGGATGGCGCGGCTCGAGTTGGCCTTCATCGCGTAGGCGACGTGGAGGCCGAAGGCGTTCGGCATCGCCAGCAGCTCCGCGCAGCGGCCGAGGATGGTCGCCTCGTCATACAGGTAGAGCGGGGTCCCGACCAGCGCCGCCGCCTCCGCCACCTTCGCCGCCGTGACCGGCCCGCCACGCTCCACGATCATCGCCGCTCCTTCGCTCCCGGATCGCTCGTCGACGAGCCCGGCGCCGGCGCGCCCGTCACCCCCGCAGCCCGGCGCGGATGCTCTCCACGGCCGCCTCGATGTCCGCGCGGTGACCGAAGGCGCTGAGCCGCATGAAGCCCTCACCGCTCGGGCCGAAGCCGGAGCCCGGGGTGCTGATCACGTGCGCCTCCTCCAGCAGCCGGTCGAAGAACGCCCAGGACGGCATCCGGTCCGGCGTCTCCAGCCAGACGTAGGGCGCGTTCTCGCCCCCATGGCAGGTCAGGCCCATGGCGCTGAGCCCCGCGCGGATGATCCGCGCGTTCTCCAGGTAGTGGTCGATGACGACCTGGCATTCGGCGAGGCCGACGTCGCTGAGCGCCGCCACGCCGCCGGCCTGGACCACGTTGGACGGCCCGTTGAAGAACGTGCTCTGCCGGCGCCGCCAGAGACGGTTCACCTTGCCCGGTTCGCCGTCCTCGAGGGTGAGGTCGCGCGGCACCACCGTCCAGCCGAGACGCACCCCGGTGAACCCCGCGGACTTCGAGAAGCTCTGGATCTCGAGCGCGCACTCCCGGGCGCCCTCGATCTCGAAGATGCTCCGGGGCAGCTCCGGGTCGCGGATGAAGGCGGAGTAGGCCGCGTCGAAGATGATCACGGTGCGGCGCGCGCGCGCGAACTCGACGAACCGCGCGAGCTGCTCACGCGTCGCCACGGCGCCGGTCGGGTTGTTGGGGCTGCAGAGGTACACCAGATCCACCGGCGCCGCGGGCAGCTCGGGGAAGAACCCGTTGGCGGCGGTGCACGGCAGGTAGACGAGCCCGCGGTACTGCTGCGCCGCCGGATCGAAGGCGCCGCCGCGGCCCGCGATCACGTTCGTGTCGACGTAGACCGGGTAGGCCGGGTCTTGCACGGCCACCACGCTGTCCGGCGCGAACACCGATTGGATGTTGCCGGAGTCGGGCTTGGCCCCGTCGCTCACGAAGATCTCGTCGAGCCCGATCTCGACGCCGCGGCGCCGGTAGTGGCGCGCGATCGCCTCGCGAATCGGCGGGTCGCCCTCGTAGTCGCCGTAGCCGGTGTAGGTGGCGGCGCTGGCGAGCCGATCCACCCCCGCGTGCAGCCCGGCGATTACCGCGGGCGGCAACGGCTCGGTGGTGTCGCCGATGCCGAGGCGGTGCAGCTTCACCCCCGGGTGGGCCTCCGCGAACGCCTTCGCCCGGCGCGCGATCTCCGGGAAGAGGTAGCCGGCGGCGAGCGTGTCGTAATGAGGGTTGGTCCTGGCCATGGCTCCACTCGGGATCAGCGCAACCGGCGCGGCTCGACGGTGAACGCCTCGGGGTGCACCTCCCCCTCGCCAACCTTGACCACCGGCCCGGTCATGTCCACCGCGAAGTCGTCGCTCACCGTGATGGCGAGCGCGCCGCCCGGCATGCGCACCGTGATCTCCCGGTCGCAGTGCCCGAGGCGCCGCGCGACCGCCGCCGCGGCGCTGCTGGACGAGCCGGACGCGAGCGTGTACCCGGCGCCGCGCTCCCAGATCTCGAGCTCGATCTCGCCGCGGCCGAGCACCTTCACGAACTGCACGTTCGTGCGGTTGGGGAAGCGGGGGTCGGTCTCGATCACGGGACCCGCCGTCCGGGCGAGGTCCGCCGAGATGGCGTCGAGGACGAGGACACAGTGCGGGTTGCCGATGGTGGCCGCCGTGAAGCGGTACGTCCGCCCGAGCACCTCGATGGGCTCGTCGATGACCTCACGCGGCGGACCCGTGACCGGGATCCGCGTCGAGTCGAAGCTCACCCGACCCATGGCCACGTCGACGCTGCCACCGCCCGGGTGCACGCGGCAGCGGACGGCGCCGCCGAGGGTGGCGACGACGAAGGGGTCGGTGCCCACGAGTCCCCGCTCGAACAGGTGGCGGCCGAAGATCCGGAGGCCGTTGCCGCTCTTCTCCGCCTCGCTGCCGTCGGGGTTGAAGATGCGGACCGCGAAATCCCCGCCCGCGGCCGGCAGCGGACCCCAGAGGATCCCGTCCGAGCCGGGGCCGTAGTGGCGGTGGCAGACGAGGCGGATCTCGTCCCTCGTGAGGTCACGCCCCACCGTCTCTGGCTCCACGACGAGGTAGTCGTTGCCGAGGCCGTGGTACTTCGAGAAGCGCATCACCGCTCGCCGGGGGCGCCGGGGGGCGCCCACGAAAGGCGGCTAGTAGTACGACCCCCGGTCGCTTTCAAGGCGGCCGCCGGGAGTGGTGAGCGGGCCGAGGACGCGGCTGCGCGCGTAGCAGGTCTGGTCCGTTCGCGCTATGCTGTGCGGGTGTGGCGGAGGGGGGTGGGTTGGACGGCGATCGCCGTCGGCGCCTTCATGGGCTTCGGGATCCTGCTGAACCTCGGGCGCGGCTTCGGCTTCGCGGCGTTCTCCCTCGCGCTCTTCTTCTCTTCTGCGCGGCGCTCCCCGTCGGGATCGGCGTCGCCCTCGTCCGCGGCCGCCCGCGCCGCCACCTCGCCGCGGACGAGGCGGCCTGGAGCGCGGAGCTGCTGCGCCTCGCCCGGCGACAAGGGGGAAACCTCACGGTCGCCGAGGTGGTCGCCGACGTCGATCTGCCCCCTGAGGAGGCCGAACGTCACCTGGAGCGGCTCTGCCTGCTGGGCCTGGCCGAGCACCGGGTGTCCGAGTCGGGCGTGATCGTCTACCGCGTCGCCGGACTCCTCACCGGGCGGGAGAAGCGCCGCGCGGTGGGGGTCCTCGATGGTTGAGCTGCGCTGCCCCGCCTGCGCTGGCGCCCCGCGGTTGACGGCCCTCGACCTCTCGTGGCGCGCCGGCGTGGGTCTGCTCCGCTGTGACGACTGTCAGGGGGTGCTCGCCGATCCCCAGGCCGTCGCCGTCGCGAGGAGGCACTACTCCGACGCGCACCCGCTGCTGGTGCAGCGCCGGGGACCCCAGCGCTGCCGTTCCTGCCACGCTCGCACCGAGCCGGGCGCCGGCCGCTGCGGGCGCTGCTCGGCCTCGCTCGTGCGCTGCTGTCCGCGCTGCCGAGAGCCGATGTCGATCGTGGAGGGCGTCGGCGTGACGGTGGACCTCTGCCGCCCCTGTGAGCTGGTGTTTTTCGACCGCGGAGAGTGCGCCCTCGTCTGCCGCGCGGCCGGCGCGCTCCGTCGCGCGCGGGGCCCGGAGGACGCCGGCCGCGGCCGGGACGCCGGGGAGCTCCTGGGCGTCGCCTGCCACGTCGGACCGGGCTCCGGCGACGTCCTCTTCTTGGGTGACGTCGCCCAGGGCGCGGGCGAGCTCGCGGTCCGCGCGGCGAGCAGCCTGGCCGAGGCCGCCGCGGCGGTCGACCTCACCTCGGCGGCGGCCGCCGCCGGGGGAGCCGCGCTCGACGCCGCCACGACCGGCGGCGAGCTCGCGACCGGCGCGGCCGAAGCCGTCCTCGAGCTGCTCGCGGGGATCTTCGGCTCGTAGCGCAGCCGGCCGGCTGCGGTCACGGGCGGTCGCCCCGAACGCCCTCGGTTCGCGCTAGACTGCGCGCCATCGCCTCCGCGACGCCCCCCCTCCCGCGCGGCTCCTCGGACCACCCGGCAGAGTACGTCTCGCTTCGAATCCTCGTGGACGACGAGCCCGGCGCGCCCGGCCTGCTCACGGAGCACGGGTTCGCCTGCTGGGTCGAGACGGATCGGGGTGCGGTGCTCTTCGACACGGGCCTCGGCGACGCGCTGCTCCCCAACGCCCTCACGCTGGGCGTCGATCCCTCGCGCGCTGACGCCGTGGTGCTGAGCCATGGCCACCACGACCACACGGGTGGGCTGGCCCGCCTCTCCCAGCTCTTCCCGCTGCCGCGGGTGCTGGCTCATCCGGCGTTCGACGGCCCGCACCGGAGCCGATCGACCGGCGCCGATCGAGACATCGGGGTCCCGGAGCCGTCGCGGCGGGCGCTCGCCGGAGCGACGGTGGAGCGCCGCCGCGAGCCCACCGCGGTCGTGCCCGGGGTGTGGGTGACCGGCGAGATCCCGCGCGTCACCGGCGAGGACGTCGGCGGGGCCTTCTTCCTGGACGCCGACGGTCGTAGCCCCGATCCGCTGCTCGACGACCAGGCGCTGATCGTGCGGCACCGGGCCGGGCTGGTGTTGGTCCTCGGCTGCGCGCACGCCGGCGTCCTGAACACGATCCGCCACGGGCGCCGCCTGTTCCCGGGCGTCCCCGGGGTGGGAGTCGTCGGCGGCATGCACCTGGCACGGGCCGCGGCGGACCGCCTCGAAGCGACGACCCGCGAGCTCGCGGCGCTGGACGGGGCGCTCGTGGCCCCCGCGCATTGCACCGGGGCGGGGGCACGGCGGGCGCTCCACGCGGCCCTGGCGGGACGGTACCATCACGCCGTCGTCGGTACCGAGCTGCGGCTCGGCGCCGACGGCGCGTGGGAGGAGACATGACAGCGACCCAGCCTGCACCTTCTCGACCCGCGCGGCGCCCCAGCGCCGGTCCTCTCGGGCGCTGCCCGTGGTCGATGGTGCCATCCCTCGTGACCCTGCTCGCTTGCTCGAGCGGCACCCCAGAGGCCCCCGGCTCCGCCGCCGGCGGCGGCGAAACCGCGGGGATCGAGGCCGCGACCCCCCGCGGGGACGGCGGCGCCACGGCCGGCGGCCAGCCGGGAGGCGGGGCCGCCGACGGCGGGACCGTCGGCGGCGGTGGGGACGGCAGCGAAGTCCCTGCGGGGGGCGGCCCGGTCGACCTGGGCGACGACGTGGTGAACGCCCGCCAGGTGGGCGGGCTCGAAACCGCGGCGGGACGCCGGGTGCGCGACAGCGTCCTCGTGCGCTCCGGCGAGCTCTCGGCGGTGAGCTGCGAGCGGCTGCAGGCGCTCGGCATCGCCACGGTCCTCGATCTGCGCGACGCGGCCGACGCCGGTAGCAACCCGGACGCGGCGTGCGTGGCCGAGCAGGCCCGGTACACCCTGGTCGACCTCCCCAAGATCCTGCCGCCGACGGCGGACTCCTATCTGGCAACCCTGGACGCGATCGAACCCAAGCTCCCCACGATCTTCGGGGAGCTCGCGCGCGAGGGCGCGCTGCCGGCGGTCATCCACTGCGTCATCGGGCGCGACCGAGCGAGCCTCACGATGGCGCTGGTCCTGCTCGGGCTGGGCGTCCCCCCCGAGCGCGTGCTCGACGACTTCGTCCAGAACCAGGACGTCGTGGGCTCCACCTCCGCGGACTGGATGAGCGGCGTGCTGGCGCGCGTGGAAGCGGCCGGCGGCGCCGAGGCTTACCTCGCGGCGCACGGCGTGGACGCGACGCTGCTGAGCGCGCTCCAGGCGCAAGCGCTCGACTGACGCCCGGCGGCGCGCCCACGTCCCGACCCCCGGAACCCTTTCGCTGCCTCCGGCGCTCCCACGGGTCATGACGAGCCCCTTCCCCCACCACTACGAGGTGAGCCTCGAACTCGTGGCCCCCACGTCGGCCGAGGGGTCGCTCGCGACCGCGAACGGTCCCCCGCTGGTCGTGGGTCCGCCGCCCCAGTTCGACGGGGGGCCGGGGCACCAGCGCCCGGAGGACCTGCTGCTCGGGGCCATCGCCGGCTGCCACATGACGACCTTCGTCGCGCTCGCGCGCCGCCGGGGCCTCGCGGTCCGTCGCTATCGCGCGGTCGCGACGGGGACGCTCGAAAAGACCCGCGAGGGCCTCCGCTTCACCGCGTTCAGGCTCCGCGTGGAGGGGACGACGGAGCCGGGACAGGAGGCGGAGATGCGCCGTCTGCTGGAGGTCGCGGAGGGGTACTGCCTGGTGAGCGCGGCGCTCCGCCCCGAGGTCGCCCTCGAGGTGGTGGTGCACACCGAGCCTTGAAACCGGGGGCAGCGACGTCGCCGCCCGTCCCCGCTCAGGCCAGCGTCACGGCGAGGGCCATCATCGCGACGAAGCCGAGCACGACGGAGAAGGTCGCGGTCCGCTCCGCCCCCTGGACGTGGGTTTCGGGAAGCACCTCACCGGAAACCACGAAGAGCATCGCGCCGGCCGCGAACGCCAGGCCCCAGGGCAGAAGCCAGGTGGCGAGGCTGACCGCCGCCGCGCCCAGCAGCCCGCCCAGCGGCTCGACCAGGCCGGTGAGCAGCGCGATGAGGAAGGCGCGCCCCCGCGGCGTCCCGTCCGCGATCAGCGCGGCCGCGACGGCGAGCCCCTCCGGCATGTTCTGGGCGGCGATCCCCCACGTGACCGCGTGCCCGGTGGCCGTGGCGGGATCGCCGTAGGCCACGCCGACGCTCAGGCCCTCGGGGAGGTTGTGGAGGGCGATCGCCAGCACCAGCATGAAGTTGCGGCCGAGCAGCGGCGCCGCGGGACCCTCGCGGCCCTTGGTGAAGTGGTCGTGCGGGACGATCCCGTGCAGTGCCCACAGCGCCACCGCGCCGAGCACGACCCCGAGCCCGACCGTGGCGGCCGCCTCCACGGGGGTGCTCCCCCGCGCCGCCATCAGAGCGAGCGCCGGATCGAGGAGCGAGAAGAAGGTCGCCCCCAGCATCATCCCGCCGGCGGCCGCGAGCATCAGGCGCTGGGTGCTCGCGCCCCAGGCCGTCCTGAGGAAGACGGGCAGCGCCCCGAGCCCGGTGCTGACACCGGCGACCAGGCTCGCGAGAGAGCCAGCCAGGACGGGGGAGAGCTCCTGCATTCTCGTCTGCTGCGCCCCGGCCGCCACGAACCTCGCCCAGCCCGGGCCTTACGCGGGGGTGCACCGGGACTCGTACACGCGAAGCCTCGACGGGGACAAGCTCGTGCCGCCGGCACCCCTGCCCGCCTTCGCCCTCGAACCCGGCGAGCAGCGCCGGCCGCTGCTCGTCGCTTGCGACGTCGCTCCCGGAGAGGCCGTCCATGGTGACGGTTCGGGAGCGCGCCGCCGTCTCGTTTCGTGTCCCAGGAGGGAGCGTCTGGCCGTCCCCGCTGGCCGACGACCGGACGGCCGTGGCCCGCCCGAAGGGCTGTGCGACGGAGCCTCCGGCCCGTCGGCGGTCATCGACATTCCTCGATGTCGAGGCGCCCCGCTCCCGCGCCTCCGGTCGCGCCGCTCCTGGCGAGCGGGCCTGGACGGCCTACCTCCCCGTCACCCCTGCCGGAAGGACCGGAACGGTTCGGGATCTTCACCCGGGCCTTCCGGCGGGCTAGCCCCGGGCGGCCGACTTCCAGCCGCCCTCGCCCGGTGGCCTCCTCTCGCCGACCCGACCGGCGCGGCGCACCACCTCGACGCCCGGGGCGGCCGCGCCTGATCGGCGCGTGGTCAGCGCGCATGGCGCCGCGATCCCAGTCCCCGGCGAGCCCTTTTCACCGCCAGCTGCCCGGTCCCGAGGCGCACCGACTCCTCGAGCCAGGCCCCGCGGGACGTAGAACGCTGCCGGACCCGAGCGGCGGCGAAGTCAACGTGCGGCACCCGGCCATCGTCCCTGCTCGGCGAGCGGATCCGGATCGAGCGAGGCTTCCTCACGCACGCCACGGCCTGGCGCGGCGCCTCGCGGCTGACGCTCTCCGGCGGGCGCCACCGGGTCACCAGAATCGCGCCGCGGCAACCGGGACCCGCGCCCGCCATGACGTGCCAGGCCACGTCGTGCGCGGTCGGCGCGCACAGGGCGGCGAGCGGCCGGCCCCGGCGGTCTCGCGGGCGCGGAGGGCCGGTGACCGCCACCGTGCGCCGTCCCTCCGCGTTGCTGCCCGCTCGTGCTAGGACGGCGGCCCCATGCGCTACCGGCCCGCCCTCCTGCCCACCCTCAAGGAAGCCCCCTCGGACGCGACCAGCGTGAGCCACGTCCTCCTGCTCCGCGCCGGGTTCGTGCGCCGCGTCGGCTCCGGGATTTACAGCTTCTTGCCGCTCGGGGTGCGCGTGCTGCGCAAGATCGAGGGGATCATCCGCCGGGAGCTCGATCGCGCGGGGGCCGAGGAGGTGCTCCTGCCGGCGCTCCTCCCCGCCGAGTACTTCCAGGAGTCGGGGCGCTGGGAGGTCTTCGGCGACACGCTGCTCCGGCTCAAGGATCGCAAGGGCGGCGACTACCACCTCGGCCCGACCCACGAGGAGATCATCACGGATCTGGCGCGCCGCGAGATCAAGAGCTACCGCGATCTGCCCAAGAACCTCTACCAGATCCAGACCAAGTTCCGCGACGAGCCGCGGCCGCGCGGGGGCCTGCTCCGCTGCCGCGAGTTCTCGATGAAGGACGCCTACTCGTTCGACACCAGCGAGGAGTCCGCCCGTATGAGCTACGAGAAGATGCGGGTCGCCTACCGCCGCATCTTCGACCAGCTCGGCCTCGAGTACCGGATGGTGACCGCCGACTCGGGCGCCATGGGCGGCTCGGGGAGCGCGGAGTTCCAGGTCCTGGTTCAGAGCGGGGAGGACCAGATCGCGGCCTGCACGGCGTGCGAGCACGCCGCCAACCTCGAGGTCGCGACCACGCCCCCCCTCCCGCCGGTGGGGCCCGAGCCGACCGCGGTGCCGCCGCGCGAGCCGGTGGCGACCCCGGGCGTCGGCACCATCGAGGACGTCTCGCGGTACCTCGGCGTCGAACCGGCGCGCTTCCTCAAGAGCCTGCTCTACGTCGCCGGCAACGAGGTGGTGATGGCCGTCGTGCGCGGCGATCACGAGGTGAACGAGGTGAAGCTGGCGCGCGCGCTCGGCGTCCGCGAGGTGTTCCTGGCCGGCGCGGCGGACATCGAGCGGGCCACCGGGGCCGCGGTGGGGTTCGCGGGGCCGGTCGGGTTCCGAGGGCGCGTGCTGGTCGACCGCGACGCGACCAGCGTCCGCGACGCGATCACGGGCGCGAACGCGACCGATACTCACCTCGCGCACGTGCTGCACGGGCGCGATTTCGACGGCGAGGTGGTCGATCTGCGGAGCGTGCGCGACGGCGACGCCTGCCCCGCCTGCGGCGCGCCGCTCTCCCTCTACCGCGGCATCGAGGCGGGGCACATCTTCCTGCTGGGCACCCACTACACCGCGAAGATGGGGGCGACCTACCTCGACGAGAAGGGAGAGAGCCGCCTGCTGGTGATGGGCTGCTACGGCATCGGCGTCTCTCGCCTGGTCGCGACCGCCATCGAGCAGCACCACGACGAGCACGGGATCCGCTGGCCGATCAGCATCGCGCCCTACCAGGTCCACGTGGTCGCGGTGGGTACCGACCCGGCCGTCGCCGAGGCGGTGAGCGAGCTCGAGCGGGGCCTCGAGGCGCAGGGGATCGAGGTGCTGGTGGACGACCGCGAGGAGCGGCCGGGCGTCAAGTTCAAGGACGCCGACCTGGTGGGGATCCCGTTCCGCGTCACCGTGGGACAGAAGGGCCTCGACCGCGGCGGCGTCGAGCTGAAGGCGCGCACGGAGCCGGATCCGAGGCGCGCCGAGCTCATCCCTCGCGCCGACGCGGTCACGACGATCGCCGCGCGGGTGCGCGCGGCCCTCGCCGCCGTCGCCGCGGGTGGGTAGCGCACCGCGGCCAGGGGCGCGACTCAGTCGCACCCGTCGGGCGTGACGGCGGGGCTCCGCAGCGTGGTCGTCGCGCCCCCGGCGAGGGAATGCTGGACCGAGGCGCGCAGGGACAGCGGCTCCGCGCACAGCGCCGCGACGGCGTCGGTGGCCAGCGGGTCCGCCGCGACCAGCTCGTAGGTGAGCGTCGTCGCGTCGCCCGGCGCGACGTCGAGCGGAAGGGCCGCGCCCGTGGGGCGCGCGTCGAGGGGACCGAGCCCCAGCTCCTCGCCCGACGCCGCGCGGGTGAGCGCGAAGGTCGCCGCGCTCACCGTCACCGGGTCGTCGGCGTACTCGCCGAGGGTGAGGCGCAACGTGAAGTCACCGCCGAGGAAGGTCCCCAGCGCGCGCTGCTCGACGGCCAGATCGAGCACGTCGACGCGGCCCCCCAGGCGCACGGCGTCGGGGTGCCCGCAGCCGCCGAGCCACAGCCCCAAGAGCGGGAGGCTCACGCGGGGGAGGCCGTGCGCCCGCGCGCCGGGGACTCGTGCTCGCGACACGGGCTGGAATATGCCACAACGCGGGGGCATGACGGAGGCGGCGCGATCGGTCCGCCACGCCGCGCGGCGCTCGGTGCTCGTGGGCGTCATCGCCGCGGTGCCCGGCGGCTGCGGGTCGCCGCCCGCTCCGGCCGCGCCCGCCCCGGCGCCCCGCGCGGCCTCCCGCGCGGCGCCCGCGGCGAGCGCGTCCGCGATCCCGCGCGCGAAGCCGTCGGCTCCGGCTCCGGCGCCGCCCCCGGACGTGTCGCCGAGCGCCGGGGCGATCCTGGGTGGGGCGTACCCGACGGCGTTCGAGGCGGCGTCGCCGCCCGGGAGCTGGGTGTCCTTCTGCCAGGCGCGGCGCGATGAGGACGGCGACGGGGCGTTGCGCGTCGTCGTCGGGCCCGGCGGGGTGCTCTCGGGGGACCCCCTCACGCGCTTCGTCACCCTCGCCGCCGGGGAAGAGCGCGCCGTGGACGACGTCCTGGCGGCCAGCGGCGACGGGCGCTGGCTGGTCACCCGCGAAGGCGACGTCACCCGGCTCGTGGACGCCCGGTCCGGGCAGAGCGCGCTCCTCGCCGCCGACGCGCGCGCGGACGCGCTCTCCTTCCGCGAGCACCGTTTCCTGTCCTTCGACGGCGGGAGCCGGCGCCTGGCCTACGTGCGGACCGAGGGCCAGACGTCCACCGTCGTGGTCCGGGAGCTCGCCTCGGGACGGGAGCTCGTCGTGAAGCCCGGCCCGGGGCGCCTGCACCGAGCCCGCCTCGACTACACCGGCGAGTGGCTGTTGCTGGAGGTCGTCGCCGAGGACACGAATGGCAACGGGCGCCTGGATCTGCCCGTCCGCGACGCGCCGCCGGGACCGCGCCCCTGCCGGGGTCCGATCCCGTCCTTCGCCGCCTTGGCGGCGCGCGGCGACCAGCCGTCCACCCGCGCCGCACCGGTGCGCTCCGGCAACGCGCGCGAGGTGCCGGGGCTCGTCGCGGCGTTCGAGCGGCGGCTCCTGGTGCGCGGGCCAGGGGACGAGCTCTGGCTTCTTGACGCGCGCGGGCGCCGCGCCCGCTTCGCCGCGGGGAGCTGCCGCGGGCACGTCATCCACATGGACGTCGCCAGGGAGGCGGCGCTCCTGGCGTGCGAGCGGACCACCGGACCCGAGCCGGGACGCAACGAAGTGGAGCTCTGGAGCGGCGGCGAGCGCAGACCGCGCGGGGTGTTCGTGACCGCGCAGGCGGCCGACGCCTGGCCGGGGGCGCCGACGCGCCGGGTCCCGCTCTACCCGGGGCGCGAGGCGGTGCTGGTGGACCTCGAGCGCGGCACGGTCCACCCGCTCTCGGAGGGCGACCACGTGCTCGCCGTGAGCGGCACGCGGGCGCTGGTCTGGCGGGGCCGGGAGCTCGTCCTCGTCGACGTGGAGGCGAACGCCATCACGCCGCTCGCGACGGTGGCGGAGGTCGTGCCCGACGTGGTGCGCCAGCCGCCCATGGTCGCGGTCGGATCGGTGCTGGTGGACGTCGAGCGCGGCGCGGTCGTCGGCACGCTGGCGGAGCGCGCGCTCGCGATGACCAGGACCGGGGAGATCCTGGTCGCCCTCGGGGGCCCGGGCGACGCCGCCACGCTGGCGACGGGCCCGCTGGCGTGGCGTCGCCCGTGAGGGGCTGCCGCAGCCGCTACGCCTTCCCGGCGTTCGCGTGCGCGAACGCGAGCAGCAGCGCCCGCACCGTGCTGAAGCGCTCCTCGCGGTCGATGGCGAGCGCCTGCTCCACCCAGTCGTCCACGGCGGGCGGGAGATCGGGGCGCAGCGCGTGCAGGCTCGGGCGCGGCGCAGAGGTCACGAGGACCAGCAATTCGTGCAGATCGGAGGCGAGGAACGGCGGTCGTCCAGTGAGCGCCCGGAACATCACCGCCGCCAGGCCGTAGACATCGACACGGCCGTCGAGGGTCGCCCCCTGCCCGAGCCACTGCTCGGGCGCGATGTAGCTCGGGGATCCGGCGACCATCCCCTGCGCGGTGACGCTCCGCATGCGCAGGAACTTGGCGAAGCCGAAGTCGAGAAGCTTGACGCCGCCGCCGTGCGCAGGATCCACGACGAAGATGTTCTTGGGCTTCATGTCGCGGTGCACGATCCCCAGGGCGTGGGCGCGATCGAGCGTGTCGACGATGGGGGTCATCAGGCGCACGAGGTCGGCGACGGGCAGCCGGACCCCGCCCTGCTCCAGCCGGATGAGGTAGGTTTCGAAGTTGACCCCGTGGAGCAGCTCCATGACCGTGCAGAGCGCCCCGTCAGGCGCGAACCCCTGGTCGACGACGCGCACGGCGGCGCTCTGCCCGAGCTGGGCGAGCGCGTGGGCCTCGCGCAGCAGCCGCTCCCGGAGCGCGGGGTCGCTCGCCCCGCCGTCGGTGAGGACCTTGACCGCGACCGCTTCCCCGTCGACGAGGTCGCGCGCGCGATAGACCTCGCTCTGCCCGCCCGTGTCGATCAGCCCCTCGAGACGGTACCGCCTGGCGACGACCTGTCCGAGCCGGCTCATCTACCGACCCCCAGGGCTCGATCCTGGCACGCCAGCGCCACGCCGGCGGCCCGCTCGGTCACGCCGCCCCTCCCGCCCCCCCCTGCCTCGCCTCTTGGTCGCCAAGTCCGCCCTTCTCGCCCGCGGCCGTCGCCGGGGTTGAGGGGACGATAGCCGCCCGCGGTCGAGCGCACCAGGCAGCGCGCCGCGCGGCCACGCCCTGCGGCCAGGCCGCAAGGCGGCGGTCGCGCCAGCACCCCAGCTGGGATCCGCCCCGGATCGGATCGCTCCCCGGCCTGGACGGTCGGAGCCGTCGCCAACCCGCGACCGCGGGAGAGATGGTGCCATATGTCCAGTGTGACAGGCAGAACCGGCGAGGGCCGACCGGTGACGGCGCGGCCTGTCCGCGGGGCGGCGCGGCGAGCCGGCACGCAGACGCGGCTGCCCGGGGCGCGGCGCCGCCCACGCGGCGAGCCGGGACCGCCCGTTTCTAGGGAGGATGGAACCTTCGGAATCCCGGGTGGGATTTGGTAAGGTTCGCGCGATGAAGATCACCTGCAACGCGTGCGGGTCAAACTACGCGATCGCGGACGAGAAGGTGTCGGGCCGGCTCGTCAAGGTCCGCTGCAAGAGCTGCGGGGCCGCCATCGTCGTGGACGCGCGGGTACAGGCGCCGACCGCCGGCGCGGCGGCGTCGAGCCCGTCCGCGCCCGCTCCTCGGGAGTCCACGGCGCCCGCGGCGACGGACGCCGCCGCCGACACCTGGTCCGTCAACCTCTCGGAGAGCGATTCGCGAACGATGACGGTCCCCGAGATCGTCGCGGCCTACGGGCTCGGGCAGCTCGGCGACGCGTACGTCTGGAAGGACGGGATGGACGACTGGGTCCCGCTGATGGCCGTCCCCGAGCTCGCCGCGGCCATCGAGGCGGCGTCGCGGCCGGTGACCCCGGCGGCGACCCCGGCGCGCGCTGCCGACGCCTCGCCGCTGCCGGGCGGACCCGCGGGCGCGCGCGCGGCGACCGCCGGCGCGGCGACGCGCTCGGCGGCCACCCGCTCTCGGCAGGCGCCCGACCTGTTCGGCGGCGTCGCGCTGGCCGGCAGCGAGGAGGATGCGCGGCGCGCTCCGCCGCCCGAGGAGGAACATCCGCGACCCGTCGGTGCTCGCAACGAGAACTCGGTGCTCTTCTCGCTCGAAGCGCTGAAGGCGGGCGTCGCCGCGACGACCCCGGCGGCGGCCCCGGGTCGCGCCGGGCCCAGGGCGCCGGGTCGCGCCGAAACCGGCGCGCGGATGCCGGATCCGAACGACGACCCCTTCGGGCTCGGGGCCGCGGCCCCGCTGCCAGCCTTCGATCCGAACGCGAACCTGGCCCTGATGAACGCACCGCCGCCCCCGGAGCCGAAGCCGGAACCGCGGCGGCCCCGGGTGGTCGAGGCCGCCGCCGCGGAGAGCACCGTCCCGACCGGCCTGAGCCGTCGCACGCTGCTGGTCGCGGTGGCGGGGACGGCGCTGGGCACGCTCGCGATCATGGGCGTCATACTCGCCATCGTCCTCGGGCGTGGCGCGCCCACCGAGGTCGCCCAGTCGCCCTCGGCGAGCGCCCCGCCGGCCGAGCGCGAGAAGCCCACGGTGACGACGTCGGCCACGGACACGGGCGCCGCCGTCGCGGCGGCGACCGCGACGGACACCGCGACGGGCACCGCGACCAGCACCGGCACGGAGACGGCGGCGGCCGAACCACAGAAGCCGCTGACGCCCGAGGAGAAGAAGAAGCTCGACGAGGCGCTGGCCAAGAAGCGCGCCGAGGACGCGAAGGCGAAGGCGGAGGCCGAGGCGGCGGCCGCGGAGGCCAAGAAGAAGGAGGCCGAGAGGAAGGAGGCCGCCGCGGTGGCCTCGGGCTTCGACAAGGGGGCGGCCGCGGCCGCGCTCACCTCGGCGGCGTCCGCGGCCACCTCCTGCAAGCGCCCCGATGGCCCGACGGGGACCGGGAAGGTGATGGTCACCTTCGCGCCCAGCGGTCGGGTGACGACCGCGAACGTGACCGGCGGGGCCTTCGGCGGAACTTCGGTGGGCGGTTGCATCGCGAGCGTGTTCCGGAGCGCCCGCGTGCCCCCGTTCGAGGGCGCGCCGGTGACGGTGTCCAAGAGCTTCACCATCCCGTGAGCGGCGCCGCCGCGCGGCGCCCGGCTAGGCCGGTGCCCGGTCGGGGCCGAGCGCGCGCCGCAACCGCTCGGCGAGGTGCGTCGCGCGGTCGTCGCGCCGGGTGTCGGCGAGCGCGAGGCCGAGCGCGCGCGGATCGACGACCAGGACGCAGACGCGCTGCGCGCGGGTGACGGCGGTGTAGAGGAGGTTGCGCGACAGCATGACGAAGTGGGTGGTGAGCAGGGGGATGACCACGGCGGGGTACTCGCTGCCCTGGCTCTTGTGGATGGTCGTCGCGTAGGCGAGGACGAGGTCGTCGAGGTCGGCGTCCTCGTAGGTGACGCAACGCCCGTCGAAGCAGACCACCAGAGAGCGCTCCTCCGCGTCGACGGCCGCGACGCGGCCGATGTCGCCGTTGAAGACCTCGCGCGCGTAGTCGTTCCGCGTCTGCATCACCTTGTCCCCCACCCGGAGCGTCTGCCCGTGCGCCGTGAGCTCGGCCCCCCGCGGGTTCAGCGCCGCCTGCAAGATCTGGTTGAGCGCCTGGGTGCCGAGCGGACCCCGGTGCATCGGGGTCAGGACCTGCACGTCGGCGGGCGCCGCGAGCCCGAAGCGCGCCGGGATCCGGTCCACCGTGAGCTCGCGGACGAGCGCCGCCGCCGCCGCCGGGTCGGTCCGGGTGATCACGAAGAAGTCGCCCTCCGCGTCCGTCGCCCCGACCGGCCCGAGGCCATCGTGGATCCGATGTGCGTTGGCGACGATGCCGCTCTCGGCGGCCTGGCGAAAGACGTGCGTGAGACGCACCACCGGGACGACACCGCTCGCGACGAGGTCGCGAAGCACCGCCCCCGGCCCCACGCTCGGGAGCTGGTCCGCGTCGCCGACGGCGACCAGCCGTGCGCTCGTGGGGAGCGCCTCGACGAGCGCCGCGGCGAGCCCGACGTCGACCATCGAGAGCTCGTCGACGATCACCGCGCCAACCTCGAGCGGGTGCCCGGCGTCGCGCTGGAACCTCAGCGTCTGCGGGTCCACCTCGAGCAACCGGTGCAGCGTGCTCGCCTCGGTGGCGGTCGCCTCCGCGAGGCGCTTCGCGGCGCGCCCGGTGGGGGCCGCCAGCGCCACCGCGAGCTGGGCACGCCGGAACAGGAGCAGGATGGCGCGCACGATCGTGGTCTTGCCCACGCCGGGGCCCCCCGTGATGACGACCACGCGGTGCAGCGCTGCGGCGGCGATCGCGGCCCGCTGCTCCGGCGCCAGCACGACCGCCGCCGCGCGCTCGAACTCGGCGACCGCCGCCGCGAACGGCAGCGGTTCGGCGACGGGGGCGCGGATCAGCCGCGAGATCCCGCTGGCCAGCTGCGTCTCGGCGCGGTGCAGGCGCACGAGGTACACGCGGTCCTCCTCGACGACCACTCGACCCTGGCCCCAGAGGGCACCGACGGCCGCGTCGGGGTGGGCGGCGTCGACCGAGAGGAGCGCCGCGGTCTGCTGCACCAGATCCGGGCGCGAGGTGACGACGTGCCCCGAGTCGGCGCGTGTCTCCAGGACGTGCAGGACACCGGCCTGCGCGCGCTCGGGGTGGTCGCCGCGGATCCCGAGCGAGCGGGCCAGGCCGTCCGCCGTCTTGAACCCCACCCCACGAACGTCCATCGCCAGGCGGTAGGGGGAGCGCTGGACGACGCTGGCCGCCTGATCACCGTAGGTGGCGAAGATGCGCGACGCGAGGCCCGGCGACGCGCCGTGAGCCTGCAGCAGGAGCATCACGTCGGCCATCGCCCGCTTCGCGCCCCACGCGCGGATGACCCCCTCCACCCGGCGCGCGCCCAGCCCGGGGACCTCGGCGAGGCGGCCCGGGTCCTGGTCGAGGATCTGAAGCGTCGCCAACCCGAAGCGCTCGACGATGCGGCGCGCGAAGCCCGGTCCGATCCCGGGGATGATGCCGGAGCCGAGGTACTTCTCGATCCCCCCGAGCGTGCTCGGGTCGAGCGGGACGAGCACGTCGGCGCGGAACTGCTCGCCGTGCCGCGGATCGCGCACCAGCTCGCCGGTGGCGCGCACGCGGGTCCCGGGCCCGACGGGGGCGAAGGCACCGACGCCGGTGAGCGGACCCGGGTGCCCGGGCAG
The DNA here is from genome assembly GCA_964454025.1 of uncultured Polyangiaceae bacterium. Classification (GTDB taxonomy): domain Bacteria; phylum Myxococcota_A; class Polyangia; order Polyangiales; family Polyangiaceae; genus JAFGBI01. The sequence continues at coordinate 2,877 of CAYVRP010000107.1, read as the reverse complement.
CCCCTCCACCCCCGACACGCGAAGGACGCGGAAGCCGGTCTCCTCGTTCTCGAAGGTGACCCGTTCGACCTCGGCGGTGAGCGTCGTCGCCACGCAGCGCCCCTCCTTCGGTCAGGGTACGGCCGGCGCCGTGCCCGCGCCCACGGCGGGGCCCGCCCCCGGCGCCGCCTGGCTCACGTGTCGTCGTACTCCCCCGGCTCCGGGATCTCGTCGACCCCGCGCCCCCCGCTCACCGGGATGGCCCGCGCCAGCGCCACCTTCTCGAGGGAGAGGACCAGGCGATCGTGATCCCAAACGGGCGGCAGGATCACCTTGGTGCCGTCCCAGAGGTCGAGCGCGACGATCCCGGGCCGGTCCAGCTGAACGCGGTCGATCTGTGCCCAGCGGTAGCGCCGCACCTGCGGCCAGAGCATCGAGACCACGTCGCGGTACTCGAGCCCGTCACCGCGCACCCGGACCCCGCGCATCCCGGTCCGCAGCAGGGACGCGAGCGCACCGAGCGAGAGGAACGCCGCGAAGGTGCGGGCGCTGATGAAGCGCAGGGCGTTCTGCTCCACCGTGTACCGGTGCAGCGGGGAGCCGTAGGGGCTGGCCTCCCCGACGAGGACGAGGATGATCGCCGCCGCGGCGAGCAGGACGTAGAAGATCGACGGGATCCAGACGGCCACCGGGGGACCGAAGACCTCCTCCGTCGGCCGGTAGGTCATGTCGAACCCGGGGGGGCGGGACGGGCGGGCCACGACTTTGTAACCTAGCGACCACGTCGCAGCTTGGAAAGCACCCGGGGGCGGCGGTCGATGGGGATGTCCTCGCGGCCGCGCGAGCGCTCCCACCTCAGGCCGCCGCATCGGCCCGCGAGGGTTCGCGGTGCGGGCAGCCCCGCGCGGTGCTAACGGCCCTGGCGGCCGCCCGCGGGATCCCCGCGACGCGGCGCCGGAGCACCGCCATGCCCGTCTACGTCGAGTCCGAGGTGGAGCCGCCGACCGGAAACGCGCTGTCCCGGTGGGTCACCCGCGCGGGGGAGCGGATGCTCGCGGCGCTCGACCTCGCGGACGCGGAGCTCAGCGTCGTGCTGGTCGACGACGAGGCGATGCGCGACCTGAACCGAACGCACCGCGGCCTCGACGAGCCGACGGACGTGCTCGCATTTCCGATGGACTTCGCCGACGACACCGGCGAGGTGACCGCCCCGGCCGAGGCGGGGCGCCTGCTCGGTGACGTGGTGATCTCGGTGCCGACCGCCGCTCGGCAGGCGGCTGCGGCTGGACAGTCCCTCCCCGCGGAGGTGGTCTTCCTGCTCGCCCACGGGCTGCTTCACCTGGTCGGGTTCGATCACGCCGACGCGCCCGGGAAGGCCGAAATGGACCGCGAGACGGACCGGCTCGTCCGCGCCGCGGCCCCAACCATCGAGTGAACGATTGCGCACAAATCACCGCAATTACATCGCAAAACCGGTTCCGCCCGCGACTTCTCTGCTGCCCGGCTACGGAACCGCGGAAAGGCTGCTGAACGCGCCGACCCAGCCGCGATAGGTCCCCGAACCAAGCCATCCGAGCGTCCACCACCCGCCACGTGGCAGAAAAAAAGCGGAATTGGGGCGCGCGTTTTCTTGCTTGGCGAAAAAAGCCCTGATATCGGTCGGTGAGCCTTCGTTTGGTACGAACGGAGGGCGACAGCCCGACGAACCGGCCGAGAGGGCGGGACACGGCGTCAACAGAAGTAGGTCTTCGACAGGAGGATTCCCATGGCTGGCAAGAGGCTGACCAAGGCACAGGTGATCAGCGAGATCGCCTCCATCGCCGAGGTGGAGAAGAAGAGCGTCAACCGCGTGTTCGACGCGCTGCAGGAGCTCATCCGCAAGCAGCTCTCGGGGCGTGGCCCGGGTGAGTTCGTCATCCCGAACCTCGTCAAGCTCCGCGTGGTGAAGAAGCCGGCGACGAAGGAGCGCCCGGGCATCAACCCGTTCACCAAGGAGCCGATCACCATCCCGGCGAAGCCGGCGAGCAAGAAGGTCCGCGCGACGGCGCTGAAGTCGCTGAAGGACCTGGTGCAGTAGCGAGCGCCCGCGGGCGCCAGGCGGATCCCCGGCCGCTCCGGTCGGGGATTCGTTCATTTGGGGGGTGAGCTGGGCGGCGAGGAGGCGCCCGGCGGGCGGCGCGGATCGCGACCGGTCACGCTCTCGGAGGGCGGGCGGGAGGCCTCACCAGTAGAGGACGAAGCCGGCGCGGAGGAGGCCTCCGCCGGAGACGTTGGTGGTGATCGTCGGATCGTCCGGGTCGATGAACTCGGGCTCCTCACCGGCGCGACGGTCCGTCCTGCCGCGCAGGAAGCCGACGAGATCGAGGTCGAGCGCCGTGCGCTGGCCGAGCCGGACCTCGAGCCCCACGCCGAGCTGCCCGCCAAAGTAGCCGTAGTAGCGCGTGTCGCGCAGGATCATCGCCTCGTCACCGACCCACTCGGTCCGGGTGACCCTCACCGCGGCGCCGCTCCAGCCGAAGCCCCCGAGCAGGTAGAGCTGCGCCCGGTCCTGCGGGTTCGCGAAGAGCACGCCGCTGACGAGCAACGCCATCTCTTCCCGGCGGTCACCGGCCCAGTCGCGCCCGCCAACGAGGTCGACCCCGAGGTCGAGCGCGAAGTGCGGGACCGGCCGGAGACGAAGGCCGAGGCCGAGCCCCCCCATCCCCGACGTACCCGCGCGACTCGGGTCGTCGCCGAGCAGCGCCGACTCGAGCCGCACGAAGAAGCCCCGGGTATGGACCGGAGCGCGATAGACGGGCTCGGGCGGTGGGGGCGGGGCCGTGGCGGGGCCGACGAGGACCAGCGGCGGGGGCGGCGGCCCTGTGGGGGCGCTGCGGGGGCCGGCGGCCCCGGCGGGGG
>CAYVRP010000106.1:0-23070 GCA_964454025.1 uncultured Polyangiaceae bacterium | reverse complement strand
GGCGTGGCCACGACCGGCGGCGTGGCCACGACCGGCGGCATGCCGGCGACCGGGGGCACGGTGACGACCGGTGGCGTGGCGACGACCGGGGGCATGGCGACGACCGGCGGCGCGCTGACGACCGGGGGCGCGCTGACGACCGGGGGCGTGGCGACGACGGGCGGCGTGGCGACGACCGGCGGCGTGGCGCCGACCGGCGGCGCCGGCGCCACGGTGGGCACGGGCGACTCGCAACAGGACGGCGCGACGGGGGACTCGGGCTGTAGCTGTCGCGCCGCCCGCCCCCCCAGCACCTCGCCTGCCGGGCTCGTCCTGGCGCTGCTCGGCCTGCTACCGCTCTACCGGAGGGGTCGCGCCGGGCGCGCGGGATCGCCCGGGCGCAGGCTCGCCTCATGAGGCGTGGTCCCCTCGTCCTGATCTGCGGGGCGCTCGCGGGCGCCGCCCTGCTCGCGCGCCGGGCACGCCTCGCCGCCAACCCCATCGTGCAGCCCAAGTACACCGCCGATCCGGCGCCGCTGGTCCACGAGGACACCCTCTACCTGTACACCAGCCACGACGAGGACGACGCCGATGGCTTCACGATGTACGACTACCTGCTGTACAGCACCAAGGACCTGGCGAACTGGACCGACCACGGGATCGTCGCCGGGGTCCGGGAGCCCCACCGGACCTTCGCCTGGTCCGACGGGTACAACGCGTGGGCCCCGCAGGTCGTCGCCCGGGACGGCCGGGTCTTCCTCTACGTCCCTACACCGAAGGGCGGGCGCATGCCGATCGGGGTGGCCGTCGCCGACCAGCCCACGGGGCCCTTCGTGGACGCCATCGGCGCGCCGCTCATCGACAACCCGGCGTCGACGTACGACATCGACCCCACCGTGTTCGTCGACACCGATGGGCAGGCCTACCTCTACTGGGGTCACCAGCCTCCCCTGTTCTACGTCGAGCTGAATCGGGACATGGTTTCATACTCAGGGGACATCGTCGAGCTGCCACGGGTGCAGACCTACGAGGAGGGCCCGTGGTTCTGGGCCCTCGACGGCCGGTACTACCTCGCGTTCGCGTCCACCTGCTGTCCGGAGGGCATCGGGTACGCCATGAGCGACGCCCCCACGGGACCCTGGACGTTCATGGGGTCGATCATGGACGGCGACCCGCGCTCCTCCGGGAACCACCCCGGGATCGTCGAGTACAAGGGGAGCTGGTACGTCTTCGGCTTCAGCTACGAGCTTCTGTGGAGGCGGCAGACCGAGCACGTCGAGCGGCGCTCCGTCTCCGTCGAACGGATGGAGTACGCCCCGGACGGCACCATCCCCAAGCTCCCGTTCTGGTCGGAGGAGGGCCCGCCGCAGGTGGAGACGCTCGACCCGTTCGTCAGGACCGAGGCCGAGACGATCGCCTGGGCGTGGGAGGTTCGGACCGAGCCGTCGAGCGCCGGCGGCGTGAACGTCACCGGCATCGAGGACGGGGACTACATCAAGGTGAAGGGGGTCGACTTCGGCGAAGGCGCGCGGTCCTTCGCGGCCGCCGTCGCCTCGGCGAGCGACGGCGGCGACATCGAGGTCCGCCTCGACGGCCTGACGGGGACGCTGGTCGGGACCTGCTCGGCACCCGGAACGGGGGGGTGGCAGACGTGGGTCGAGGTTTCCTGTCCGATCGAGGGAGCCACCGGCGTGCACGACGTCTACTTCGTCTTCACGGGCGGCTCGGGCAGCCTACTGAGCTTCGACTGGTGGCGGTTCGAGCCCTCGGTGGGGGAGGGCACGGGGGGCGCGGGCGGTGCTCTCTCGTCCGGGGGTACGGGCAACGAGGGCGGCGGGATCGCGCTCGGCGGCGTCTACGCCACCGGCGGCAGCATCGATGCCGGCGGTGCGGTGGCGGAGACTTCGGGGGGGACTGTCGACACGGACGGCTCGAGCGGTGGCACTGGCGGCCCCGCCGGCCCGCTCGGGGGGAGCACGGGGGGGATCAGGGGCAGCGGCGGCGCCGCCGGCGCGTCGAGCGGACAGGCCACCGGGGGTCTTTCGGGCAGCGGCGGCCTGCCATCCCCGTCGGGCGGAGAAGGCCCCGGCGCCTGGGTGAACGCGGGCGGCACGACGAGCGCGGGCGCCACGGGGGGTGTGGAGAGTAGCGGCGGCGCGCCCACGCCCCCGGGTGGGGTCCCCACGGGCACAGCAGTGGGGATGGGCGGTGTCACCGGCGGGGCCGCCGCCGACGATCGCGCGCAGGACGGCGGGGGTTGCGGGTGCCGCACCGCCGGCCGCGAGGGCTCGTTCGCGGGTAGGGCGCCCCTGGCGCTCCTCGGTCTGGCCGCTCTGCGACGCCGGCGCCGCCGCGACGGGGGCGGCTCGGCGTGCCCGTGCGGTGGACGTGTGCGCCGTGGTGACGCGGATCGCGCGCCGGGTCGTGACTAGGGCGCGCTCACGATCTTGAGCATCACGACGCTGTGCCCGGCCACGTTGTTGGCCGTGTACGAGTCGGTGAACGAACCGAGATCCTGATGCGCCCAGAGATCGCGGACCGTGGCCCTGCCGGAGGGGAGGCCGAGGTCGCGCCACTGCACGGTGATGGAAGCGCTCCCCGAGCCGCGGTTGAAGAGCGCCACCGCCCGGGTGTTGGGCTCCGCCAGGTCCTTCGACCACACCTCGAGGTCCGCGCCGGCGGTGGCCACGACCCGTCCTTGATACCCGAGCGGGTCCTGGTTGACGGCGATGACCTCGGGGTTGGTGAGGGTTTCCCGGGTCGTCGCGCTCATCCGGGTCACGTCGTTCCCGGCGATGAGCGGCGACGCCATGATCGCCCACATGCTGAAGTGCGCGCGGCTTTCCGTGTCGCTGAGCCCCGGGTTGCCGACCTCCAGCATGTCGGGATCGTTCCAGTGCCCCGGACCAGCCCCGACGTACTCGTCCTTGTTCGCGTCGATGCACCGGAGCACCTCGCTCCAGCCATCCCAGATGTCCATCTCGATGCGCCACATGTTGGCGACCTCGGTCACGTCGAAGTCGAGGCCTGGGGGGGCGGTCGCGCAGTACGTCGGTGTGCAGAAAGGACCCTGGTTCGCCGGGTTGATGCTGTAGAAGATGGGACGCCCCGTCGCCCTCAGCGCGTCGCGCATCACGAGGAAGCTTGCCATGTCGCCTGCGCAGAGGTCGTACTTGAGGTAGTCGATCCCCCACTCCGCGAACGTCTGCGCGTCGAGCTCCTCGTGTCCGAGGCTGCCCACGCAGTGGGGTACGTTCCCGTAGAGGCCGGTGCAGGTCAGGTTGTTGGGGGTAGTGTAGATCCCGATCTTGAGGCCCAACCCGTGGATGTAGTCGGCGAGCGCGGGGATCCCCGCCGGGAAACGGCCGGTGTCCCACTGCAGGCGACCCGTGCTGGCATCGCGGCCGTTCATCCAGCAGTCGTCGAGGTTGACGTACTCGTAGCCGGCCTCCGCCATCCCGCTCGAGACGAAGGCGTCCGCCGTCGCCTTGACGACGGCTTCGTTGAGCCCGTCGCACCCGAACGTGTTCCAGGAATTCCACCCCATGGGCGGAGTCGCTCCGACGATGGCAGGGGTGCCGCCCGTCGCGTCGCCGCCCGTGCTGGCACCCGCGGCCCCGCCGGTGTCTCCGCCGCCGGTGCCGCCCGTCCCGTTCGCGCCGCCCTGGGAAGCTGCACTCCCGGCCGCGCCGGCGCTCGCCATCCCGCCGGTCGTGGGCGCACCACCGGTCGTGGGCACGCCACCGGTGGGCGCGCCACCGGTGGGTGCACCGCCGGTCGTGGGCGCGCCGCCGGTCACGGCCGCGCCGCCGGTCGTGGGCACGCCGCCGGCCGTGGGCACGCCGCCGGGGGGTAGGCCGCCGGTCGTGGGCCCGCCGCCGGTCCCCGATGCGCCGCCGCTCACGGGCAGCCCGCCGGTCGTCGGTACGCCGCCGCTCATCGGAGCACCGCCCGTTCCGGCGCCGCCCACGCCCGTGCCACCGGACGTGGCGTCACCCCCCTGGGGTCACCGGCGCTGCGCGTATCCTTCGACCCGTCCCCACATCCGCCCAGCAGCGTCGCCAGCAGCAAGGACGTCACCGGCCAGGGGGGGCGCGGTGTGTCGCGACGGACGAGCCACCCCGTGCTCACGGCTTTCCCACGAAGGTCGTGACGCTCTTGGCCTCGAGGGTGGCCTGGAAGCGCGCGTCGGTGACCGTGAGCGGGGCCTTGGCCGCGAGGCTGTCGGTGTCGGAGGTCACCCAGGGGGTGACCGTGCAAGGGGCGGCGTCGGAGATGAACAGGGACACCGGGGTGGAGCTGGCGTTCTTGTTGATCGCCACCACGGCGACGGTACCGTCGCCCGGGTTGGTGTAGGCGGAGATCAGCACGCCCGACGGGGCGGTCCCCGTGGTAGAGACGCGGAAGAAGCCCGGCCGGACGAAGCGCGAGAAGTTGCCCATCACCCAGAGGCGCTTGGTCCACACGTTGGTGTCGGTGTTGTACATCCCGCTGGTGCCGCCGGCCCACAGCCACCAGTAGTGCCAGGCGTTGAGGTTCGCCCGGGTCAGGTGGTTGTGCATCTCCTCCGCCATGTGGAGCGCGGTGGGCATGTTGTCGCCGGTGGGATCGTCGGAGGCGCGCCCCGTGTCGACCTCCGTCTCCCAGTACTCCTTGCCCGCGTCGCTGATCGCCGGCTCCGGCTCGCTCGGTCCCAGGCCGTAGGCGTGGCTGGCGAAGATGCTGACGTGGTCCCAGGCGGCCTGGTTGTCCTGGATGGCCCGGAAGTACTCGGGGAACCCCCACCAGTTCATCGTCTCCGGCGCCATGACCTTGGTGTCGGTCCCGGCCAGGGCCGGACCCAGGTAGCTCCCGATCCAGTCGGCCAGCTCGGTGGGCGTGAAGTCGACGGTGTGGTTCATCCCGCCGCTGTCCGGCTCGTTCTCGGCCGAGATGGCGTAGATCGGGACCCCGGCCTCTCGCATCGTCGTCACGAAGTTCACCAGCATCTCGGCCCACCCCGCGGGATCGACGAGCTTGGGGGGCGGATCGCACGGATCGTTGGTGGGGCACATGGGACTATCGGTGACCGCCTCGTTCACCTCCCACGGCGTGGCCCACACCTTGACCCCGTATTCGACCGCCTTCTGGGCGATCCGCGTCTCCGACGTGGTGCCGCCGCCGATGCGGATACGGTGCAGCGTGAGCCCGGCCCCGGTCGTCGTTGACCAGAGCATGTCGGGGTCGTTCTCCGGATCGCGGAAGTTGCCGGCCCAGGCGGACGAGACGCCGAAGCCGGAGATCCGCTGCTGCACGCTCGAGAGGCTGACGGTCACGTCGCCGGCCTGAGCCGTGCCGGTGCTGCAGGCCGTGATGACGGTCGTTCCCCCGGTCCCCGCTCCGCTGGCCCCGCCATCGCTGCTGCCACCGGTCGCTGTCCCCGCTGAGCCCCCGGTTCCCGTGCCGCCGGCGGCCGCGCCACCGGGGCCGACCTGACCGCCGGTGCTCGTGCCGCCGCCGGGCGGCGCGCCGCCCGTGGGGGGCTGACCACCCGTATTCGTCGTGCCACCGGTGCCGGGCCCGGAGCCCCCGGTGGGGACCGTGCCACCCGACGCCCCGCCGCTGCCGGTCGTCCCCCCGCTGCTGGTCGTTCCCCCGGTGGGGATGCTGCCACCGGATGCACTCGTGCTGCCGGTGCCCATCGCACCACCGGTGCTCGTCACCCCGCCCGAGGTCGCCACGCCGCCGCTGCCGGGGGTACCGCCGATCTGGGAGGCGGTGCTCCCGGTGGCCCCGCCCGTCGGACTCGCGCCTCCGCCGCTCGCGGGGTCCCCTTCGCCCGACTCGTCCGCCGCGCTGCAGGCGAGGAGCATGCCGAGGGCGATGGCGAGCGAAGAAGCGAGGGAGAGGCGTGTCGAGCTCATGGGGGATTCCTCGGTTGCGGCGCGGTTCACAAACGAAGACCCCGCCGGCCTATCCTTGCATTGTCGGCAGGCAGCTCCGATTGCCACGGCGATCTGCTCGGCGGCGGATCGCCGCGCCCCCGGTCACTCTCCGCAACGGCCGTTTCGGACAGTGGTGCGAAATTCTCAGGTAGCTATACCGAGCACCTCGGCACGCGAACCACGCGGATCCGTCGGGGGACCGTGGCAGCGATCGGGCGCCTCTGGGGCGTCGCGTTGAGCGAGGCGACGAGGCCATCGGCCCCCGATCGGCGGGGTGTGCGGCACCTACCGCGCCAGTCGTCCTCGTGCGCGAGGATCGAGCGCCCCCCTGCGGACGCTGCATCTCGAGCGCTGCGTGACAAGACCCGCCGTCGCCAGCCAATGATCCGCGTGGCCCGGTCCGTCCTGACCGCGACGAGCGGCGCCCGTCCCCGACGGGGCCGCGCTGCCGCTGCGCGTGGTGCGGAGGCACGAGGGACTCTCGGCGGTGGCCTGGTCGGGTCAATCGAGGTCGGGGTGCCGCGAACGGTGGCGTCGTAGGCAGGTCCGTGGGCGGCGGCGGTGAGCGGTCGTCGTCGCTTCCGGTGGAGGGTCGAATGCAGATCGTTTCGTGGAACGTGGTGGTTGTCTCGTCGCTGCTCCTCGCCGCAGGCTGTGGAGCCAAGGACGAGAGCCGGGCCGGCTCGACGGGGGGGGACGCCACCGCGTTCGCCGGCGGATCGGGGGGCTCGGGTGGGACGGCCAACGCGAGCGCCGGAGGAGCCCCGCCGCTGGGGACGGGCGCGATCGCGGGCCTCGGGGGCACCGGCGGCGCCAGCGTCAGCGGCTCTGGCGGTTTCCCCTTGGGAGGTGTCGGAGGCTTCGCCACCGGCGGCACTGGCCCTGGCGGCAGCAGCGCCGGGGGCCTCACCACGGGTGGGACCGGTGGCTCCCAGCTCGTTTCGGGTGGGCAGAGCAGCGGCGGGGTGGCACCCGGCGGCGGAGCTGGCGGTACCGGCCCGCAAGGGGGTGCTGGGAACTCCGCCCCCGGCGATGGCGGCGCCGCGGCGGCAGGCGGCTCGCTCGGGGGCACTGGCGGGAACGGGGGTGCCGACTCGGGCGGGTCGGGTGGCGCGGTCGCGCCGTCGCCCCCCTTCACCAACGCCTACGATGGCGCGCGCGCGTCGACCGTGAGCCTCGACGTCGACTGGCGGTTTCATCTCGGCGACGCCACGGGCGCGCAGCGCCCGAACTTCGACGACGGCTCCTGGACCTCCCTCGACGTGCCGCACGACTGGAGCATCTCCCTGCCGTTCAACCAGAGCTCCGCGGCAGGCTCCGGCGGCGGGTACCTCGACGGAGGAGTGGGCTGGTACCGGAAGCGGTTCTCCCTTCCCGAGTCGAGCTCCAGTCAGAAGGTCTTCGTCCAGTTCGACGGGATCTACATGGATAGCACCGTGTGGCTCAACGGGACCCAGATCTGCGCCCGCCCCTACGGGTACTCCTCGTTCGAGTGCGACGCCACAAACGCCGCGAGCTTCGGCGGCGAGAACGTCCTCGCCGTTCGCGTCAACAATCAGCTGCCGAGCAGCCGGTGGTACTCGGGGAGCGGTATCTATCGCCACGTCTGGCTCAAGACCGTGAACCCGGTCCGGGTGGCCTACACGGGTACTCGGGTGACCACGCCCCAGGTCTCCGCGGCCAGCGCCACCGTCGAGCTCACCGTGTCGGTCCAGAACGACACCTCCGCGGCGCAGTCGGTGACGCTCTCGAGCGTGGTGCTCGACGCCGCGGGTGCGGAGGTGGCTGTCGCCAGCGCCCCGGCGACCCTGGTGGGCGCCGGCCAGATCGCCGACGTCACCCACAGCGCGACGGTCACGAACCCCGAGCTCTGGTCCCCGGCGTCGCCGTATCTCTACTCCATCATCACCACCGTCGCCGTGGATGGCGCCACGGTCGACACGTACCGGAGCCCGCTCGGGATCCGCAGCTTCGAATTCGACGCCAACACCGGCTTCGCGCTCAATGGCCAGCCCTTGAAGATCAACGGCGTGTGCAACCACCACGACCTCGGCGCGCTCGGCGCGGCCGTGAACTACCGGGCGATGGAGAAGCGCATGCAGATGCTCAAGGACATGGGCGCGAACGCGCTGCGCACCTCCCACAACCCGCCGGCGCCGGAGCTGCTGGACATCTGCGATCGGCTCGGTTTTCTGGTCATGGATGAGGCGTTCGACTGCTGGTACGCGGGGAAGAACACCTACGACTACGGGCGCTTCTTCCGCGAATGGGCCGACACGGACGTGAAGGATCTGGTCGCCCGCGACCGCAACCACCCGAGCGTCATCATCTGGAGCATCGGCAACGAGGTCGCGCAGGCCGGCGACACCAACGTCGTCCGCCAGCTGATGAACGCCATCCACGAGGAGGACGAGACGCGGCCCATCACCCAGGGCTACGCGGCGTGGGTGGCCACGGCCGACATCAAGGGCCTCGAGGACCTGGTCGGCATCAACTACGACCCCAGTCGCTACGACTCGTTCCACGCCGCTCACCCGGAGTGGAAGCTCATCGCCAGCGAGTCGTCGTCCGCGCTGCGCAGCCGCGGCATCTACAACAACGACCACAACCAGTGCTCCTCCTACGACGACTTCGCGGCCGGCTGGGGGCACACCGCGGAAACCTCCTGGAGGAACGTGAACACGCGAGCCTGGATCGCCGGTGAGTTCGTCTGGACCGGCTTCGACTACATCGGCGAGCCCACCCCCTACGAGTGGCCCTCCAAGAGCTCCTACTTCGGCATCATCGACACGGCCAACTTCCCCAAGGACGTCTTCTACTTCTACCAGAGCCGCTGGGGCTACGACGGGCCCGTGATGGTGCACATAGTGCCCATGGACTGGACCAGCTGGACACCAGGGCGAAACGTCAGGGTGATGGTGTACAGCAACGCCGACCGCGTCGAGCTCTTCCTCAACGGCTCCTCGTTGGGTTCGAAGGACGTGGACCCCAGCGAGGCGTACCTCGAGTGGTCGGTTGCGTTCGCGACCGGCACCCTCGAGGCGCGGGCCACGCGGGGCGGCACGGAGGTGAGCGACCGGGTGCAGACCGCCGGCGCGGCCGCCCGCCTGGCTCTCGCCGCGGATCGGGCCTCGATCACCGCCGATGGGCGTGACCTGGCCTTCGTCACGGTGGACGTGGTGGACGCGCAGGGCGTCGTCGTTCCCCAGGCCAGCAACCTGATCGACTTCGCGATCGAGGGCCCCGGCGAGCTGGCGGGTGTGGACAACGGCAACGCGGTCAGTCACGAGTCGTACCAGGGGACCTCGCGATCGGCCTTCAGCGGCAAGGCGCTCGCCATCGTTCGGTCCACGACGAGCCCCGGCGAGATCACGCTCACGGCGACGTCCAGCGGACTGACGGGCGGCTCGGTGGTCATCACGACGAGGGCCCCGTAGGCGATGACCGAATGGAGCCGGCGGCACCGGCCCCAGCGGGCGGCTCGCGACGGAGTGGCGGGCGGCGACCTCGAGCCCGTCGTCGGCGGCGGGCAGGAAGACGCGGCCCGAGGCGACGGCGCCGGGGCTCTCCCGACCGTCGCGGACGCGTGTCGATGCAGCAGCACCTCGAGCACCCAGGAGGATCACCCCCATGTCGAGATCTGAGCGACCTTCGCGGGCAGGGCGCCGTCCGGCGCTGACCGAGCTCCCGAGCTGCCTCGCGTTGGCCGTGGCGGCGTGCACCGACGGCTCGCAGGGCGCTGGTGGCGGCGGCGCGGAGGTCGCCGCCGGCGGTACGAGCGCTGGCGCCGCGGCGGGAGGCTCGCGCGCCGGCGGCGCTCTCACGGGCGGTGTCCCTGGGGCCGGCGGCGCCGCGAGCGGCGGCGTGGCGACGGGCGGTCTGGCGACGGGCGGCGGGGGGATGGGGGGCCGAGCGACGGGTGGGGAAGCCGCCGGGGGCGCACCCACGGGCGGGGTGGCTACCGGTGGCACGGCAACGGGCGGTGTCCCCATCGGCGGCGCGGCGAGCGGCGGCTCGGGCCTCGGGGGTGTGCCCACGGGTGGTACCGCCGTGGGCGGCCAGGCGATGGGTGGTGTGGCGACGGGCGGGCAGTCCACGAGTGGCTCGTCCACCGGTGGCGAGTCGAATACCGGCGTCGAAACCACGGGCGGCGAAGCGATGGGCGGTGCGGCGGGAAGCCATGCTTCCCAGGGTGGCACCGCGCCGACCGGCGGGGACTCGAACGGCGACGCGGCGGCCGGCGGCGCGGCGCCCGGGGGCCGCTCCGGCGCAGTGCCGCGCACCGGTTGCGGGAAGATCTCGACGCTCACCTTCGGGACGGTGCCCGGCGAGTCGGGGACCAACGTGGGGGTCGGCGATGGTGGCTACGTCACGATCCAGAGCGGCGGCCAGTCCCGGGGCTTCGCCATGAGGCTGCCCGACGACTACGACAACACCCACCCCTACCGGTTGATCTTCGGATTCCACTGGAACGGCGGCAACTCGAAGGAGGTCGACACCGGGGGAACGAACGGCTACCAGATGGCCCATTTCGGGCTCCAGAAGCTGTCGAACAACGGCGCGATCTTCGTCGCGCCCGACGGGATTGGCGGCGGCTGGGCCAACTCCGGAGGACGCGACCTGCAGTTCGTCGACGACATGGTCGCGTTGATCAAGGAGAACTACTGCGTCGACGAGAGGGGCCTCTTCGCCAACGGCTTCAGCTACGGCGGTGGCATGAGCTACGCGCTGGCCTGTGCCCGCGCGGACGTGTTCCGTGGCGTCGCGATCTACGACGGGGCCGTACTCAGCGGGTGTGACGGCGGCTACGACCCCATCGCGTACTGGCAGATGGCCGGGCTCACGGACGGCGTCTGCACCCTCGACATGGCGAAGCCGATGCGGGACCGCTTCGTACAGAACAACGGCTGCACACCGCAGGATCCGCCACAACCGCCACCGCCACCACCCTATTTGAGCCCCGGGGGGCACGTATGTACCGACTACGCCGGCTGCTCCGGTGAGCATCCCCTGCGCTGGTGCGTGCACCAGTCGGGTCACGGCAACGCGATCGTCGATGGGACCGCGGACCTGTACAATTCGTGCGCCACCCCACCCAACAGCTGCTCGGATGCGTGCCCCTGCACCTGGGTCCCGGCGGACGTCTGGTCGTTCTTCAGCTCCCTTTGACAGGAGGATCGAACGCCCATGATGGAGCCGACGACCCCGGCGTCCCGCGTGGCCCCCGCGCGGTCATGCGGTGCCCTGGTCGCGGTTCTCGCGCTCCTCGGCGGGGCCTGCTCCTCGTCCGATTCGGAGCGCTCCGCGGCAGGCGGGAACTCGGGCTTCTCGGCGAGCGGAGGCGTGGCGGGCACGGACGGCGCGTCCGGCGGCCTGCCCGGAGCCGGCGGCGGCACGACCAGCGGCGGTGGCCCGTCGGGCGGGGGGTCCACCGGCGGCTTCGGGGGCGCCGGCGGTCTGCCGGTCGCGGGAGGATCGGCTCCCGACGGTGGCACCACGGGAGGCGGCGGCATCGGGGGGTGGACGGCCGCTGGCGCCGCCCAACCGAGCGGGGGAACGACGGGTCTCGGGGGCGTCGCCGGGAGCGGGGGAACTGCCGAAAGCGGGGGCACGGCCGGTTCCGGCGGTGTGGTCGCGGGCGCCGCGCCGATCCAGGGGGGTGCGCCGCAGACCGGCGGGGAATCGAGCGTGGGGGGTCTGCCCGGATCCGGCGGGGCGGATGCGAGCGGAGATACCCCTCCGCGCGGCCCGGTGGAGCTGGTGGACGCGACCCACGTGCGGCTGCTGCCGGGAAGCCCGTTCTACGACCGACAGGAGCTGCACCGGCAGGGCCTGCTGGCGTCGCTGGACCCCGACCGGCTGCTCTACGAGTACCGCCGCCTCGCGAACCTGCCCCAGCCGGGCGGCGTGACGGGGGGATACGCCGGCTGGGACACCGGGTTCATCCGCGGCCCCATGACGGGCCATTACCTCTCCGCGGCCTCACGCATGGCGGTGGCGACGGGTGACGACTCGTTCGCAACCAAGGTCAACTACGTGGTCGAGGCGCTCGCCCAGTGCCAGGCGGCGCTCGGCAGCGAGGGCTACCTGGCGGCCTTCCCCGAGGCCGTGTTCGACTGGGTGGAGGGGTCGAACGCCGACAACGGCGGGATCGTCGTCCCCTACTACACGGTGCAGAAGATCCTCTCCGGCCTGCTGGACGCCCATCACTACCTCGGCCACCAGCTGGCGCTCGAGGTGGCCACCCATCTGGCCGACTACCTCCGGGGGCGCCTCGCTGCTCTGGGGGGCGACGCTCTCGAGCGGACGTTGCGGACCGACGGCAGCGGTAACCCGCAGAACGAGTTCGGAGCGATGAGCGACGCCCTCTCCGAGCTCGCCGCCGTCACCGGTCGCGCGGAGTACCTCGAGACAGCCGCGCTGTTCAACCGCTCCTGGTTCATGACGCCCCTCGCCGCCGGCGAGGATCGCCTGGAGGGACTGCACGGCAACACGCACATCGCCATGGCCTTGGGCATCGCCCACACCGCCAACCTCAGCGGCGATCCGACGAGTCTACGGGCGTCGGAGTACTTCTGGGAGCTCCTCAGCGGGGAGCACGCCTTCGTGATCGGGGGCAACTCCTTCCGCGAGTGGCTGGACGCGCCGAGGGTGGAGGCCGGCGCGTCCATCGACGGGGGCGCGTCCCTGCCGGCCACGACCGCCGAGACGTGCAACTCGCACAACATGCTCAAGCTCACGTCGCTGCTGTTCACCCGGAACCCGCGGGTGGAATACGCCGACTACTTCGAGCGAACCCTGTATAACCACATCCTGGCGTCCGTCGCGCCCGACACCGGCCAGGTGACGTACTTCACGCCGCTGCACGGCCATTTCCGCACCTATCTCGACGGCACCTACTGCTGTACGGGCACCGGCATCGAGAACACGCCGCGCTATGGCGAGGGGATCTACTTTCAGCAGGGCGACGCCCTCTACGTCAACCTCTACGTCCCGAGCGAGGTCCGGTGGGAAACCACCGGCTTGACCCTCCAGCAGACCGGGAACGCGGCCGTCGGGGAAACCGTGGCCCTCGCCGTGACGGCGGGCGGTCCGACGTCGGCGACGCTCTTGCTCCGGATCCCCTCCTGGTCCGACTCACCCGTGGTGACCCTGAACGGGAGCACCCAGGAGCCGGTGGCGTCCCCGTCCGGCTACTTCGCGCTCAGCCGCCAGTGGAGCGCAGGAGACATCGTCACCGTCACGCTGCCGGCGTCGCTGCGCCTCGAGCACGCGAAGGACGTGCCTACCATGGTGTCGGTGTTCCACGGCCCCGTGCTCCTGGCGGGGGAGCTAGGGAGCGAGGGCATGCCGAACGATTTCGCGGACAAGGACGCCCCCCTCACGATCGCGCCGGCGACCGTGCCCGACCTGGTGACGAGCTCGATGAACCCGGCGGACTGGCTCGAAGCGACTGCCGACACGCCCCTCACCTTCCGAGCTCACGACGCCGGCCCCGCCTCGGGGATCACCTTCCGGCCGCTCTACGACGTGCACCACCAGCGGTACTCGGTCTACTGGACGTTGTCGGCGGCGAACTAGATGGGCGCCCCACGAGCGACGCCGGGCCTCAGCGCACGAACTTGGAGAGCAGGCGGACGTAGGCGACCTGGTACCCGTCGCTCGGCTCGGAGATGCTCCAGGAGCCCTCGGGCCAGACGTCGTTGAAGTCCTTGTACGACTTCTGCGGGGGTTGACCGAGTGGCGGGCTCACGAGCGCCGGGTCGCATGCCGGATCGCTGCTGTCACCGCACTCGTAGTAGGCGTTGGGCCCGCCGGAGAGGAACCCTGGCGGGGGACCGTAGGTCGACTCTCCGACCCGGTCCCACAGCGCGCTGCCGTCGGCGAACCAGCTGTGGAAGATCTCGTTGACGCAGTTCTCCGCGGCGTGGTCGTACATGTTGGTCAGGTAGACGAGCGAGAAGGGGTTGATGCCGTGGAGGTAGTGGATGTACCCCGCCGCCGCGCGCCGCATCTCCTCGTTCGAGGCCGCGTCCAGGCCGTAGGTCACCACGTTGTAGAAATTGTTGCCCATGTGCGCCTTGATCGCGTTCGACCCCCACACGTACGCGGGGAGGTAGGCGCAGTACGGATCCTGGGGCAGCGCACCCAGGTTGCTGCCCCCCCGGATGCCGGCCAGGTAGGCCTCGTGGATGGCGCTGACGGTCGCCGGGGTCGCGCCGTCCGCGGCGGCGTAGTCGAGCGCGGCGTCCTGGCCCAGGATGTGCCAGGGCTCCACCGCGTTGCCCGCGGCGATGAGGTTCAGCTGGGCGTAGTTGGCGTCGAAGAAGCTCCGGTACTCGTCGCTGCCCGTCACGCGGAAGAGCTGCCCCGCGGCGTCGAGGTGGTGGACCAGGCGCCCGTAGTCGTCGGTTTCCTGCTGGCCAGCGCCGAGGCCGGCGGCGTCCCCCTCGTTGTTCCGGAAGGTCACCGCGGGGTTCGCGACCGCCCAGTCCCAGGCCCGCTCCGCGCGCGCGAGCGCGTCGGCGGCGACGGCGGTGAGCGCCGCGTTCCCCGGCAGGCGCAGCACGCGCGCCGCGGTCGCGAACGGCGCCGCCGAGGCGAACGTCGCGGAGGTGGTGGCGGGGCCGTAGCGGCAGGGGTCGGTCGCCGAGGACGGAGGGCTCGCGCCGGGCTCGCCCACGATGCTCAGCATCGAGCCGTCGTCCTGCTGCAGCCGGCCGAGGTAGTCCAGACCCCAGCGCGCCTCGTCGAGCACGTCGGGGATGCCGTTGCCCGACTCGGGGATGTCGTAGTCGTCGGTCCAGACCGTCGGGTTCTCCGCGTAGGCGCGGAGCAGCGTCTGCACGTATCCGGCGGTCCAGGTCGTGTACTTGTTGAGGTCGCCGGCGTCGTACCAGCCTCCCCACAGGTCGCGCGCCGTGCTGGCATTGCTCGTGTCGCGGTATAGGCGGCAGTCGTGGTCCTGCCCCGGCCCCACGAAGCTCGCCGCGTCGGTCCAGCCCTCGCCCGCGTGGGCCGCGTCCTTCGCCTGGCCCGCGCGCTGGTAGTACAGCATCCGCACGGCCTGCTTGAGCACGTCCCGGTACACCTGGTCGGAGATGGTGAAGGCGTAGGACCGGACGTTGCGCTCGAGGTCGAGCACGAAGTACTCGCCCGGCGTGGTCACCGCGGAGAACGTGAACCACCAGATCCGATCCCCCGACGAGGGGTCGATCGCGCCGGCGCCCCAGGCCTCCGGCGCCGCGCCGAACACGCCGATGCCCGTCGCGGCGTCGACCAGCGCGTACTTGCCGCCGGGCGTGAAGGATTCGCTCGCGTCGTACCCCGTCTCCGGATCGCGAAGGACCGCGACCTTCTCCCCGTCCGGCAGGTAACCGAACTGATCGACGACGATGTACGGACTGACCGGGACGCCGAGATCACCCACGACGCCGAGCCCGCCCGTGCCCGGGGCGCCGCCGGTGGTCACCCCGCCGGCGCCGCCTGTCGTCGTGGCGCCGGTGCCGCCGGTGGTCGTCCCTCCCGCCGGGGCTCCACCCGTGGCGCCGGCTCCACCGTTGGTCGCGCCGCCCGACACGCCGGTGCCGCCGGTGGCGGAGGCGCCGGTGCCGCCGGTGGTGGAGGCGCCGGTGCCGCCGGTGGTCGTCCCTCCCGCCGGGGTCCCGCCTCCCCCGGGGGTTGCACCGCCAGTAGCGCCGCCCACGCCCCCGCCCGCAGCGCCGGTGCCGGCGGTCGCCGTCGTTCCTCCCGCCGACACGCCCCCTGTCGCGCCCGTGCCGGAGCCCCCGGTGTTCGTGGCGCCCCCTTCGCCAGTGGCGGCTCCACCCGCTCCGCTCGCAGCCCCGCCCGTCGGGCCCGAATCAAGCCCCCCCTCGGCGCCCTCGTCCGCGCCACAGGACAGGGCGAGCGCCCCCAACACCAAGCTCAGCCAGCGCTTCGGAACCTCGTTCATCGAATGGCACTCCTCCCGAGGGGTGGCTACTGGACTACCATCGCGTCCACCGCCACCGGTCCCGGGCCCTGGTTCACGATGCGGACGACGTGCTCGCCCGCCGGGAGCCCCGTCACCTCGAACGCGACCTGCTGGGGCTGACGCGCGCCCGTCGTGCGGAGGTCCACGGTCGCGCGGGATTCGCCGTCGATCTGTACCTCGATCTGCCCCGCCCCCGGTTCCTTTGGCGCGATGATCGCCACGCCGCTGCCGGTGAAGGTCGCGCTCCAGGCGGCGCCGGGCGCGTCGCTCGTGGTCAGATCGTTGTTGTAGTCCCCGCCGTTGAGGTTGCTGCGGCGCCGCCATCCCGGTCCCGCCGCGCCCGGGTCGTCGTCGTTGAACCAGCCCCGGTCGTGGGTGATGCGAAGGACGCGGGTCTGCGAGGCAAGCTCCTGGTTGGTGACGCCTGCGAGCGGCGCCACGGCCCCCTGGGGTGTGACCGCGAGCCCCCCCTCGTCCTGCACGAACGCCATCGCCCGATCGGAGCCGAGGAGCTCCACGGCGGACACCGTGCCCAGGGTCGCGCCTCCCGCGCGCAGTGCCCCGAGCCGGATCGAACCGCCGTTCCAGCCGAAGAGCGTCGCGTAGACGTGGCCGCGGTTGCGTGTGTAGGCGACCGTGCCGTCTCCCTGGACCTCGAAGGGGCGGGACCCGTACACGGCCTCGCCGTTGACGCGCAGCCAGGCGCCCACGTCCTGGCAGATCTCCACCGCCTCGGCGTCCAGATCGCCGCGGCCGTGCTGGGTGACGTTGAGGAGCATGCTGCCGTTGCGCGAGACGTTCTCCATCAGGGACTGGATCACGCTCCGCGCGTCCATGTATTCCCGTCCGGCCTGGTAGTGCCAGTCCTGCAGGGAGGTTTCGGTCTGGAACGGGTAGGCGCTGATCTCCGACTCGATGATCGCCTCGGTGCTGCGGACCAGGGCGCGCTCGACGAAGGGGAGCAGGTCGGGGTCGTTCTGGAAGCTGTCGTAGGCCCCCCCCACGCCCTTGAGGTTGATCACGACGTCCGCGCGGCCCTCGTTCCAAGCGAGAGCCCGGTTGTAGAAGTTCGCGACCAGCTGGGGCGCGAGGAAGCCCAGCCCCATGCGGATCCCGAGATCGACCTGGGAGTCGCCGGCATGCTCGTCGAAGTAGACCACGTCGGGGTG
The DNA here is from genome assembly GCA_964454025.1 of uncultured Polyangiaceae bacterium. Classification (GTDB taxonomy): domain Bacteria; phylum Myxococcota_A; class Polyangia; order Polyangiales; family Polyangiaceae; genus JAFGBI01. The sequence continues at coordinate 6,022 of CAYVRP010000106.1, read as the reverse complement.
ATACTTCGTGATGGCGTCGTCCACCCGCCACATGAACTGGTTGGCGAAGGGCGACCTCAGGGGATCGGCGCCGTCGTGGATCGGACCGTACAGATCCACCGGGTCCATGCCCTCCCACCACTTGCCTCTGCCGTCCAGGATCGTCTGCAGCGCGTCGTACGGGACGCCCGCGAGCGACCCCGCGCGGTCGCTGGTATAGCGCACGGGCATGAACTGCCCCCAGGTGCGGGCCGGCGTGTCGTGGAAGCCGATGCCGAACCGCAGGCCCCGCTCGCGGGCGATCCGCTCCCAGGTACCCACGATGTCCACCTTGGGTCCGACGCGGACGGAGTTCCAGGGCTGGTAGGCCGAATCCCAGCAGTCGAAGTTGTCATGGTGGACGCCCATCGCCATGAAGAAGCGGGCGCCCATCTCCACGTACAGATCCAGCAACGCCTCGGGATCCCACCGATCGATCACCCAGTCGTTGCAGATGTCCTTGTACCCGTACTCCGAGGGATGACCGAAGGTCGACACGTGGTGGGCGTAGACGGGGTCGCCCTCCTGGTACATCTTGCGGGAGTACCAGTCGCCCTGCTCCGGCATGGACTGGGGATCCCAGTGGGACCAGGCGCCGAACTTGGCCTCTCGCCACCACTCCGGCACCGTGTACGCTTGGCCGAGCCCTCGCCAGTCGGCGGGGAAGGGTCCGTCGGCCACCGGCAGCGGCGGCAGGTTCCAAATGTCCGGCGGCAGCCCGAGATCGCCGTCGCCCCCCACGATTCGATCCACGTTCACCGGGACGTCGCCGGCGCCGCGGCCGACGGTCAGCGTGGCGCCAGCCGGGATCGGGAGCTCGATGATGGCGTGGAGGAACGAGCCGGTGAGCGCGCCCGAGGAGTGGACGTTCACCCGGACCGGCTCCCGCTCGTCGACGGTGACGCTGATGGTGCCCACCGACACCGACGCGTAGCGGATGGCGAGCCTGCTCGCGGCGGGGAGCCCCGCTGCCCGAGCCCCGTCGCCGGCGTCTGCCAGACCGACGGCGTACCCCTCCAGCGCCGCGTCGTCGGCCACCCGGGTTGCTCCGTCTACCTCGACTGGCTTGACGGTCGTGACGACCAGCGCTCCTCCACCATCTCCACCTCCGTCCGGCGCTCCGCCTGCGCCCCCGGAACCCACCGTCGCTCCCGTGCCCGACTGGCCGCTGCTGGCGGCTCCGCCGAGGAGCGTGCCCCCGGAGCCCGTCGTGCCGCCGGTGCTCGCGCCACCCGCCGTGGTGCCCCCGAAGCCTCCCGAGGCCAGCGCGCTGCCGCTGGTCGCTCCACCCGTGGGGGTGAGGGCGCCCGCGGAGCCCCCGAGGCCCGAAGTGCCGCCGGGGTTGGCGGCACCGGGGCCTCCTCCTCCGCCGGTGCCGCCAACGCCGGTCGTGCCGCCGCCGCTTGCGCTTCCGGTGCTCGGCGCGGCCCCGCTCCCCGTTCGTCCGCCCGACACCGCGGCGGCGCCGCCCTGGCTCGAGGAGCCGCAGGCGGCGACGAACCCGAGCAGCAGCACGGGAGACGTACGAAGCGAGGCCAACGGGCGCGTCACCAGGGGGGCCAGCGGCAGAAACTGAGGTCCGCTACCAGTTGTCGCGACCGCGACCCGATTGTCATGACCGGCGCTTCTACCAGGAAGCTCTCAGCGCGCGGCTGCGCGAGGCTCGCCCAGCAGCCGCCAGAGCGCCTCCGTGGCCACCTCGCCCGCGCTGGCGGTGACCAGCCAGTCGGTGCCATCCGGATCGATGGTGAGGCTGGGCCCCTCGGTGGCGCCCTCCTCGATGGGGCCCGAGCCAGTGACCCGCGCGACGCCGGTGACGAAGCCCGGCAGCCCGACCGCCACGACGGCGACCTGGTCCGAGGCGGGCTCCCACTCGAAGACGTTGGGCTGCTTGGCGGCGATCCAGTCGCCCAAGGGGCTGTCCGGGAGCTCGGTGACGTCGGCGTCGGTCACGTCGCCGAGCTGGCTATAGTACGCGCTGACCTGCACGTACCGCAGCCGTTCGCTCACGATCACGCCGGCCCAGGGGTCCTTGTCGCCGTTCGGGATGCCCATCTGAGCGCCCGTGTCGGAGAGGAGTCCGAGCGAGGCGACCACGATCACTCGGTCCGCGACGGTCGGATCCATGAGGTAGGCGTCGGCTACGTCGGTGAGCCCCCCTCCCGTGGCGACCACGAGGGGACGATAGGGCAGGCTGAGGCGCCGCGAGGCGTCGATGATGAACCGCGCGCCCTCCGAGCGGTTCGCCTCCGTGTCGTCGATCGCGCCGCTCGCGGGCCTGACGAGCGGCGCGCCGATGCTGGCGATGGGGTCGGGGACGTTCGAGAGCCCGCTCGCGCGCGCGGCCTCGACGAGCCCGCGCCAACCTTCGACGTTGGCGTCGAGGTCGGGCCAGTCCTCGTCCGCGTTCACGATGATCCCGGCGAGCGGTGGCCCGCCATCGCTCGCCAGCAGGACGGCGTACTCGCCGAACCAGTTGTCGTAGGCGTGGTCGTTCACGATGACGATCGGATTTCGCTCGTCTACGGGCAGGAGCCCATGCGGATGGTCCTTGCCGGCGTCCAGCGTCCCCGAGCAGGCCGCGGCGCTGCCCGCGAGCGCAGCCGCCACGGCCGTCGCCTGCGCCCGGCACGCGGGTCCCGACGACTGTCGCCGTCGCCCCCGCCCGAGCTCGCCGGCCTGGCGCCGAACCATGGCGATTTTCCTAGCATGCTCGAAGGGGTAGCCCCACGGTGTCGGGGTCGGGTCACCGGGTGCGACCGAGCCTAGGAACCACGGGCGGCGTCGGTGGGTCGGCCTCGTAGCCGGGGCGACCAACGGACAATCCGGGTACGGTCGGTGGACCCGGCGGCTGTGATAGCGTGGGTCGCTGGCGTCGTTCCCTACCGTGTCTGCGGTCACGAACCCCGAGCGCACGTCGCGCCAGGTCACGGCGTGCGGGCGGCGGCGGAGCCGTCGGGCTCGCGCCGCGGTCTGGCTTGCGCTCTTCGTCGCGCTCTGGCTCTCGTCGAGCGGTGCGGGCGCAGCGCCGGAGCTCTACGTGTCCCTCGACTACCAGGTCGACCCGGCGCTCGCGGCCTGTCCGACCGAGGAGGTGTTTCGGCGCAGCGTCAGCGATCAACTCGGCTACGATCCCTTCCGCGACGATGCGCCCCACCGAGTCGTGGCGCGTGCCCATGCGGCGACGCAGGGCACCGAAGGGTTGGTGCGCTGGCTCGACGCGAGCGGCGCCGTGGAGGGGGAGCGCCTCCTCACCTCCGCGACGCCCAGCTGCGAGGATCTGGTGCGCGAGATGGCGTTCGCCGTCGTCGTGCAGATCCAGCTCTTCATCGCCGCGGCCCCTCCAGGACCAGCCCCCACCGCCGCGAGCTCGACGCCGGTTCCCGAGCGCCCACCGCCGCCGCCAACGCCAGAGGCGGCGCCCCCCGGACATCGCCCGCGAGCGGCGCGCGATCCCGACGCGCCGCGGCGATGGTCGGGGACGGGGGGCCTCGGTGCGTTCGCCACCCACGGCCTGTCTCCGAGGTTGAACGGATGGGGACGGCTCTTCGGGGCGGCGCGCCACCGGTCGCTGTCGCTGGAGCTCGGCGCGGAGGCGAGCCTGCCGTGGGATTGGCGGCAGCCCGACGGTACCGGGTTTCTCGGCCAGGTCACGCTGGGGACGTTCTCGCCCTGTCTCCATGTGCATGGTTTCTCGGGCTGCTCCGTGGCCAAGGCCGGGTTGGTCCGGATCCGAGGGGTAGGGGTCGACGAGGTGCGCTCGCCCACCGGTCCCGTCGCCCAGGCGGGGCTCCGCGTCGGCGCCGCGCTGGCGGCGGGCCGGCGTTTCCTCTTCACTCCACGCGTCGAGGCCCTGGGCACGTTGACCCCGCTGACCGTCGAGCTGAACGACGTAGGCGTCTGGACCACACCCGCGGCGACCGTCCTCGGTGGAATTGACGTCGCCTACCGGTTCTGATGGCAATCCGGCAGGTCCTGCGACAATACGAGGGTGGTGACTCCGAGACATCTCGAGCTGGTGCCGAGTCGCGCGCCCCCGGCGGAACCGGAGCGGCGCGACTGTCTCGCGGTCTTCGGCGCGGAATTCGACTACCTCTGCCGCACCCTCCGGCGCTTCGGCGTACCCCAGTCCGAGGTCGAGGATCTGGTCCACGAGGTCTACCTCGTTCTGCAACGCAAGTGGAGTGACTACGATCCATCGCGACCGCCGCGACCCTACCTGTTCGGCATCGCGTTCCGAGTGGCCTCGGCGCACCGCCGCCGCCGGGTTCGCGAGGTGCCCACCCAGGCGCTCGAGGCGGTGGACGAGGGCGCGCCGCCGGATCAGGCGCTGCAGTCGAAGCAGGCCCGGGAGCTCGTCCTGCGCGCGCTCGAGCGCCTGCCGCTGCCGCGCCGGGCCGTCTTCATCCTGCACGAGATCGACGAGGTGCCCATGCGCGAAGTCGCTGCCAGTCTCTCGATACCGGTCTTCACCTGCTACTCGCGCCTGCGCAAGGCCCGCCAGGAGTTCGCGGCCGCCGTGATCGCGCTGCGAGAGGGGACAGAACCACGATGAGCCGCGCACCGCTCCCGCCACTGGCCCCGGACCTCGCGGCGCTGCTCGCGAGCGAGCGGACCATCGAGCCGCAGCCCGACTCCGTGCGCCGGCGGGCGCTCCTGCGCGCGCGGGCCGCCGATCGCTGGCAGGGTCGGGGCTCGGCGCCGTCCGCGATCCGCCTCTGGCGCTGGGCGCGGCGCGCGCCGTCGGTCGCGGCGATGGCCGTCGCCGCGCTGGTGGTCACCGGTCTCGGCGCTGCCGTGCTGCAGGTGACCTGGAGGCCCGCGTCGCCGGTCGAGGCGGCGGGACATCAGGAGGCCGTGCCCCCGTCCCCGCCGTCGGCGCCGCGGCTCCGAGCCCGGCCGTCCCCGCTCGCCGTTCCCGCCCCCGAGGCCAAGGACGACGAGCCGCCGGCGAAGCCGGTCGCGTCGCCACGCTCCTCGGCGACCGCCGCGGGCCCGTCCGGTGAGCTTCGCCTGCTCCAGGCGGCGCGCGAGGCCATCCTCGCGGGCAACTACAGGACGGCCCTCGCCTCGCTCGACGCGCACGCGCGCCGCTACCCCGGCGGTCGGCTCGCCGAGGAGCGCGAGGCGCTGCGGGTCAAGGCCTTGCGCGGGCTCGGTCGTTCCGACGAGGCGCAGCGCGCCGCGTCCGACTTCCGCCGGCAATTCCCCCGCAGCGTGCTGTCGCCGCAGATGCAATAGTCGCCGCAGATGCAATAGTCGCCGCCGGTGGGTGGTTGGCGCGAGCCAGGGGCCGAGCCGACGACCCGCACCGCGGCGCGCGCTGAAAAGCGATGGAATTCATCAGCTTGATGGCGTCCGGGGCTGACCACGGCCATGGGAAGGGCACCGGAGCGCGCTCGCAGTGACAAACGGCGCTTCGCGGCGACAAACCCTCGGCAGTGCCCCTGCGATGGGGTCCAGTCTCGATGACCCGATGCAGGCGAATCCGAGTCGGCGCCGCTGCCCGTCTGGCCGGCGTGGCGGCACCCGGTGTTGCCGCGGCCGCAACGGTGATCGAAGCCGGGGCAGTGTTCGGCGCCAGAGAGCGAGGAGCAGGTCGCGATCCAGCGCCATTCGCGGCGTGATTTCCGGCACGACTGCTCCGGCAGAGGTGAACGATGCGCAGGTTGAGCGTCCTTGGGGCTGGGTTGGTGCTGGGCGTCCTCGGTTGCGGTGACGGCGACGGAGGGAGCTCGGGCGTCGCGTCAGGCAGCGGGGCCGCGGCGGCGGCCGGGGGGAGCGGTGCCGGCTCGGGTACGGGCGGCAGCGCCGCTGGGCCCGGTGCTGGAGGTACGGGGGCCGCGCCGGGCACGGGGGCTGCCGCGAGCACCGGGGGGACCGGCGCGACGCCGGGTACGGGTGGGACCGGCGCGACGCCGGGCGGGGGCGGCATCGCCGCCGGTCCCGGTGTTGGGGGTACGGGGGCCGCGCCGAGCACGGGCGGGACCGGCGCGACGCCGGG
>CAYVRP010000105.1:0-23702 GCA_964454025.1 uncultured Polyangiaceae bacterium | reverse complement strand
GGACGGCGCGCCGGGGGACGGGACGGAGGACGGGCTCGCGTCCGGCGCGGCGGCGCCGGAGGTGGCCGGGGTCGCGGCGGCCGCCGACGAGCCCGACTCGATCCCCCCGCCCGAGCGGCACCCGAGCGAGCTGCGCCGCGAGAGCCCGGTCGTGGTCCCGGCGGCGCCCCCCGCGGCGCCCCCGGCGTCCCTGGCCGCGGCGTTCTGGGCCCTGCGCGGGGGCAGCTTCTGCGTCTACTGGGAGATCGACGCGGCCCGCCGCGCGGCGGCGGAGGTTTGCTGGCCTGGGGGCCACCTCGCGCTGGCCGTGCTCTTCGCCTGTCCGCGACTCGGTGTCGCGCGGGTCATCTCGCGGGAGATCGCGCTGGCGGAGCCGGCCGGGGTGGTGCGGCTCGACGCGCCCCGGCTCGACGTCGCCGGGCGCGCGGCTCTCGGGTGGCGGCGCGGCGACGAGCTGATCCCGCTCGTAGTCGCGGCGTCCGTCGACGCGCCCGCTCCCGGCGCCGCCGCGCGCGCTCTCTCTCGGGCTCGCGCCGCCCTCGGCGTCGTCGCCTGAGCGGTCGGGCTCGCTACCGGCGGTCGGCGTCGAGCGAGGGGCGCCGGCCTCGACCACCCGCGTCCGCGCGCGCCTCCGCGCGGGGAGGGGCGCGGCGACCGGTCGGCGCACAACTGGCGGCGGCGCGCGGCCGAACCGGCTCTCATGCCGGCGTCGCGCCTCCGATCGGCCCCCGCCCCGCGCCGCGTCGGGTTGGCGGCGCTGCGGCTCCCCGCGGTCGTGGCCACGCCCGCCGGGGCGGCCGCGCCGCGCGCCGGGGTGACGGTGATCGCCGCCGCGAGCAGCGGTGCCCGGCACGAAACCAGCCTCTGGCTCGTGCTGGACGGGCCGCGCCTGCCGCGGGCGCGCCGGCCCCGCGCCGCCTCGGGATCCTCCTCCCCGGCGCCCAGCGCGGAGGGGGCCGCCGGGAGCGAACCCCCGCCCGCGTCGCCAGGGCCGCCGCCGCCGCCGCCGGTCACCCCGCCGGACCGGGCGCCGGAGCCGCCCCTCGAGGTGCCCCGGCTCGCCCCTGCGCTCGTGCGCGACACGGTCAGCGCGGCGCGGCGGGCCGCCGCGACCCAACGCGCCCGGCAGCGCCTGCTCGCCGTCGCGCGCCGGGCGCGGCGCGCGGCGGCCCTCCCCGACGTGCAGGCGCGCGGCGGCCGCACCACGGACGAGTCCCTGGAGCTGCGGCCCACCGCCGAGGATCCGTACCGGTTCACCGAGTCGGGTCAGACCCGACTGGTGGGCGAGCTGCGCCTGCGCTGGGAGCTCGACCGCGTCGCCTTCGACCCCGCGGAGCTGCGCCTGCTCACCCTCGAGCAGGCGCGGGCCCGCGCCGAGGCCGAGCTCGTGCGCCAGGTGCTCGCGCTCCTCTTCGCGTGGCACCGCGGCCGCGTGGTCGCCGCCGATCCGGCGCTCGATCCCCGGGATCGCGTCGCCGCGTCGCTCGACGCGATGGAGGCCGCGCTCACGCTCGACGTGCTCACCGCCGGGTGGTTCGTCGCCCGCGTGGCCGCGCTCGAGCCGCTGGCGCCGTCGCCGCCCTGAGCGAGCGCCGCCTCAGGCGCCCGCCTCGAGCCGCGCCAGCATCCGCGCCACCCGATCGGCGAGGGTTTCGTACACGCCCGCGGCGCCCGGATCCGGGGCGACCGCGAGCGAGGCGTCGCGGGCCGAGAACGCGCGCTGCAGCGCGTCGAAGCCGAGCCCCTCGATCGCGTTCGCCGCGCGCACGGCCGCGCCGAGCGCGGACGAGTTCGCGACCGACAGGGGCTGCATCTCCGCCTGGAAGACGTCGGCCAGGACGCGGAGGATCCCGCGGTTGCGGGAGGCGCCGCCCGTCACCAGCACCCGCTCCAGCTGCTGGCCGATCCATGCGGAGTGCAGGCGCATGCTGACCGCCTGGGCCTCGACTGCCGCCCGCGCGGCGAGCGCCGGCTCTCTCCAGGCGGTGAACGACGGCGTCCCGTCCAGCACCGGCTCCGTCCGGCGGAGCCGCGGCGTGATCTCCGGCACGAAGAGGGGCAGCAGGACGTTGCCGTCGCTGCCGGGTCGCGTCTGCTCGAGGATCGCGCGCTCGAACGCCGGCCAGTCGAGCCCGACTCGCTTCGCGATCTGCTCGCGGGCGAGCGAGCCGTTGGCGAAGCAGATGAGCGAGAGGAACCCGCCCGCCGGGTTGCCGAAGACGTGCCCGAACCCGCGCGGATCCGTGCGCGGGGCGGTCATGGCGGCGAAGACCGTGTCGCTCGTGCCCAGGCTCACCACCGCCGTCCCGGGGGCGGTCGCCCCCATGCCGACCAGGCTCGAAGGGTTGTCGCCGGTGAACGCCACCACCGGCGTGCCGCGCGCGAAGCCGTGGCGCGCGACGAAGTACTCGCAGAGCTCGCCCACCACCGTCGCGCTCGGCACGACGCGGGGGAGCTTGGCGCCGAGCCCGGGCGCCGTGGCCTCCAGCAGCGCGGGGTGGAACTCGCCGGTGGCGAGCTCGAGGAGGTTCATGCCCGCCCCATCCCCGCGATCGATGGGCGCGGTGGTGCCGATGAGGAGCGACGCCATGAACGAGCTCACGAGGTGGATCTCGGCCGTCGCCTCGTAGGCGGCGGGCTCGAGCTTGGCGAAGCGCCGGATCTGCGGCCCGGTGAAGCGCTCGATCATGCGGCTCCCGGTCAGGGCGACCGCGCGCGCCTGCCCGCCGATGGCGGCGGCGATCTCGGCGCACTCCGCGCTGGTGGAGCTGTCCATCCAGATCGGGGCCGTGGGGCGGGAGAGCAGCGGGCGCACCTGCTCGACCAGGGCCACGTCCGTGCGCCAGCCGCCGAGGGCCGAGAGGGGTCGCGCGAGGTAGACCGAGCCGTGCTGCTGCCCGGCGCCGCTGACGCCCCGGACCGCGGCGAGCGCGACGCCTCGCGCGCGGAGCGCGGCGAGCAGGCGCTCGAGCGCCGCGACCCAGAGCAGCGGGTCGGAGTGCTTCACCGCCGGATCGGCGTGGGGGAGCACGCCGTTGGGCGCGCCGAACTCGGGCAGGTCGCGCCCGAAGACGACCGACTCCTCCGCGGTGATGGCGCCGCGATCGGTGTCGATGACGGTCGCCGAGAGGCGCTGGGTGCTCGAGTCGAGGCCGAGGAAGAGGGACACGGTGCGCTGCCTCCGCTGGGGGGCGGCGATTGTCACCCGACTGCCGCGCCCCGCGCAATCGCGCCCCCGCGGGGCGGGCCCGGAGCCGATCCCGGCCGCGGCGGCCGCGCCGGCGGCGCCGCGGCGGCGGGTCCCGGGGCGGCTCCGGCCCACCGCCCGCGCAGGCGGCGGCCCCGGGGGCTGGCGTGGGTCGGGGGATGGCGGTAGAAGCGCGGCGCCATGATCGCGGACACCCGGAGCCTGCTCGAGGATCTCAGACGGCGCGTCGATGCGCTAAGGGGGTCTCTTTGACCTCGCTCGACTGGAGCGCGAGGTAGAGGAGCTCGACACCCTGGCGAGCGAGCCGGGCTTCTGGAACGACCAGCAACGAGCCCAGGCGCTGCTCCGCAAGCGCGCCGCCGCCGCGGAGAAGATCGAGCTCGGGCGCTCGCTTTCCGCCGCGGTCGAGGAGGCGGCCGAGTACCTCGAGCTCGGGGCGGCGGAGGGGGACGAGGCGGCGATCGCCGACGCGAGCGAGCAGGCGCGCCGGGTCGCCGCGCGGGTACGCCAGGCGGAGCTCCAGCGCATGTTGAGCGGGCCCGTCGATCACGCCAACGCGATCGTCAGCGTGCACCCCGGCTCGGGCGGCACGGAGTCGAAGGACTGGGCGGAGATGCTGCTCCGCATGTACCTGCGCTGGTGCGAGCGGCGCGGCTTCAAGACCGACATCATCGACTACCAGCCCGGTGACGAGGCCGGTATCGACGGCGCCGCCTTCACGGTCGAGGGCCCCCACGCCTTCGGCTACCTGCGGGCGGAGAGGGGCGTCCACCGGCTGGTGCGGATCAGCCCCTTCGACGCCAACGCGCGGCGCCACACCAGCTTCGCCGCCGTGGAGGTCGTGCCCGACATCGAGGACGAGATCGACATCGAGGTGAAGGAGTCGGATCTCGAGGTCACCACCATGCGCGCCGGCGGCAAGGGCGGCCAGAACGTGAACAAGGTGGAGACCGCGGTGCGCATGCGGCACCTCCCCTCCGGGATCATGGTCGTGTGCCGCGCCGAGCGGAGCCAGCATCAGAACCGGCACATGGCGATGAAGATGCTCAAGGCGAAGCTCTACGAGCTCGAGGAGCAGAAGCGCCAGCAGGATCAGGCCGCCTACGAGGCGGCGAAGGGGTCGATCGCGTTCGGCAACCAGATCCGGAGCTACGTGCTCCAGCCCTACCAGCTGGTCAAGGATCTCCGGACGGAGTACGAGGCGGGCGACGTGAACGCGGTCCTCGACGGCGAGCTCGATCCGTTCATCGAGGCCTACCTGCTCATGAACGCCGACCGCGCGGACGCGGCCGCGAAGAGGAGCTAGCGCGATGACTGACGGGAGTCATTGTCCGCAGGGGGGCGGGGGCAGCGGCGAGGAGGCCCTGAGGGCGGCGCGCCGCGCCAAGGCGGATCGGGTCCGCGCCGCCGGGCAGCGTCCCTTCGCCAACGACGCGGACCTCGGCGACCGGGCGTGGCTCCGAGAGCTCCGCGATCGCTTCGCGCCAGCGCTGCGGCCCGGCGCGGGGACCGACGAGAACCCCCAGTACGACGCCGAGCGGGTCGCGGCGCTCGCGGGCGGTGCGGAGGCGCACGTCGCGGGGCGCGTGATCGCGCGCCGGGGCTTCGGCAAGGCGGTCTTCCTTCGCCTGCGCGACGCGAGCGCGGAGCTGCAGCTCTTCGCCAAGCTCGACGTGATGGGCGAGGGCTTCGCGGCGCTCGAGCAGCTCGACGTGGGCGACCACGTCGAGGCGCGCGGGCTGCCGATGGTGACCAAGACGGGCGAGCTCAGCCTGCTGCTCTCGTCGCTCCGCCTGCTCACCAAGGCGTACCGCCCCCTGCCCGAGAAGTGGCACGGCCTCACCGACGTGGATCTTCGCTACCGGCGCCGCTACGTCGACCTGATCGCCAACCCGGCCGTGGCGTCCGTGCTCCGGGCGCGCACCCTGATCGTCCAGGGGCTGCGGGGCTTCCTCGACGCCCGCGGCTTCCTCGAGGTCGAGACGCCGACGCTCCACGCGATCGTGGGGGGCGCCGCCGCGCGGCCGTTCTGCACCCACCACAACGCGCTCGATCTGCCGCTCTTCCTGCGCATCGCGCCGGAGCTCTACCTGAAGCGGCTGCTCGTGGGGGGGCTCGAGCGCGTCTACGAGATCGGCCGCTGCTACCGCAACGAGGGGCTGAGCCCGCGGCACAACCCCGAGTTCACGATGCTCGAGTTCTACCAGGCCTACGCCACCTACGAGACGCTGATGGACCTGACGGAGGAGCTGCTCCGCTCGGTCGACGGGCACCTCGCGCGGGGGATGGCGGCGCGCGGGCTCGAGAAGACCTACCGCGGCTGGGTCGCTCGCCGCCCCTTCACGCTCGCGGAGCCGTTCGCGCGGGTGACGATGCAGGACGCCATCACCGCGTCGGTCGCCGGTCTGGGCCTGCCGCCCGACGCGCGGGCGCGGCTCGAGGCGTGCGGGCGGCGGCTGGCCGACGCGCTCGCGCGCGATCCCGGGGCCCGCCCCGCCGAGGAGCCGCAGGGCCTCGGCCGGGCGTATCAGGGCGCCTCGGCGGCGGCGGCGCGCGTCGAGTGGCACAACCTCGTCCGCGGCCTGGCCAAGGCGGAGAACGACGGCGAGCGGACCTTCGCCCTCTACGAGTACCTCGCCGAGCCGCTGCTCTGCGAGCAGTACCTGAGCGACGGGACCTACCCGGACGAGCAGGGCGGCCGCGCGCGGAAGAGCCGGCCGGTCTTCGTCATCGACTACCCCTTCGAGACGTCGCCGCTGGCGCGCCGCAAGGACGCCGACCCGTCCCTCACCGATCGCTTCGAGCTGTTCGTCCACTCCCGCGAGCTCTGCAACGCCTTCAGCGAGCTCAACGATCCCGACGACCAGGCGGCCCGGTTCCAGGAGCAGGTGCGGAAGAAGCGCCGCGGCGTCGACGAGACGATGGACTACGACGAGGACTACGTCTGCGCGCTCGAGCACGGCATGCCGCCGGCGGCGGGCTTCGGGCTCGGCGTCGACCGGCTGGTGATGATGCTGGCCGCCCAGGACTCGATCCGGGACGTGATCGCGTTTCCGCTGCTGCGCCCGGAGGCCTCGCCCGGATGACGTCGGCGCCGTTCACCCTCGGGGAGGGCACCCTGAGCCGGGCTCCGGGGCCGCTCGACGCGTACTGGGGGCTCCTGGTGCAGGCGCTCGCGGGGACGCCGGCGGTCGTGTTCGTGGCTTCGGGCGCGGCCCTGCTCGTCGCCGCGATCGGGCTGGAGGCGTACCTGCGGCGGCGCCGGCGCTGGTGGTGGATCGCCCTCGGGGTGCTCGAGACGATCGCGTATGCGGCCCTCTCCCTGCTCGTCACGTGGTCCCTCACCCCGCCGAGCACCACGCGCACGGAGCTGCTGGCGCGGCTCGGGGTCGCGACGGTGCTCACGCTCCTGTTCGACCTCGGGCGCCAGCTCGTCGTGTTCATGCTCTGGACGCCGCGGCGCCGGCACGTCTTCCTGCGCGTGCTGGCGGGGTCGAGCGCGGTGGCCTGCGCGGTCCTCTGGTGGATCGTCGGCCGGCTCCCCGACGCGCGGGCGGCCTACTTCGTCACCTGGCACCAGGCCGTGCGCCTGGGGGCGGCGCTCTCGCTCGGGACCACGGTCTTGCTGGTGGGGCTGGTGCTCCTGCCCTGGGTCCTGGATCGACTCGAGCGCCGGGGGTTCTTCTCCTTCGTCGCCGTCCGCCACGTCCGGGCCACCCGGAGCGGGTACCTGACCGTCATCTCGGCGCTCGCGATCATCGGGGTCGGCATCGCGTCCTACGCGCTCTGCGGGGTCATCGCGATCATGACTGGCTTCGGCGAGGACCTGAAGGGCAAGATCCTCGGCAACAACGCGCACGTACGCATCGAGGCCACCGACGTGGGCGGCTTCGACCAGTGGCGTGACACCCTCGACCGCGTCCGCGCTGCGCCCGGCGTCACGGCCGCGACGCCCGTGGCCGCCGGGGAGGCGATGGCCTCGAGCCGCACCAACACGGCCGGGGTCATGCTGCGCGGGATCGACACCGAGTCGATCGGCACCGTGATCGACTTGGTGCGAAACCTCGAGGTGGGGCGGTTCGAGTACCTGCACGACGCGAAGCGCCTCGCCGATCTGCCGCCGGACGAGGTCATCTGGGTCGCGCCGGGCGGGCAGCGCTACCTCCGGGGCCGCCCGACGCGCATCCGCCCCTCCACCGGGGACAAGAACGTGGACCAGGCCGTCTTCCGGCCCGACGAGTACCCGGGGATCATCCTCGGACGCGAGCTCGCCAAGAGCCTGCACGCCTATGTCGGGGACGAGATCACGCTGGTGGCGCCCCTGGGCGATCTGGGACCCATGGGCGTCATGCCCCGGACGCGGCGGTTCCGGGTGGCCGCGGTGTTCTACAGCGGGATGTACGAGTACGACGCCAGCCACGCCTACGTCACCCTGGAGCAGGCGCAGGAGTTCCTCGATCTCGGCTCCCGCATCACGGACATCGACGCCCGGGTCGACGACGCCGAGGCCGTGGGGCTCGTCCGCGCGCGCGTCGAGGCCGCCGTCGGGCGCCCCGAGCTGCACGTGCGCGACTGGAAGGAGATGAACCGGCAGCTCTTCAGCGCCCTCAAGCTGGAGAAGCTCGCCACCTTCCTCATCCTCTCCATCGCCATCCTGGTGGCGAGCTTCTGCATCGTCTGCACCCTGTTGCTCATGGTCACCGAGAAGAGCAAGGAGATCGCCATCCTGAAGGCGCTCGGCGCCAGCGACCGTGCAATCCTCTGGACCTTCATGCTGGAGGGGATCGTCATCGGCGCCATCGGCACCGTGTTCGGGGTCGTGCTCGGCACGGCGACCACCCTCGGGCTCAAGTACGTCGGCGTTCGGCTCGACCCCGACGTCTATTACATCGACCGGCTCCCCATCAACGTGAGCGCCGGTGATTTCACCTGGGTCGCGGTGTGCGCGCTGCTCATCACGACCCTCGCCACCATCTACCCGGCCCTCGCCGCGAGCCGCCTCCGGCCCGTCGATGGCATCCGCTACGAGTGAGGCGACGTGGGCGACCCCCTTGTCATCATCGAGGATCTGCACAAGTCCTTCCAGCACATGGGGCGCACCCTGCACGTGCTGCGCGGCATCGACCTCACCATCGAGGCCGGGCAGATCATGGCCATCGTGGGCGCGTCCGGGGCGGGGAAGAGCACCTTGCTACACTGCATCGGCACGCTCGACCTGCCCACCAGCGGGCGCATCCGCCTCGGCGGGGAGGACCTGACGCGGATGAGCGGGAGCCGGCTCGCGGCGGTCCGCAACCGGGACATCGGGTTCGTGTTCCAGTTTCACCACCTCCTGCCCGAGTTCAACGCGCTCGAGAACGTGATGATGCCGGGGCTCATCCAGGGCAAGAGCCGGCGCGCGATGGAGAAGCGAGCACAAACGCTGCTCGAGGAGATGGGGCTCGCCGATCGGTCCCTCCACCGCCCGGGGGAGCTCTCGGGCGGCGAGCAGCAGCGGGTGGCCATCGCGCGCGCGCTCGCGCTCGAGCCGCGGCTCGTCCTCGCCGACGAGCCCACCGGCAACCTCGACACGGTGACCAGCGACGCCATCCACGACCTGTTCTTCCAGGTCAACCGCCAGCACGGGACGACCATCGTGGTGGTGACGCACAACCAGAGCTTCGCGGAGAGCATGCCGCGGGTGGTGCGGATGCGGGACGGCGTCGTCTTCGCCGATCAGCGGGGGGAGATGGCGGACGCCCGCGGCGCGGGGAGCGAGGGCCTCGGCCGGGCGGCTCCCGAGCCGACGGCGTGAGCGGTGTCCGGGGCGGAGCGCCCCGGCTCGAACGGGAAGGGAGCGCGAGACATGAGAGTGCGAAGCGTCGCGGCCTCCGCGGTGGCCGCGTGGACCCTCACCGCCACGGCCGGGGCGCAGCCGGCGGAGGCCCCCGCCGCGCCGCTGACGCCGGGCGCCGAGGCTCCGCTCGCCGCTCCGTCCCCGGCTTCGCCCGCGCCGGCGGCGGAGGCGCCCGCGGCCGTTGACGCCCCCGCGCCGCCGCCGGTCGCGCCCGCGGCCGGCGCCGCGCCCCCCGCGCCGCCGGTCGCGCCGCCGCCGGTCGCGCCGCCGCCGGTCGCGCCGCCGCCGGTCGCGCCGCCCCCCGCGCAGACCCTCCCGAGCGTACACCTCTACGGGCTGGCCCGCCTCGACGCCGCCTACTCCACCGGGCGCATGTACAGCGCCCAGGCGGGGTACTGGGCGCTGAGTCCCTCCACCCCCGGGAACGACGAGGCGGAGTTCGTGCTCTACCCGCGCTGGACCCGTCTCGGCGTGGACGTGGCCGTGGCCGAGCCGGCGCCGGGGGTGAAGATCGACGCCAAGATCGAGTTCGACTTCAACAACGGCGGCTCCGAGTCGCGGGCGCTGCCGCGCGTGCTCCACGCGTACGGCGCGCTCACGGCGGGCGATCTGCAGATCCTAAGCGGCCAGACCTCGGATCTGATCGCCCCGCTCCTGTACGGGGGCCTGGAGCAGGTGGTCTTCTGGTACGGCGGGAACCTCGGGGATCGGCGCCCGCAGCTCCGCGTCACCTACGGCCCCGAGCTCGGGCGCGCGAAGATCGTGGTCGCCGCGGCGGTGGCCCAGAGCGGCGCCGTGGACATGGCGGACCTCGATGCGGACGCCGTCATGGATGGGGTCGCCTCGGCGCGCCCGGCGCTGCAGGGGCTCGCCGCGCTCCAGCTCAAGCTCGCCGCGGGGGCGAAGCGGCCGCTGCGCGTCGGCGTCTCGGGCCACCCCGGCGGCCAGCGGCTCGCCCTGGGCGACAACGAGCGGGTGTTCGACGTGGTGGCCGGGGTGGCGCACCTCGCCGTCCCGGTGAGCGTCTTCACGCTGCAGGCCGAGGGCTACCTCGGCGAGAACCTGAGCGACCTGCGCGGCGGCATCGGGCAGGGGGTAGAGCTGCACGACCTGGACGGCGACGAGGTGATGGACGAGGGACGCACCATCCCCGCCAAGGGCGGCTTCGTGCAGCTCCAGGTGGAGCCCGTGCCCTGGTACACGCTCGAGCTCGGGGCCGGCGTGGACAACCCGAAGGGCGTCGATGCCGGCGGGCGGGGTCTGAACCGCACGCTGCACCTCGGCCACGCCTTCAAGCCCTACCAGCAGGTGGTGGTCGGCGCCGTGTACGACCACTACCGGACCGAGTACGCCGGCGACGCCACCGAGGATGGGATCGCCCACCGGTTCTGCCTGTACACGGCGGTTCCGTTCTGAGCGTGCTCGTGGCGGCCATCGGGTATCATCCCGGTTCATGATCATCTCCGGGCTCTCGGGCAACGAGATCTACTGCCTCGCCAGGAAGGGGCTCTTTCCCGCCGAGCTCACCGTGGGCAACAGCGTCCGCTCGCTCGGCTTCGCCGGGTCGCTCGGGTCGTCGCTCAAGACCCTCGCCGGCGGGGAGATCGAGGCCATCACGCGGATGATCTCCGAGGGGCGGCACGCCGCCATCCAGCGCATGACCGAGGAGGCGCAGCGCCACGGGGCGGCGGGCGTCGCCGGCGTCACCAGCGAGCTCAAGACCCTGAGCGGCTACACGGAGTTCATCTCGCAGGGGACGGCGGTGACCGCGCCGACGCCCGGGCGCTTCTTCACCACCTCCGCCTCCGGCACCGAGCTCTACTGCCACCTCGACGCGGGGTTCGTCCCCATCGCGTTCGTGATGGGCAACGTCGCCTACGCGCTCGGGATCGGCCGGGGGCTGACCGGCGGGCTCCGGACCATGGCCAAGGGCGAGGTGCGCGAGTACTCCGAGATGTACAACCGCATCCGTCACCTGGCCCTGTGGCGGATGAAGGAGGAGGCCGCGCGCGCGGGCGCCAACGCCGTCGTCGACGTCAAGATCGAGATCCGTCCCTTCGGCCCCGGCGTGGTGGAGCTCTTGATGACCGGGACCGCCTCGCACCACCCGCGGCTCGCTCCGGGCCCCGTCACGCCCGACCGGGTCGTGACCAGCGAGCTTACCGGCCCCGAGCTCTGGAACCTGGCGCTCATGGGCTACTCGCCGGTCGATCTGGTGATGGCCACCAGCGTCTACTCGATCGGGCTAGTGGGCGGGATCGGCACCGCCTTGTCGGGGCTCGCCCGCGGGGAGCTCGCGGAGCTGACCAGGCTCATCTACCACGCCCGCGAGAACTGCCTCGAGCTCGTGCGGCGCGAAGCCAGCACGCTGGGCGCCGAGCGGGTCGTCGGCAACAAGCTTACCATCCGGGAGCTCAGCCAGGGGATGATCGAGCTCATCGCGACCGGGACCGCGCTCCGGCGCCTCGAGGGGATCGCGCCCGCGTCACCGGAGCTCATCCCGCAGGCCATCATCCGCGACGACGACTCGCTGACCCTCGGCGGGGGCGGTTTCGCCGGGCTCTCGGAGAGCGTCCGCGTGGGCGTCGCGATGGAGCGCCAGCTGCAGCAGCGGGTCAACCCCCTGGGCTGTCTGGTCGCGGCCATCGTCCTCACCGTCGTGCTGGGCCTGACTGTCCTGGTCGCGGTGGTTTCGGCGCTCCTCGGGGGCTGACGGGCGAGCCCGCGGGCCATGGGACCGGAGGTGACGATGGAGGGCAAGGACTGGATCGCGCGGCGCCTGCACCGCGAGGCGCCGAGCTACGACGAGTACTTCGCCGCGCCCGCGCTCCGCGGCGTGCCGGCGGCGCTCCGCCGGTTCTTCGTCGAGCAGGGCGCGGCCGAGCTCCAGGGCAACGTGCTCCGGGTCGGCCAGTTCGAGACCGAGATCGAGCGCATCTTCGGCATCTCGGACGACGAGCACTACGACCTCGCCCGGCAGGTCGAGCGGTACGCGGGGAGGCTGCCCCGGGGGCACCTGCCCCTCGCGGAGCTGGTCATGGGCGATCTATTGACCGTGGACGTCGCGAGCTCGCGGGTTCACCTGTGGGTTCACGACCAGCACGACGAGTACCAGCTCCGCCGGCGGCGCCGGCCGCTGCCGGTGGTCGTGGAGCATTGCGACCAGCTGCTCGAGGCGCTCGCGCCCGCCCCGGTGGTCGAGCGCGATCCCAACGCGAAGTCCTGGACCAAGCCGGGGTTTCTGGAGCAGCTCCGGGCGCAGGGGCTCCTCGTCGCCGACCGTCCGCGCGGGTCGGGCCCCGAAGGGGATCGGTAGGCGCTCTCGCCCGCGGCGGCGAGCGGCGAGGACCGCGGGGTCGGTTCGGGTCTGGGGGCGAGCGGCGGCCCCGGACCTCTCGCTGGCTGCGGAGACGCCCGGGAACGCGCGAAACGACCGCCACCTCGATGTACCCTGTGCCCATGCGACTGGCGCGGGTGGCCGAGATCTCCAAGGTGTTCCTCGAGGAGGGGCTCGGGCTAGGGGAGGCCCTCGAGGCCGGGCCGGGCTCCGGCGACGGGTCGCCGTCGGACGCCCAGCGCGCGGCGCGGCTCCGGCGGGCGCTTGAGCGGCTGGGGCCCACGTTCGTCAAGTTCGGGCAGCTGCTGGCCACGCGGGTGGACCTGTTCAGCGCCGAGTTCCTCCGGGAGCTCGGCAAGCTCCGCACCCACGTGCCGCCCTTCCCCGGGCAGGAGGCGCGGCGGATCATCGAGGCGGAGCTCGGCGCGAGGCTCGAGGAGGTCTTCGCCGAATTCCCCGCCGAGCCGGTCGCCTCCGCGTCCATCGCGCAGGTGTACCGCGCGCGGCTGCGCGACACCGGCGCGTGGGTGGCGGTCAAGGTCGAGCGACCGAACCTCGAAGAGACGCTCCGCCGCGACCTCGACCTCTTGCTGGACGTCTCCGCCTTCGTCGATCGGCTGGTCCCCGCTTACCACCGGAGCCTCGTGCACCGCGTCGCCGGCGAGTACGCCGCCCGGGCCCAGCAGGAGATCGATCTGCTCGCCGAGGCGCGCGCCATGGAGCGCTTCGGCGAGGTCCTCACCCCGCTCCGGGAGTTCCGCGTCCCGCGGGTGCGCCGCGATCTGTGCACGGCACGCCTGCTGGTGATGGAGTGGCTGGATGGCGAGCTGCTCGAGCGGGTCGAGGACGCCGCCGCCCTCGCGGCGCGCGGGGTGTCGCCGCGCGCCGTGGCGAGCGCGATGCTGCGACTGCAGCTGGTGATGTCCTACGAGTACGGCTTCGTCCACGGCGACACGCACCCCGGCAACGTCATCCTCATGGAGGGCGGCCAGCTCGGTCTCATCGACTTCGGTCTCCACGGCGAGGTGCCGCGGCCGCTCTGCGATCGGATGCTGGAGCTGCTCTTCTACCAGAGCAGCGGGCGCACCGACGAGGCGGTCGCCGCGTTCCTGCAGATCTTCACCCCCGACGCCGACGCGGAGCTCGCGGAGTTCGAGCAGCAGCTGCGGAGCGTCCTCGCGCAGAGCGACGCCGGCACCGCCCGCGAGAGCCGCCTCACGGCGCAGCTGGTCGACGGGCTCCGCCTCGGCGCCCGCTACCGGCTCCGCGCGCAGTCGGCGCTCTTCGTCGTGCTCCGCAACCTCACCATCGTCGAGGGGATCGTGCTGACCTACTGCCCGGAGCTCGACGTGATCGGGGAGGCCCGCGCCGTGCTGGGCGACATCCTCCGCCGTCGTGCCCTGCGCGCCGTGGGGAACGGGGAGCTCCAGCAGCTGATGCCGCTCCTGCTGCTGAACCTGTCGCAGCGCCCGCAGCTCGCCGACCGCCTGCTCCGGCTCGAGCGGGCCTTCACGGCGGCCAGCAACCTGGGGGAGTTCCTGGAGCGAGAGGGCGTGATCGATCGCCGGCCGCCGCCGCGCCCGCAGCCGTGGTGGCTCGCGCTGCTGCTCGGCGCCCTGGGCGCGCTCCTCGCGCTCGCGCTCGCGCGCCTGTCGGGGTGCTGAGCGACCAGGCGGTGCGCCGGTCCGTCGCGCGGCGAACACCGCGGCGCCCGCGCCCCGCCGATTCTCGGGTCAGGCGCGAAGTCGAATCGACCGGGTCACCGTGCGAGGCGATGCTCTCGAGCGGGCGGCGCGTTCGGTTCCCCGCTTCACCGGGAACGGGGAGCGCGATCGGGCGCGGGGCAGCGCCCGCGGGCGCTGCCGCGGGCCTCGCGGGTGGTGGCCGGAGGTTCCACCGTCGCGCGGGACAGGCCAGACGGCCCAGGCGTCCCCCGGTTCCCGGGCTACCTCGGCTCCGGTCGCCTCACGCCATCGGTGGGAGCCGCTGGGTGAGCCTGCGCTGGACTCCGCGCCAGGAGAGCGGCAGGTCCCGGGCCGGCGAGCGTGGTGGCAGGTCGGTGCTCTCGTCGAGGTGGCGCCAGCACCGCGCGGCCGTTGGTGGGGTCGGTCACGCTGGCGTGGACCTCGCGCCGTCGTCGCCGTCGTCCTCGGCGCCATCGCCGAACGGCGTCGGCGAGGCATCAGCCGGCCAGTCCGCGGCAGCGCCGGGGGTCCTCGATGCGCGCGTTGCCGCCAAACCGGCAAGATTTCGGTTGCCTGTCGCCACCCGTTCTGCTCGATTGCTGCCATGTCCGCTCACGTCTACGACAAGATCGAGGTCGTTGGGTCGTCCACGACGAGCATCGAGGACGCCGTCAAGAACGCCGTCGCCAGCGTCGCCCGGCGACGCCGGAACTTGCGCTGGCTCGAGGTCGTCGAGACGCGCTGCCACCTCGAGAACGACGCCATCGCACACTGGCAAGTGACCGTTCGCATCGGCGCTACCGCCGAGTAGGGGGCGCCGGCCTCCCGGTCGCCGGCTACCTTCGTCGTCCCGGGGCCTGCTCACCGTGCCGCAGCGGCTCCAGGCGGCCATCAGGGGCGACGGCCTCGGCGCCGCCCGCGCCGCCACGGCGGCCCGGAGCAGGATCGCGCAGCGGAGGCCTCGGGCTCCCGACCGGCCGCGCGTCCCGCTACGGTTCGAGATCCGTGACGGGACACCCTCAATCCCCAGCGCCCGCGACCGTTTGTGACCGAGGACCCCCGCGAGACGCCTGGCCTCGTCTCGCGCTGGAGAAACGCCATGAGCAAGTTCCCAACACGCACTTCTTTGTTCTCTGTCGCGCTCCTCGTGACCCTTGGCTGCGGGGCCAGCGCCCCACCAGCGGCGGTTCACCCCGCGTCCACCGCGCCCACCGAACCAGCCGCGACGGCCGCGACGGCGCCGGAGACGGGCGCTACGCCGGCGCCGACCGCCGCGCCGCCCGCGGCGCCGGCCGCGTCCGCCCCGGAGCCGAATCCCGCGGCGGAGCCCAGCGCCAGCGCCAAGACGGAGCCCGAGGCGACCCCGACGCCGCCGAGCGAGCTGCTGACGGCGGAGGGGGTGGTGTTCGTGCTCGACTGGCAGGCGTCCACGCCGCAGCTCGTCGCCACTGAGAAGTGCCAGGATCGCGTGGGCGAGGACGCCGCCGCGGTCGCCCAGTGCGTCGAGGGCGAGCGGGCGAAGTTCTCGGCCGACGTGCTCCGGTTCCGCAAGGTCGGCGGGCAGCTCCGCTGGACCGTCTACAAGCGGACCAACGATCGCCTGCAAATGGTCTACAGTGTGCCGTTCGTCTTCGCGGACGAGACGGACTACTCCGTGTCGCTGCTCCTTCAGGGCAAGGGCAACGGGTACCCGCCGATCATGTCGCGCTCCACCACGGTCCCCCTCAACTTCCCCTCGGCCTACTCGATCGAGCTCAACGACCCCGTGCTGGGCACCTTGGTCTACACGTCGAAGCGCGGGCTGGTCGCGGACTGATCGTGCCCTGCGAGGAGCACGCGGGGGCCTCGAGCTCACGACCGCGAGCCTCGCCGATTGTTCGCGAAGGCAAGTAGCGGCCCATCGTCCCCGCGGAGCCGATCGTCGCGCAGATCCGAAGCACCCGGTCCTCTACTCCCGGCGCGCGGTCCGACGCGGCTGCTGCGCGAGTCGCGCCGCCGTCCACTCGCCGGCGCGCGGGTGGTGTCGGTCGCTGGAGCTTTTCACGCGCAGCCCGGCGCCGGCCGCGCCTTTTCCACGGGGACGACGAGGGAGGTCGGTCCGTCCTCGACCGCCACGACGCCCGGGCGTCGATCTCCCGAGCCCGGCGACATCCACCCCGAGTGCCGGGCCGAGGTGGACGGTGTGAGGCGGCGCGTATCACGATCGGGCGACGCCCCGGCGATGTGACACAGGGGCCGAGCCGGAGCCGTGCTCCCGCGGATGCCCGGACGCTCGGGGCACGGTCGACATCGGACGCGTGGACGAATCGGCCGGGTGATCCTGCGAGGCGATGCAGCCGAGCTCTCGGGCCGGTGGTGCGCCCAGTTCCCCGTCCTGCCTGCGGACGCCGAGCGCAAACGGGCCCACAGCGGCACCTCGATGCGCGTCCGTGGGCCGGGGCGGGGTCATCGGGTGGGGGCCAGTGGTCCGACCGCGGGGCAGGCCCCATCAACGTCCCTGGCGCCCCGGGTCTTGGGCCACCTCGCCACCGTCGGCGCGCAGCGGCGGCGCCTCCGCGAGGTGCACGGGCCGGACCTCGAGGTCACCAGCGACGCCGCGCATCCCGAGCCCATGCTCCGTGACTGACAGACAGGCCGTGGGGCTCCTGTCGACCGCGCTCGAAGCGGTGCCGCCCCGCGCGCTGCGAGGTCGTCGTCCTGCACGATCGGGATCGGCCGCCCTCCCCGCTCACCCGCCCCGAGCTACTGGCACCGGTGCGCGGAGCAAGCCTTGCCCGGCCTGCAGCGCCCGTTCTGGGAGCAGTACTGCCCGCTGAGTCCGGTTCCCGCCGCCGGTACGCACTTCCTCACCCTGGGGCGGCGGCGTCCGCCGGCGCGCCAGCACCGAGCGCACACCTCCTTCGTTCGGCGCAGGCCGTTGCAGCTGCAGGCCTCTTCGGCCTGGAGCGTCAGGATCGGGTCCCATGCGAGGCGCAGGTCCGCGGCGTGCAGCCAGACGATGACCTGCGGGCAGCGAGGGAGGTCGCGCGCGGCGCCCAAAGCGAATCGACCGGTTACCTGGCGAGGCGACTCGTCCGAGCTCATGGGTCAGCGGGACTCTCGGTTCCCCGCGCCACTCCGAACGCGGAGCGCGACCGGGCGCGGAGGTACGCTTGCCGTGGACTTGGCGGAGCCGCCGGGACGGTGGCTGGTGGTCCGATGGTGGTGCGGGACCGCGCTCCGCTCGTGGCGCCCCACGGGGCTCGGGCCACCTCATCGCTGGCCATCGCGCTCGGCCTGCTCCTCGTGGCTCGCGGCGGGCGCGCGGGGAGGAACGGCGACCGAGGCGAGACCGGCGAGACGGGTGACACCACCGGCTTGATGGGCGCCGGGGGGCCCGCGTCGATGGCGTCGCGGGCGATCCCCGGTCCGGCACGGTCATCCTGCCGTCCGGCAAGGCCCTTCGCCGGGTGCACGCGCCGCACCTCTGATCCAGGCCGCGGGGATCGTCTTGCCGCTCTTCTGGCAGGCAGGCTAGCCTCCGACGCCATGAGCTCGTCTACCCAGGGAGGGAGGCGGATCCGCACCCGACCGCCACCGTGCTGGGGGTGCGCGAGCGCTCTCGTCGCCAGCGGGTTCGTGGCGTGCCACGTCGACGGGGGGATGGGGGTGCAAGGTGTCGTCACCGACGCCACGACCGGGGCGCCCGTCGCCGGAGCCCGAGTCTGCGCCTTCGATCGTCTGGACCACGAGCGAGCCTTCGAGCGCTACCGCTCGCGCGGAGACTGCGCCGTCCTCCCGGAGGACCTCTGCACCGACACGGACGGCGCCGGCCAGTGGGGATTGCGCGTCAACCTGCCGGGGCTGGGACGGGACGAGGTCTGGGTGATCGTCTGCACCGAAGGCTACCTGAACTACGAGCGGGTCGTCGCCCCGAGCGACGTGGTGGAGACCGAGGTGGACGCCGTGGCGACGATCGACGTGGCGCTGATCCCGTCCGGGTCGTGAGCTCGAGAATCGTGACCTGGCCGCGCACCGGCGCGCTCGTCTCGGAGCGGCGGGTTCGTGCCCGGAGCCGCACGCGAGCACGACGTGGAGCCAGCGCCGGAAGGGTGGCGACCATCGCCGGCCTCGCGGTTCCACGGTCGCCCCCGCCGCCGCTGCGCCCGCGCCGGGGGAGCTCTCCGGCGCCGGCGGCGAGTCTCGGTGCGGGGCCGGCCGCACCGTGGTTTCCGGTCGCGCGCTGGAGGCACGCGGGGCCGGGCTCCACCCGCCAGGGTCACGCGCCCGCGCTCTCCAGCACGCGGTGGATCTCCTCGGGCACGAAGCCGTGGCCTTCGGCGAGGGCCACCAGCGCGGCGTTCTGCGGCAGCTCGGTGAGGAACAGCCGCGCGTAGGGGGTGCCCACGAGCCCCTCGAGGCGCCGCCTGAGCGGGGGCATCGCGCGGATGATGGCGTCGTGGGCGCCGGTCTGGTCGCCGAGATCGACGCAGACGTCGTGGAGCACGAGGTAGACCGTGGACTCGTTGAGCAGGCTCGGCGCACCACCCTCGAGCAGATCCGCCGCCTCCCTGGCGAGCTCGAGCGCGCGGACGCGGTTGCCGCAGCGGCGCTCCGCTTCCGCCCAGACGGCCAGCGCGACCGGGAGCACGTCGTTGTTTCCCGTCGCCCGGTAGGTCTCCGCGCAGAACTTCAGCAGGCTTCGGGAGCGCGCGCACACCGAGTCGCTCTTGGCGCGGAGCAACTCCCACCCGCGGTAGAACAGGGCACCGAGGTTGGACCGATCGGGGGCCGCCCACACCCCGGTGGCCGCCGCGTCCGCGTCGGCGCGGGTTTCGGCGAGGTGGGCCTCGAGGCTGCGGTCGTTCCCGAAGGTCGCCGCCCAGCCCAGGAGGTTCATCTGCGCGTGACGCACCGCCCCCGCGCTGCCGATCGCGTCGGCGAGCGCCAGCCCGGCCTCGAGCGCCGCGCGGGCCTCCTGCCGGGCGCCGATGGTGGTGAGCGCGAACCCGAGGTTCGTGGTCAGCATCGCCTCGCGCTCCTTGAGCCCTGCGCTGCGGGCGGCGGCGGCGGCGGCGCGCCGCGCGTCGAGAGCGCTGCTCAGGGCACCCTGGGTCTGGCGCACGATGGCGAGCGTCTGCCAGGCATCGAGCGCCGCGCTCTTGAGCCCGCGCCGCTCCGCCAGGTCGAGCAGGCGGTTCGCCTCCGCCGTCGCCTCATCGAAGCGGCCCGCGTACGCGAGGCGCGAGGCGAGGGCCGCGGAGCACCGCGCCTCCTCGTCGTGGAGCCCGAGGTTCGCCGCGGCGTCGCGGACCTCGGCGAGGCGGCCCATCAGGTCGTCACCGGTGCCGCGCGCGTCGTCGAAGCGGACGCGGGCGCCCCGACAGCGGACGGCGCTCGCCTCGTCGTGCACCGTGGCCTCGAGCTCGCGGATCGCCGTCTCCCGATCGCCGGCGCGCGGATCGAGCCGGCTCCAGGCCTCGTCGAGGCAGAGCGCCCGCGCGAACCCCTGCGCGCGGTCGTCGGTGAAGGCGAGTGCCCGCTCGGCCATGCGCACCGCCTCCGCCAGGGCGTTCGTGGCCAGCGCGTGCTCGGCGGCGCGCGCCCAGTGCTCCGCGGCCGCCTGCGGCTCGCCCCCGAGGTCGAAGTGCGCGGCGACGGTGGCGGCGTCCTCACCCATCGAGGCGAGCCAGCGCGCGGCCAGGGTGTGCAGCGCCTTCCGCTCCGCCTCGCCGAGGGACTCGTAGGCGACGTCGCGGACCAGCGCGTGCTTGAAGGCCCACTCGCGGGCGCCGACGAAGCGCGACACGTTCTGCTCGATCAGGACCTCGGCCGCGGAGAGCGCCTTCATCACGCCCTCGGCGTCGCGCATCCCCAGCGCCTCCAGGGCCGCGTCCCAGCCCGACAGCCCGAGCACGCTGAGGCGGCCCACGGCGTCGCGACACTCCTCGTCGAGCGCATCGAGGCTGACCTGGATGGCCGCCTCGATGGTCGGCGCGTGGCGCGCGTCGCCGCCGAGCGCCGTCAGCCGCGCGAGCTCCTCGGCGAAGAGCGGCAGCCCCGCCGCCTGCTCTGCGATCCGATCGAGGGTTTCCTCGTCGGCCTTCTCCCCGACGAGGGCCTTGGCGAGGGTCCACGACGCCCGGCGGGAGAGCGGGCGGAGATCGACGCGGACGTGGTCGCGCCCCGCGAACCGCGCGGGGTGGTCGGTCCAGAACTGCGGGCGCAGCACCCCGAGCACGAGCAGGGGCCGCTGCGCGGCGCGGCCGAGGAGGTGGTCGATCCAGCCGATGCTCTCCGGGTCCGCCCATTGCAGATCCTCCATCACGATGATGGTCGGCTGGGTCGCCAGGACCTGGAGCACGAGACCGGTCATGGCGAGCCAGAGGGCGTCGCGGGCGCCGCGCGGATCGATGCCCTCGGGGAGGGCCGTGTTCGCGAGCAGGCTGGCGAGCAGGCCGCGGCTCCCCGCGTCCACCTCGTCCTGCCCCGGCGGGCCGAGCCGCGACAGGATGGCGCGCTCCGCCTCCTCCGCCGTGCTCCCCTTCGGCAGCTCGATGATCGACCGGAGCACGTCGGTGGCGGCGCCGAGGGCGTGGCCGCGGGCGTAGGCCTCGGCGCGCTGGAGGACGACCACCGGGGCGTCGGACTGGCTCAGGATCCGGGCCAGGACCTCGCGGCGCAGGCGGGTCTTGCCGATCCCGGGCGCGCCCGAGAGGGTCACCAGCACCGGCGGCGAGGCGCGGAAGCAGCGCTCGAAGGCGGCGAGCACCTGCGCGAGCTCGGGCTCACGCCCCACGAACGGCGCCCCGCCGACCCGTTCGGCGCGGGCGCCGCGGATCTGCTCGCCGACGATGGTGGAGCCGTCGTCGCGGGCGCGGAACTCGTAGCGACCGCGGCCGAGCTCGCTGGTGGTGACGTCCGCGAGCACCACCCCGGGTCGCGCGTCGCGGGCGAGGGCCGACGCGCGATCGACGACCTCGCCCACCGGCCTGACCTCGCCGGTCGCGCCCCGGAGCTGGACGCGGGCGCGGCCGCTCGCCACCCCGACCTGCGCGCCCGCTTGAGCCAGGCGCCGGCCGAGATCGAGGGCGGGGGACGCCTCCGTGCCCACCGCGCGGCGCGCGCCCAGGTGGGCGACGAGCGCGTCCTGCCCGAGCCGCACCGCGTCGGCGCCGCGCTCGGCCAGGTATTCGAGCGCCCGATCGCGGGCGCTCGACTGCGGGAACCGGAGCGCGACGATGGAGGTGAGCAGCCGCGAGGCGCTGGTGCCGAGGCGGGACGAGAGCAGCGGTTCGCTCGGGGGAATGGTCAGGGGCACGGTTCCCGACTCGCGCAGCAGCGTCGCGAGCGGCCCCATCAGCTCCGCGACGGACGCGGGGCGGAGCTCGGGATCGGTCTGGAGCATCCGCTGGACCAGCTCGTCGAGCAGCGGCGGGCAGTCGCGACGGAGGTCCGAGAGGCGCGGTGCCGGCGTCGTCACCAGGCGCGCCAGGGTCGCGATGGCCGTCGGCCCCACGTGGGGCGGCCGCCCCGCCACCAGCTCGAAGATCGTGGCCCCGAGCGAGTAGACGTCGCACCGCGCGTCGATGGGCGCGTCGCCCCGGGCCTGCTCCGGCGCCATGTAGGCGGGGGTCCCCACCAGATCCCCCGTGCGGGTGACGCGGATGTTCTCGCTGACCGCTACCCCGAAGTCGACCAGCTTGGGGAAGAAGTCGAGCGGTGACTCCGGGGAGTGGGCCGGCGGGCGGCAGAGGAAGATGTTGCTCGGCTTGATGTCGCGGTGGACGACGCCGGCCTCGTGCGCGGCGCCCAGGGCGTCGCTCACCGCCAGGGCGAGGTGGACGATCTGCCGGAGCCGGAGCGGCGCGCGCGCCTGGCGGCCGGCGAGGTCCTCGCCGTCGAGCCACTCCATCGCGACGAACGCCTGTCCGGTGTCCTCCAGGCGCCCATAGGCCACCGTCTTGACGATCCCCGGGTGGTCGAGGTTCGACAAGAGCTCCCCTTCCCGCTGCAGGCGGGCCTCGTCCTCGGCCGCCACGCCGGCGTCGCCCGCGATCACCTTGAGCGCGACCACCTGATCCGTCCGGGTGTCGAAGGCGCGGTAGACGACGCCTGCGCCGCCGCGCCCCACCTCGCGTTCGATCACGAAGCGGCCCCCGAGCCTCCAGTTGCCTCGCCTCTCCGCCGTCACGGCGGCGGCGAGCCTACCGCAGATGAGCGGTCGCCCAAAGTCGGGGCCGCCGGTCCCGCGAGCCCCGCCTCGGTCAACGCCGCCGCGCCCGGCGCTCCGGCTCGGCGACGGGCAGCGGGGTCGCCGATGGCTCGGCCTCGGCGCGCGGACGGAAGCCGGCGCGGGCGAGGTCGCTCAGGGTCACGAGCGGTCCCGCGGCCTGGCGCGCGGCCGCTTGCAGGACCGCGCCGAGCTCCGCGTCGTTGCCCGGCCAGTCGTGCTCGAGCAGCGCGCGCAGCGCGTGGCCCTCGACGCCGAGCGGCGTGCCCCGGGTGCGCAGTCCGGCCGCCGCCAGGCCGTCGAGCACGAGTGCCCGGAGATCCTCGCCCCGCTCGGCGAGCGGTGGGACGGGCACCACGCCGGCGTCGAGCCGCTGCGCGAGCGGGCCCAGCAGGCGACCGGCCGCGCGCAGCGCGGCCGGCGGGAGCGCGGTCGTCACCACGAGCCACGGCGGGCGGAGCTCGGACCGCGCGGCGCTCGCCTCCTCCTGCGCGAGCCGGATCCAGAGCGCCTCCTGGGCGCACGCGGGGAGCGCGCCGACGTCGAGGACGGCCAGCGACCCGCCGCGGGCGAGGGTGAGCGGCGACCGCTCGTCGTCGAGCCAGGTGTCGGGGTCGTGCTCGGCGCTGCTCGCCCCGTCGACCAGGACCAGGGGTCCGTCGCGCCCCGGCCCGGCCAGGTGCGCGCAGGCCGCCCACGCCGCGGCGTCGGTACCGGGCGGCGTGATCAGGGCGAGGGCGGCGGCGCGCGCGGCGGTCGCCTCGACGTGCTCGAGCGAGAGCTTCGCCGCCGGGCTGTAGGCGGCGCGGCGTACGGCCCGCGCGGCCCGTTCAGCCGCGAGGCGGTGCCGCGCGGTCGCTCCGGCGAGCGCGCCGGTGAGCCGCTTCCGGTCTTCGGCGAGCGCCGCCGCCTGCTCCGCGGCGGCGCGCTCGCGGTCGCGGGAGCGGGCGAGCGCCGAGGCCACGGCCGAGAGGGCGCTCAGGCGATCCGCCAGCGTGCGGACCGCGCGGGCCTCCTCGAGCGTCATCGGCGCCGTACGGTTGGCGCGCGGCAGGAGGACGAAGCCCTCCGGGCCCGCCTCGTCGACGATGAGGGTCACCGAGAAGGCGTCGCGCGACTCGAACCAGGCGACCAGCGGGCGCACGTCCGGGCGGCGCACCTCGACCGCCTTCAGCGCCTCCGCGCGCAGGGTGCGCTCGGGTTCGGTCATCGCCAGCTCGTAGAGCCGGGGGGGCGCGCTCCCCGCCGTCGCGTGGAGGTAGCCGGCGACGTCCACGCTGAGCACGGCCTCCGGGTCGGCGCGCCACACCTCGGGGCGGGCGCCGGTGGTCGTCGTCGCGCGACCGAGGGCCTCGAGCGCGGCGCGCAGGGCCGCGTCGGGATCGGGCTGCAGGGCGCCCCGGCTGGCCGCGTCGATGGCGTCG
>CAYVRP010000104.1:0-23758 GCA_964454025.1 uncultured Polyangiaceae bacterium | reverse complement strand
GCCGGTCCCCACGCCGCCCGTGCTCGCGCCGCCCATGCTCGTGCCGCCGGTCCCCACGCCGCCCGTGCTCGCCCTGCCCCCGATGGGATCGTCTTCGCCGCCGCAGCCCAGGGCCAGCGCCGCCACCCCGACCGCCACGGACCACCCCACCCCGCGACGCGTTCGATACCCTGTCATCGCCTGCCTCACGTTCCCGGTCCCGCGGCCGTCACGGCGCGAACCTTGCGCCGTCACCGGATCCTCGGTTCGCCGCTACCCTGCTCGCCACACCGACCGCAGCGGAGAGTAATGCACCAGGACCGAGAGTCGATCACGCCCGCGACGGAGCCGGCAGCGGTACGCGATGACGCCGCGATCCCGCGGCCGGACGGCCGCGTTCGACGGCGCCCCCCAGGTCGGGCCGCCGCGATGTCGCCAGGGTCTGGACCGTCGGTCCCCACCCCGGGCTCCGGCGTCGCTGCCGTCGGGCGCTCACCCTCGCGCCGGCAGCACGGCGTGGGTGAGCTCGGCGCCGCGACGGCCGGCGAGAAACTCCGCCACGTTGGCGAGCGTCGTCTCCGCGATGTCGGCGAGGGCCTCCTCGGTGAGGAAGGCCTGGTGGCTGGTGATGAGCACGTTGTTGAAGGTCATCAGGCGCGCCAGGAGGTCGTCCGCGATCACCTGATCGGAGCGATCCTGGAAGAAGTACGCCTCCTCCTCCTCGTAGACGTCCAGCCCCGCGGCGCCGATGTGGCCGGTCTTGAGCCCCTCGATGAGCGCCGTCGAGTCGATGAGCCCGCCTCGGCTGGTGTTGATCAGCATCACCCCGGGCCGCATTTGCGCGATCCGCGCGGCGTCGATCAGGTGGTGGGTGGCCGGCGTCAGCGGCGCGTGCAAGCTGACGACGTGCGCCTGCGCCAGGAGCTCGTCGAGGGGGACGAGGGAGACGCCGAGCTCGGCGGCGACGCGAGGCGGCGCGAGCTCGTCGTGCGCGAGCACGGTCATGCCGAAGCCGCGCAGGATCCGCGCGACGCACTGCCCGATGCGGCCGAAGCCGACGAGCCCCGCCGTGCGCCCGTGAAGGTCGAAACCGACCAGCCCGTTGAGGCTGAAGTTGCCCTCCCGGACCCGCGAGTGGGCGCGGTGGACCTTGCGATCCAGGGCCAGGACGAGCGCGACGGTGTGCTCCGCCACCGCGTGCGGCGAGTACGCGGGGACGCGGGTGACCGAGATCCCCAGGCGCGCGGCCGCGGCCAAGGCCACGTGGTTGTAGCCGGCGCAGCGCAGCGCGACCAGCTCGACCCCCGCTGCCGCCAGTCGCTCGAGCACGGCCTCACCGAGGTCGTCGTGAACGAACGCGCAGACGACGCGGAAGCCGTGGGCGAGCGACGCCGTCGCGGGGCCGAGGCGCGGCTCCAGGTAATGAAGGCGCAACCCCGGGGGCACCCGCGCGTCGAAGCTCTGGCGGTCGTAGGGCTTGGCGTCGAAGAACGCGACGCCCGTGCGCCCGTCGGGCCGCACGGCGGCCTCGAGGGTGGCGATCTTACGGTTCTTCTCCCGGACCTTCTCGGCCAGGTGCCCGAGGATCGCGCGACCGAGCGCGCCGTGCTCGGCGAGGAGCGCGCCGAGGGCGGACCGAGAGACGACGACCAGGGTCGAGTCGACGCGGGCGCGCAAGCTCGCCGAGCGTTCCCGATCGAGCGCCACGCTGGTCAGACCGCCGACGTCACCGGGACCGAGCAGGCGAAGCGGCACGTCCGCGCCCTGGTCCGAGCGTTTGGTGGCCTCCAGCGCGCCACGCTCCACCACGAAGGCGTACTCGCTCGGCGCGCCCTCGACAAACACCACCTCGCCCGCGGAAAAGGCGCGCCGCTCCGCCACCCGCGCGATCGCGGCGCGCGTCGCCGGATCGAGGCGGGCGAAGACCTCCGCTCGATTGAACAGCTCCAAGATCACGTCGTCCATGTCCGTGGCCTGCGGCGTGGGCTCGGGTGGGCCGCGCTCGCGCCGGTCTTATGCGGCCACGACCGCGGGGTCACAAGCGCCCCCGCGCGGCGACCTCCCCGGCGCGCCGCCGCCCCGGGCTGGCTCGTCCGGGGGCGAGGCGGTAGCGTGCTCGCGTGCGCGTGGCCGGCACCCGACTCGCCCCGGTGGTTTTCGCGGTGGTAGCTTGCGTGAGCCCCCCCGGTGCCCGCGGCGCGGGCGAGAACGCGCCCGCGCCGAGCGCGGGCGCGGCGGCGGACGGCTGGGTTGAGGCCGGCGGCGGGGAGGAGGGGATGATCTTCCTCCTGCTCGGGCAGTCCAACATGGTGGGCGCGCCGAAGCCCGAGACGGAGGACGAGGTCGGGCACCCGCGGGTGCTGGTGCTGGCGTATGACGACTGCCCGCGCCTCGGGCGCGTCCACGACCGCTGGTACCCCGCGCGACCGCCGCTGCACGGCTGCGGTGACGGCGTCGGTCCCGGCGACGCCTTCGGCCGGGCGCTCGCCGAGGCGTACCCGGATGCCACCATCGGGCTGGTGCCGCTCGGCATCAGCGGCGTGGACATCGACTTCTTCCGCAAGGGGGTGATCTCGAGGCGGCGCCACGAGTTCCGGATCCCGCCGGACGACCACTGGCCCGGCGCCTACGAGTGGGTGCTCGAGCGCGCGCACCTCGCCCAGCGCGCGGGCACCATCCGCGGCCTCTTGCTCCACCAGGGCGAGTCGGACACGGGTGACCCGCAGTGGGTCGGCAAGGTGGCGGGGATGGTGGCCGATCTCCGCGCCGATCTCGGCCTCGGCGCCGCCCCGTTCGTGGCCGGCGAGCTCCTGTATGGGGGCTGCTGCGGGGGCGCGCACAACCCGCTCGTGGCGGCGCTCCCGGGAGCGATCCCGGCCTGCCGCGTGGTGTCCGCGCGCGGCCTCGCGGGGATGGACGCGGCGCACTTCGATCTCGTGGGCCAGCGCGAGCTCGGGGCCCGCTACGCGACCGCCATGCTCGAGCTGCTGGCGCCGGCGCCGCCGCTGGCGCGTGCACCACGCTAGCCGCGTGGTCGCCGCGGCGGGACGCCTTCCATCCGGCGCCGTCCAGGCCCGGGGCGGGGGCCCCGGCGACCCCCGACAGGCTCGAGCTTGCGCGGTCGCCGCTCGCGGCGCGACAATCACCGCGCGGCGTTGCCGCGTGCTTTCGGGGTGAGGGGCATGAGCGACGCCGCGAACAAGCCTGGCCTGGAGGAGCTGGCGCGGGACCTGCCCGGGCCCGGCGCCCCCCTGAGCCGCCTGTGGCGTGGGGGATCGCACTGGCAGGTTTCGCTCCGCTGGGCGGTGCCGCCGTCGATCGCGGCGGCGACGCTGCTCGCGCCCCTCTTCGGCTGCCAGGTGGACGCGGTGGCCCCCATCCTCGTGACGGCCCTGGGCATCCTCGCCTACAACGTCGTCTTCTTCGCCATCCTGCGCGTGGCCCCGCGCGACGCCGCGGCGCCCCCGCGGGACGCCACGGCGCCAGCGCGCGACCAGCGCCACGAGCTGGCGCAGGTGGGGCTCGACTACGCGGCCATGCTGGTGCTCCTGCACGCGACGGGCGGAGTGGCCAGCCCCTTGCTGTTCTTCTTCGTCTTCCACGTCATCTTCGCCGCCATCCTCTTCCGCGAGCTGACCGCCTACCTGTTCGCGGCCGCGGCGAGCCTGACCGTCTCCGGGCTCGGGACGGCGGAGGCGTTCGGCCTTCTCCCCCACCACCCTGTGCGCTTCCAGGGGCTCGTCCTCAACCCCCTCCCCCACCCGGCCCAGGTCGCGATCGAGCTCGCCTTCTTCACCGCCACCGTCTTCATCACCGCCGCCGCGACGAGCGCGATCTCGACCCGTCTCCGATCGCGCATGGCCGGGGTCGCCGCCGCCACGGCGCGGGTATCCCGCCTCAACGACCGCATGCGCAGCCTCTACGCCATGACGCGGGCGGTCGGGTCGAGCCAGCACCTCGGCGCGGTGCTTCAGATCGTGACCGCGGAGCTCGCGGTGGTGCTGGGGGTCCCCGCGGTGACGGTGAAGCTCCTGAGCGAGGACGGCCGGGTGCTGAGGTACGTCGCCGCCCATGGGATGCCCGAGGGCTTCATCGAAACCCACCGGGTCGAGGTCGCCGAGAGCCCCCTCAACCGCCGCATCATCGAGGGCGAGACGCTGGTCTTCGGGCGCATCGACCCGGGCCACCGGCTACACGCGGAGCTCGCGGCCGCGGGCCTCCAGTCGCTCCTTCTCGCCCCGCTCACGGTCGAGGGCAAGGTCATCGGGATCCTCGGCGCCTATCGCGCCAACACGGACGCCTTCGACGACGACGACGTGAGCTTCTTCACCCTGTCGGCGGACGTGGTGGCGATCGCGATCGAGGACGCCCGGCACCACGAGGCGATCGAGGCGCTCCTGGAGCAGCGGACCCGCTTCATGCTCAAGGTCGCGCACAACCTGCGGTCACCGGTGACGGCCGCCGCGGGGATGCTCGAGGCCGTCCTGGCCGGCTGCCTGGGCGCGGTGACGCCCCAGCAAGAGCAGTACCTGCGGCGCGTCGTGCAGCGCCTCCAGTCGATGAGCGAGACCGTGGGGGCGCTCCTCAACCTCGCCGAGGGCCGCCGCGCGGAGATGCCGCTCTACCGCGGCGAGGTGCGACCCGCGCGCCTCGCGCAGTCGGTCCGCGACGCCTTCGCGGCACCGGCGGAGCAGAAGGGCGTGAGGCTCGAGGTCACGCTAGACGAGCGGCTCGGCTCCATCTCCGGCGACGAGGCCATGCTCGAGAGCGCGCTCGAGAACCTGGTGTCGAACGCGCTGAAGTACACCCCGCGCGGGGGCCGAGTCTGGGTCACCTTCGGTGCCCGCGAGCCGTGGCTGGTCATCGAGGTGCGCGACACGGGCATCGGCATCCCCGCGGGCGAGCTGCCGCGACTCTTCGAGGAGTTCTTCCGCGCCTCCAACGCGAAGAAGCTCGTCGAGCTGGGGACGGGTCTCGGGCTCGCCATCGTCAAGCAGACCGTCGAACGGCACGGCGGGACCATCCGCTGCGCGAGCACGGAGGGAGAGGGGACCGTCTTCACGGTGGAGCTCCCCCTCGCCGAGCCCGCGCGGCCGGCGCCCGGCTCGTCGCCCCGCGCGGCGCCGCCGCCCGCCCCGGGGGCCGAGCGGTGAGCGCCCGTCGCGCGCGGCCGGGGGCGCGCGGCGGTGCCCCGCCGCTCAAGGCGGCAGCTTCACGATACCCTCGCTCACGGCGTGCCGCCCCAGCGCGGTGCCGTCGTGCGCCCCGAGCTTCTTCATGATGTTGGTCCGGTGCGCGTCCACCGTCTTCCGGCTCAGCCCGAGCTGGGCCGCGATGCGCGCGTTCGTGTGCCCGCTGGCGATGAGGGCGAGCACCTCTCGCTCGCGCGCCGTAAGCTGCGCCGTCTTGCGGTCCCCCTCCGGACGGACGTAGCGCGTGAGCACGCGCGCGGCGACCACCGGGTCGAGCGGCGCGCCGCCCGCGTGGACCTCCCGCACGGCCCGCGCCAGCTCCTCGGAGGTGGAGCGCTTGAGGACGTAGCCGTTGGCGCCGGCCTCGAGCACCGGCTGCGCGTCGTCGTACATGGTCAGCGCCAGCACGCGGACCTCCGGACAACGCTCGCGGATCCGGCGCGTCGCCTCGACGCCGTCCAGTCGGGGCATCACCATGTCCATCACCACCCCGTCCGGGCGCAGCCGCTCGGCCAGCGCGACCGCCTCCTCGCCGTCCTGGGCCTCGCCCACCACCTCGAAATCGGGCTCCCGCGCCAGCAGCGCCCGGACCCCCTGGCGGAAGAGGGTGTGGTCGTCGGCGAGCACGA
The DNA here is from genome assembly GCA_964454025.1 of uncultured Polyangiaceae bacterium. Lineage (GTDB taxonomy): Bacteria > Myxococcota_A > Polyangia > Polyangiales > Polyangiaceae > JAFGBI01. The sequence continues at coordinate 17,958 of CAYVRP010000104.1, read as the reverse complement.
GGCGGATCACGCGCGCACCTCCGCGTAGGGGACCACGACGTGCAGGCGCGTGCCGCGCTCGGGCGCGGACACGACGTCGAGCGTGCCGCCGAGCAGCTGCACCCGTTCGCGGATCGAGAGCAGACCCAGGCCGCCCTGGGGCCGCGGGACCAGCTGGGCAGTGACGTCGAAGCCGCGGCCGTTGTCGAGGACGGCGACCGAGGCGTACCCGGCTCGCGTCTGGAGCTCCACCGTCAGGCGGGTGGCTTCGGCGTGCTTGACGGCGTTGTTCACGGCTTCCTGTACGATGCGGTAGAGCGCGGTTTCGACCTCGGCGGGCGGACGCACCGGCGTGTCGAGATCGAGCCGGGCCTCGAGGCGCCCATCGCGAACCGAGGTGCCGACGTACCAGCGGACGGCGGCCGCGAGCCCGACGCTCTCGAGGAGGACGGGCTTCAGCCCATAGACGATGTTCTTCAGCTCGTCCAGCGTGTGGTCGAGCAGGTCCCGGGCCGCGTCGAGGTGCTCGTGGACCTCGTCCTCGCGGGCGGCGCGGGCCGCCTCGTCGACGTGCAGGAGCACGAGCGCCAGGGTCTGGCTGGTCTCGTCGTGGAGCTCCCGCCCGATGCGGTGACGCTCCGCCTCCAGGCACGCGAGGAGCTTGCCGGAGAGCGCGTGGGACTCGTCCTCCAGGCGCGCCAGCATGCGCCGGACCGCCCCCTCGATCCCCGCGCCCGGCACGTCTCCTTCGGCGCCCGGCAGACCACCGCCGCGGTGCACGCCCTCCATCAGCTCGCTGAGGCGAACGAGCGCGCGCTCGTGACGGCGGACGAGACGCCGGGCCGCGAGGAGCGACACCGCAGCGCCGAACGCGAGCGACCCCAGGGCGCCCCCGGACCCCATCGCCAGGCGCCGGCAGGTGACCCAACCCGCGGCCGCCGCCGCCACGAAGCCGGCCACGATCACCACCGAGAGGCGTGGCACCAAGGCATGCGCGCCGAAGTGGGCGGTTCCCATGCCTCCCCATTGTCGTGAACGTCGGGTGTTGACCAGTCGCAGCCGGCGCGGCGAGGCCCCGCTCCCCCGGCGCGCGCCGTCCCAAGTCGGCACAAAGACATCGGTTGCCGTCCATCCGGACATAGGGCGTTGACCCTAGGCAAATGCAGGTATATACCCTATCTCACCGATAGCCAATCGCGGCGCCAGGTCCGGGGGACACTCATGGAAGTCGCTGTATTCCTGTGCGAAAGCGAACCCACGGCGTTCGATCCGGCGAGCATCGCCAAGTACGCGGCCAACCTTCCAGGAGTCTCCTCGGTTCGAATCCTACCCGCGGGCCGACCCCTCGACCCGGAGCGGCTCGCCAGCGAGTTCGGCCAGCGTTTCGACCGCGTGGTGATCGCGGGCAGCTCGCCCGGCTTCTTCAAGCCGGCCATCACGCGGGCGGTCGCCCTCGCCGGCGGCGACCCCGAGGAGATCCACCTCGCCTCTTTCCGCGCGCACGGTGCGACGACGCGCGACAACACCGACCGCGCGAAGGCCATCGTCGCCTGCGCGGTCTACGGCGTCCCGTTCCCGCTCGCCGCGCAGCGCCCGGTGACCGGCATCCACCCGACCACGCTGGTGATCGGGGGTGGCGTGGCGGGAATCCAGGCCGCGCTCGAGATCGCCGACGCCGGGCGCGAGGTCTACCTGATCGAGCGGACGGGGACGATCGGCGGCCACATGGCGATGTTCGACAAGACCTTCCCCACGCTCGACTGCGCCGCCTGCATCCTCACGCCGAAGATGGTCGCCGCCGGGCAGCACGACCGGATCCACCTGATGACCCTCTCCGAGGTCACCGAGGTCACCGGCAAGCCCGGCGACTTCCGGGTGAAGATCCGCCGGCACGCGCGCCGCGTGGACGCCGGGTGCGTGTCGTGCGGGGTCTGCGCCGAGGTCTGCCCGGTCCCGGTCCCGAGCGAGTTCGACTGCGGGCTCACCAACCGCAAGGCGATCTACCTGCCGTTCCCGCAGGCGGTGCCGAACACGTTCCTCGTCGACCCGGCGACGTGCACCTGGGTCCTCACCGACGGCAAGCGGTGCGGCGCCTGCGTGAAGAAGTGCCCCAAGGACTGCATCCACCTCGACGAGCAGGACCAGACGGTCGAGCTGGAGGTCGGCAACATCGTGCTCGCGACGGGCTACGACCTGCTCGATGCCACGCGCGTCGAGCGCTACGGGTACGGGCGCTACCCCAACGTGCTCACCTCCCTCGAGTTCGAGCGGCTCACCAACGCCTCGGGCCCGACCGGCGGCAAGATCGTCCTCAAGACCAAGCGCCTGAACAAGCGCACCAAGGTCGAGGAGTGGGTGGCCGCGGCGGACGGGCCGTCACCCCGGAGCGTGGCGATCATCCACTGCGTCGGCTCGCGCGATCACAACCACAACCCGTACTGTTCGCGCGTCTGCTGCATGTACTCCCTCAAGTTCGCCCACCTCGTCCGCGAGAAGCTCCCCGACGCCACCTGCTACGAGTTCTACATCGACATGCGCGCCTACGGGAAAGGCTACGAGGAGTTCGCCGAGCGCATCAAGCACGAGGGAGTGTTCGTCGCGCGCGGGCGCAGCGCGACCGTCACCGAGGCCAACGGGAGGCTCGTGGTCAAGGGCGAGGACATCGTCAACGACCGGCTGCTCGAATTTCCCGTCGACTTGGTGGTGCTGGCGGTCGGGCTGGTGCCCTCGACCGGGACCGACGCCATCGCCGGCATGCTGGGGGTACCCCGGGACGAGAACGGGTGGCTCTCCGAGCTCGACTACAACGGAGACCCGACCGACACCGAGCGCGGCGGCATCTTCGTCGCGGGGATGTGCCAGGGGCCCAAGGACATCCCCGACACCGTCGCCCAGGCGTCCGCGGTGGCGGCGGGCGTGCTCAAGAGCATCGCGAGCGGCCGAGGTCCGGCCGACGTGAGCAGCGTCGGACTGTCGGAGGTCGAGGCGCGCGCCCGGGCGCTGGCGGAAGGCTGAGGAGGGAGCAGCGATGGCGATCCGAGTCAACCCCCAGCTCATCGACGAGCTCGCCCGCTACGGCGCCGAGGACGTGCACAAGTGCTACCACTGCGGCAACTGCTCGGCGGTGTGCCCGCACTCCGAGGAGCCCTTCGTGCTGCCGCGGAAGGTGATGCGGCACCTGCAGATGGGGCTCGAGCGCAAGCTCGAGTCGGCCCTCGACCCCTGGCTCTGCTACTACTGCGGTCAGTGCACCGAGGAGTGCCCCCGGGAGGCCGAGCCCGGCGAGACGATGATGAGCCTGCGACGCTGGCTGACGTCGCGGTACGACTTCACCGGGATCTCTCGGCTGTTCTACCGGTCGTGGGTGGCCGAGCTCACCGCGATCACGGTCGTGGCGCTCGCCACCGGGATCGGCCTCTCCGTCTGGGGTTCTGCACACGGTGACATCACCGTCTACGACGGCCCGAACGCGTTCCTGCCGAGTTCGGCGATCCACGTCTTCGACTGGACCATGGCCGGGGTGCTCACCCTCCTGCTCGCCGTCAACGCGGCCCGCATGTGGTACTTCACCGTCGGCCGCCCGGGGCTCACCGTGCCCATCGGGACGTACGTCAAGCACGCGTGGCTGCTGCCGATCCACTTCGTCACCCAGCTGAAGTACGCGCGCTGCGGCAAGAAGGGTCCCTGGGCGATCCACCTGGGGTTGATGCTGAGCTACGTCACCATGTTCGTGCTCATCATGTTCTTCCTGCACGAGATGCAGGCCGGGCCTCAGATCCGCTGGCAGGTGCATGCCTTCGGCTACGCGGCGAGCATCGGGCTGGTGGGGACCATCGGCTACGCCCTGCACGGGCGGCTCCGCCGCAGCCACACGCACTTCCGGCACTCCCACGAGTCGGACTGGATCTTCCTCTTGCTCCTGGCCGTCGTGGTCGTCACCGGGATCACCCAGCACGTCCTGCACCGGGCAGGCCTGCCGCTCTACGCCAACGTCGCCTACCTCGTGCACCTGATGGGGGTGGTCCCGATGCTCCTGGTCGAGGTGCCGTTCTCCAAGTGGTCGCACCTCGCCTATCGACCGCTGGCCGGCTACCTCGCCGCGTTGCAGCGCGACGCGCTCGCGGTGCCCGCCGGCGCGCGCGCGGCGGCGCGCGGCGCGGCCTAGTTCCACGGGAGGAGCCATGGAGCGCCGGATCGGTGTCTACGTCTGCAACTGCGGTACCAACATCGCCAAGGTCGTCGACTGCGACGCCCTGGAGCAGTACGCCGCCACGCTGCCGGGGGTGACGGTCGCCAAGAGCTACCGCTACATGTGCTCCAACCCCGGCCAGGAGATGATCGCGGCGGACATCAAGGCGCATGGCCTGGACCGGGTGGTGGTGTCGGCGTGCAGTCCCCGGATGCACGAGCGGACCTTCCGCGGCGCGCTCCGGAACGCCGGGCTGAACCCCTACCTGCTGGAGATGGCCAACATCCGCGAGCAGTGCAGCTGGGTGCACCAGGAGCGCGCCCCGGCCACCGAGAAGGCCAAGGCGCTCACGCTCGCCGCCATCCGCCGGGTGATCCACCACGAGCCGCTCGACCCGATGACCGCCGAGATGTGCCCGCCAACGCTGGTCCTCGGCGGCGGCATCGCCGGGCTCACCGCGGCGCTCGAGATCGCCGACGCCGGTTACCCCGTATTCCTGGTGGAGCAGGCCGCGCGGCTCGGCGGCAACCTGGCGCGCGTCGACCTCACCGCGCCCCACCTCGACTCGGCGCGCCTGCTCCTGGACGAGCGCCTCCGCCGCGTGGCGAGGCATGACCTCATCGAGGTGCTGCTCGACAGCCGGCTCGAGCACCTGGAGGGCTTCATTGGCAACTACTCGGCCACCGTGACGACGGGCAAGGGCGCGACGGCGGAGAGCCGGCGGCTGAGCGTCGGCAGCGTCGTCGTGTGCACGGGGTACCGGGAATTCGACGCCAGCCGCATCACCCACTACGGCTACGGGAAGCTGCCGAACGTCGTCACCTCGTTCGAGCTGGAGAAGATGCTGCGCCGCGGACGCGTGGAGATGAAGAACGGCAAGGCGCCGCGCAACGTCGCCATCATCCACTGCGTGGGCAGCCGCAGCCCGGAATTCCACGGCTACTGCTCGCGCGTCTGCTGCATGACGGCGCTCAAGTACGCCCAGGAGATCAAGGCGGCGCTCCCCGGCACCGCCGTCTCGGACCTCTACATCGACATGCATGCCTTCGGCAAGGGCGCCGAGGAGTTCTACCGCAAGGGATCCGAGGTGAAGACCATGTTCTTGATGTACGACAAGAACGAGCGCCCCGTCATCCGCCCCGCCCCGCCGAGCGACGGTTGCGACATGCTGATCGAGGTCAACGAGACGCTCTCCGGAGAGGTGATCGAGATCCCGGCCGACCTGGTCGTCCTCATGGTCGGCATGGAGGCGCGGGAGGACGCCGCCGAGGTGGCGCGCCTGGTCAACATCAGTCAGGACCGAGAGGGCTGGTTCATCGAGAGCCACCCCAAGCTCGACCCGGTCGCCACCACGACCGAGGGGATCTTCATCGCCGGCACCTGCGCCGCGCCCAAGGACATCCCCGACACCGTGGCCCAGGCCCGCGCCGCCGCGGCGCGCATCCTGGGCAAGATCGCCAAGGGGCGGCTCGAGATCGACGCCGTGTACGCGGAGGTGTCCGACGACCGCTGCTCCGGCTGCCGGGTCTGCAACGAGCTCTGCCCCTACAGCGCCATCGAGTACGACGCGGAGCGCCGGCGGAGTCACGTCATCAGCGCGGTGTGCAAGGCGTGCGGCGCCTGCGTCGCCGCCTGCCCGTCGGCGGCGATCCAGGCGCGCCACGCCACCGACACCCAGATCATGGCGCAGATCGCGGGGCTGATGACATGAGCTTCGAGCCGAAGATCGTCGGGTTTCTCTGCAACTGGTGCTCGTACACGGGGGCCGATCTCGCCGGGACCAGCCGCATCCAGTATCCGCCCAACGTGCGGGTGATCCGGGTGAACTGCTCGGCCCGAATCGACCCCAGCTTCGTCGTGAAGGCGCTCACCATCGGCGCCGACGGGGTGCTGCTCTGCGGCTGTCACCCCGGCGACTGCCACTACAGCACCGGCAATTACAAGACGCTCCGCCGGCACCGGCTGCTCTCGAGCCTGCTCGACGGCCTCGGGATCGAGCGGGATCGGGTGCGGCTCGAGTGGGTGAGCGCCAGCGAGGGGCAGCGGTTCGCGGACGTCGTCACCGACATGACCGAGCGCCTGCGCCCCCTCGGTCCGAGCCGCGTGCTCTCCACGCTGAAGACCGACCGGCTCGAGAGGTGACGCATGGCGAAGAAGAAGCTGCAGATCGCGCTGTACTGGGGCGCCGCGTGCGGCGGCTGCGACGTCGCCGTCCTCGACACCGACGAGTTCATCCTCGACGTGGCCGCCGCGGCGGACATCCGCTTCTGGCCCCTCGCCGTCGACGGGAAATACGCCGACGTCGAGCGGATGACCGACGGCGAGCTCGATCTGACGCTGTTCCACGGCGCCGTGCGCAACAGCGAGAACGAGCACGTGGCCAAGCTCTTGCGCCGCAAGTCGAAGACGCTGGTCGCCTTCGGGAGCTGCGCCCACCTGGGCGGGATCCCGGGGCTGGCGAACCTGGCCTCCAAGGAGGAGATCTTCGCGCGCGTGTACCTCAGGAACCCGTCCCTGCAGGCGGGCAACGAAACCCTCCCGCAGCCGCGGACGGACGTCGCCGCCGGACAGCTCGAGCTCCCGGCCTTCTACCGCCGGGTCTATCGGCTGCAAGACGTGGTGGAGGTGGACTACTTCGTCCCGGGCTGTCCGCCGGCCCCCGCGCAGATCAAGGCCGTACTGCTGGCGGTGGTGACCGGCAACCTCCCGCCGCGGGGCGCGGTGGTCGGCGCCTCCACGCGGGCGCAGTGCGATGACTGCCCCCGGGTCAAGAGCGAGAAGAAGGTCCGGCAGTTCTTCCGCCCTTACGAACTGAAGCAGGACCCGTACCGCTGCCTGCTGGAGCAGGGGATCCTCTGCGCCGGCCCGGCCACCCGCGCCGGGTGCGGCGTCCGGTGCCCGAACACCGGGGTCGGCTGCCGCGGCTGCTACGGGCCGCTGCCCGAGGTGGTGGACCAGGGCGCCAAGTGGCTGAGCGCGGTGGCGTCGATCATCGACAGCAACGATCCGCAGGAGATCGACGCCATCCTCGCCCGCGTGGCCGACCTGGCGGGCACCGCCTACCGCTTCGGCATGCCGGCGTCTCTCTTGCAGAGGAGCATGGCGAAGTGACCCGCACCATCACCATCGATCCCATCACTCGCCTCGAGGGGCACGGCAAGATCGCCCTCTTCCTCGACGATCGGGGCGCGGTGAGCGACTGCTACCTCCAGATCCCGGAGCTCCGCGGCTTCGAGCGCTTCGTGGTGGGGCGGCCCATCGAGGAGCTGCCCCGGATCGTGACCCGCATCTGCGGGGTCTGCCCCGCGAGCCACCACATGGCGAGCGCGAAGGCCGTGGACGGCTGCTTCGGCGGGCAGATCGCGCCCGTCGCGGTGAAGCTCCGCGACATGTACTACCACGTCCACTACATCCACAGCCACATCGCGCACTTCTACGCGCTCGCCGCCCCCGACTTCGTCTGCGGCCCAGACTCCGATCCGGCGACCCGCAACCTCCTCGGCGTGGTGGCGAAGGTGGGCCTCGAGATCGGCAAGGCCGTGATCCGCGCGCGCTCCTACGCGCAGAACATCCAGCGGATCATCGGCGGCCGCAGCACGCACCCCGTGTGGTGCCTCCCGGGCGGCGTGGCGAAGGGGCTGTCCCCGGCCGAGCTCGACGAGATCCGACCCCTGGCGGCGGAGCTGCTCGAGTTCGCCAAGCTGTCCATCAAGCTGCTGCACGATCTGGTGCTGTCGAACCGGGCCTACGTGGAGCTCATCGCCCATGGTCCGTACACGCTCGACCTGCCGTCGATGGGCCTGGTCGACGCTGACAACGCGCCCAACTTCTACGACGGCGTGGTCCGGGTCGTGGGCACGGACGGCCGGGAGATCTGCCGGTACCGGCCCGAGCAGTACCACGAGTTCGTCGCCGAGCACGTCGAGCCGTGGTCGTACCTGAAGTTCCCGTACCTCAAGCAGCGGGGCTGGAGGGGGTTCGTCGAGGGCGAGGGGACGAGCCTCTACATGGCGACGCCGCTCGCGCGCCTCAACGTCGCGGACCGCATGGCGACGCCCCTCGCCCAGGCGGCCTTCGAGGAGATGTTCGCGACGCTCGGGGGGCGCCCCTGCCGGGCGCTGCTCGCCAACCACTGGGCGCGCCTGGTCGAGATGATGCAGAACGCAGAGATGCTCGACCGCTACGTGAAGGACCCCGAGATCACCAGCGACGCCTTCCGCGTCATCCCCGATCGCATCACCGGCGAGGGGGTCGGCATCGTGGAGGCGATGCGCGGGACCCTCACGCACCACTACACCTGCGACAAGAACGGCATCTGCCAGAGCGCGAACCTCATCGTCGGCACCACCAACAACAACGCCGCGATCAACATGGTGACCAAGCGGGTAGCGGAGAGCCTCATCCGCCCCGGGGTGGCGCCGGACCAGCGGATCTTCAACCGCATCGAGATGGCGTTCCGGGCGTTCGACCCCTGCTACTCGTGCGCCACCCACGCCCTGCCGGGGCAGATGCCGCTCGAGGTGGTCGTGCACCAGGGCGGGCGGGTCGCCTCGGTGCTCCGCCGCAACTGCTAGGCTGCCGGTGATGACGGGCTCCGGTACGGCTCCGGCGACGGGGAGGACCCTGCTCCTCGGGATGGGTAACCCGATCCTCCGCGACGACGCCGTCGGCGTGCGCCTCGCGGCGGGGATCGCGCGCCGGCTCGGACCGCGACCAGGCCTCGACGTCGTCCCCGAGTGCTCCGCGGGCGGCCTGGCGCTGCTCGACGTGATCGCCGGCTACCGCACGCTCATCGCCGTGGACGCGATTCGCACTCGCGACGGCGTGCCAGGAGCCTGGTGGTACCTCACCGGCGAGGACCTGACGACGACGCAGCACCTCACCAACGTCCACGACGTGAACTTCTCCACGGCGCTGGAGCTCGGGCGGAGGCTCGGGGTGAGCGTCCCGGACGACGCGCAGGTGCACGTCTTCGCGGTCGAGGTGGAGGAGACGAGCGTCTTCGACGCAACCATGTCCCCCGCGCTCGAGGCGGCGCTCCCGGCGCTCGAGGCGACGCTGACGGACCACGTCGCGCGGTTGCTCGAGGGAACCACGCCGCCAGACCCGGCCGCCCGCCCCGACGGCGCCGCCGCGGCGCCCTGCCCCGCCCCTCGGTCCCGCCCGCGACCCGCATCGATCTCGGGCGGGGCCGGCGACGCGTGGCGGTCGCCGCGGCTCGTGGTCGAGGCTACCCTCCGCCCGATGGGTCACCACGCGGGCGCGGACGTGTATCGGCGGCTCGTCGAGCGGCTCGACGGCGCGTCGGTGCGCGTGCCGGATCACCCCGCGCTCCAGGAGCTCCTGCGCGAGCTCTTCGATCCCGAGCAGGCGGACCTGGTTGCGCGCATGCCCTGGCGGCTCTCCCGGCTCGAGCGGATCGCCGCCGTGGTGGGCGAGCCGAAGGCGGCGCTCGAGGCGCGCCTCGCCCCGCTCTGCCAGCAGGGGCTGGTGCTCGACCTCGTGCACCCGGGCACGGGCGAGCGCTACTACATGCCGTCGCCGTTCGTGGTCGGGATCTACGAGTTCACGCTGATGCGCGCCGGCCCCCGCGCCGACCATGCGCGACGCGCGCGGCTCCTGCACGAGTACCTGGAGCGCGGCGCCTTCTTCCGCGAGAACCTGGGCGACGGCCAGCAGGTGCTGATCGCGCGAGCGCTACCGCACGCCGACACCTTCGCGCCGGAGACGGAGATCCTGAGCTCCGAGCGCCTCGAGTCCGTCGTGGAGGGGGCGGCGCTGCTCGCCGTCGGGGTCTGCTCCTGCCGCCACGAGCGCGAGCACGTCGGAGGCCGCGCCTGTTCGACGCCGCTCGAAACCTGCACCGCCCTGGGGACGGCGGCCGAGTACCTCCTGCGCCACGGGCTCGCCCGGCCCCTCTCCCGCGCCGAGCTGCAAGAGATTGTCGCCCGCTCGCGCCAGGAGGGTTTCGTCCTCGCCGCCGACTTGGTGGCGCGCGACGTGGCCTTCCTCTGCCACTGCTGCCGCTGCTGCTGCCAGCTGTTGCGCGGGCTGAACGAGCGGGGCTTTCCCAACGCGCTCACCACCGCCCCCTTCGCCCCCCGCTGCGAGGCCGAGCGCTGCACGGGCTGCGGGCGCTGCGTCGAGGCCTGTCCCGTCGGCGCGCTCACCGGGGCGGCACCGCGGAGCGCGGCGCGCCCGATCCGCGCGGCGCCGCGGCTCGACGCCGCGCGCTGCATCGGCTGCGGCGTCTGCGTGACCCGCTGCGCGGAGGGCGCGCTGCGGCTCGGCCCCGGCGCGCGCCGCCGGATCCTGCCCGAGAGCTCCTTCGAGCGCGTGATCCTGCAGAGCCTGGAGCGCGGCACGCTGCAGAACCTCGTCTTCGACGACCCCAGCAGCGCCGTCCAGGCTCGAATGCGGGCTCTGCTCGGCGGGCTGCTGCGCCTGAGGCCGGTGCAGCGGGCCCTGGTGAGCGACGCCTTCCGGTCGCGGTTCCTGCGCGGCCTGGCCGCGGTGTCGGGGTACGACGGCCCGTGACCGCGCCGCGCGCTCAGGCGCCGGCGCCGTCCCAGCAGTGGGTGCAGAGCATCTCGCGCGGCAGGCCGATGGCCTCGATCATGTCCGGCAGCCGCTGGTAGCGCAGCGACGTCAGGCCGATCCGCGCGCGGATCACCTCCACCATGCGCTGGTACCGCTCGGTGTCCGGATCGGCGTACTCGTCGAGGGCGCGGTTCGGATCGCCCTCGAGCTGGGCGATGGCCTTGCGGGCCGCGAGCTCCAGGTCCGAGGCGGAGCGCGAGAAGTTCAGGAACCGGCAGCCGAAGACCAGGGGCGGGCAGGCGGGGCGCATGTGGACCTCCCGGGCCCCGTCGTCGAAGAGGCGGGCGATGAGATCGTGGAGCTGCGTGCCGCGCACGATCGAGTCCTCGCAGAACAGGAGGCGCTTGCCCTCGATGATCGACCGCACGGGAATGAGCTTCATCCGGGCGACCAGATCGCGGACGCGCTGCTCCTGGGGCATGAAGCTCCGCGGCCAGGTCGGCGTGTACTTGACGAAGGGGCGCCGGTAGGGGAGGCCCGCCGCCCAGGCGTAGCCGAGGGCGTGGCCGATCCCCGAGTCCGGGATCCCCGCCACCAGATCCGCCTCGACCCGATCGGCGCGGGCCAGGGCGGCGCCGCAGCGATTGCGCGCGTCCTCCACGTTGACGTCCTCGTAGTCCGACGCCGGGTAGCCGTAGTACACCCAGAGGAACGAGCAGATCTGCATGCGGTCACCCGGGGCCGACAGGCGCTCCGCGCCCTCCGGGGTCAGGCGTACGATCTCGCCGGGGCCGAGCTGCCGGCGGACGCGATAGCCGAGGTTGGGCAGGGCGCAAGTCTCGAAGGTGGCGGCCCAGGCCCCCTCCTTGCTGCCGAGCGCGATCGGGGTGCGCCCGAGCCGGTCGCGCGCCGCGTAGATGGCGTCCCGGGTCAGGAGCAGGAGCGAGCAGGATCCGACGATCTCCTGCTGCGCGCGCCGGATACCGTCGAGCAGGGTCGCCTCCTGGTTGATGAGGGTCGCCACGAGCTCCGTCGGGTTGACCTCGTTGCCGGCGAGCTCGCTGAAATGCGTATTCCGCCCCCGGAGCGCGGCGGCGGTGAGCTCGTGCAGGTTCTCGATGCGCCCCACGGTGACGATGGCGTACTGCCCGTGGTGGGAGGCGATGAGGAGCGGCTGGTCCTCGGTGTCGCTGATGACCCCGATGCCGAGGTTGCCCTGGTGCTTGGGGAGGTCGTCCTCGAACTTGGTGCGGAACGGCGAGTTGGTGATGTCGTGGATGTTGCGCTTGAACCCGTGCGCGGGGTTCGCGACGACCATGCCGCCGCGGCGCGTGCCGAGGTGGGAGTGGTAGTCGGTGCCGTAGAACAGATCCGCGACGCAGTCGCTCTTGGACGCCACGCCGAACAAGCCACCCATGGAGCGCTCCTCGTGGCCTGTTGCCCCCGAGGGGAGGTGGGGACGGGCCGCGCGGAGTGTGGGTCAAGGCGTAGGTGGGTTCAAGGGGAAGCGACGGCGTGGCCGGGTCCGGGGCCGGACCCGGGCGCGACGGCGCCGCCGCCTCTCGGGCGCTTCCGCGTCCGCGACGGCGCCCGGGCCGGTGCGCAGGTCACCGACGATCGGGTCGCCCCGGCCGCGATCGCGGCGGGCCCCGGCCGCTCACTCGTCCGGGCGCGCCAGCCGCGCAACGACGAGCTCGCGCAGGGCGACCAGATCCGTCGGCACGCGTACGCGCTCGCCGTCGGCGAAGAGCGCCGGCGCGCGCACCACGCCGGCGAGCGAGGCGAGTTCCCGGTCGCGCTCGATGGCGGCGGCGTGCACCCCACCGCCGAGCGCGCGCGCGAAGCGCGCCCGGTCGAGCCCCAGCTCGGCGGCGTAGCGCTCGAGCGACGCGCGCTCGAGGGCGCGCTGGTTGGCGAAGAGGACGTCGTGGTAGTTCCAGAACCGCCCCTGCGCGTGCGCCTCGAGGCTCGCCGCGGCGGCGAGCTCGGCGACCGGCGACGCCGACGGGAGCTGCCGGAACACGAAGCGGACACGGGCGCCGTACTCGCGCTCGACCAGGGCGGCGATGGCCGACGCGCGCGCGCAGTGAGGGCTGGTGAAGTCGCCGAAGGCGACCAGCACCAGCTCCGCGCCGGCGGCCCCGACCGACGGCGCGTCGTCGGCCTCGAGCTCGGCGACGAGCGCGGGGTCGAGGCGGCCGGTGACGCCCCGGCGCACCCGCGGCGCCGAGGCGGTCGCGACCGACGCGGAGAGGGCGGCGTCGTCCTCACCCACCTCCCGGGGCGTGCAGGCGGCGGCCAGCGCGACGGCGAGGGGGGCCGCGAACGCGTGGGGGTGGAGGCCGCAGCGCGGGGTCACCAGGGGACCGTCGAGGTAGGGGCGAGGGTGCCGCCGCTGACGATGCGGACACGGTAGCCGAAGTGCTCGTTGAGGTTGTAGCCGTACTGGTCGTTGTTCCCTGCGTCGAACGGGTTGACGACCGCGATGACCAGGTTCACGAGATCGTTGCGGGCGCCGTCCGGGACGGCGACGGTGCCGATGCCACGCTCGAACCGCTCACCGTACACGGGGACGTCGTCGGGCGTGCGATAGACGAGCTGGGCGAGCAGGCGCGCCGGCGTGCCCTGGTCCCCGGCCGCGTCCGGCTCGAGCTCGACGGTGACCGACGTGGCCCCGGGTTCGAGCTCGATGGGGATGGTGTTGCGCCCCTGGTGATGGGGGAGCTGCTTGACCGGCGGGGTCATCCAGCCCTCCGCGTCGGGAGCGGCGAAGACGTAGAACCAGTTGTTCTGCAGCGGCTCCCAGCGCGACCGCATCAGATCCCGCATCGCCCCGGTCCAGTCCCCGTAGTCGAGCAGGGCGTTGCGGGTGCCGAAGGTCATCACCGCGTTGGCGACGCCCTCGACCCCGGCGTACGACTCGAGCACCTTGAACACGGACTGCTGGTTGTTCTCCGGCGCCTCGATCCAGAGGCAGTTGATGAAGCCGCGGCCCATCGAGAGCTGCAGGCTCATGAAGAACACCTCGAGTCCGTAGCGGTACACGCCGTAGACGCCGCCCACGTACGATTTGCCGCTGGCGCCCTGGTCGGCGGGGCCGCCGATGGTGTCGTCGTTGAGCAGGCCCATCGACTCGATGGGCACGTGCGAGGCCATCAGCACGCCGGCGGCGCCGTAGCCCATGGTGTAGCGGTCCTTGGCGAGGAACTCGCGCATGGTGCCGAGGTAGCAGTTGTGCGCCTCGTGGATCCACCCCGAGCCCTGGTTGTTGAACTTCCAGAGCTCGGCCTGCAGCGCGTGGATCGACTCGTGGAGCGCGGCGCCGCTGTTGTACTCGTCCCAGGTGCAGGGGCACTGCTGGGTGCTCTCGAAATTCATGTGCCCCCAGCGGTTGCCTTGATAGCCTCCCTCCCCCGAGTGGGTGGCGCCCGGAATGCCGCTGTTCAGGATCACCCAGTTCAGGTAATGGCCGTTGGCCCACTCGGGGAAGGCGGGGAACCCGCAGCCCTCCACCACGTCGCGCAGGCCCGAGTTCAGATCGGCGAGATCGCGGGAGGCGACCTCGTCGGTGAGGCACGCGGGACGGTCGGGGCCGATCAGCATCGCGACGTAGCCGCCCTCGGTGATGGCGGTGGCGTAGCCCGTCGCGTCGGGATCGACGGTGAGCGACGGGTTCGGGGGCAGGGTGTCGCCCGAGTAGCACTGCGGCCAAGCGGACTCGCCGCCCGTGCCCGCGCCGCCGGTCGCCGCGCCCCCGCTCGACGGCGCCTCGCCCGCCGAGCCCCCCGTCGCGGCGCCGCCGGTTACGCTGCCGCCGCTCGCGACGGTGCCGCCCGTCGCCGTGCCCCCCGTCGCGGCGCCGCCGGTCTGGCTGCCGCCGCTCGCGACGAGCCCGCCCGTTGCCGTGCCGCCGCTGGTCACGGCGCCGCCCGTTCCCGCGCCGCCCGTGGCCAGGCCGCCGGTGGCGACGCCGCCCGTCGGGTATACCCCGCCCGTCGCGGCGCCGCTCGTGATCGCGCCGCCGCTCGCGGTCCCGCCGGTGGCGGGGGTGCCACCGGTCGCGGCGCTGCCCGTGGCAGCGAGCCCTCCGCTCGCCGTCCCACCGGTCGGCGCCGCGCCCCCCGGGAGGGGGACGCCCGCGCCCGTGCCTCCAGACGACGGGGCGCCCTGCGTCTCGCTCCCTTCGCCCTCATCACCGCACCCCAGCGCCAGCACCGACGAGGTGATGGCCACGATCGAGCCGAGCCAGCGGAACATGTGCGCGCTCCCGGCCGGGGGAGCTCACGACCGAGCGCCCTCCCCCGTTGGTGGCGCGAGGGGGCGCCCGCGGATCACGCCGCGCGGCCCGCCGGCCCCGCCCCGCATCTCCCCCGGCAACCGCCCGGACCGAGGGCTGGCCCGCCGCGCCGCGTCGCCCTACGTTGTCGCGACCACAGGGGGCGTCACCCGCGGGGACGCCGCCGGAGGGAGCCAGCGATGCAGGACCACGTGCTCGAGGTCACGCTGTTCGGGGAGCCGGGGCCGCAGAACACGGAGCGGACGCTCGACATCGCCCGCGCGCGCCGGCGCGCGCTCGAGCTCGGGCACGTGGTGGTCGCGAGCGACACGGGCAAGACCGCGCGCCGCGCGCTCGAGGTGTTCGGCGGCGAGTGCGCGCTCACGGTCGTGTCGAACCCCGCGGGGATGACGCTCCCCCTCGCCAAGCTGCACAGCTACCTCCCGCGCTTCGCGGCGCACCGCGCGGCGCTCGCGCGGAGCGGTGTGCAGGCGGTGCCCGCGAGCCTTACGGCGGAACAGGCGGCGGCGCTCGAGTCCGAGGGCGCGCGGGTGGTGCGGATCGACTGGCGCAGCTTCCAGGCCTTCACCAAGAGCGGGCTCCGCCCCTTCGACTGGTACGGCATCGGCGTGCGCGTCGGACTCTGCATCACGGTCGCCGCCCACCTCGAGGGCGCGGTGCCCGCCGACGCCGAGGTGCTCGCCCTGGCCGGCACCGGGTTCGGCGGCGGCGGGGCGGACACCGCCATCATCGTGCAGACCGCCGAGCGCTGGCTCGACTGGCGCCTCGTCGAGGTCCTCGCCCGCCCCCGCGTCAGCCCGCCCATCGAGACGGGGTGACGGCCGAAGGCGGCCTCTGACGGCGCCCGCTCCGTAAGCTGATGACCCTGGCCCCCCGCGCGGGCCTTCCAGCCCTTCCCCCTCGGTATCTGGATGGCGCTCGCCCGCGCCGCCGCCGCGGCCCTGGTGCGTATCCGTTCACGACCCCAAGCGCCGCTGCCGGCGTGAGCAGCCAGCTTCAGGCGGCCCGAGCTGCGGGGCGATGATGGGTAGAAGGGACGGGGACCGAGGGCAGCAGCGTGGGCGGTGCCAGCCCGAGCAGGCGCGCATGGCATGCGGTGGCGACAAAGCTCAGAATGTCTCGGTTTCGGTGCTGCTGCTGGAGCGGGGCGTGCACGGTCAGCATGGCCGCGACGAATTCGCTGCCGTGGGCGCTCTGGGTTCCCTGGCTGGTTCTTCGGAACATCACCCCATGGCGAATCGCCTGCTCCGCGGCATTGTTGGTCGGTTCCACCTCGGGTTGGTCCACGAAGTACCAGAAGGCCGGGAAGATGCGCTGCATCTTGGCGCAGGTCTTGGCCGTCTTCGGGGCGTCGATCAGCGTCTCGCCCTCCACCAGGGGGGCTCGCACTCGCTTCTGTAGAACCCGGACGTACACCTTGAACGACGAGCGGGCGAGCGTGCCATCCCGGACCCGGCGGAGCTTGGCATCATGGCTTGCATCCGCACCGCGGCGCCACTCATGGTGGCGCCCATCGACTTCGACGATGAGGCGCGCCGCTGGCGCGCAGAAATCCACGATGAGTGAACCGATGACGACCTGCCGCCGGAACATGACCCCGAGGCGCTTGCCGCGAATGGCCGCCCAGAGCGCGGCTTCCGCTGGAGAGAGCGAGGCGCGCATCTGCGCAGCGTGAAGCTGGACGAGAGCTTGCTGAGACTGACGCGACACGAAGCCTCCTCGGCCCGGCGCGAAACGTGCGCCGCCTCCGCGGGCTCCGCTGGAGGTGGGGCGAGGAGGGTGTTCCCGCTGGTAGCGCCGTGGCGCCAACCGCGAGCGTGCAACTTGACGCCGTCCGCTCACCCTGGAACGGTCCCTCCGTGCGCAACACGTGGGACCGCTTCGCGAAGGAGGTGCTGCCGACGGTGCTGGCGGGCGTCGGGCAGGTCGACACCGCGGTCGAGGCGCAGGCCGACGCGCAGCAAATCGACGTCGTGGTCACGCCGGAGCCCGGCGTCGACTGGGACGCGGCGTTCCGGAAGCTCGGGTGGGTGGTCCGGATGGCGGAGCATCCCGCGATCATCGAGCCGTACTCGACGACGGTCGGGCTCGACGACGTCCGCGACTGCCTCCGTCGCCAGTTGACGCTGCACCACCAGCGGAAGAAGGCGGCAGTGAAGCGTCCAGAAGCTGCACCATCGGTGGAAGTGCCCCGGCTCTGGCTGCTCTCGGCCGGGGACGCCCGCAGCGCGACGGAGAGCTTCGGACTGGGAGGTCAGCAGGGCTGGCCGAGCGGTTTTCGCTTCGCCGCTCCGGGCTTCGAGCTCTGCGTCGTCGTGCTGTCCGAGCTCCCGAAGACTCGCGAAACCCTTTCGTTGCGCTTGCTCGGCCGCGGGCCGACGCTGGCCGAGGCGGTGCTCGAAACGCGCCAGCTCGCGGAGTCCGATCCGCTTCGCCAGCCGCTCTACGAAGTCCTGGCACAGCGGCGGTTTGCGGCGCTAAACTCGACGGACGACGAAGATCTGGCGGAGGCGGAGATGCTCCAGGAAGAGTGGAAGAAGTTCAAGGACCAGATCCGGGCCGAGGGGCGCGAGGAGGGGCGCGAGGAGGGGCGCGAGGAGGGGCGCGAGGAAGGCATTCGCGCGGCTATTGATGCGCTCTGCGACGTTTTGGGCATCGAGGTTTCGATGGCACGGCGCGAGGCAATCAGCGGCATGAGTGCATCCGAGCTCACGGCCCTATTGGAAGGTATCAAGCAGCAGCGGCGCTGGCCGGCGCACTGACGCGGCCCGGAGCCGGACCCACGGAGCGCTCCTCCCTCGACGCCCACGAGGTCGCGGCATGCCGCAACCTTGAGCCTCAGCTCAACGAGAGTGCACTGTCCCCGTGTAGTCAAGACACTGGGGCGCCCGGGAAAAGGGGTTGTGGAAGCGCCTCGTGTCGGGAGTGCCACGTTCGTCGTCGGCGTCCAGGG
>CAYVRP010000103.1:0-23771 GCA_964454025.1 uncultured Polyangiaceae bacterium | reverse complement strand
CGGCGCGCCGCCGATGGGACAGGGCGGCTATGGGCCGGCGCCCGGCGCCCCGGCGGCCCCGCCCGGTTGGGGCGCGGTGGCTGATCCACAGGCGCGCATCGGTGCGCCGGAGGGGCTGAACCCGTTCGGCGCCACCATGACCCCCGACGGAGCGCACCATGGCGCCCCCCCCGGTTGGGGATCGCCCCCGCCCGGGCCGCCGATGAGCGGGCAGGTGCCGGGCTGGGGAGGACAGATGAACCCGTTCCCCGCTCCACCGGCAGGTCCAGCCGCCATGGGATCCGGCCCGGGCTGGGGCGCTGCGCCGAGCCCGATGAACCCAGCTCCAGCACCGATGGGTGCCCCGGCTGGCTGGCACGCACCCCCGGCCGCGACCCCGGCCGGAACCGGCTGGGGCGGCCCGCCCCAGGCGCCCATCGCCGCGACACCGCCGGGTTGGGCTCCGCCCGCGCCCGGGGCGGAGGTCCGCCCCGCGCCGAGCCCGCCGACCCCCACCTCGTCGCCCCCGGCCGCCAACTGGGGACCCGAGCCGGTCCGACCCCCTGAGCCCGCCCCACGCCCAGCGGCCGTGTCCGCCGGCAGCCCGACCGACCCGGCCACCTCCGCTGGCGTCCCGCGGGACCCCGAGCTCGTCCCCGCCAACGCCCCGCGCGTGCTCGCCGCCTTCCTGGTGAGCTACGAGACGAGCGAGCTCGGGACGTTCTGGCCGATCTATCAGGGCGTCAGCGTGCTCGGGCGCAAGGACGCCGCGGACGGGCTGACGATCGAGATCGAGCACCCCACCACGTCCTCACGACACGCGACGATCCTGGCCTCCGCGCGCCCCGGGCGGGTCAAGGTCGAGGATCTCGGTAGCACCAACGGCACCTTCGTGGACGACGAGCGCATCCAGCCGGGGACGAAGCGCGAGCTCCGCGACGGCCAGGTCGTGCGCTTCGGCGGCTACTCGGTGACCGTCAAGATCGTCTGAACCCGGATGCGTCCCCCGCGTGCCCCGAGGGGCGCGGCGCGGGCGCCATCCCAGCCGAACATCGAGCCTTGTCATGATCCCAGCCAAGACGCACAAGTTGCTGATCCGGGGGTCGCGCGTCCTCGCGCTCGCGCTGCTCCTCGTCGCGTGGTGGTGGCCCCGTGCGGCCGCCGCGGCGCCCGAGGCGAGGATCCTCCGCATCGACCCCCGAGCGAGCCAGGCCCAGGGCGACCCGGTGCTGACGACGGTGATCGAGATCGTGCAGGCCAAGCGCGTCTCCGAGGCCACCGCGTCGTGCGCCGGCGCCCCGGGCACCGCGCTGTACGACTGCATGTCCGGCGCGCTCGAGGCCCCGAACGCCCTCTACACGTCCTTCTCCCCCTTCCCGGAGGGGAACGCGATCTTCTCGGTCACGGTGGACGGGACGGACCTCCCCGCCAAGTTCGTGCGCCAGGCCAAGTGGGGCGACAGCCTGCAGAAGCCCGGGGTCGGGACGGCGTGGCTCATCATGATCGACGCCGACTCGCGCATGGGCAAGGCGTTCGACGACGCGCGCTCCCTGGCGCGGGCCTTCGTGGCGGCGATGGGCCCGAACGACATCGTCAACGTGATGTTCTTCAACGACCGCCAGGTCGTGAGCGACTCCAAGTGGCTCCCGGCCGCGCAGCGCACGCGGGCCGAGGGGTTCATCAACGGCGTCACCGGCACCTACCCTTCGTCGGGGCGGAACCGCGCCCTGTTCACCATCGTCAAGACGGGGGCGACCGACGGGTTCCGGGCGCTCGGCGACGCCGGGCAGACCGGAATCACGGTCCCGCTGCACCAGGCGATGATCCTCCTCTCGAGCGGCTTCGGCGGGACCGACCCCTCCACCACCGGCCCGGTGGCGATGCAGCTCAGCCAGTACCTGTCCAACGGACGCTTCCCCGAGGACAACACCGCGCTGCCAAAGATGCCGGTGCCGATCGTGAGCGTCTTCTTCCCGCACTCGACCTGGGAGGAGTTCAAGCAGAACTCGCTCGAGTTCATGCAGAACCTCGCCAACCCGCAGATCGGCGGCTTCTTCACCATCATGCGCGCGGGCCAGGGGGGGCGCTCCGCGCAGATCGTGAACACCGTCCGCACGCGCTTCTCCAAGATGCACATCGTCGAGTGGCGCGTCTCCTGCGTCGCGCCGACGATCGAGCAGACGTTCAAGCTGGTGTTCAACAACGTGAACCCGCCGATCCTCGGCGACAACACCTTCAAGAACGTCCCCACCACCATCGATCCGACGACCTGGCCGCTCGACGTGGATCTCGAGGCCACCCGCAAGGCAGCGGAGGGGGACAACGCCGTCTACCCGGGCGGGCGGCTCAAGGTGTACGGCAACTTCTGCTGGGGTGGCGAGAAGAGCCGCGCGGAGGTCTATTTCTTGCCCGCCGGGCAGGCGCTTCCCGCGGAGCTCTCGGGCGCCGACATCGAGAAGGCCAAGCGCATGCAGCAACAGCTCATCGCGATGGGGATGAAGGGCACCACCATCGAGGCGAGCTCGATCTCGGCCGAGTTCGAGGCCCCGGACAAGGACAAGATCCTGCACGGGTCCGGCTCCAAGGCGGTCGTCCGCCTCGTCATCTACGACAACAAGGCGCACCGGGTGAGCGGCGTGACCGCCAACCGCATCATCGAGCTCAAGGCGCGCAACCGGCCGTTCCCCATCCTGTACGTCCTCATCGGCGCCTTCGCGTTCGTCGTGCTGCTGCTGCTGATCGTAGCCATCGTCCGCATCGGCAGCGGCCGGCGCCGCCCCGCCCCGCAGCCGGCGCCGGTCGTCCCGGGGAACCCCTACGGCGGCTACCCGCCGCCGGGCGGCTACGGCGCGCCGGGCGCCGGGGCGTACGGCGTGGTTCCGGGCGCCGTCCCGGGTGGGGCCGCACCGGCCGTGGGCTACGGCGCCTCACCGGCCGCCGCGGGCTACCCGGCGAGCAGCGGCGGCGCGGCCGCCGCCCCGGCGGCGCCGATGGCCGCCGCCCCGGTGCGCCCGGGCTTCATGTACGGCGCCGCCGGCCAGCCGCCGAACGTCGGGGTGACCGGCGCGCTCGGCGCGATGGGGGCCGGCGCGCCGCCGCCGGATCCCTACGCGGCGGCGCCGGCGGTCATCACCCGCGCGGTGCTCCAGGGTGGACCCGGGGTCTTCACGGTCACGCCGGGCATCGAGATGCGGATCGGGCGGGACGGCGCTCAGTGCGCCATCCTGCTCACCGAGCCGCGGGTTTCGGGCGTGCACGCGACGGCGCGGATCGACGGCGGGCAGTTCCAGCTGCGCGACGACAACAGCAACAACGGCACCGTCGTCAACGGCACCCGCCTCGCCCCGGGCGTCTTCACCCCGGTGCCCAACGGCTCGCTGGTGCGCTTCGGGCCCGTCGAATTCAGCGTCCGGCTGGAGTAGGAGCGGACGGTGCGTCGCACCGCGCGCCAGGTCGTCATCGACTTCGCGGAGCTGAGCGATCCGGGCCGCGACCCTCAGAAGCAGGTCAACGAGGACGCCGCGGGGTACGCCGAGACACCGCTCGGTCACCTCGCCGTGGTGTGCGATGGGATGGGCGGGCACGTCGGGGGCCGCGCAGCCAGCGAGGCCGCCGTGCGCACCATCGTCGCCGGCGTCGCCTCGAGCGCCCCCGACGCGAACCCCGCCAGGGCGCTCGAGGCGGCGATCCGAACCGCCGGCGCCGTGGTCCACGGCCTCGGCGGGAGCGGGCCGAACCCGGCGCGCCCCGGCGCCACCTGCGTCGCGGCGCTGGTCAACGAGCGCGGCGCCGTCATCGCGCACGTCGGCGACTCGCGGGTCTTGCTGGTCCACGACGGGGCGCTGCGGCGTCTGACGCGCGACCACTCGCTGGTCGAGGAGCTGGTGGCGGCGGGGCTGCTGACGCCCGAGCAGGCCGCCCAGCACCCGGAGGCGAACAAGATCACCCGCGCGCTCGGGATCGAGCCGACGGTCGAGGTCGAGGTCCACCCGGGCTTCGTTGCGCTGGCGCCCGGGGACGTCCTGCTCCTGGTCACCGACGGGGTCACCGATCTGGTGTCGGACGCCGATCTACTCGAGCTCGTCCGCACGCGGTCGGGCCTCGGCGCGGCGGTGCTGTGCCAGGCGGTCATCGAGCTCGCGAACGCGCGCGGCGGCCACGACAACTGCACGATCCAGGCGCTGTGCGTGCTCGAGGCCCCGGAGCCGCCGGCCGCGGGGGCCACGCTGCTGCTCGACGCGCCCGATCGGCTCACGGAGCCGCTGGTCCCCGTCGCGGCCCTCGGGCGGGACGCGACCCGGGCGATGGAAGCGCCGGGGCCGCGCCGCGCGCCTCACGGGGCCGCGCCGCCCCTCCTCGCCGACGGCGCGGGGGGCGCGCCGGTGCGCCCGCCGCCGGCGCGCACCACCGTGTCCCCGCCAGGCGCGGTCCCGCGCGCCGAGCTCCATCTCGGGCGCCCGCTGCTCGCCCTCGGCCTGGCGCTGTTGGTGGCGGTCGGGGCGGTGGCGTGGATGCGCCACCGGCGGACGGTGCTCCGCGGCGAGCCGCCCCCGGCGCTCAGTGTCGAGGCGGCAACGCCCCGGACGCGCCCGAGCGCCACGCTCGCCCCCGAGGGCGAGCCGGTGGTGACGGAACGCGCCGATGACGTCGATCAGCCCGCGCGCGGGCGACGCCGCTTGCGCCCCCATTCCACCGCGGCACCGCCCGAGGGCAGTGCCGCGCCGAGCGCGATTGAGTAGTGTTATGCCCGCCATGATCCCTGGACTCGGCAAGCCAACCATCACCATCGGGAGCGCCCCGAGCTGCGACATCCGCCTCGGCGGCCCCGGCGTCGCCCCGGAGCACGCACGGCTGGCGCGCCAGCCCGACGGGTCGCTCGTCTTCGTCGATCTCGGGGCGGGACCGAGCGCGGCCAACGGGGCGCTGCTCGCGCCGGGCGCGCAGGTCCCGTTCGATTTCCGCGCGCAGTTCGTGGTGGGGCAGGCGGCGGTACCGAACGTCCACCCCGCGATCGCGATGATGCTGATGGCGCCCGGGCAGCTCCCCCCGACCCCGGGACAGCTCGTCTTCGGCCGGGAGCCCGCGCAGGTCCACGTCGTGATCCAGAGCGCGGCCGTCTCCGCCCGGCACCTGGTGGTGTCCCTCGAGCCGCTCACCGTCACCGATCTCGGGTCGAGCAGCGGCACCTGGCTCGGCCAGCAGCGCCTCCCGCCACAACAGGCGGTGCCGGTGGAGCCCCACGCCATTCTCGCCGTCGGTCCGGTCCCGCTGCCGCTGCAGCTCGTTCCCGCGCTCGCGCAGGGGCTCGGCGCGGCCGCGCCCGCGGTGGGCGCGCCCGCCGCGGGCGCGACGCCCGCGCGCCGCAAGCACCAGACGGTGATCGGGCAGATCGCGATGACCGGCAGCGCGCCGCCGGTCAAGTCCATCGGCCGCACCCCGGACAACGACATCGTCCTCGCGCACCCGCAGGTTTCCTCTCGCCACGCCCTGCTGCACACGGTCGGCGGGCAGCTCTTCGTCGAGGATCGCGGCAGCTCGAACGGCACCTGGGTCCGCGGGCAGCGCATCCCCGCGGGACAGCGGGTGCCGGTCGCGAACGGCGAGAAGATCTTCATCGGCCCGATGCCGCTGCTGATCCAGGTCGCGGACCAGCAGATCGCGGTCGTCGTCGAGGACCACCAGGCCGAGTGGGCGGGCCGCCCCCTGTACGAGATCGAGGCCTGGGATCTGGTGGTCCAGGTGCCCGACCGTGACAACCCGCGCGAGCTCCGCACGCTCCTCGACCACGTCTCCTTCAAGGCGATGCCCGGCGACCTCATCGCCCTGATGGGTCCGAGCGGCGCCGGCAAGACTACCCTCCTCATGACCCTGAACGGGTACCTCCCGCCGACGGGGGGCCAGGTGCGCATCAACGGGGAGGACCTGTACGCGATCTACGACGCCATGCGCGGATCGATCGGGTACGTGCCGCAAGACGACATCGTCCACCCCGAGCTGACGGTCTGGGAAGCCGTCCGCTACAGCGCTCGCTTCCGGTTGCCGCCCGACTTCTCCTCCGAGGAGATCGATCGGCGGGTGGACGAGACGCTGCGGGCGCTCGGGCTGGAGAGCGTCGCGCACCTCCAGATCGGCCGGCCCGAGAAGAAGATCCTGAGCGGCGGCCAGCGCAAGCGCGTCAACATCGCGATGGAGCTGGTCACCGACCCGATCATCATGTTCCTCGACGAGCCGACGAGCGGGCTCGCCGCCGACGACACCCAGGCGCTGGTGCAGCTCCTGGCCGATCTGGCCAAGCGAACCGGCAAGACGATCATCACGACCATCCACCAGCCCGCGAAGGACGAGTTCGAGAAGTTCAACCTCGCCCTCATCCTGGGCACCGGCGGCATCCCCATCTTCTACGGGCCGAGCCGCGACGGCTATCGCTTCTTCGGATCGTGGCTGGAGCGCCAGGGCAAGCCCAACACGGTCGACAACCCGCGCGACATGTTCGACATGCTCAACCAGCGCGAGCGGCCGATCTACGAGGCGATGCGCGCTCAGAACCCGGCGGTCTCCCGCTTCGAGTCCCGCCGCGCGGCAGCCCGCGAGTGGCAGGCGGAGTTCTTCAGCCCCCAGAACCCGATCTTCCAGCACATGTTCTCGGGGCCCCGCTCCGTGGGGACGGGCGCGCACCATCAGGGAGTACCGCCCTCGGCCCCGCGGACCCGCGGTCAATTCTGGCTCTTGCTCAGCCGGTACGCCCGGATCAAGGTCCGGGACACCGGCGGCCTGCTGGTCATGCTGCTGCAGGCTCCCGTCATCGGCCTTCTGCTGGCGTTGGTCTTCGGCGGGCAGAAGCAAGCCATCCCCTTCTGGTGCCTCGGCGCCCTCCAAGATCTGAACCGCCGCTACGGCAGCGAGATCGGCAGCGCCTCGCGGGATCTGCTCTCCGGAATGACGGCGACCACCGACAACTCGGCGGCCCTCTTCTTCCTGGCCGTGGTCGCGGTGTGGTTCGGCACCAGCAACGCGGCGCGCGAGATCGTGAGCGAGCGCGCGATCTACAAGCGCGAACGGATGGTGAACCTCAAGATCTTCAACTACGTGTTCAGCAAGTTCATGCTGTTGAGCCTGTTCTCCGCGCTCCAGTGCACCATCCTGCTCGGCATCGTCTTCTTCGCGCTCGGGTTCAACGGCGGCATGAACGCCTTCGTTCAGGAGCTCGCGATCCTCATCGTGACCTCGATGGATTCGGTCGCGCTGGGCCTGCTGGTTTCGGCCATGGTGACGAGCAACGAGGCCGCCACCAGCCTGACCCCCATCGCGCTCATCCCGCAGGTGGTGCTGGGTGGGCTGATGGTCCCGATGACGACCAACGAGATCCTCGAGTTCCCGATGTACGTGATCCCGGCGCGGTGGGGCTTCCAGGGCGTCGTCACGCAAGAGCGGCTGGCGATCCGCAACGACGCCCCCTGGGTCATCGACCTCGGCAAGGCGGATCTGAACAGCGCCGAGAACTTCATCGAGGGGGGGCGCTTCTACTGCGCCGAAGCCCAGATCGCCTCCGACTCGTTCAACGGGGCCTGGGGGTTCGTGCACTGGGAGGCGCTGTGGCTCCCGTACGCGGTGCTCGGCGGGATGACGTTGATCACGCTCGTCACCATGCTGATCATCCTCAAGCGCCGCGACTCGATCTGAACCGGCCTGACGCCCCTTGCAGGGCGACGGCGCGCGGCTAGCATCCCCGGTCATGCGAAGGCGCACCCAAGGCCGCATCTCCGGGACCGCGCTGCGCGCGCTGGCTGGCGTCGCGCGGACCCCGGCGCGCCACCTGCTGGTCGAGATCCTGCGGCGGCAGCTGGGCGTCGATGCGCTCTGCGAGGTGAGCGAGGATCAGAAGGCGCCCCTCCCCCTCGACGTGCTGCCGCTCCGGGCGCGGGCCGCGCACGAACGCCCCGACGCCCGGCTGGGCGTGCTCCCCGCCGGCGCCTGGCCACGAACCGTGGCCGACTTCGCGCGCGCATACCGGGATGGCGCTCTCTCGCCCGAGCAGGCCGTCACGAGGGCGCTCGGCGCCGCGCGCCGGCTCTCCACCTACTCCCCGCCGCGCGGGCCGCTGCTCTCCTACGACGCGGATCGGGCGCTCGAGGCCGCCCGCGAGAGCGCCGCGCGGCTCGCACGCGGCGAGGCCCGCTCCGCGCTCGAGGGGGTGCCCGTCGCGGTCAAGGAGGAGGTGGACGTCGAGGGTTTCCCCACGCGACAGGGCTCGGGCTGGCGCCCCAACACACCGGCGGCCCGCGACGCGATCGTCGTCGCGCGCCTACGGGAGGCGGGGGCGGTCGTGATCGGGCAGACGCCGATGACGGAGCACGGGCTGTCCCCGTTCGGCGCCAACCCGCACCGATCCATGCCGCGCAACGCCCACGACGCCCAGCGCCTGGCGGGCGGTAGCTCGACGGGCTCCGCGGTCGCCGTCGCGACCGGAGTGGTGCCCGTGGCCATCGGCGGCGACGGCGGCGGCTCGATCCGCATCCCCGCCGCGCTGAACGGCGTGTTCGGCCTGAAGCCGACCTTCGGCCGGGTGCCGCTCACCGGCCACGCGCTGCGCGCAGGCACGAGCCTGGTGGCGATCGGCCCCCTCGGGGCCTCCAGCGCCGACCTCGCGGAGGTGCTCGCCGCGTGCGCGGGAGCGGATGGGCAGGACGGGGCGTCCACCCGGCAGCCCCCCCCGGATCCGCGCGGCCTGGTCGCGGCGATCGGCCGCGGCGTGCGCGGGCTCCGCATCGGCCTCGACGAGCACGAGTGGGCGGCGGCGCCCGGCGCCGCCGCGGCGGTCGCCCGGGAGGCGGTGGGCGTCCTCGAACGCGAGGGCGCGGAGCTCGTCTCCGTCCGGATCCCGCTGGCCGCGCGGGCGCCCGCCGTGACCTACGTGACACTCGGCGTCGAAACCCTGGCGGGGATGCGTGAAGCGTACACGCTGCACCTGCGCGAGCTCGGAGCCGATCTGCAGCTCATCCTGCTCGCCATCGCCGAGCTCGGCGGCGCCGAATTCCTGGAGGCGCAGCGCATCCGGGCGGCGCTGCGCCAGGAGGTCGCCACGGCGCTGGCCACGGTGGACGTCCTCGCGCTGCCCACCACGGCGTGCGCTGCACCGCCCGTGACCGAGCTCGAGGCGTCGCGGGGCTTCGCCGACCCGGCAGCGCTCGATGCGCTGTGTCGCTACTCGGGGCTCGCGAACCTCACCGGCTTGCCCGCCGGGACGGCGCCCGTCGGCGTCGACGAGGCGGGCCTCCCGCTCGGTCTCCAGATCCTGGGCGACGCGTGGGACGAGGCCGGCGTGCTGGCCGTGCTCGGCCACCTCGAGCGCACCGGCGCCGCCCGCGTGCTGCGCCCCGCGGTCGCCGTGGACCCGTTCGCGCCGCCAGCGGTGACCGCGCCGACGCCCTGATCGACGCGGCGCTCCACCGGCGCGACCTCAGAGCTCGCCGGCCTTGGCCCGCGCGATCCAGGCGCTGATCTCCTTCTCGATCACCGCCATCGCGGTCCCCCGGAACGGTCGCAGGAAGAAGGGGACCTCGAGCTCCATGTCGATGCTGCCGTCCGTGACCTCCATCACGCCGTTCAGGGTCATGCCTTTGACCGTGAACCGGATCTCGGCGCGGCGATCGTTCACCCACGTGGCCTCGGGGCCGAAGGCCTCGTACCTGGCCTTGTAGCTGGCGAAGGCCGCATCGGCCACCTGACGCGCCTTCGCGGCGCCGAGATCGTGAGGGACGGAATGCTTCATGAGCGCCTCGGGTGGGATATCGACCGCCGTCTCCGCCGCCACCGACCGGGCGGCGCCGGCGAGGACGCGGCGGACCCTAGCCAGAAACGCCGCGCGTCGCCAGTTCCCCGCGCGTCGCGCCGGGGCCGCCGCCCCGGCGCGCAAGAGGCGGCGAGCCTCACCGACTGCCAGCGACCCCGGCGGCCCCGGCGGCGCCCGCCGCGCCCGCGGCCCCGCCGGCCCCCGGATCCTCGGGGCACACGCAGGGACCCCAGGCCGTGCCGTCTTCGCGACAGGTCTGGAACCCCTCGATGCCCTGCCCGCAGGCACAGGACACCTGGCGACCCGGCGCGCACACGGCTGGCTCGACGCTGGCGCCCCCGCTCCCCGCCGCGCCCGCTTCGCCCGACGCCCCGGCGCCGGCGGTCATGCCGCCCGATCCACCCTCGTCCGTCTGCTGGGCCCCCGCCGCCCCGGCGCTGCCGATGTCGCCGGCACCCGCCGCCCCCTCTCCGCTCTCTCCCGCCGCGTTGGATCCCGCCTCCCCGCCAGCGTCGTCGCCCCCCGCGCCCGCGGTGTCGCCGCCCTCCCCGCCAGCGTCCTCGCCGGCAGCACCGCCGTCGTCGACGTTCTCGTCGCCGCCCGCGCCGCCGGTGCCATCCGGACAGGTGCACTCGGTTTCCCATCCCGACCCGTCCGGCAGGCAGTAGCGGTAACCCATGACCCCGCCGCCGCAGGAGCAGGCCAAGGAGAAGCTCGGGTTGCAGGCGGTCGAGGTGTCCGAACCGCCGCTCGGGTTGCTCGTGCGGCCGCCCGTGGTCGCGCTGCTCGTGCCCCCGGCGCTGGGGCTCCCGCCCGTCGACGAGGTCCCACCGCTCGCGGGGCGGTAGCCACCCGTGCCGTTACCCTGGATCGTACCGTCGTCGTCGTCCTCACCGCACGCCGCCGCGCAGGCCGCGACCAACAGCACCGCCCATCCGATCTTTCTTGCCATGCGCTCCTCGCCTCGCCAGCATCACCCGTCGACACGTCCGACCGCGCCGCAGCCCCGGCCCCGCGCCGGAGGCCGCCGCGGACAATCACTCAATCTATTCGCCCCCTCCTCCCCCGGCGTCGCGCGCGCTGTCGGGGCACACGCACGGCTCCCAGCCGGAGCCGTCCAGGCGGCAGATCTGATACCCCTCGGTGCCCGCGCCGCAGGCGCAGGCGATCTGCCGGCCCGCCTCGCAGCTCGCGGGCTCGGCAGGGTTCGCGCCGGCCTCGGCGGGGGATCCCGCCTGCGCCGGGGCACCCGCGACCCCTGGGGACCCGGCCTGGCCGGTGGAGCCCGGCGCACCGGCGTCGCTGCTCTCGCCCGCGACGCCGCCGCTGTCGCTCCCGGACCCGTCGCCCGCGGTCGCGTCCGCCTCCCCGCCCGCCGCGTCACCGCCCGCCGCCGCGCCGCCGTCCTCCGCTCCCTCGTCGGCGGCCCCGCCGGCATCGGCACCCTCGCCGCCGGCCCCGCCGGCGTCGGGATCCTCGGGGCAATCGCAGTCGGACCACTGGCTGCCGTCCGCGGCGCAGGTCTTGGTCAGCGTAGGATCGGCCGCACATTGGCAGCTCACCGTCGTGTTCGGGATGCAATCTTTGCCAGAGTACGGACCGCCCGCGACCGAGGTGTACGGGCTACTGCCCGTGCCCCCCGCGTTGGAGACGACGCCGCCGGGCGTTCCCCCGCGCGCCGTCGTGCCCCCGCCGGTCGTGCCGCCAGCGCTCACGCCGCCGGTCGCGGGCAGCGCGGGGCCGCCCCCCGACCCCGAGGATCCCTCGCCGCCGTCGCCGTCCTCGGCGGCGCCGCCGCAAGCACCGACCAGGATGGCCGCCAGGACCAGCGCGCGATTCACGGTCGTCATTCCGCAACCCCCTGCCGAGAGCCGAGAGGAGTCTACCACGCCCTCGCGAGCGAGCAGCACCGCCCCCGCCGGCGCGAACACGGTCGAGCGCGAGGGCCGCTAGGGCACGCGCGACGCGACGCCCCCAACCCGCGCAGAATCGCCGGGCGTGCAGCGCGTCGAGCGGCCCGGGTCTCGTTCACCCCGAGTGTCAGCGGACGCCGAGGGTGGAAGCCGCGCCTCGCGCAGACGTGAGCGCGATGGCGCTCGGCGCCGCGCTCGCGCGCAAGAGGACGCGCTCTTCGCCGCGCCGACCCCGCGGCGCCCCGAGGCTCGACCCCGATGCGAGGCCCTCGGCCTAGCTCGCGACGCGTTGCAAGAAGCCGACCAGGGCGCGCTCCTGCTGGTCGTCGAGCCCGCCGAACTCCACGCCGAAGCCGCGGCTGGTGAACCAGCGCACGCGCCCCGGCAGGATGAGCCAGTCCGCAGCGGGGTCGAGCTTGACGAGCACACGGACCCGCTCCCCGTATGACGGCACCCGGTCGCTCGCGACGTGCATGCCTCCCAGCGACAGATCCACCATGCGGCCCCGCTCCTTCGCCCCGCCGTCCCGCGCCACCACCACGCTCACGTCGGTAGCGATCCGCACCACCTGACGCCGCGTGCCGCTGTCCCTGCGGGGGTTCACCGAGAGCCGGGAGTCACGCCGAGAGGTCGCCATCACCCGCGCTCACCCTTCCCGTCTGGTCTAGCAGAGTCGCCCCCGGCGCGCAGCCCCCCGGCCGCGGCCGGCCGCCCCCGAGCGCGCCACGGCCCGCCTCCGGGGCGAGGCCTCGGCGCTAGACGCGGAGCCGTCGCACGAGGAGCCGCACGGCGACGACGCAGGCGACCGCGGCGAAGGCGAGCGTCGCGCCCAGGGGAGCGAGGTGGTCGAGCGAGAGCGTCCCGCGGACCAGCCCGCGCGCGAGCATCACGACCGGGGTGAGCGGGAGCGCCCGGGCACCGATCTGGACCCAGTCCGGCATCTGCTCGAGCGGGAAAAAGATCCCGCTGAAGAGGAACATCGGCGCGACGACCAGCGTGAAGTAGTAGTTGAACGTCTCGTAGCTGTGGCTCAGCCCCGTGACCACGAGCGCCATGGCCGTGAACATCACCCCGGCGAGCAGTCCGAGCGGGACGGTGAGCACCCCGAGCCAGGAGGGGACGAGGCCGAACAGCGCCACCACGGCCAGCACCGCCGCCGCCCCGAGCGCCGCCTTGATCCCGCCCCACAAGATCTCGCCGGCCACGAGCTCGACCGGCGTGATCGGCGTCGCCAGGATGGCCTCGAAGGTCCGCTGCGTCGCGAGCCGGGTGTAGGCGCCGAAGGTCCCCTCGAAGGTGGCCGAGTACATGACCGTGGAGAGGACCAACCCCGGCGCGATGAACTCGGCGTACGACATCCCGCCAAGGTCGGGCACCACGCGCCCGAGGCCGTAGCCCAGGGCCACGAGGTAGAGCAGCGGCTCGCCGAAGTTGCCGAGCGCGCTCGCCCCGGCGTAGGTGCGCCACACCACGAGGTTACGCGCCGCCACGCGCCACGCGCCGCCGAAGAAGCCAGCCGGGGCACGGGTCATTCGTCGAGCTCCCGCCCCGTGAGCTCGAGGAACACGTCCTCCAGCGTGGCGTTGCGGACGAGGCACGCCACGTGCCGCTCGCGCGCCCGGGCGCCCAGGCGCTCGGCCAGCGCGCTCTGTCGGGCGAAGAAGAAGGCGCGCAGATCGCCCGTGCGCGCCGAGGCGATCCCGGTAAGCTCGATCCCGTCGAGGACCGCGGCCTCCTCGCCCGCGGGCACCCGCAGCTCGACGACCTCGTGCCCCACGTGCCGCTCGATGAGAGCGCGCGGCGTGTCCTCGGCCAGGATGCGCCCGCGGTCCATGATCACGAGGCGATCGCAGAGCCGCTCGGCCTCGTCCATGTAGTGGGTGGTGAGCAGCATGGTGACGCCACGCCCCGCGAGCTCCCGGACCTTCTGCCAGATGAGGTGACGCGCGGCGGGGTCGAGCCCCGTGGTCGGCTCGTCGAGGACGAACACCTCCGGGTCGTTCATCAGCGCCCGCGCGATCATCAGGCGCCGCTTCATGCCGCCAGAAAGCTCGCGCAGCCGGCGATCGCGCTTCTCCTCCAGCGCCATGAAGGCGAGCAGCTCCTCCGCGCGAGCGCGCGTGACGGCGCGCGGCTGGGGGAAGTAGCTGCCGTACACGAGCAGGTTCTGGATCACGGTCAGATCCGGGTCGAGGTTGTCGTCCTGGGCGCAGACCCCGAGGCGGGCGCGCACCCGCTTGCCGTCCCGCGCCGGATCGAGACCGAGTACGCGCAGGGTGCCGCCGCTCGGCGGCGACACCGCCTGGATCATGCGCAGGGTGGTCGTCTTGCCCGCGCCGTTGGCCCCGAGCAGCCCGAAGCACTCCCCGCGCCGCACGCAGAGATCGATCCCGGCGACGGCGACCAGGTTTCCGTAGCGCTTGACCAGCCCGCGGGCCTCCACCACCGGCCCGTCACCGGCCGTCCACGGCGCGGCGGGAGCCCCGCTCAAGACCTCCTCCTCGGCGACCCGGGCTCGCCGCCGCGCGGGGCACGCCCGCGGAGCCGCGCCCCGAGCCCGGACGGCGCGAGCGCGACGGCCTCGTCCGCGTCGCGGGCGCGGAGCACGACGTCCGGCCGCCGGTCGTCGATCGCGCGCCCGGCGACGCGCGCGCTCCAGCCGGGCACGTCGAGTGCCACCACCGGGCGACCGAGCTGCCAGGCCAGCGCCAGCTCCGAGAGCGTCCCCGCGCGACCGCCGATGGCGATCACCGCGTCCGCCGCCTGCACCACCAGGACGTTGCGCGCGACGCCGAGCCCGGTCGGGATCGCGACGTCCACCCAGCGGTTGGCGGCGGCGCGGTCGCCTCCGGGGAGGACGCCGATCACGTCCCCCTCCCGGTAGCCGCGGGCGCGGTGCGCGCCCCGCGAGGCCGCAGCCATCCCGCCCCCGAGCCCGCCGGTCACGAGCCGGCAGCCCCGCTCCACGATCGCTCGTCCCACCGCGGCCGCGAGGCGCTCGGCCGCCGAGGTCGCCTCGCCGTCTCCGATCACGGCGACGACGGGGCGACGCGGCCCGCGGCGGGCGCGCGCGGCGCGGGGCTCGCGCCGAGGACCTGCGGGGTGAGCGGGCGGCACGGCGGGGCGTCATACCACGGCGCGCCGCCCGCGCGGCGCCGGGTCGCGCGCTCGACCGCGCGCGCGCGACCCGCGCCGGCCCCGGCCTCAGAACCGCCCGGTCAAGCCGAGCGCGTAGCCGTTGCGCCCCACGCGGTAGGGCACGATCTGCAGCGCCAGCCGGGGAGGATCGGGGACCAGGCGTTGCCGGCGCACCAGCATGCCGACCGCGAAGAGGGCCACGCCGGTAGCTTGCGTGAAGCCGTCGAGGCGCAGCGCCGCCGCGGCCCCGTCCGCGTCGTCGACGCAATCGCCCTCGTCCTCCGGCTCGACCCAGCGACCCGTCTCCTCGTCGTAGTAACCGTACCCGCACTCCTCCACGCGCTCGGCCGAGACGTAGGGGCCGACGACGGGCACCGCCAGCCAGTTGAGGTACTTCTGGTTGGGGGCCACGGCGAGGCTCAAGAAGTAGGTCGCGCCGAAAGTGATGGCGCCGGCGATGACGAGCCCTTTGATGCCGCGCTCCTCCACGTGATAGCCCGGAGGCACGGGCTGCCCGGTGCGGTACGGGTAGGTCGTGTAGTAATCGAACTCATCCGCGCCGTCGTCCGGGCCATCGCCGGCTTCGAGCGTGGTGACGGGGGGCGGCGGAGGCGGGGGCGGCGGGGGTGCGGCTGCAACAGGCGGCGCGGCAGCCGGCTCCGGCGGCGGGCCCTCGGGAGCCGGCGCGGCGGCCGGGGCCGCCGGCCCGCTCGGAGCTGCCGTGGTTCCGGCGGTGGCTGTCGCCGCTGCCGGCGGCGCCGAGCCGGCAGGCGGCGCGCTCGGGGCCGCCGTGGATCCGGGCTGCTGCGCGAGCGCCGGGTGAGCCCCCCCCCGCACGCCCAACGCGCTCATGGCCGCGAGCCATCCTGAATTCGAAGAGAGCCTGGATTCCCTGCCCATCCTTGCACCTCCCTGCGCGCTACGCGCGACGAGCTGGACCCGGATACTAGCACCGATGGGCCGTGAGAGCGGCGCGTTCACATCAGCTCCGGTCCGCCGGACCAGCGACGGGCGAGGCCCGATGGCTAGCCGAATCCAGGCGCCGATCACCGGGCGCGCGCGGCCGGGTCGCACCAGCGCAGGCCAGTGGCGCGCCCCTCGACGGTCACCGGCTCGAAGGCGACCTCGAATACGGCAGCCGCGTCCGCGCCGGCGACGCCGAGCTTGACGGTGAGCGTGAGGGGCGCGGGCAGGAGCTGGCGCGCCGTCGCCGCGCGCGCGCGCAGCAGGACGCGGCCGGGACCGACCGCCACCACCTCGGACGGGGAAACCTCGACCGATGGGGAGCGGCGGGCCGCCGGCAGGTGCCCCGGATCGAACGTCACCTCCTCGAGGACGAACGACGCGGCCCCCACCGCGCAGTCGACCGTGGTCCGGTGCACGGGGAGCGTGACCGCGTCGCCGCTCGCGGGGGTGAGGTAGAGCGTCAGGACGAAGCCCAGGCGACCGGGCGGCGTGGCCGGATCGGTGGCGGCCTGCAGGACCTCGACGCCGGGAACGCGCGTCTGGGGCACGAGCAGCCGGACGAGATCCTCGCGGCGCGCCGTCCGCACCGTGGTGCCGTCGCGCCAGGGCACCTCGAACCCGATCGCCCCCCCGTCGGGGTTCTTGACCACGAACGGAGCCCGGTCCGTCTCGAACCAGAGCGCCATCACCGTGACGGCGCCGTGCGGGACCGCGAGGTCGACCAGCCGCGGCGCGACGCCGTCGAAGTGCCGGCGGAGCCGCGGCCACCAGGTCGCCGCGTCGCAGGCGGCCGCGCCGGGCACGCTCCGGCGCTTCTCGTTGACGCCCACGAGCCACAGCACCGGCTCGCCGTGCGCCGCGTTCGCGTGCCCCGCGACCCGACGCGCCCATTTGCGCCACCCGCCGTCGTCGGTAGGGAAGCCCGCCTTCAGCTCCACCCGCGAGTCCTCGATGGGTTGCCCCTTCTCCACCCGCTCGATGACGTTGAGGGCCCAGGCCTCGATGTCAGCGAGTCGCACGACGACTCCCGCGATCGCTCGAACCGGTCACCTTGGCCCCGGACCCTAACGCGAGGCGTCGCCCGTCGCACGCGCCAGGGCCGCGCGCCCCGCGGAGCCTGCCCTCGTGACGACCCGTCAACCAGAAATCGCCTCACTTCCCGGCCGGCGCTCCAGGGGACCGCCCCACCCTCGCAACGTCCCCGCCCATTGGCGCTGGCAGGGCGCGCCCACGAAGACGGAATCTTATTGTCACCCTAGAAACCGCTCCGCTGGGGCAGCTCACGCCGGCGCGGGCGCTCCGTACTTCGGGAACAGACCAGTCACCGCGGTCCCCGGGCGGCGCTCCTCGCTTCCGCGCCGCGGGGTTTGGGGGCAAGCTCGGCCCCCACATGGATTCCGACCTCCTGCGCGTCGAACTGGAGAGGCATTTCGAGCTCGAGGAGCTCCACGAGATCGGCCGGGACGTGCTCGGGCTAGAGCCGGAGCAGGTCGTGGCGACCGCGACCAAGGCGACGTTCGCTCGCGCCCTGGTCACCCGCTGCGCAGCCACGCAGGCCCTCGAGGCCCTGTGCGATGCCGTGGTGACGGCGCGTGAGGGCGTGGACGAGCGGCTGACGCACGGCGGCACGCAAGGCTTCGCCACCACGACCGAGCCGGCCGAGGGCGACGCCTTCGGTCCCTTCCGCATCGACTCCCGCCTCGGCGAGGGGCGCCTGGGCGTGGTCTTTCGCGGGCGCGACGCGGGCGGCGAGGTCCGCCTGAAGCTCCTCCGGCCGGAGGCCACGACCGACCAGCGCGCCCTGCACCGCTTCTTGACCCACAACCGCCTGATGGCGCGGATCACCCGCGCCGGCCTGCCGGGCTGGCTCTCGGTGGGGGAGATCGAGGGGCGCCATTTCGTGGTCCACGAGTTCACCGAGGGCGAAACCCTCGCTGAGTGGCTCGCCCGCACCGGTCCCCTGCCGCTGGCGGAGGCCAGGCCGATGCTCGCGTCCATCCTCGAGGCGCTCTCGGAGCTGCACGCCCACCGGCTCATCCACGGCGCGTTGCACGCCGGCAACGTCCTGCTGGTGTCGCCGAGCTCCGGCCTGCGCTCCGTCGTCCTGCTCGACGGGGGCTCCGACCGCCTTCGCCTCTGCTCACCGGTGACTCTACCGCAGAACGATCGGCTCTCCACCCTCGCCCCCGCGGCCTTCACGGCGCCCGAGCAGCTGCTCGGCGGCCCCATCGACGCGCGCGCCGACCTGTACGCCTTTGGCGCCCTCGTCTTCCAGGTGATCACGGGGTCGGCGCCGTTCGCCGAGGGCTCGACCGCGCAGACGATCCTGGGCCACCTCACCAAGGAGCCCCCGTCGCTCGCCCGGATGGCGCCCCACGGCTGGGTCAGCGATCCGCTCGAGCTCCTGGTGCGCTCCCTGCTGGCGAAGGACCCCCGGCAGCGCCCGGCGGACGCCATCGACGTGGCCGCCGCGCTGGAGGCGGTGCCCCAGCGCGCACCGCTGGCGTCCCACCTCATCAGCGACGAGGACCTGGACGCGCGGATCGCCGACTTCTTCCGCTACCCCGACGAGGACGCCACCGCGCGGCTCGAGGCGTCGATCGACGACGGCGCGCCCCCGACGCGGATCGCAGAGGCGCTCGCCATGGCCGCGGACCAGCTCGCCTACTCGCCGGACCCGCACGCGCGCGCCCACCGGCGCCGCCTCCTGCTCCGCGCCATCCGCCTCTACGAGATCACGGCCCGCGATCTGCCCGCCGCCGAGGGCCTGGTGATGGGGCTGCTCGAGAGCGACCCCGCCGACAGCGAGGCGATCAAGATCCTGAGCCGCCTGCAGCGCGCCCAGGGCAAGTACGAGGAGCTCATCGAGTCGCTCCTCAACCGGAGCCAGGAGGTGAGCGCGGGCGCCGAGCGAGCCGAGATCCTCGCCGAGATCGGCCGCGTCTACGCCAAGGACCTGGACGACAAGGCCCAGGCCCTGGTCGCCTACGTCTCCGCCTTCTGCGAGGACCCCACCAAGACCGCGCTCGCCCGCGAGACGGAGCGCCTCGCCGGCAACGCGGAGGAGGCCTGGGCGGAGGTGCTGGGCACCTGCGTCGGGGCCTTGCAGGGCCAGACCGACCCCCGCCGCAAGCGCGCCCTCTGGGTGCAGCTCGGGCGCTGGTACGCGGACAAGGTCGCCCGGCCGGACCTCGCGGTGCAGATGTTCGAGGCGACCATCGCCGAGGATCCCCGCAACACCGACGCCCTGGAGGCGCTGGCGAAGATCTACCGGATGGCGCAGCAGTGGGTCGAGCTCGGCACCGTGCTCACCGCGCACGCCGACGTCTGCCCCAACCCCGCCCGCGCCCGCGACCTGCGCACGGAGGCGGGCGAGATCCTGCTCGAGAAGCTGAACGAGCCGGCCCACGCCCGCGCGCTCTTCGAGCGCGTGCTCAGCGAGGACCCTAGCCACGAGAAGGCGGCGCAGTCGCTGGCCAAGGTCTTCGAGCTGAGCGGCGACGCCCGCCACTACGCCGAAACCCTCGAGCAGCGCGCGTCGGCGCTCTCGGGCGACGAGCGCCACCGGGCTCTCTGCGACGCCGCGCGCGCCTACGAGGAACAGCTCGACGATCTCGAGCTGGCCGCGCGCCGCTACGAGGACGTCCTGGCCGAAGCCCCGACGCACCCGGAGGCGCTCAAGGGCCTGGATCGCTGCTGCGTCCGCCTGCACCGGCATGCCCGCCTGCTCGAGGTGCTCAACGCCGAGCTCGCGCTCGCGAAGACGGCGCGCGACCGCGTCACGCTCCTGGAGCGGATCGGGGATCTGCACGAGAACGAGTTCATCGACCACCTCCAGGCGATCGAGGTGCGAGAAACCATCCTCGAGCTCGAGCCGACCAACGACAACGCCCTCGCCGGCCTGGCGCGCAACCTGCGCGCGCTCAAGCGCTGGCGGGACCTGGTGGTCGTCTACGAGCGGCACATGGACGTGCTGACCGACCGGCACCGCCGGGTGGCGATGGGGCTGCAGCTGGGCGAGCTCTTCGGCACCCACCTCAAGGTGCCCGAGCGCGCCATCGAGGCCTACGAGGCGGTGCTCAAGATCGAGCCCAACAACGAGATCGCGCTCGACGCCCTGATCCAGCTCTGGGCCGCGCAGGGCGAGGTGACGCGGGCACTCGAGGCGGTCGACACGCTCGTCGCCGAGGCCACGACCTCCGCCGAGCGCGCCGCGCAGCAGGTCCGCGCCGCCAAGCTGCTCGAGGCCCTCGGCGACGGCGACGGCGCGATAGAGCGCTACAAGGCCGCCTGCGACGCCGAGCCCGGCGACCGCAACCTGCTGGCGGCCCTCCGGCAGGCCTCCGTCCGCCGCCGCCGCTTCCCGGGCGCGGTCGAGCTGATGGAGCGCGAGCTCGAGCTGGCCGAAGGCCCCGCCGCCAAGGGCAAGATCTGCGGGGAGATGGCGCGCGTGCTGCTCGACGGGATGCACGAGGATCTGCGCGCCGACGCCCTGGCGCGGCGCGCGCTCGAGTACGACCCCGGCAACCTCACCGCCATCGTCGTGCTGGGCGACCTCGCGTTCGCGGACGACCAGTTCCTCACCGCGGCCAAGCACTACGAGCGCGCGCTCGGCGGGAGGGCCGTCTTCGAGCCCGCGGAGCTCGTCCGCATCCACCTCTGCTGCATGGACGCCCTGCAGCGCAGCGACCAGGGCCAGCGGGCGCTCGAGGTCGGCGAGGGCTTGCTCCAGCTCGCGCCGGACGATCCCGACGTGGCCCTGCGCGTGGCCGACCTGACCTTCGCCCAGGGCGACTCCCTCGACGCGTACGAGCGGTACCGCGATCTGCTCAACCGCTTCGACGCCGAGCTCACCGGCGAACAGCGCTTCCTCGCGACCTACCGGGTCGGCGAGTCGGCGCGCCGGTTCCGCCAGCACGACGAGGCCGATCGCTGGCTCAACGCCGCGGCCGAGCTCGATCCGAGCTCGCCGCTCCCCCTCCGCGGGCTGGTCGAGCTGCGGCTGGCCGAGGGCCACGCGGAGGCGGCCTACGAGACGATGGGGCGGCTGCTCGACGTCGAGGAGGGGGACGAGCACGTCGAGGTCCTGATCCGCATGGGCGACATCGCCAGCGGCACCCTCCGCGCCACCGGCCGCGCCGCCCGCCACTACCTGCTCGCGCTCTCGGAGCGGCGGGACGACCGCAAGATCCTCGCCAAGCTCATGCAGCTATACAGCGAGGAGAAGGATTGGCGCAAGCTCACCAAGGTCATCCTCAAGATCTCGGAGCTCGTCGACGAGCCGCGCCAGAAGGCCAAGTACCTGCACACCGCGGCCATGATCGCGTCGCGCGAGATGAACGATCCGACCCAGGCCTCCGAGCTCTTGCAGCAGGCGCTCGAGTACGACCCGACGTTCGAGGACGCCCGCAACGAGGCGCTACGCCAGGCGCGCCAGATCGGCAACCACGAGGCCGTGAAGACCCTCCTCAAGGACCGCATCCGCTTCGCGGTCGAGGCGGGTGACCACGCCACCGCGCTCGCGGCCATGGACGAGCTCGGCGCCCTCTACCTCGAGGTGTTCCAGCGCCGCGACCAGGCGGTGGCCATCGCCGAGTCGGCGCTCGAGCTCGCCCCCGACGACCTCGGCCGCCGGGCGCAGCTCGCGGCCCTCTACGCCTCCGATCCGGGGCGCTATTTCGACCAGGCACTGGCCACCTACACGGATATCCTGGAGAAGGCGCCGCTCGACGCGGCGACGTACCGGGCTCTGCGGCACCTGTTCACGTCCGTGAAGTGGGGCGACGCCACCTGGTGCTGCTGCCAGGCGCTCAGCGCCATCGGCCAGGCACTGCCGGACGAGCAGGCGTTCTTCCTCCGCATGCGCGCCCAGGGGCCCACCGTCGCCCAGGCTCGGCTGGACGACGACGTCTGGGCAGCGAGCGTCACCCACCCCGACGTCGCGCAGCTCCTGACCCTGCTCTTCACCGTGATCCAGCCCTCGGTCGCCACCGTGTGCGCGCGCCCGGCGCCGGACCTCGGGTACGTCGACGAGCATCGCGTCGATCCGCAACGGGACGGCTACCTGGTGGCCCAGAGCCTGCACTACGCGGCCGAGGTGCTCGGCATCGAGCAGCCGCCGCTCTACCAGAACTCGAACGACCCGGGGCTGGTGTCGTTCCTGCACGCCACCACGCCCTCGCTGGTCCTCGGCCGCGCTGCGCTCGCGCAGCGCACGCTCGACCAGCGCACCGCCTTCATCACCGGGCGCCTGGTCACGTATTTCCGCCCGGGCTTCTACGTGCGGCACCTGATCCCCACCGGCACCGAGCTCAAGGCCTGGCTCTTCGCGACGCTGGCGCTGGTGTCCCCCAAGATCCGCGTCCCGCCCGACCTCGAGGCGCTCGCGCGGGGGCCGCACGAAGCGCTCGAACGGGGCCTGGCGGACGAGTCCCGGCGCTACCTCGCCAAGGAGGTGGTCCCGCGGCTCCTCGAGGGCGGCGCACTCGATCTGAAGCGCTGGGTGACGGCCGTGGACCTCACCGCCGATCGCGTCGGTCTTCTGATGGGCAACGACCTGGCCACGGCCATCGCCGAGATCCGGAGCTCCCCCGACGCCTCCGTCACGCTGACCGCCAACGACCGCATCGAGCACCTGCTCCGCTACTCGGTGAGCGCGCAGTTCATCGCCCTGCGCCGCCACATCGGCAGCGCCGTGGATCTCTGACGCCGCCCGCGCGCCAGGCCAGGCTACCGTCGCGGCCGCGCGGCGCCGAGCGGGTGGGGGGCGACCGCGGGGGACGTCAGCGGCGCGACGCGGCCCGCGGCGCGACGGCGGCGGTGCTCCCCGAGCGCGCGACGCGCGGCGCGCGGCGTCACCCGAGGACGCGGCCGTCCTGGCTCGGACGCTGCCGGTCCGGCGCGCGAACGTCGCGCGCCGCCCGCTCGCGGTCGAGGGCGCGCGCGCTCGATCGGAGCCGTCGCCGGCTCATCGCCGAGGACTCAGAACTGCGAGATGAACGCCCAGGCTTCGCCGGGGACCCAGCTCTTGCTCTGGCCGCTGTCCTTCTCCGTGGGGTTGTGATCGCCCCCGTGGGCACACCAGCGCAGCGGATGCCCCTCCGAGCATCCTTGATAGGACGTGCAGATGTGGGTGCCGCTGTTCTCCGCCGGCTCCGGAGGGCTCTGCGGGGTGCAGCCGTTCACGCTCACGAAGTGATCGCGAAGCTGGCGCCCCAGCGAGATGTTGAGCACGGAGTCCCTGACGCCGTGCACGTGCATGTATGCGATCGGTGTGGTCCCGCCGTCACAGCCGCTGAGCTGCGCGCCTGCGTACAGGACGACGCCACGGAAGACGTCCGCGCGAGCGCAGGCGAGCGCGTAGGACATGCCCGCCCCGTAGCTGAAGCCCGTGGCGAAGATGCGCGTCGTATCGATGCAGAGATCGCCCTCGAGCTGAGCGAGGATCGCGTCGGTGAACGCCACGTCCTGACCGCCGGTG
Source organism: uncultured Polyangiaceae bacterium (assembly GCA_964454025.1). Taxonomy (GTDB): domain Bacteria; phylum Myxococcota_A; class Polyangia; order Polyangiales; family Polyangiaceae; genus JAFGBI01. The sequence goes on along the minus strand of CAYVRP010000103.1, from coordinate 505 downwards.
TTGGCCCAGCCAGCGTTGAGCCCCTCCGGCGCGACGAAGATGGTGCTGTTCTCCGCGAGATCCCAGAGCCCGTAGTACGGATCCTCCGTCGATCCGCCGTTGCCGCCTTCCGCGACCTGGGTCGCGTTGCCGTCCCTCCAGTGATAGGCGATGATCAGCCGGTAGGGCTTCTCGTTGTCGTAGTCGTCGGGGACCCTGAGGATGTACTCGCGGGTCCCATTGCTCTGGATCGTCTTGCGGCCGTTCGTCAGCGTGCGCGTCTTGCCGCAACCGGCACTCCGGCCGACGTCACCGGTCCCGCCGCTGCCGGATGCACCCGCGGCGCCCGCCGTGCTCCCACCAGTCCCGGGCTCGGTGCCGCCGGTTTCCGCGCCCCCGGTCGCCACCCCGCCGGTCGCGATGCCGCCGGTCGCCATGCCCCCTGTCCCGACCCCACCGGTCGCCACGCCGCCGGTCGCCACGCCGCCGGTCGCCACGCCGCCGGTCGCCACGCCGCCGGTCGCCA
>CAYVRP010000102.1:12093-23802 GCA_964454025.1 uncultured Polyangiaceae bacterium | reverse complement strand
CGGTCCCCAGAGGCTCTGCTTGCTTCGGACGGTGTTCGTCGCCGCGGACTACGAAGGCACCCGCCTGCGCATGCTGGCCGCCGAGGCGGTGGGAGACGAGGTGCTCGACCTCGGCTGCGCGCAGAGCATGAACGCGCACCTGCGGCGCCCCGGCCGCCGGATCACCGGGCTCGATCTGGCCGCGCCGGCGGGGCCGGTCCGTTACGACCGGCACCTGATCGGCGACGTCTTCGATCTCGAACGCCTGGACGACGGCCGCGCCTACGACACCATCGTGATGGGCGAGTTCATCGAGCACGTGGAGCGCCCGTACGACCTCTTGCGCCTGCTCCGGGGGCACCTCGACCCCGCCGGACGCCTGGTGGTCAGCACGCCCAACCCCCTGGCGATCCCGGTCGCCTGGTTCGAGTGGGCGCGGAGCCCGCGGCGGTTCTTCACGGACGATCATGCGTACTACTTCCCCCCCCGCTGGGTCACGCGGATGCTCGAGCGGACGGGGTACCGGGTGGCCGCGGTCAAGGCGGTGGGCCTGTGGCCCACCGCGTGGCCCTGCCCGGTGGGGCTGAGCTACCAGGTCGTGTACGTCGCGGACGCGCGCCCCTGAGGCCGCTCACCCGCCGGGGGGCGCGGCAGCGCGGTCACCGCCGGGCGCCGCGGCGCCGGACGCCGCCTCCGGCCCGGCGAGCACGCCGGAGCGGCCCCCACGGAGCAGGCCGAGCCCGCCGAACAGCGCGCCCAGCGTCACCAGCACCGCCGTGAAGGCGACGCGGAAGAGCAGCGAGGCGGCGATCCCGTGCTCCAGCCCGCCGCCCTGCGCGGCCGCCCCCAGCACCCCCCAGGCGAGCTCGGTCAGCCCGAGGTTCCCCGGGGTGATCTGGACCTGGTTGCTGAGCTTGACCACCACCTGGAACAGGGCCGCCGTGGGGACGTCCACGGGGTGCCCCACGGCGCCGAAGCAGAGGTAGAGGGCCAGCATCTGCTCCGCGGTGACGAGCACGCTGACCGAAGCGAAGCGGCCGAGGAAGCGGGGCCGGCCCAGGCTCCGGGTCGCGGTCGTGAGCAGCCGGGTCGCGCGCTCGTGGAGCCAGCTCGCCCACGCCCCGCGGAGCCGCGCCGCGCCGAGCCCCCGGGCCACGATGACGGGCCCGGCGACGAGGGACGCGACCACCGCGACCAGCACCGGCAGCGCCGGGACGCCGCCGAGCTCGAGCCCCGGCCGCAGCAGGGCGAGGATCAGGGTGCAGATCGAGAAGCCGAACACCGTGTCGAGCCAGACGAAGGCGAAGAGGCCCGAGGCGTAGGCCATGTACGACACGCCGTGCTCGCGCTTGAGCATCACCCCGCGGTAGAGGTTGCCGAGCTGGGGCACGGCGAGGTTCAAGAACTGGCCGACGACGACCAGGCGGAACCAGCTCAGGCCCGACACCCGAGGCCCGCCGCACTCCGTCACCGCGAGCGCCAGCCGCCAGGACATGAACAGGTCGTTGAGCACCGCGAGCCCCAGCAGGGTGGCGAGCAGCGCCGGGTGGAGCGAGGCGAGCCGCCGGAGGGGCTCGGGGTTGTGGAGCAGCGCCCGCGCGCACACGAAGAAGAAGAGCAGCCCGGCGGCCCAGCGCAGGGGCGCGCGGAGCCGCCGCCACACCCCGCCTCCGGCTCCGGCGCGCGTCGCGGCCATCCGGGGGTCGGACGCTAGCAGAACCCGCCCGGAAGACACGCTCCAGGGGCGTGGGGTACCATCGCCGCCGTGGTCCGCCCCCGACGGCTCCTCCTGCTCGCGGCGCTGCCCCTGCTCGGCGGCTGCCCGCCGCGCGGCGCGACGCCGCGCCCGGGGCGCACCGTCGAGTGCGGCGGCGTCGCGCGCCCCCTGCTCGACTGCGCCAGCGAGGTCGCCTACGACGGCCTGCGGGTGGAGGGGCAGACCTCGGTCCTGAACCTCGGCCGGGTGCAGGGCGCCACCGAACGGGTCGCCATCCACCGGATCAACGCCGAGGTGGAGCGCTACGTCGCCGCCCAGACCCGCCTCTGCCGCGAGTACAACGCCTGCGTCGTGAGCGCCGAGGAGTACTCCGCCCGCGCCGCGGAGCTGTCGCGGCGGCTGCTCCCGGTCGGGGGCGCGGTCGCGGCGATGAACGCCGCCACCGGCTACCGGGAGCGGCAGGCGCCGCTGCTCGCGCTGTACGACGCCGTGGTCCCGGCGGCGGCGCGCCCCGAGGAGATCACCCTGCGCCTGACGGTGGAGGCCGAGCTGCCGGCGAGCGTCGGCGGCGGCCGCGTGCGGGTCCTGCCGGGCGAGGAGCTGCCGACCAACGCCCGGGTGGTGTTCACCCTCGAGGTGTCCCGCCCGGCGTACCTCTACGTCTTCCAGCGCTCCCCCGGCGGCGAGCCCACGGTCCTCTTCCCCGACGCCCGGATCGGCCTCGCCAACCCCCTGCCCGCCGGCGTCGTCCAGCGCCTCCCGCCCGGCGCGGATCGGTTCCGCGTCAACGAGCGCGATCTCGGCGAGGAGCGGGTCTACCTGGTCGCCTCGGTCGAGCCGCTCTCGAGCCTCGACGAGGCGCTCGCCCGGGTGGCGGCGGGCGCGGTGAAGGACGTCGCGGCGAGCCCGGAGCTCGCGGCGCTGGCGGCGCTGCCGCCGCGCGACGCGGGCGACTGCGCGCCCCCCGCGACCGCCCGCGGCCTCGAGCTGGCCCCCGCCTCCCGTAGCTGCTCTCGTGGGCTCGAGCTCGCGCCGGCGGCGACGCCCGCCTCGCTCGCCGCGCGCACCGACCCGGGCGACTCGGTCATCATGAAGGCCTTCCCGTTCCAGCACGTCACCGAGGCCGCCTACCGCGGCGCCGCGCGCCCCGCCGCGCCGCCCCCGCCCGCCGCGCCCCCGCCCACCCGCGGCCCCGCGTTCGACGAGGAGGAGCCGCTCCAGCGGTGAGCGCGCGCGCTCGTCAGAGCGCGCCGCCGGCGGACCCGGCGAAGGGCAGGATCCCCTTGAGATCCTGGTCGTCGTAGCGCAGGGCGAGCCCCAAGAAGTAGTCGCGCCGGTCGTCGCTCAGGACGTCGTCGACGCCGGCGAGCAGCCACAGGTTGTTGATGAACTCGTAGCCGATGTGGACGCGGTAGCGGGGGATCAGGAACTCGCCGAACCCGAACAGGTCCTGTGACACCTCGAAGCGATCGTCGAGCAGGAGCAGGTCGAGCCCGATCCCGCCGGTCGACTCGATGATCCCGAAGCGCCCGGTGAAGGCGCCGATGGACTTGGCAAACTCGATGGAGAAGCGGAACTCGTTGCGGGTGACGGCGCGCACCTCGCGGTAGTGCGGGGGATCGTTGGGGTTGGTGCTCTCCACGTCGATCTGCTCGAAGGTGGTGAGCCCCTTGGGGTCGCTGATCACCTCGATGAGGTAGTACTTGTCCTCGCGCGGCTGGAGCCGCAGCTTGAGGTAGCTCTTCACGGTGCTGGCGAGAAACTGGTAGTCCGAGCGGAGCTCGACCACCGTCCGCGTCCGCGTCATGCCGCCGACGAAGTCGTTGGCGCCCTCGACGACCCCCTGGACCTCGTCGATGAGCTGATCGTCCTTGCTCAGGCGGCCGAGCGTCCCCTCGCCGCGCTCGATGCGCGCCGTCATCGCGTCGACGTTGGCGAGCGCCGACTCGAGGCTGGACGTGGAGCGGTTCAGCTTCTCGATGATCTGCCGCACCTCCCCGGGCTCTACGCCCTCCTCCTCGCTCTTGGTCACCATCTGCCGCACCTCCTGGGTGGCGACGCGGACGTTCTCCAGGATGCGGTCGAGCTCCGGCTCCCCCTGGGTGGTGATGTTCTCGACGTTGGTGAGGATGGTGCGGATGCTCTGCCGGTTCTCGGCGACGATCTTGTTCAGGTTGTCGGTGATCTGGGCCAGGTTCTCCAGCGTCGCGCGGACCTCCTCCTCCCCCTTCGGGGTCCCGCCCGCCTTGGCCAGCGCCCCGGTGACCTTCTTGACGTCCTCGGCGATGGCGGACAGGTCCTTCATCAGGTCGTCGGTGGTCGTCGCCTCCACCACGAACCGGATCTGGTCCCCGTCGACCAGGAGGCGCTTGCCCTCGGTGCCGGCGGCGAGGCTGAGGTAGTACTCGCCGAGCAGGCTGCTCGACACCTTGGCGACGGCCGCGTCGTCGTAGAGCGGCACGTCCTTGTCCACCGTGATGTCGACTCGCGCCTGGCCACCCTGGAGGCGCACGGACTTGACGTGCCCCACCGGGATCCCCGCCATCTTGACCTGCGAGTGCCGCGCGATCCCCTGCGCGTCCTTCACCAGGCAGTACACGGTGTAGCCGTCCGCGCCGCCCGCCTCCTCGCTCACGAAGCGGTAGACGTAGACGGCGGCGATGCTCATCACGACGACGAATGCCCCCACCCGCGCTGCCGTCGAGATCCGGTTCATGGATCGCGCTCGACCCTAGCAGGGGACCGCGGGCCGGTCGACTTCGCGCGTCGCTCGAACGCGGCGTGCCGCCGGCGGCGAACGCGCCCGCCGCGCCGCGGCGCGGAGGCCTGCGGCGGCGCGCCCACGCGCGGTAGACTGCCCCGCGATGTCGCCCTCCTCGCCGCGCGCGTGGCTCGGCGCCGCCGGCCACGGCCTCGGTGTCGCCGCCGTGCTCGCCGCCTGCGCGGCGCCCCCGCCCGCCGCGGGCGCGCGCGGCGACGGCGCCGGTTTCCCCGCGCGACCGGCGCGGCCCCCCCACGACGACGGGCGTTGGGCGACCGAGGTGCGCTCGCCGCGACCGGCGGCGCCCACGATCGAGCCCGACCTCGCGCGCCGCTGCGGCGCGACGGACGCCGCGCTCGCCGCCGTGGCCCAGCGCCTCGCGGACGAGCACGCGCGCGGCACGGTCGATCTCGAGACGGCCCGGGTGGCGTTCGAGCTGCGCGCGGCGGGCTCGCCCTACCCGTGGCCGCGCGTCTTCGCCCTCACCGGGTACGCCCTCGACGCGCGCGCGGCGGCCGAGCCGCTCGAGCGGTGGCTCGCCGGCTTCGACGACGGCGGCGAGCGCCGCTGCGGCCTCGGCCGCGCGACGGACGCCCGGGGCGCGACGCACCGGGTCGCCGTCGTGGCCGACGTCCTCGCCGACCTCGCGCCGCTGCCGGTGCGCGCGCGCACGGGCGCCTGGCTGCGCCTCGAGGCGGAGCTGCTGGTCCCGACGGCGGGGGCGAAGGTGGTGCTGCTCGGCCCGCGCGGCCGCCCGCGGCCGGTGCCGACCTCGCTGGTCGACGGCCGCGCGCGCGCCGCCTTCGCGCTCGCGGAGCCCGGCCCGTGGCTGGTCCAGCTCCTGGCCGACACCGGGGGCGGGCCCCGCCCGGTGAGCGAGGCGCTCGTCCACGCCGACGTGCCGCCGCCGGACGAGTACGTCGCCGCCGACGTCCCGGGCGAGACGGCGGCGCGCGGCGCGGCCACGCCGGCGCTCGCGCTCGCGGCGATGATCGACGCCGCGCGCGCGAGCGAGGGCCTCGGGCGCCTGGCGATCGACCCCGAGCTCTCGGCGCTCGCCGCCGCGCATGCGGCGGCCATGCGCGCCGCGCGGCGCCTCGCGCACGCCCTGGGCGGCGGTGATCTGACGGCGCGGCTGGCGGCCGCCGACGTCACGCCGCGCGTGGCCGGCGAAAACGTGGCGCACGCCGCCGACGTCACCCGCGGCCACCGCGTGATCTGGCAGAGCCCCTCGCACCGCGACACGCTCCTCGACCCCCGCTTCGACACGGTCGGCGTGGGGCTGGCGCGGGATCCAGACGGCTCCCTGTGGCTCTGTGAGATCTTCGCCCAGCGCTGACCCCGCCGGCGCGCGCCGGCGGTCGAGGTCGAGCCCGCCGCCGAGGGAGCCCCAGCAACAAGGAATTTTCCGCGGATGGCGGACACGTTGCCCGCCCCTCGGGGGCGCGAGGGCGGTTCCGGGTCCGCGCGGTTTCCTCGGCCGCCCGGGAATTCCGCCGCGACGGAGCGAGGGGGCTTTCCTTGCGAGGGCGCACGGGCTAGCGTTTCGGCCAGGCGTCCGGCAGACGCCCGAAATCACAGAGATCTGGGAGGCGAGATGGTCCACGCAAGGCGCGTGATCGCGGGATCGGTGGTCGTGGCAGGGCTTCTGGCGGCGCTACCAGCGGGCGCCCAAGATAGGACGTTCTACCTCGACCGCATCCAGATCTCGGGCGCCCCCGACGACGGCTTCACCGTGTGGCGGCCCTACCTGCACGAGAAGACCCGCCTGTACGGGTCGCTCGCCCTCGGCTACTCGCAGAACCCGCTGCGCGACGAGACGGTCACCGACGATCCGGACATCCTGCGCGACATCAAGAACCCGGTCGCGAACCAGCTCATGACCTACCTGATGATCGGCACCGAGATCGCCGGTCACCTCGGGGTCAACGTCTCGCTGCCCATCGGCCTGTACCAGCACGGGGAGGACCCGGCCGAGACGATGAACGACCCGGACGCGCCCAACGCCGCGACGGCGGCGCAGGCCCTGCACGACCTCCGGGCGGATCTGCGGCTCCCCGTGGTCGACAAGAACGACACGCGCTGGGGCTTCGGCGCCGCCCTCTGGGGGCCGACCGGAGACGAGGACTCCTTCGGCGGCGACGACCTGACGACCGGGATGCTCTATTTCGGCCTCGAGCACGCCTTCGAGAGGTTCTTCCTGGCAGGGACGCTCGGCCCGCATTTCCGCCCCGAGCGGGGCCTGAACGGGGATAGCCCGCTGCAGGTGGCGTCGGATCTGCGCTGGGCGCTCGGTGGCTACATGCCGTTCAAGGACAACCGGATCCGGGTCGGGCTCGAGCTCTGGGGCACCACCGGTATTCAGAACTCGAACGGCCAGGACGCCTTCCTCGAGGGGCGGAACACCGACCTCGAGTGGCTCGCCCAGGGGCGCTTCGCGCTCGACGAGAAGCGGCGCGCCTGGGTCAACGCCGGGCTCGGCACCCGGCTGGCCGCCGGCTACGGCGCGCCGGACCTGCGCGTCCTGGCGCAGATCGGCTACTGGTTCCCGCTCAAGGACAAGGAGCCGCCGTCACCGGCGCGCCGCTGGCGCGCCGCGCCGGAGGTGGAGGAGAAGGAGGCCGATCGCGACGGCGACGGCTACCCCGACAACATCGACAAGTGCCCGGACATCAAGGAGGACGGCAAGGAGCCGGAGCCGACCGACGGGTGCCCGGTGGACGCCGACCGCGACGGCGACGGCATCCCGGACGACATGGATCGCTGCCCCGACACGCCGGAGGACAAGGACGGCATCGAGGATCAGGACGGCTGCCCGGAGAAGGACGCCGACAACGACAGCATCCCGGACGCCGAGGACAAGTGCCCGACCGAGCCGGGACCGGCCTCCGAGATCGCCGAGAAGCACGGCTGCCCCGGCCTCGCGCGCATCGACGAGGCGTCCGGCGAGATCGCGATCCTGGAGCCGATCCAGTTCGAGTACAACAGCGCCCAGATCAAGCCGGTGAGCTTTCCGATCCTCGACGAGGTGGTGGGCCTGCTCAAGGCGCGGCCGAACCTCCGCATCGGCGTGTACGGCCACACTGACAGCCGCGGCAACGACAACTACAACCTCAACCTCAGCAAGCGGCGCGCCGCCTCGGTGATGAAGTACCTCGCCGATCACGGGATCGCGGCCAATCGCCTCGAGTCCGAGGGCTACGGGGAGTCGCGGCCCAAGTGCCCCGAGGAAACCGAGGAGTGCTGGGCGATCAACCGCCGCGTCGAGTTCAAGATGCTCAACCAGGAGTGAGCGCGGCGACGCGCGCGCGGGGTCCTCGGTCCCCGCGACGGCCCGCCCCGGCGCCCGGCGCCCGGCGGGCCGTCACGCGTCGGGGACCCTCGGGGAGGGGGCCCAGAGACGACGCGACCCGCGCGCACCGGGGTGCGGCGGGTCGGTGGGGCGCGGCGGCGCGGGCGAGGAGCACCCGGCGGCGCGCCGCGAGCGGGCCCGGGGTCACTTGCTGTGCGGCGGCATCTTCTGCTCCTTGAAGATGACGTGCTGCCGCTTGATCGGATCGTACTTCTTGAGCTCGAGCTTCTCGGGCGTCGTCCGCTTGTTCTTCTTCGTGTAGTACGTGAAGCCCGTGCCGGCGGTCGAGACGAGGCGGATGTTGTCGCGCATGGTAGGGCGGAGCCCTTATCACGCGGCCCCGGGCCCAGCAAGGCCGCCCGGCGGACGGGGGCGGCGCCCGGCCGCGTCAGCGCCGCCGTACGGGCGCTGCGCCCGCGCGGGCGCTGGCGAGTTGGCCGGCCACGTTCCTCGCGCCGGGCGTCGACCGAGGCTCGCCGTTCCGGACCGCGCTTGACGGCTCCCCCCGGTCGTGGCTCACTCTCGTCCCCCGCCGTGGTGCCCCGGACTTCCGGGGCCTCGGTGGCTCGACCGCCGAGCGAGCCTCGCGGTCTTCGGTACTCAAGCTCCGCGGGAGCGGCGATCTGGTCCCGCGGCAGCGTAGCGTGGCCGTAGAGCGCCACGCCCGCCCGCTCGGAGGGCCGCCGCGCGCCCGAGCCCCACGGTTCCCGGCAAGAGGAGTCGAGCTCCGATGCCCAAGCGCACCTATCAGCCCCACAACCTCAGCCGACTCCGCACGCACGGCTACCGCAAGCGCATGAAGACCAAGGGCGGACAGGCGGTGCTGAAGAACCGCCGCCGCAAGGGGCGGTGGCGCCTGACGGTGTCCGCATATCAGAAGTGACTCCGGGTGGGCCGAGCGGCCGCGCGCCGCGTCCTCATGGCGAGTCGCCGCTCCCCCGCGCCGCCGTCGCGGAAGACGGGGCCGATGCCGGGGCGCTCACGCCACCGAACGACGGCGAGGACGGCCGCCCCAGGGGGTGCTTCCGACGCGCCCAGCGGGTGCGCAAGCGGTCGGAGTTCCTGGAGATCCAGGCTGCGGGCCGCCGCGTCGCCACGCCGCGCCTGGTGCTGTTGCTCCGGGCCCGGGAGGGCGCGGCGACCGGGGCGCGGCTGGGGATCACCGTCTCGCGCAAGGTCGGGGTCGCCGTCACCCGGAACCGAGCCCGCCGGGTGGTCCGCGAGGCCTTCCGCGCCCCCCGGAGCCTCTGGCCGCCGGACTGTGACGTGGTCGTCGTCGTCCGCCGCGCCGCCCCCGCCCCCGGGCTGGCCGCCGTGATCGCCGCGCTCCGGCAGGCCGAGCGCGCCATTCGACGCCGCGCGGCCGCGGCCCGCCGCGATCGGGAGGCGCGACGCGAGAACCTGGCACGAGGCGCCTGATGGCCACACACTCGCCGAAACCCCGTGATCGCGCGCGCCTTGCTCCTGCTCATCCGCCTGTATCAGCTGCTGATCGCGCCGCTGCTCGGCCCGGTCTGCCGCTTCGAGCCGTCCTGCTCGCGGTACACGGCGCAGTGCATCGCGGGCCATGGCGCGCTCCGTGGGTCCTGGCTCGGTCTGCGGCGCATCCTGCGCTGCCACCCCTTCCACCCCGGCGGCTACGACCCGCCGCCACCGCCGCGCGGCTCCACGCCCGCCTCGGGCCTCGGCTCTGGACAGGAGCCGGCCTCCGATGCTGCGATGCCGCCCGCCCCCGCCGCGACCGAAGCCGCCGCGCCACCACCGGCCGCCTCCCCGTGATGCCGCCGGTCGTCGCGCGCGATCACCGCGGAGTCTTTGGCCCCTAGAGCCCCCGGCAGAAACCAGCGTGAGCTAACCATGGAACAAGGCGGACTATCGCGCTGGCTCCTGATCGGCGTCGCGGCCGTACTGCTGCTGGTCGTGCTCCCCCGCCTGTGGGGCGGCGGCGGCGAGGAGCCCCAGCCGCTGCTCTTCGAGCCCGATCGGGTGCAGGCGCCCGGAACCCCGGGGAGGCCCTGCGAGATCTGGACCCCCTACGTCCGCGCCGAGCTGTCCACCCGCGGCGGCACCCTGGTGCACTACGAGCTCCTGACGGCCAAGTACCGCAAGCGCGGCGTCGGCCTCGACCTGGCCACCACGCCGGACGTGCCCCTGCGCCAGCAGCTCCGCTTCGACTGGCGCAACCCCGCCGCGGCGCCCGGCGCGGACCGCGGCACCCGCCGGCTGCTCGACGGCGAGTACTGGCAGCTCGACCACGACCTGTTGCTCTACGAGCTCGTCGCCGCCGACGGCAAGAGCTGCACCTTCCGCTACCGCGACCCCGAGGTCGAGCTCACCCGCGTGGTGCGGGCCACCGATCGCCCCTACGAGCTCGAGGCGACCGAGACCATCAAGAACCTCGCCCGAGCGCCGCGCCTGCACGCCCTGACCGTGCACACGACCGCCTGGCGGACCTCGCGCGAGGTGTCGGGGCACATGTTCCGCGTGAGCCCCTTCGTCACCGACGTCGAGTGCGTGCTGGAGGGCGGCCAGGCGACGCGGCTCACCCCGGCCGACTTCGACGCCAAGGACTTCAAGAAGCAGACGCAGGCCTTCGTCTCCAGCGACCGGACCCTCGGCGACTGGTACGAGGTCCCCGGCGTGCCGAGCTTCGCCGGCGTGACCAACGCCTACTTCTCGCACGCGATCGTCCCGCTCGAGGCCCCCGGAGCCCCCGTCTGCCAGCTCCAGATCGAGAAGCTCGGGGCCGCGCGCGATCCCCACGCCGGCGCGATGTACCGGGCGCGCCTGGCCTACCCGCCGCTCGAGCTCGCGCCCGGCGCCTCGCAGCGCTACTCCGTGCTGAGCTACATCGGGCCCAAGGAGCGGCGCATCCTGGCGACCGCCGCGGGGGGCCGGCACGATCTCTCCGAGCTCATCAACCTCGGCTTCTTCTCCGTGATCGCCAAGGTGCTGGTGAGCTTCTTGCTCTACGTGTACGGCCTCTTCCAAAACTGGGGGGTCGCGATCATCGTCCTGACGGTGACGGCGCGAACGCTGCTCTTCCCGCTCACCATCCCCTCGCTCCGCAGCATGATCAAGATGCGGGAGCTCAAGCCCGAGATCGACGCCCTCAACGAGAAGTACAAGGACGACCCGCAGGCGAAGGGCATCGCCCAGATGGAGCTCTGGCGCAAGCACAAGGTCAACCCCTTCATCGGGTGCCTCCCGCAGCTCGCCACCATCCCGGTGTGGTTCGCGCTCTACCAGACGCTGCAGACCGCGGTGGAGCTCTACAACATCCCCTTCCTGTGGTTCCCGGACCTGTCCGAGCCCGATCCGTACTTCGTGCTCCCGTTCATCATCGGGGCGACCTCCTTCGTGCAGCAGAAGATGATGCCGATGCAGGGCGGCGATCCGGCGCAGCAGAAGATGATGCTCTACATGATGCCGGCGATGTTCACCGTCTTCATGCTGTTCCTCCCCGCCGGGCTCGGCGTGTACATGTTCACCAACAGCCTGCTCGGCATCGCCCAGCAGCAGGCCGTCGAGTGGCACGTGCGCCGGACGGTGAGGCCCCGCGGACCGGACGGGGCGGAGGCGGGACCGAGCGACGCCGAAGCGGCGCGCCTCGCCCGCATGCACGGCAAGCGCCGCCCCCGGCGTGACGGGGGCGACGCGGGCGTGAAGGCCACCGACAAGCCAGCCGCGGGCGGGGCCGAGGCGCCCTGAGCCCGCCCGGGGACGAACCCATGGAGCGCGACGCCGCTCGGTGAAAGAGGAAGCAAGATGAACGATCGCGATGACGACCGACGGGGCGACGAGAGGGATCGAGAGCGGACCGACCGCGACGACGACGACCGCGACGACGACGACCGCGACGACGACGACCGCGACGACGACGACCGCGACGACGACCGC
>CAYVRP010000102.1:0-11993 GCA_964454025.1 uncultured Polyangiaceae bacterium | reverse complement strand
GACCGCGACGACGACCGCGACGACGACGACCGCGACGACGACGACCGCGACGACGCGGCCTCGGGGAGCGCGACGCGCACGGAGGGGGCGGAGCGGCGCCCGCGCCAGCGCCGCCGCGGTCGGGGCGAGGCGCACGCGGCGTCGGGCGACGACCGGGCGCGCCAGGCCCTCGATTTCGTGGCCCGGGTGCTCGACGAGATGGAGATGGACTGCCGGGTCCGGCTCCGTCGTCCCCGCGAGGACGCCTCCGAGGGCGAGATCAGCCTCGAGATCTACGGGCGCGACGCGGGCCGGATCATCGGCAAGAAGGGGCAGGTCCTGGGCGCCCTGCAGTTCCTCGTCCACCGCGTCGTCAACCGCCCGGGCCTGGAGCGCCGTCACGTCCTGGTGGACGCGGAGGGCTACCGGCAGCGCCGCGACAGCACGCTGGCGAGCATGGCGCGCCGGCTGGGCAAGCAGGCGGTCGAGGAGGGCAAGATCATCACCTTCGAGCCGATGAACCCCCGCGATCGGCGGGTCGTCCACCTCGCCCTCGCCAAGTTCGAGGGGGTGATCACCAAGAGCGACGGGGAGGGGGATGACCGGCGGGTCCAGATCATCCCCGTCCGGCGGACCTGAAGCGGCCGCGGCCGCCGTGGACTGGCGGCCGCCCGGCCGCAGCGACGTGGTGACGCGGCCCCCGGGCCGCGCTAGATGGTCGCTACGGGCCGCGCCGTGCACGCCGGTGAGGCCGCCGGATGGAAGCGCCGCGCCCCCTGGCCCGTACTAGAGATCGTTCCCATCGAAAGGACTCGGCTCATGGCACGGCTCAATCGTCTCCGGTTCTTGGGGCTCGCGGCGGCGGCGGCGCTCACGCTCGGGGCCTGCGCCTCGCCCAAGGCGGTGCGGGGCGAGCAGGTCGAGGGGCTCGACGACGAGGCCATGAGCACCGGGCTCGACCAGCGTGACCTGCAGCAGCTGCTCCACGAGAACATGGAGGCCTTGCAGGGCTCGCCGGTCGTGAAGCGCTGGCAGTCCGAGAGCCAGCCGGCGCTGGCCGTCCTCCCCATCCGCAACGAGACGACGGAGCACGTGGACAGCGCCCTGCAGGCCCTGGCGAGCGACATCGAGACCCAGCTCTCCTCGGCCGGCCACGTCCGCGTCATCAGCCTGGAGAACCAGGCGGAGCTGATGGCGGAGATCCAGCGCCAGTCCACCGACGGCTTCAACGCCGCCGACGTCGCGCGGTGGGGCCGTCAGATCGGGGTCCGCTACGTCGTCACCGGCAAGATCTTCAGCACCGACGAGCGCCAGCGCAACGAGCGCCGGGTGCAGTACTTCTTCTTCATGCAGGTGCTGGAGGTGGAGACGAGCGCCATCCTGTTCCAGAACAAGAGCGCCCTGACCAAGGCGATCATCTAGCGCGGAGGGCGCGGCGTGGGTGAGACCCGGCGGCGATCGAGGGCGGCGGCCGCCCCCGCGGCGGCCACGGCGCGCGCCTCCGGCCGGTTGCTGGCGGCGGCGCTCGCGGCGGTACCGCGCGCCATGGGGTGCGCGGGGCACGCGGCGCGCACCGAAAGGGCCCGCTCGGCGCTCGACGCGCGGCGGCCCGAGGAGGCGCTCCGGCTGCTCAACCGGGAGCTCGACGTCAAGGAGGCCGCCGACGTCCCCGCCAACGTCGAGGGCAAGAACACGCTGCTCCTGCTGGATCGAGCGATGGTGCTCCAGCAGCTCGGCCGCTACGAGCTCTCGAGCCGCGATCTCGAGATCGCGGACAAGGCGATCGAGATCCTGGATCTGTCGCGGGACGCCGTGGACGCCATCGGCCGCTACCTCTTCAGCGACAGCGCCGGCCCCTACCGGGCCCCCGCCTACGAGAAGCTCTTCATCAACACCATGAACCTGGTGAATTACCTCGCGCGCGGGGACCTCGGCGGCGCGCGGGTCGAGGCGCGGCGCCTGGCCGTGATGCAGAAGTACCTCGCCGACCACGAGGATCCCGCCTTCGCCCTGCTCGGCCCGGGGAGCTACTTCGCCGGGTTCGCCTTCGAGAAGAGCGGCCGCGCCGACGAGGCCCTGCGCTACTACGACGAGGCCCTCCGCTACGGCGAGTACCGCACCCTCGCCGCGCCGGTGCGGCGCCTGGCGGCGCGCTCGTCCGTTCGCACCCCCCGCATCCGCGCGCTGCTCGGCCCCGCCCCGAGCACGAACCCCGCCCCAGACCCCAACCCCGCTCCAGACTCCAACCCCGCCCCAGACTCCAACCCCGCCCCGGCCCCGAGTCCCGCCCCGAACCCGGCGCCGGCCCCCGACCCCGCGCCGGCCCCCGCCGAGCTCCTGGTGGTCTTGAGCTTCGGCCGCGTCCCCGCCAAGGAGGCCGTCCGCATCCCCATCGGGCTGGCGCTCACCTACTGCGCCGACATCCTCTCGCCCACCGACGTGTCCCGAGCCAACGAGCTCGCGGCGCAGGGGCTCGTCACCTGGGTCAACTATCCCGCGCTCGGCGCGCCGCGCGGCACGTGGGGGATCCCCACCCTGCGCGTCGGCCGCGACTGGCAGTCCATCGAGGGGCTGGTCGCCGTGGACCAGGAGGCGTACCGCGCCTGGGAGGCGGTGAAGGGCTCGGTGGTGGCGAGCGCCATCACGCGGATGCTGGCGCGCGTCGCGGCCGGCCAGGTGCTGCGGCACTCGACCCAGGACGACACGCTCGGCATCCTCCTCAGCCTGGGCACCCAGGCCGCGCTGACCATCGCGGACACGCCGGACACGCGGAGCTGGTCGACGCTGCCGGCGCGCGTCGCCGTGGCGCGCGCCGAGCTCGCGCCCGGCCGCTACCGCCTGCTCACGCGGGTCCGTGACTGGGAGGCGTGGCACGAGGTGACGCTCGCGCCCGGCGGCTGGGCGGTGGTGAACGTCACCGCGCTCAACTGAGCCCGGGGGCGCGCTCAGCGCGGGGCGTAGGCCGTCCCCGAGAAGCCGTACCGCCGCTCGCCGCCCGCCCAGGGCAAGAGGAGCGGCTCGAGCCCGCCCGCCGGCCCCTGATCGGGGGGGAACGGGTAGGTCTTGCGCGTCCACCCGACGGCGCGCCCGGGCCGGAGCACGAGGTCGAAGCCCCGCGCCGCGGGGACGAACGAGAGCGCGCCGAGCACGCGACCGTCCTCCATCGCCCGCCCCAGCTCCGCGCCGAAGATGCGGCTGATCCCCGAGTCCTTCACCTGGTACACGAAGAGCACGTACCGCTGGACGTCGGCGTCCTCGAGCTCCTCGCCGCCCTTGGCGTGGACGATCCCGCGCACGATCACCTCGGCCTTGCCGTCGCCGGTCAGGTCCCGCGCGGTGACGTCGATCACGTCCGCGCCTGATTTGACCCCGATCGCGATGTAGGTGTAGCTCGTGCCGCCGAGGAACTCCTTGCCGAAGACGAGCACCTCCTTGTCGTGGACGAGCACGCGCTCGACCTCGCTCGACCCGGCGACGTCGGTGACGAAGTCGAACCGGGGCTTGGCGCCCGTGAAGCCCCGCTCCTTGCGGTACAGGGCGTAGACCTTGTCCATCAGCTCGTCGGCCGACGGCGGGCGCGGCGGCGGCGGCGGCGGCGCGCCCCCGGGCGTCCCCTTCGCCGCCCGCTCGCCCCCGCCCGCTCTCCCGCCCGCGTCGCCGAGCGCGCGGGGCTTCTGCGGGGTCTCCTTCTGCACGGCGTACTTCGCGCCGTCCCAGGCGATGGTGCGGCTCTTGACCGTGTCCCAGGGCAAGAGTGCCGTGGCCATCCCCTCGTGGGGGGGCTCGCGGAAATCGGCCTTGGTGAACCCCGCGTCCTCCCCCTGGGAGATGGTGACCGTCGCGCCCGGGCCCACCTTCACCTGGTTGATGACGCGCCCGGTGTCGGTGACGATGGCGACCTCGTGGGCGAAGACGCGCTCGGCGGCCCCGTTCGGCTGCACGGCGAGGATCTCGAAGATCTCCCGGTAGGTGTCGCGCCCGGTGCGAAGCTGCAGCAGGATCTCGTCCAGGCCGTCGCCGTTCATGTCGCGCACCTCGAGCCGCCGCACGAACGACGGATCGGGGACGACCAGGTCCTTGTAGTAGAAGCTCGTCCCCTTCTGGTAGTGCGGGCCCACGATGACGAGGTACCCGCCGTACACCGCCACGCGCTCCAGCATCGCGTCCCCGGCGAGGTTGCCGAACGCCTCGTGGCCGGGGAGAAGCTCCAGCCCCTTCGGCTCGATGAGGTTCTCGTAGAGGGACTGCTCCGCGGTGATGAAGATCGGCGCCTCCTCGCCGCTGGCGAGGACGCCGACGATCTTGCCGGGCTGGGAGGCGTCGACGTACCGCACCGAACCCTTGAGCCCCACCCGCACCTTGCTCGCCGCCGGCAGCGCAGACCACGGGATCTTCGCCTCCACCGTATACCCGGCGGCGTTCGGCGCCTCCACCACGGTCGCGCCCGGGAGGGCGCGCCCCCCGAGCTTGACCTGCCCGGCGGTCTTGCCCGACTGCCCGGCGAAGAGCCCGAGCTCGTAGCGCTCGGCGCCCCCCGTACGCGTGGGGACCACCAGCGTGAACACGGCGTGGTCCTCGTTCTGGCCGAAGGCCGCGGTCCGCGCGAAGGCGGCGTCACGGGCGTCGAGGGCGAGGTAGAGCGACTGGTCGTCGTAGCCGATGAACGCCGTCACGCGCGCGGGGGAGGAGCCCCGCACCTTCTCGTTCAGCTTGATCGCCCCCGCCGGCCACTCCTTCAGCACCCCGTCGAGGCGGGTCTTCTTGGGATCGAGCGCGTCGGCGGGCAGTGGCCGCGCCGCGGCGGCCGCCCCGGCGACGCGCAGCGCCGCCCCGCCCAGCATTGCACTCCACGAACGCATCCTCTTCCTCCTGCTACCGCTTCACCCGGAGCTCGGCCTGCTGCTCCGCCTCGAGTTCGGCCAGGGCCCGCGCCAGCTCCTCGCGCTCCGCCTCCGACAGCGCCTCCTCCCCCGCGCCCGCGGCGGCGGCCTCCACGCGGACCGGCGCCGGCTCCGCCCGCGGCGGCTCGGGGGGCAGGAGGCCCATCCGGCGCTTGAGCGCCGCGAGGTCGCCTTCCGCGCCCGCGGTCGCCTCGAGCTCGGCGAAGCGGTGAGCCAGCACGTCTCCGCTGTACTCCTCCTGGAGCTCCGCCGACGCCTCGGCCTCCGCCTCCATGCGCTCGATCTTGCCCTGCATCCGGTCGAACGCCTCGAACGCGCTCGCGTTGCGCAGGCCCGACATCGTCTCCTGGATCGCGCGCTGCGCCTCGGCGCGCTTCTTGCGGGCGATGAGCAGGGTCTTCTTGCGCTTGGCCTCCTCGATCTTGGCGTTGAGCGCCCGCAGCGCCAGCTTCAGCTGGTCGACCGCGGCCTTCTGCTTCTCCCACTGGGCGCGGAAGGCCGCCGCCAGCTCGTCGTGCTCGCGCTTGCGGGCCAGCGCCTCCTTGGCGAGCGCGTCGTCGCCCGCGCGCACCGCCATCATCGCCCGGCGCTCCCACTCCGCGGCGGTCGCCAGCTCCTGCTCGGTCTGCTTGAGGAGCTTCTTCTCGTCCGCGATCGAGGCCGCGACCTGCTTCTTGGCCTCGATGAGCTGGGTGTTCATGTCCACGACGATCTGGTTCAGCATCTTCTCCGGGTCCTCGGAGCGGCTGATGAGATCGTTGAGGTTGGATTTGATGAGCTGGGCCAGGCGGGCGAAGATCCCCATGGTCGTCCTCCGTCAGTCGCGCGAGCGCGGCCTCACCGCGGCGCCACGGCGCCGTCCGCCGACCCGCCCTTGACCATCCCCCCCCTCACCATTCCACGGAGCGCGGGCACGTGCTCGGTCAGCGCCATGCCGAGGTCGGCCAGCGCCGCCTCGAGCTCGTTCGGGTCGAGCGTGTCCGCCGCCAGCGCCGCCCCCAGGGTGATCGCGTCGCCCACCAGGCTGTAAGCGGCATGCAGCAGGGCGGCGTTGAGCTCGAGCAGCCGGCGGAAAAGCGCGGCCTCGAGCGCGGCGTCCCCGCGCGGCGCGTCGCCGATGCTGACCTGCAGCACCACCACGGGCGGCGCCAGCCGGACCGCGATCGGCGGCTGCTGCGGTGCCGCGAGCACCAGGAACGTCCCGTCTTCCGTCGCGTCGAACGTCCGGTCGAGGCGGCGGAAGAGGCTCTCCAGATCGTCGTTCGATTTGACCATCGGCGGCGGAGGTTATCACGTCGCCCGCCGCGCAGCGGCCGTCCCGATCCCCGCCCCGGTTCCCGCCCGCGCCCGCCCCGGCATCCCGTCCCGGCCGCCTGCCCCGACCGCGCCCCGAGCTTCACCCCGCTCCCCGCTCCCGGCGCCGCCCCGAACCCCAGGCCGGCCCCTGCTCGCCGGTGACCCGCGCCGCCCGTTTGGGTATGCTGCGCCATGTTCGCCCGCGCCCCCCGCGAGTGCCTCACGTTCGACGACGTCCTGCTGTTGCCGGCGTACAGCGAGGTGGTCCCGGCGGAGGTGGACGTCCGCTCCCGGCTCACGCGGAACATCGACCTCAACGTCCCCATCGTGAGCGCGGCGATGGACTCGGTGACCGAGAGCCGGCTGGCCATCGCCATGGCCCGGCACGGTGGGATCGGGATCATCCACAAGAACCTCTCGCCGCGGGCGCAGGCGGCCGAGGTGGATCGGGTCAAGCGGGCGGAGACCGGCGTGATCAGGGACCCCATCACCGTGCGCCCGACCCAGTCGCTCCGGGAGGTGCTGGACGTGATGCGGCAGCACGAGATCTCCGGGGTGCCCGTGGTGGAGGGGGACCGCCCGGTGGGGATCCTGACCGCGCGCGACATCCGCTTCGAGAAGAACCTCGATCAGCCGGTGAGCGCGCTGATGACCACCGACCTCGTCACCGTCGCGCCCGGGTGCGGCCCGGACCAGGCGCGGGAGCTGCTGCACCGGCACCGCATCGAGAAGCTCCTGGTGGTGGACGAGGGGCGCCTGGCCGGGCTCATCACCATCAAGGATCTGATGCAGGCCGAGCTCAACCCCCTCTCCGTCAAGGACGAGCACGGCCGCCTGCGGGTGGGCGCCGCGATCGGCCCTGGCCCGGACCGGGTGGCGCGCACGGAGGCGCTGGTGGAGGCGGGCGTGGATCTCATCGTGGTGGACACGGCCCACGGCCACAGCCGGGGCGTGATCGAGGCCGTGCGCGACACGCGCCGCCGCTACCCCGCCCTCGAGCTGGTGGCGGGCAACGTGGCCACGGCCGAGGGCACCCAGGCGCTCATCGACGCCGGCGTGGACGCGGTGAAGGTCGGCATCGGACCGGGCAGCATCTGCACCACGCGCGTGGTCGCCGGGGTGGGCGTGCCCCAGATCACGGCCATCGCCGACTGCGCGGAGGTGGGCGACCGCCACGGGATCCCGATCATCGCCGACGGCGGGATCAAGTACTCCGGCGAGGTGGCCAAGGCGATCGCCGCCGGCGCCTCCTCGGTGATGATCGGCTCGCTCTTCGCGGGCACGGACGAGGCGCCCGGCGAGCTCGTGCTCTACCAGGGACGGAGCTACAAGGTGTACCGGGGCATGGGGAGCCTGGGCGCCATGAAGCGAGGCAGCCGCGATCGCTACGGGCAGGCGGAGGTGACGGAGGAGAAGCTGGTGCCCGAGGGGATCGAGGGGCGCGTCCCGCACCGCGGCTCGCTCCCCTCCACGCTGCACCAGCTGGTGGGCGGGCTGCGCGCGGGCATGGGCTACGCCGGCTGCCGCACGGTGGCGGAGCTGCGCGCGAACGGGCGGTTCGTGCGCATCACCAGCCAGGGCCTCCGCGAGAGCCACGTCCACGACGTGATCATCACCGAGGAGGCCCCGAACTACCGGGTCTGAGCGGTTCGCCCGCTCGACGGTGCAGACCGATCGCGATCCGCGTCGCTGCCGGGGCGCCGCGCGCAGCGCCGATCCGGCGGAAATCTCGGGTTGCTGACGCGCGGTCGGGGCGTTGACAGCCCGCCGGGCGGCTGTCAGAGTGCGCGGCGGAGAGATGACCGAGAGGCCGAAGGTGCCTGATTCGAAATCAGGTGTGCCCGGGAGGGTACCGTGGGTTCGAATCCCACTCTCTCCGCTGGCGTCCGTCTGGACGCCGGGAGGCGCTCGCGGCTGACCCCGAGGGCGAGCCCCGATGGTGCCGCGAGCTCGGAGCAGAGCCGGCGCGCGGCAGCGGCCTGGAGAGGTGACCGAGAGGCCGAAGGTGCATGACTGGAAATCATGTGTGGGGGTAACTCCACCGAGGGTTCGAATCCCTCCCTCTCCGCAGAGTTCGCGCAGGTAGCCGGATCGGGGGTGGCCCACCCCGCGGCAACGCGAAGCGCCACCCAGATCAAGTCGCCGGCGCCGTTCATCCCCGTCGCGTCCCGAAGCAGCGCTCGGCCACGGCGGCGCCTTAGCCGCTCGGCGAGCCCGCGACGGAGCTATAGCTCCGAGAGCGCTCGGGAGGGCGACCGTCAGAGCCCGCGAGAGAGGGGACAGTCGAGAGCGATGGGGGGAAGCTCTAGCCGATGACGGCGTCGAGCGTGTCGGCCGAGAGCACGCGCTCGGCGTAGCGCTCGAGGGCAGCCGCGTCGGCGGCGGCCACGCGGGCCTGCGCCGCCGCGGGCAGCTCCCCGAACTTGAGCTGGAGCTGCTTGACGACGACGCCCCGCAGGCGCTCGAGCCCCTCACGGAGCCCATCCTGGCGGCCTTCTTGGCGAAGCTGCTCGGCGATGGTCATGGCTGCCTCACGGAGGATCGGGTCGGGGATCTTGGCCGCCAGGGACTGGGCGGTCGCGATGCCCCGGACCTCGTAGATGTAGCAGAAGATGGTGCGGACCGCCGTCTGACCACCGGGCGCCTCGAGCAGCCGGGCGAAGAGGCTGGACCAGGCGGCCAGGGTGCGCTCCAGGCGCCCGAACCGCGCGTCCCGCAGCGCCCAGAGGGCCACCCTCGCGAACTCCGAGAGCTGCCGCGCTCCCAGCTCCTCGTCGGTGGTGACGGAGACGTCGTCCAACAAGAACCGGAAGCTCGGCACCACCCCCGCCCAGGCCGGCTGGCGCAGCAGGGAGGCGGGGAACAGCTCGTGGAGGGTGGTCGCCGATCGCCACCCCTCCTCGGCGTGGTGGAGCACCAGCGGCACGATGACCGGCAGCTCCCGCGCCCCCTCGTGGTCGCGCAGGTACTTCTCCCAGACGCGGACCATGTACGCCAGCATCCGGAAGACCATCAGCGGGTCGTCGCTGCTCTGGTGCTCGAACAGCACGTACACGAGCGCCGAGCCCGCCCCGCTCTTGAGCGGCACCGAGTACAGCAGGTCGACGTGGCGCTGCACCAACGCCGGATCGACCCACCACCCCTCCTGCAGCGCGAGCCGGTGGAGCTCGAGCGCCGCGACGATCTCCGGCGGCAGCAGAGTCCGAAGCTCACCGAAGACGTCCTCACGCACGGAGAAGACGCGCTCGACGAGCGAGTGGTGCGGGGTGGCCACGTCACTCGCGGCGGCCCGACCGCGCCCGCACCGGCAAGGCCACGTCCGCCTCGCCGTCGGCCGCGCGCCCCGGGTCCGGGGGCGACGATTTTCTCCGGGCGAGGGTGCGCCGCGACCGCCGCCCGCACCGCTACCCCTGGCGAGATACGCCGGGTCGCCTCCCTCGCGTTGACCCCGGCTCGTGGTGGTTCGGGCGTGAGCCTGGAGCGTTCCTTCCCGGTCCCGCGCCGAACCGGGAGCGCACGTCCGAGTTCGGGGCGAGTTGCCCCCGGCGCCACCCGGCCGGCTCTCCGAAACGCCCCGGCAAGGCGCCGTGGAAGGCACCCCTGGCGCCGTCCCCCGACTCTGAACGGAAAGGCAGTTTCCTACCCAACTTGGGGTATAGGGGGAAGCGTGGCGCGGCGGTAGTAAGCGACAAGTGCTCGTATGCCGGGAGGCGGCTTTCGAGCCGAGGGAACGAACCCAGAGGTGAGGAGCGGATGATGACAATCCGGAATAGCGTGATGCTCGGGCTTGTCGCGATCGCATTGGCGGTCACGGGCTGTAAGAAAGACGACAACGACAACGACGGCAGCGGCGGCAGCAGCGGTAGCGGCGGCACTGGCACCGGCGGAACCGGAGGGTCCGACGAGGCCCGCTGCGGCGACGGCACCCGCGACGCCGGCGAGGACTGCGACGACGGCAACACCAGCAACCGCGACGCCTGCACCAACGAGTGCGAGGCCGCCCGCTGCGGCGACGGCTACGTGCAGACCGGTGAGGAGGACTGCGACGACGGCAACTCCGTCAACACCGACTCCTGCACCAACGAGTGCGAGGCCGCCCGCTGCGGCGACGGCTACGTGCAACCCGGCGAGGCCTGCGACGGCGGCGCCGACTGCACCTCCGCCTGCCGGCTCGCGACCTGCGGCGACGGCGTCGTGCAGAGCGGCGAGGACTGCGACGACGGCAACCAGCACGACCGCGACGCCTGCCTCAGCACCTGCGTGGCGAACGAGTGCGGCGACGGCATCGTGAACCCGGCGGCCGAGGAGTGCGACGACGGCAACGCCGTGAACACCGACGCCTGCACCAACGATTGCGCGGCCCCGGTCTGCGGCGACGGCTTCCGCCAGCCGGGCGAAGCCTGCGACGACGGCCCCGACGGCTCCGACGAGTGCACCGCCGACTGCGAGCTGGCGAGCTGCGGCGACGGCGAGGTGCAGGGCGAGGAGGAGTGCGACGACGGCAACGACGTCGCGACCGACGACTGCAACGCCTGCCGGCTGCCCATCTGCGGCGACGGCGTGGTGCAGGGCGACGAGGCCTGCGACGACGGCAACACCAGCAACACCGACGCTTGCACCAACGCCTGCGAGAACGCCGCCTGCGGCGACGGCTTCGTCGGCCCCGGCGAGGCCTGCGACGACGGCAACGGCGATGACGAGGACGGGTGCCGCAACTCCTGCCGCCTGCCGACCTGCGGCGACGGCGTCGTCGAGGACGAGCGCGAGGAGTGCGACGACGGCAACCGCGTCGACGGCGACGCCTGCACCAACAACTGCCTGAGCGCCGCCTGCGGCGACGGCATCGTCGGCCCGGACGAGGAGTGCGACGACGGCAACACCAGCAACACCGACGCCTGCACCAACGCCTGCGCCGCCGCGGTCTGCGGCGACGGCTTCGTCCGCGCCGGCGTGGAGGCCTGCGACGACGGCAACGAGGTCGAAACCGACGCCTGCAACAGCGAGTGCGCGAGCCCGAGCTGCGGCAACGGGATCGTCGACGGCGACGAGGAGTGCGACGACGGCAACCGCGTCGAAACCGACGCCTGCAACAACAACTGCCGCCTGCCGGTCTGCGGCGACGGGGTCGTCGAGGCGGGCGAGGAGTGCGACGACGCCAACGCCGCCACCAACGACGCCTGCATCAACTGCGTGAGCGCGACCTGCGGCGACGGCTACGTCTTCTCCGTCGGCGCCGGCGCCAACGAGACGTGCGACGACGCCAACGACGACGAGGACGCCGGCTGCACCAGCGTATGCAGGCGCCCGCCCTGCGGCGACGGCGTGGTGAGCGAGGGCGAGGAGTGCGACGACGGCAACACCTCCAACGGTGACGCCTGCACCACCCCCGGCCAGCCCGAAGACGAGGTCGGTTGCCGCCTCACCGAGTGCGGTGACGGCTACCGCCGCACCTGGGACGACCCCGCCACCGAGGTCGACGAGCGCGAGGAGTGCGACGACCACAACGACAACAACAGCGACGGCTGCACCACCGTGTGCACGGTGCCGCAGTGCGGTGACGGCGTGATCTCCACGTACGATCGCGACAACAACCCGGCGACTCCGGACACCGCCGAGCCCTGCGACGACGGCAACGGCGTCGACACCGACGGCTGCACCAACGCGTGCGCGGTCGGGGTCTGCGGCGACGGCATCGTCCGCACCACCGACGACCCGGCCACCACCGGGACCGACGAGTCGGAGGAGTGCGACCTCGGCGCCGCCAACAGCAACGTCGGCCTGTGCACGGCCACGTGCCGGAACGCGCGCTGCGGCGAC
>CAYVRP010000101.1:0-23804 GCA_964454025.1 uncultured Polyangiaceae bacterium | reverse complement strand
GCCCTACCCCGCGCCGCCGGCCCAGCCCTACCCCGCGCCGCCGATGGTCCCCGCGAACGCGCAGGGCCCCGCGGGCGAGCAGCGGGAGGACGAGCCGCACCGCGGCTTCTTCGCGCGCTTCGCCCTCGGCGGCGGCGTCGGCAACGTGCGCGGCAGCCTGCCCCCGAAGCCGGGCTTCAAGCCCATCGAGGACCTGAACCACACGGCCCCGGTGCTCGCCCTGTCGGGGCTGCTCGGGGGCGGCGGGCACGATCTCGCCATCGCCGCGGAGCTGTCGTTCGAGCAGATGCTGGCGCGGGTGAAGGAGCCCTCGCGGGCGGGCTTCAAGCTCTTCAACCTCGGCGTCACGGGCTCGTACTACTTCGAACAGGACTGGTTCTTCACCGCGCACCTGCGCTGGGTGACGATGATCGTGTTCATGCCGGACATCGAGTGCTTCTGGCAGTGCTTCGACGGGACCGGCGGCCCCGGCCTCGGCCTGACCGTCGGCAAGGAGTGGTTCGGTGACGGTGACGGCAGCATCGGGGTCGCGCTCCAGGGCAACTACGCGAAGCTCGGCGGCGATCCCGAGCTGACCTACCGGAGCCTGCTCGCGCTGCTCACGTTCACCCACTTCTGAGGCGGTGGGCTGGCGGCGCCCGACCGGCCGCAGGCCCGCGGCGCTCCGCAGCGCCCCCGGGCGAAGGCGCTGCCTACGCGGGCTGGCGGATTGGATCCGCGCTCCCGATGGGCAGGTGCATGACGCCGAGCCAGTCGAGAGCCGCCGCGCGGTTGCTGAAGGTTTCGACGGAGCTCGTGAGGCGACGCAGAGGGAAGCGGCCTTCCACCGTGCGACGAACGACGGCGCCGCGCGAGCCCTCCGCGCCCAGCGCGACGTTCAGCCCCGGGGCCTCGCCGACCACGGCCGTGAGCCCCTCGATGAGGGCCTGCACGCGCGCCTCGGTCCACTCGTCGACGGATGCGTCCGAGATGTCCCAGCGCATCCGGGCCGCCGAGGACTGCCCCACCGCCGCGGCGACGACGGCGATCACGTCGCTCGTCGCTACCCTGCCCCGCGCTCGGACGAAGCACACATCGAGCGCACGCACGTACTCGACCCTCAGCCCTCCCACGGCGGCGACTCTGTCAGATCGCGGCCGCGAGCGCAACGGGCCTCGCCGCCCGCGACCCGCCGGGCGTGCCCAGGGACGGCGACGACCGCGGCTCGCAGTCAATGACTCGCCAGGTCCCAACAGGGGGGCGCCGGGGTGGTCGGCCGCTCCTGGATCCCGAGCCATTCGAGAGCCGCCTCGCGCTTTCGAAACACCATCACCCGACCCTCGGCTCCCCGGTCGCCGGCGAAAGACTCGAGCAGCGCGGCGGCAGCGAGGGTGGGGCCCCGGTCGGCGAGGATCGCCCAGCGGCGCGGCGCCCAGGGTCCCGTGAGGACGCAGGTGACCAGCGTGCCGAGATCGGCGAGCGATAGTCCGCTCAGGTCAGCGTCTTCCACGTTCCAGAGCGCGAGCGCTACCGGACCGTATTCGAGTGATTGCTCCAGTCCCTCGATGAGGTGTCGCAACGTCACCCGGCCGCGCACCGAGATGACGAGGAGGTCATCGCTGGATCCGAGTCGGCAGGTCACCTTCGGCATGGCACTCCGGGCTGAGGAACGGACGCTCGGGCGCCGAATGAAGGGGGGAAGCAGGCGAGACGGGCCGCTCGTCCCCCTGCAACGCTGCCACCGAAGCGGTGCGTCTCCCGGAGGTTGGAGAGCGGGCTCGCCCTGTGGATCCGCCTGGTGGCGAAAGTCGACACCCGCGGTGCCGCTGCTGTCGGACGGTTCGTCAGCCGCCTCGAGGCAAGAACGCGGGGCGGCGCGTCGAGAAACGGATTCCCCTTTCGAGAAGAAGAGGGCAGCTTGTCACCGCCGCGGGGCGATGGTGCGGTCGCTCGACTCCGCGCGCGCACCAGGGAGACGTTTCGCATTGGCGCCGGCTCGATCGAGGTCCCGCGAGGGGAGCGAGGAGACGATCTCGCTCGTCGCTCCGAGCGGCGAGCACGTCGCCTTCGAGGCGCCACGGCCGGGGCTGCGCTTCGGTGACTGGCTCACCCGTCTCGCTGCGACGCCCACGGCGTCGATGGTCGCGCCGGCGATCGACCGCGAGCGGCTCGAGCGCGACGGCGAGCCCCGCGAGCGTCCCTGGCTCTGGTACGAGCTGACCACGGCCGACGCCGCGAGCTGCGCCGGGCTCGCGGTGGACGACGACGGGACCTACGAGCTCGTGCTCGCGCGGGCGCGGCCGGCGAGCGGCCCGGCGCGCTGCTTCTGCTCCGGTCGGCTCGACGACGATCAGCGCGCCGCGCTCGACGCCCTCTTCACGCCGGAGCTGCTCGAGGCCTGCGCGCTCCACGGCGCGGCGCCGGCCGAGCCCGGCCCCGCGCGCCGCGTGAGCCTGCGCCCGCGCAGGAGGCCCCTCGAAGAACAATGCTTCGAGCTCGGCGCCCGCCGCGCGCGGCAGGGGGAGGCCGCCACGCTGGTCAAGACCCTCGACGGTATCGTCGCCGAGCTCGTCGCGCGCGGCGAGTTCTGCTCCGACGAGGACCGGGCCGTCGCCGAGCTCGGCGACTGGTTGCGCGCGCTCGAGGCGTGACGGGGCGATCCCCGCGAGCGGCGCCATCGCGCGGGCACACCGCGGCGCCGGATCGCCAACCCAGTTGGCCGCCCCGGAGCGGCCAGGGCGGCGGCGTGCGCTCCCCGGCGACGGCACGGATCCTGCGTGCGGCTGCGGCATGGGACGCAGCCCGCGGTCGGGGCGCGCACCCGGCCGGGGCCCGCTCCCCCCGGGCCGGCGGCGGCCCGCCCGCGGCCGCCGGACGCCGGCGAGCGCCGCCGTGCTCGCGCTCACCCTCGGCGCGCTCGCCTGCCAGAACCGCGACCTCGCCCGCGATCCCCCGGCACATACGCATGTCTTCGTCACGGAGCTCGCGCTCGGCTCCACCGAGGCGCTCGATCTGCTCCTCGTGCTGGACGACTCGCCGGGGATGGCGGACAAGCACCGCTTCCTCGCCCGCGCCCTGCCGGAGCTCTTCGCCGGGCTCGTCGGGCCGACCTGCTTCGACGAGGCGACGGGGGTCTTCCTCCCGGCGCCGAACGGCGACTGCCCGGACGGCGAGGGCTCGCCCCGCAGCGGGTTCCGGGACCTGCACGTCGGGGTGATCACCTCGAGCCTCGGCGGGCACGGCGGCATCGCCTGCTCACCCGCCGAGGGCAGCACCTTCGTGCCCGAGCAGGACACGCGCGGCGAGCTCGTCGCGCCGCTCCGCGGGATACGGACCCCCGACGACCTCGGCTTCTTCACCTGGGACGGGGACGGGGATCCCGCCGAGCTCGCCGCCGAGGTCGCGGAGCTGGTGCTCGCGCTCGGCGAGACCGGCTGCGGGTACGAGGCGCCCCTCGAGGCCTTCTACCGCTTCCTCGTCGATCCGATGCCGCCGCTGCAGGTGCTGAACGACGGCGCCGCTTCCTACGTGGACGGCATCAACGAGACACTCCTCGAGCAGCGCGCCCGCTTCCTCCGCCCCGACTCCGCGGTGGCGATCCTCGTCATCTCCGACGAGAACGACTGCTCCGTGCGCGACGACGGGCCGGGGTTCTACGTCGCGGGTGCAACCGCCGGCGGGAAGGTCCCCCGCGGCACCCAGATCTGCGCCACCGATCCCAACGACGAGTGCTGCCGCTCCTGCGCCCTGAGCGAGGAGAGCCCGCCGGACGGCTGCACCGCGCTCAGCGCCGACCCGGGCTGCGAGCTCGGGGTGCTCGGCCCGGCCGAGGAGCACCCGAACCTCCGCTGCTACGAGCAGCAGCGACGCTTCGGCATCGACTTGCTGTACCCGACGGCGCGCTACGTCGACGCGCTCACCAGCTCCCAGGTCTTCGGCCGCGCCTGCGAAGCGGACGCGGACTGCCCGCCGAGCCCGCAGCAGCCCGAGGGCGGGGAGTGCGTGGACGTGGGCGGCGGTGACCGGTACTGCCGGTACACCAACCCGCTGAGGAGCGAGAACCCGTACTACCCGGATCGGTTCCCCCGCTCGAGCTCCGAGCTCGTCTACTTGACGAGCATCGTGGGCGTGCCCTGGCAGGATCTCGCGACCGCCGAGACGCTCACCGACCCGGACGAGCTCGCGCTCGTCCCCGCGATCAAGTGGGAGACCAGCGGCGAGTCGCTGGCGAGCCGCTGGCCGCTCCTCCTCGGTGATCCCGAGGCGGGCAGCTACCCGCTCGACCCGTTCATGTGGGAGTCGATCACGCCACGCCTGCCCGGCACGGTCCACGCCCTCAGCGGGCTACCCTTCCCCGCGGCGAACCCGATCACGGGCGACAGCCCGCTCGACCCCAGCTCGGCCGGCGCCGCGAGCCCCATCAACGGCCACGAGTATTCGGTGACGGACGGCGGGGACCTCCAGTACGCCTGCACCTTCCGGCTCGAGGCGTCGAGGCAGTGCACGGACACGGTCCCCGGCAAATGCGAGTGCAGGGAGGCGGACCCGAACCTTCCCACCAAGCCGCTCTGCCAGGACGCCGGGCAGACCGGGACGGGGATCACCCAGCATTACGCCATGGCCTACCCCGGCCTCAGGTTCCTGAGCGTGCTCGAGGA
Organism: uncultured Polyangiaceae bacterium; assembly: GCA_964454025.1. GTDB lineage: Bacteria > Myxococcota_A > Polyangia > Polyangiales > Polyangiaceae > JAFGBI01. The sequence goes on along the minus strand of CAYVRP010000101.1, from coordinate 19,167 downwards.
CCTCGGTCCCAACGCCGGGCTCGGCTCCGTCTGCCCCAAGCTCACGAGCGACGACGACGCGACAGAGACGGCCTACGGCTACCGCGCCGCCCTCGCGACCGGCCTCTTGCGCCCGCTGCTCGAGGGTCGCGTCGGGGGCCTCCGTTGCCTGTCGCGCCGGCTCAGCAGCAGCGAGTTCGACTACGCCGCGTTGGACGGGGACGCCGAGCCGAACAGGGGGCTGTGCTTCCTCGAGGCGACGTGGCCCGAGGCGGGGGTGAGCTGCCGAACGCCGGGGCGCGCGCCGCCGCGTGCAGACCTCGCCGACGCCGCGCGCGAGGAGCTCGCGCGCGCGGGGCGCTGTGGAGCTCCGAACCGGCCGAGCTGCCGCGATTTCCGGATCTGCCGGCTCACTCCCGCGGAAGGGCCGAACCTCGACCTCTGCCTCGGGATCCCGGATGACGAGGTCCCGCCGGGCACGGTCGGGTACTGCTACGTCGACGCGATGCAGGATCGCGACGAGGACGGCTCCCCCGACTGCACGTCCGAGCTCGGCCGCTCGGAGGCGTGGCGCGACGAGCCCGACTGCGTCGGGAACCCCGCGCTGGTCGAGCACTGCCCGGCCGCACAGCGACGGACCCTGCGCTTCCTCTCCGCGGGCCTCGAGGTCCCGGTGCCGCACCCGGAGGCGACGCTCTTCGTCGTGCCCTTGTATTGAGCCGCGCGTCGTCGTGCGCCTCCGGCCCGCTCAGCCCGTGGCTTCCGTGAACGGCCGCCGCACGCGATCGAGCAGGAGCAGCACCAGCGCCGCGACGCCGAACGGCCAGCAGCCGCAGAGACACGAGATTCCGCTCGACACGACGGCGACCCAGTAGCCCCAGCCCGCGCCGCGCCGGAGCCCCATCGCGCCGACGACGCCGCCCACCGGACCCGGGGCGAAGAAGCCGATGACCAGGGCGGCCATGCCGAGCCCCTGCGCGAGCGGCGGCAGCGCGGTCCCCATCGGCGCGTCCTCGTACGCGATCATGATGTACACGGGCGTCGCCACCAGCGCGCCGAGCACCCAGAGCACCCCGTGGAACCAGAGGAGCACCTGGATCAACGTGAAGGTCGGATCCCCCCGCAGGCGCTCGGCGGGCGAGGCGCTCGCCGCCGGGGTCGCGCCGCGCAGGCTCGACTCGGCCTGGTGCGCGCGCAAGAGCGCGAGGTCCCGCTCCCGCTCAGCGCGAGCGGCGCGCTCGCGCAGCGCCGAGAGATCGTCGTCGCTCATGGGACCGGGCGAGGAGGCGCGGCGATCCTACCACCTCCGTCCGCGCCGTGTCGGCGCGCGATCTCGTTCCGAGGCAACGCCGCCCGGGCGCGCCGCCGGTGGGTGGCGCCAGGCGCGGTCCGCGCGGGGGCGGCGGAGGAGGACGACCCGCCCGCTCGTCGGATGGGCAGCAACGACCCCAACCCGAGGAAGGAACCCATGAACCTGATCCCGCGCCTCCTGAGCCACCCGTCTTTCGCCGCGCTCCCGTTCGCCGTCCTGCTCTCCGGCCTCGCCGCCGGGTGCGAGCCCGCGGCCGAGGGCGAGGCCGACGTCGCCGCGCAAGCGATGAGCGCCGCTTCCGCCACGCCGGCGGGCTCGAACGGCGCGGCCGAGGCGCCGCGCGACCGCGGCCCCCGCGCGAAGAGAGACCTCGCCCGCGACGGGCGCGGCATGGGTCCCGCCGGCAGGCCCGGCCGCGGCGGCCCGCCCGACCCGGCGAAGTTGTTCGCTCGCTGGGACGCGGACGGCGACGGCAAGGTCGCGCTGAAGGAGCTGCCGGAGCGCGCACAGGAGCGCCTGGGCGACGCCGATCAGGACGGCGACGGCTCGCTCACCTCCGCCGAGGTCGCGGCGTTCCACGCGAAGCGGTGGGCCGAGCACCGCGCCGAGGCCGACACGAACGGCGACGGCACGGTGAGCGACGCCGAGCGCGAGGCGATGCGGGAGCGGCACCACGCCGAGCGCTTCGCCGCCGCGGACAAGAACGGCGACGGCGCCCTGACCCAGGACGAGGTTGACGCGCGACGCTGGGCGCACCTCGCGGCGGCCGACGCCGACGGCGACCAGCGCGTCACCCGCGCCGAGCTCGACGCGGCCTTCGCGGCCGGCAAGATGGGTCCGCCTCCGCATCGAGGCCATGGCGGTCGGCCGTGCGCGGGCGGGTGCCCCGGCGACGGCGCGGGTCCGCGCGGCGGCAACGGCCCCCGCGACGGCACCGGTCCAGGGATGAGCGCACCCGCCCCCCGGTGAGGCCCCGCCCGGGTCCCCGCGCTCCGAGCCCCACGCGGGCCGGCGAACCCCCGTCGCCGGCCCGCGTCCTTTGTCGTATCCATCCGCCTCCGATGCGCGCTCGCCGCCTCTCCACCCCGCTCGCGATCGCGGCGCTCGTGGCGCTCGCCGGGCTGGCCGCGTGGCAGGCGGAGCCCCTGCCCGGTCCCTCCAACGCAGCGCTCATCGCGGAGCCGGCGCGGATCATGGGGACGAGCTGCCGCCTGCTCGCGTTGCCGCCACGCGAGGCGAGCGCCGAGGCGGCGGAGGCCGTCGCGGCGCGCGCCCTCGCCGAGGCCGAGGCGGCGCTGCGCGCGGTGGAGGCGGAGATGAGCGCCTACATCGAGGGCTCGCCGATCTCGCGCCTCAACCGCGCGCCGGCGGGGCAGGCGATCAGCTTGCCCCCGGCCACGCTCGAGGTGCTCCGGGCGAGCGCGGCCGCCTTCCGCGCGACCGACGGCGCGTTCGACGTCGCCTGCCGGCCCCTGCTCGAACTGTGGCGCGCCGCGGGCAAGTCGGGGCGCGCGCCCACCCCGGCGGAGGTGGCGGCGGCGAGGGCGCGCTCGACCCTGGGCGCGCTGGAGCTCGGCGCGAACTCCGCCACCAAGGCGGCGCCCGGGCTCGAGGTCGATCTCGGCGGGATCGCGAAGGGCTACGCCATCGACCAGGCCACGGCGCGGATGATCGCCGCGGGGGCCGCCGGCGGCCTGGTGGACGTGGGCGGTGATCTGCGTGTCTTCGGCGCGCCCCCGCGCGCGGAGCGCTGGGACGTCAAGGTCCGGAGCCCCTTCGGCGAGGGCACCCTGGTCACCCTCCGCGTGCCGCCGAGCGCCGTCTGCACCAGCGGCGACTACTTCCGCTACGTCGTGCTCGACGGGCGGCGCTACAGCCACATCGTCGACCCGCGCACCGGCTACCCCGCGACCCCCGTGCGCTCCGCGACCGTGGTCGCCCCCGACGCGCTCGGCGCCGACGTGTGGGCCACCGCGCTCTCGGTCCTCGGCGAGGCGGGGCTCTCGCGGCTCCCGCCCGGCCACGAGGCGCTGCTGGTGCTCGGCGAGCCCGCGGCGCCCCGTGCCGTCGCCACTGCGGGGTTCCTCGCCCTCGTGGTCGAGGGGCCGCCGTTCCCGATCGCCACCGCCCCGCGGTGACCGCGCGCGTTCAGCCCCGCCACTCCGTCTGGTCGACGGTGGTCTTGAACTCCGACTCCTGCCGGGCCGGCATCGGCTCCCCCTCGGTCAGCGCGAGCTGCCGGGGGCTCGGCTTGCCGATCCACACCATGGACTCCCGCCGGCACTTGTCCTGGATGACCTGCAGGCTCGCCTTGGGATCGTACTTCCGGTAGTCGATTACCGGCAGGTTGTCGACGATGGTGATGAGATCGGGGTTCGCGCGGGCGCAGGACTTGCAGCCGGTGCAGCCGACCTCGCAGACCTCCTGCACGTCCTTGCCGAAATCCTTGTTCCCGCACTGCACGGCCAGGATGCGGTCGGACTTGAAGGGGACCTGGCTGATGACGGCGCGCGGGCAGGCCTTCACGCAGGCGCCGCACCCGATGCACTTCTCGTAGTCGATCACGGCGACGCCATCGATGACGTGGATGGCGTCGTAGTCGCAAGCGACCACGCAGTCGCCGAGCCCGAGGCAGCCGTAGACGCAGCCCTGGATCCCGCCGACGAGGTTGGCGGCGTTGCAGGTCGGCTCCCCCTGGTACGGCGTTCGCTTGAGCCGCTGCGTGGTGGTCGCGATGCAGTGGACGACGGGGCGCACGGGGAAGCCCTCCTCCACGCTCATCCCCATGATCTCGCCGATCTGCCGGGTGACGCCCACGCCCCCGACCGGGCACTTGTCGATGACCTCCCCCTTCGTCACGATCGCCTCGGCGTACTCGCCGCAGCCCACGTAGTCGCACGCCCCGCAGTTGGCCCCCGGGAGCACCGCGTTGACCCGCTCGAGGCGCAGGTCCACCGGGACGTGGAAGACCTTGTTGGCGACTCCCAAGACGACGCTCATGACCACCGCGAGCGCGAGCAGGGTCACGGCGGCCAGCAGGATGGTGACGGTCACGGCCGACATGACCTCAGCTCCCTCCGAGCATCAGCTTGCCCAGCGACGTGTCGACGCCCGCGAAGCCCATGAACGCGAGCGCGAGGATCCCCGCGATGATGAAGGCGATGGGCGCGCCCCGCATCGGCCGCGGGATCTCCGCCAGCTCCAGCTCCTCCCGGATCCCCGCCATGATGACGATCGCCAGGGTGAACCCGAGGCCGCCACCGACGCTCAACACCAGCGCCTTGTCGAGCCCCCACATCGCCGCCGCGTCCACGCCGACCACGTTCTTCATGATCTCGAGGCAGGCGAAGAGGATGGCGCAGTTGGTGGTGATGAGCGGCAGGAAGATGCCGAACGACTTGTACAGCGGGGGGAAGTACTTGCGCAGGTACATCTCCACGAACTGGACGCTGGAAGCGATCGCGAAGATGTACACGAGGTAGGCGAGGACCGTGAGATCCACCTCGCCCGCTTCGCCACGGATGAGCGACCAGGCCCAGGTCGTCAGGGGAGCGCCGGGTCGCAGGACGTAGAAGGTGAAGGTCCAGCTCAGGGTGGAGGCGATGGCGATCACGAAGGTGACCGCGAGGCCCATCCCGAGCGCCATGTCGATCTTCTTCGACACCCCCATGAAGGGGCAAAGCCCGACGAAGTAGTAGAGGACGAAGTTGTGGATCAGCGCGGCGCCGATCCCGATGAGCAGGAGGTTCGCGAGGTGTTCCATCAGGTCCTACCTCAGCTCGCCGGGGCCACGTCCGGGGCGACCGGGGGTCCGTCGGCGGCGCGCTTGCGGCGCGCCTGCACGGCCTGGATGTGCGCGTTCAGACCCAGCAGGAGCCCGAGCGTGAGGAACGCTCCCGGCGGCAGGATCATCACCGACCACCCGTAGTCGCCCCGAGTCAGCGGCATCACCGGCAGGTCGAACCAGGTGCCCCGGCCGAGCACCTCCCGGACCGTCGCGACGGAGGCCAGCGCCAGCGCGTTGCCCAGCGCCTGCCCGACGGCGTCCCCCACGGCGGGGAGCACCCCCTGCTTGGACGCGCAGATCTCGCAGCGGGCGATGATGATGCAGTTGACGATGATGAGCGGGACGTAGGGCCCGAGGGCCTTCGACATGCCGTAGACGTAAGCGGCGAGGATGCGATCGGCGATGGTGACGAAGACCGCGATGGTCAGCGTGAACACGAGGATCCGGAGGTGCGGCCGCAGCAGGTGCCGGATCAGGCTGATCATCACGTTGGCGCACACCAGCACGAAGAGCACCGCGGCCGCCATCGTCATCGCCGGCTTCATCGCCGCGGTGACGGCGAGCGTCGGGCACAGGCCGAGCATCTGCCGGTAGACGGGGTTCTCGGGCAGGATGCCGTTGAGGAACCGCTCGAGGGGGGTGGGTCCGTCGCTCGGGGCCATGGTTCCCTCAGTTCGCCTTCGCGGCCGCGGCCGCCCGGAGGGGCGCCTTCATCGCCGCCACCGTCTGGTTGACGATGGTGCAGACGGCGTCGCTCGAGATGGTCGCGCCCGTCAGGGCCTGGATGGTACCGGTCGCCTTGTCCGTGGCGGCACGCTTGGCGTCGAGCGGGACGCCGGTGCCGAAGCCGACGAACTGGCCCCGGAACCCCTCCGTGGTGATGTTGTCGCCGAGGGCGGGGGTTTCCTTCTGATCGAGCACGAACAGCCCCGTGATCGTCTCCGCCCGGGCGTCCAGCCCCACGATGAGCTCGATCTTGTCTGCGAACCCCTGACCCTTGCCCGGCACCACCCAGCCGACGAGCCCCCCGCTCGCGTCGAGCGCGCGGAAGACGCGCCGCCCCGGGATCACGGTGTCGTCGGTTTCCCCGCGGGCGGCGCCCGGCACGAGCTTGGGCACCTGGGCCAGGGTTTCGTCCAGCCGGTTCTGCGCGATACGGGGGCCGAGCGCGTACTCGACGCCCGCGAGGCCGGAGCCGAACACGGTGGCCAGCACCAGCACCAGCCAGGCCTGCGCCAAGACGTTGCCCGTGGGCCGCGGGGTGAGCTCTGCCCCCGACGCCAGCACCGGCAGGTGGACCGTGGCGCTCTGCGCCGCCAGGGGCGCCGCCGCGACGGGCCCGGTTTCCAGTTCGCTTCGGGGCTCCTGCGCGGCCACCGGCGCCGCCGCCTCCGCGGGGGCGACGTCGGGCACGGCTCCGGGTCGCTTCTCTTCCGCCATCTCGCGTCGCCTTTCCCCTACCTGTGCGTCGGGACGGGACCGCCCACCGGAACCGGGACCGTCCAGCGGTTGATGAGCGGCACCAGCGCGTTCATCAGCAGGACCGCGAACATCACGCCCTCCGGGTAGCCGCTGAAGCTGCGGATGAGCCACACCAGGGCGCCGACCCCCACCCCGAAGAGCGCCTTGCCGCGGGCGGTGATGGGGCTGGTGACCGGATCGGTGGCGATGAAGAACGCGCCGAAGAGCAGCGCACCGCCGGTCAAGTGCTCGAGCACGGTGAGCCGCAGCGCGGGGACGGTGGCGATCGCCGCTGGGGTGACCAAGAGCTGGGTGAGCCCCGCCAGCACGACCACCGCGGCGATCACTCCCGCGGGCACCTCCCAGCTCGCCGTGCGCCGCACGCAGAGGTAGCTCCCGCCGAGCAGGCAGGCGAGCGCGCTGGTCTCGCCGAGGCTGCCGTTCACGGCGCCGAGGAACATCGGATACAGGGCCGGCAGGGTCGTGCTCGCGTCCCGCGCCGCGGTGAGCGGCGTCGCCTGGCTCAGGATCCCGCCCGCGTCGGCGACCTGGTACGCCGGCGCGCCGAGGAACTTCGAGAAGCTGATCATCACGAACGCCCGCCCCACCATGGCCGGGTTGAAGACGTTCTGGCCGAGCGAGCCGAACACCGTCTTGCCGATCCCGATGGCGATGAACCCCGCGATCATCGCCACCCACCAGGGGCAGGTCGCCGGCAGGCTGAGACCGAGAATCACGCCGGTGACCGCCGCGGAGAGGTCGCCCAGCGTGGCGGGGACGCCGCGCACGCGCATCAAGAGCTCCTCGGCGGCGAGGCAGCTCGCCGTGGTCACCGAAACCACGAGCACGGCGCGCCAGCCGAACAGCGCCATGGCCATCGCCGCGGGCGGCACCAGCGCCAGCAGCACGTCGAGCATCAGGCTGCGCGTGGTGAGGGCGAGGTCGAACGCGTGCGGCGACGGCGCCACCTGCAGCGCCGGACGCGGCGCCGCCGCGGCGTCCTCGAGCTTCTCGGTGGCGTTCTCGGGCATCGGGCGGGTCCTCGGGGGCGGGGCCGGCGCGGGGGCGGTCAGTCCTTGGGAAGGCGGGCCTTCCCCATCCGGATCAGCTGCACCAGGGGGATGCTCGCGGGGCAGGTGTAGGCGCAGCAGCCGCACTCCATGCAGGCCGTGAGGTGGTAGCGTCGCGCCACGTCCCAGGCGGACTTGCGCGACGCGAGGGCGAGCTTGGTGGGCACCAGCCCGAGCGGGCAGACGTCCACGCAGCGCCCGCAGCGGATGCAGGCGGTGGGCTCCGCCTGGGCGAGGTCGCGGCGGGTGAGCACCGTGATCCCGCTGGTCCCCTTCGTGACCGGCACCGACAGGTCCGCGACGGTGAAGCCCATCATCGGGCCGCCGCTCAGGATCCGCACGGCGTCCGGGGTCGTGCCGCCGGCGCGCTCGATCAGATCCGAGTAGGGGGCGCCGATCGGCACCAGCAGGTTCCGGGGTGTCCGGACCCCGTGACCGGTGACCGTCACCACGCGGTGGGTGAGCGGGGCTCCGCGGAGCACGGCGCGCGCGACGGCGATGGCCGTGCCGACGTTGATGACCACCACGCCCACGTCCAGCGGCAGGCCCCCGGTGGGGACGGTGCGGCCGAGGGCGGCCGGCACCGTCTGCTTCTCGCCCCCCATCGGGTACTTCGTCTCGAGCTCCTTGACCACGGCGCCGGTGCCCCGGCAGGCCTCGCGCAGCGCGGTGATGCCGCGCGGCTTGTTCTTCTCGACGGCGATGACGACGGACCGGGCTCCCGCGGCGCGCGCGGCCAGGCGCGCCCCGGCGCCCACGCCCCGCGGCGCCTCGACCATCACCCGGTAGTCCGCGGTGAGGTACGGCTCGCACTCGCACCCGTTCACCAGCAGGACGTCGACCGGCTTCTTGGGGTTCTGGATCAGCTTGACGTGGGTGGGGAAGGCGGCGCCGCCCATCCCGACCAGGCCCGCCGCGCGCACCGCCTCCGCGATGGCCGCGGGCTCGAACGCCGCTGGCTCCACGGTGGGCCAGTCGCCGCCGAGGACGGCGTCGTAGGGCGCCGACGGCGACGGCTGCTCCGCGTCCGGGGTGAGGAGGACCGAGTCGACGTGACGCCCGTTCGGCAGCGTCACCCGGATGACCTTGCCGACCTTCCCCGCGAGCGAGGCGTGGACGGGCGCCGAGACGAACCCACCCGCCTCCGCCAGCACGGCCCCCGCGACCACCTCCTTCGGGAGCTTCGGGGGGAGCTTGCTGGGCGCACCGATGTGCTGGAGCACCGGGATCAGGAGCTGCTTCGGCGTGGGCAGGACCTCGATGGGGGCGTCCTCCGCCAGGTGCTTGCCCTCGTAGGGGTGGATCCCCCGCGCGAAGGTCCCGGCGCCCCGCGCGACCCCCAGCGCGTCAACCACGATCCGTCTCCTCCCGCTGCCTGCGCGGCGGCACGAACGCAGCGGCCCTCGGCCCCGGCGCGCCCCCGCCCTCCAGCCGGCACGTCCACCAGCGCGCGACGAACACGGTCACCCCGAGCCCCGCCGCGAGCCCGAGCAGCGCCGCGAGCGAGCGCCGCTCCGTGCCCGCACCCGCGAGGATCGCGGCGGCCAGCGCCAGCGCCAGCGGGAAGAGGAAATCGACGGCGGCCGCGCCCACCAGCATCGCGCCGACGAAAGGGGGCGCCGCGCGCGACGACTCCGCGCCGGCGGCACCGCCGGCGCACGCCGTGCAGCCGCTGCAGCCGAGCGCGAGGTCCTGGCCGCGCTCGAGGGGGAGGATCAGGTTGGACGCGGGCGTGGGTTGGGTCATCGTGGGCGGTTCGCTCGCTCGCCGGCTGCACCTCGCGCCGCCGACCCGGGCAGGGTGGGATCTCGCGACGACCACGCTGGAGCGCGCCGGGGCTGACCTGGGCCTCGGAACCCGTCGCAGGTGCGGTCGGCCGCGAGCGGGGTACCCATAACACGGCTCGCGCCGACTGGCGACCCCGCGCAGGCCGCGCGGGACCGGCGGGCGCATGCCACACCGTCGAGCCCACCGACCCGCCGGCGTCTGCGCGGCCTCCCAGCGACCGGCGCGGCGGTGGGGGCGCCTCACCGTGGCCCACCTCGTCGTGCGGCGACAGGCCGGAATTTCCCGCGTCGACGCCGCCGCCCCGGCGGGGAACGGCGGCGGTCCGCCCGTTGCGGACGGATCGACCGCGGACTATCGTCGATCGGGTCAATGGCCCGCGGCGGCGAACCAGCGACGCGCGCCGGGGTGGGTGTCGGCGCGTGACTCCGACTCGTCCCAGCGGGGGGCCGGCTGCGGAGCCAGGTCGTGCGTCCTCCGGACCGAGCGCGCGCCCGCCGCGCACGTCGGCGCGCCCGGGCCCGAGCCCCGCGCCCCTGCTCGAAGATCACGATACCGCCGAGGCCCTCCACGAGCTGGTGCGCTGGATGGCCGGCGGCGTGGCGCTGATCTTCGCGGCGTTCACGGTCTATCGCCTGTTCGAGCTCGACACCCCCGGCGCCTGGTTGGTCATCGCGCTCGATCAGCCCGTCATCCTCCTCTCCGCGCTCGCCTTCCTGCTGATGAGGTGGCGCCTGGTCCCGGTCGGCTGGGCCCACGGCGTCCTGGTCGCCGTGGGTCTGCTGGTCGCCACCAACACGTCGGCCAGCGTGCTGGTTCAAGGCGAGGGCTCGGACCTGAGGTACATGCAGGCCGTCGTCGTGGGCGGAGGCGCGATCGCGCTCTCGTGGCGGGCGCTGCTCGTCCTGCTGCTGGGCACCGCCGCCGTGGCCGTTCCGGTGGCGGCCCACGTGTGCGGCACCGACGAGTTCGTCGACTTCTGCGTGATGCAGCTCGCGACCTCCCTGTTCGCCCTCGCCCTCGGCTACGGCCGGATGCGCAACGAGCAGCGCCTGCTCGCCCTCCGGCGCCAGGCCCGGCAGGCCGCCGAGGAGCTCGGGCAGGCGCTGGCGCGCGCCGAGCACGAGTTCGCCGAGCACCAGCGCACCGAGAAGCGGCGCCAGCAGCTCGAGGCGCAGCTCCGTCAGACGCAGAAGCTCGAGGCGCTGGGAACGCTGGCCGGGGGGGTCGCCCACGACATGAACAACGTCCTCGGGGCCATCTCGGCCATCGCCTCGGAGGCGGTCCAGTCCCTGGGCCCGGGCGCCCCGGCCCGCCAGGAGCTCACCGACATCCTCACCGCGGCCCGGCGCGGCTCCACGCTGACGCAGAACATCCTGAGCTTCGCCCGCCGGGTCCCGCCCCGGGTCGCGCCCTTTCGCGTCGACACCGTGCTCGCGGAGGTGGAGCTCCTGCTCCGGCGCACGCTCGCCAAGCGCATCGCGGTGAACGTCGCCCCCGACGGCGAGGAGCACTGGATCGAGGGCGACGCCGGCCAGATCAACCACCTGGTGATGAACCTCTGCCTGAATTCCGCCGACGCCATCGCGGGCTTCGGTCACATCCTGATCACCACCCGCGCGGCCCGCCTCGACGAGGCGCGGGCCGGCGTCTACGGCGTCTCCCCCGGCGAGTACGTCGAGATCGCCGTCACCGACGCCGGCCAGGGCATCCCCCCGGAGTGCCTCCCCCGCGTCTTCGAGCCGTATTTCTCCACCAAGTCACAGCAGGGTCGCTCCGGCCTCGGCCTGTCGATGGTGTACGGGACGGTGCAGGAGCACCGCGGCGGGATCACCATCCGCAGCGTGGTCGGCCGCGGCACCACCGTGAGCGTGATGCTGCCCGTGCACGCGCGACCGGAGAGCGAGGCGCCGCCCTCACGACGAGTCCCCGTGGTGGACGTGGCGCGAAATTGCCTCCTCGTCGTCGACGACGAGCCCCTGTTGCTGCGCGCGGGCCAGCGGATCGGCGCGGGCCTGGGCTTCGACGTGCTCACCGCCGCCGACGGCCGCGAGGCGCTCCGGCTGTTCGCCGAGCATCACGCGCGCGTCGGCGCCGTGGTGCTCGACGTGGCCATGCCGGTGATGAGCGGGGCCGACTGCTTCCTCGCCCTCCGCCAGCAGGCCCCGGGGCTGCCGATCGTGCTCACCTCCGGCTTCGCGAAGGACCACGACATCCAGGCCCTGATGAGCCTGGGCCAGGCCAGCTTCCTGCGCAAGCCGTACGAGCGGGACGAGCTCGCCGAGGCCTTGACCCAGGCCATGAGCGGTCTGGCCGCCGAAACCCCGGGCTGATCCCCCGCACGCGACGCCGCACCCGCCGGAGCGCCCAGGGCGCTCGGGCGCGGCGACCCCGGGGCGCGAGCAGCCGCAAGATGGCTCGGCCGACCTGCGCCACGTGGCCTCGGCGCGATGAGGCTGGCGGCGAGGAGCTCGGTGCGGGGCGGGGACGGGCGGCGGTCGGGGCCGGCGCCGCCGGTCGCGCGGCGAGCCCCAGAACCTGCGAGGGCAGCTGCCGCGCCAGCCCAGAAGCAGCCTCGGTGGTACCCGCCAGCCGCCACCGGGCGTAGGTACCCCCTTGCCCGGTCGCCGGGGGCTGCGCCCACGGCCCCGTGTGCGTGACGGACACCTGCCACGCCCGCCTGCGCCTCGGCGCGGCCTGCGCGGGCCAAGATCGGGGCTTCGGCCATCACTGCGCCGATGGCGCCCGCGTCGCCCACGACCCGCGCGGGGGCTGATCGCGCCGCGACGAGCGCTCGTAGCGCCCTGCGCCCGTCCCTCGGACACCCCCAGGGCTCCTCGCCGGGTGCGCCGCGGACCCCGGCCTGCCTGCCGGTCACGCCGCCGTCTCGCGAGCGATCACCCGAGCGTCACGTTTCCGTCACCAGAATGTCACCGGACCACGGTGAAACGTCGCTCGTAACCGATGCGACTCCAGGAGATCGCCCGGCGAGTCTTCCCGAAGGAGGAGTCCTTCTACTCGCTCCTCGAGCGTCTGGGCGCGCTCGCCAACCTCTCGGTCAGCGAGTTCCGAGCACTCGGCGCGAACGGGGGCTCCACCGAGGCCGTCGCCGCGCGGGTGCAGGAGGTGGAGCACGAGGCGGATCGAGTCTTTCACGAGGTGGAGACGAGGCTCGCCCGCACCTTCGTCACGCCCATCGACCGCGAGGACATCCACGAGATCGCGTTCGAGATCGACGAGATCGTGGACATGGTCAACCTCTCCGCGCGAACCTGCGCGCTCTATCACATCGAGCGGCTCACGCCGGCGATGGTCGAGCTCGCGGGCACGCTCGAGCGTTGCACCCGCACGCTCGCCGCGGCGCTCCCGCGGCTCCGGCGGCACGACTACGCGGGCCTCCTCGACGCCGGCCGCACCCTCCGCGGGCTGGAGAAGGAGGCGGACACGATCTTCCGCCAGACCCTCAGCGCCCTCTACCAGGACCCGGCGGTGGACGCCAAGCGCCTGCTCAAGGAGAAGGAGATCATCGAGCACATCGAGGACGCCGTGGACCGCTGCGACCGGCTCGGGAACACGCTGTGCAACCTCGCGGTGAAGCATGGTTAGTCTCCTCGTCGCGGTCATCGTCGCCGCGATCGTCTTCGACTACATCAACGGCTTCCACGACGCGGCGAACGCCATCGCCACCAGCGTCTCGACCGGGGTGTTGAGCCTGCGGCTCGCGGTCACCCTGGCGGCCGTCCTCAATTTCGGCGGGGCGCTCGCCGGCACCGCGGTGGCGAAGACCATCGCCTCCGGGTTCGCCGACCCCGCGGAGGTGACGCAGGTCGTCGTCCTGGGCGCGCTGCTGGGCGCCAGCGCCTGGAACCTGATCACCTGGTACTTCGGGATCCCCTCCAGCTCCTCGCACGCGCTGATCGGGGGCCTGGCCGGGGGGGTGACGGCGCACGCCGGCGTCGGCGCCTTCCGCTGGTCCGCGCTCGGGTCCAAGGTCATCGTCCCTCTGGTCGTCTCGCCCACGCTCGGGTTCCTCCTCGCCTTCGTGGGCATCATCGGCCTGACCTGGGCGTTCCGGCGGGCGCTGCCGCGCACGGCGACGCTGGTGTCGCGGCGCCTCCAGCTCGTCTCGGCCTGCGCCATGGCGTTCTCGCACGGCTCCAACGACGCCCAGAAGTCGATGGGGATCATCACGCTCGCGCTCGCCACCTGGGTCCTCAACGGGGGCGCGCCGCTCCCCGCTTGGATGGTCGCCGACAACCTCAACGAGGTGCCCTTCTGGGTCAAGGTCGCCTGCGCAGCGGCGATCGCGGGCGGGACCTTCGCCGGCGGCAAGCGGATCATCAAGACCATGGGCTCCAAGCTGATCCGGATCACGCCCATGCAGGGCTTCGCGGCGGAGAGCTCCGGCGCCCTGACGATCCTGGCCGCCAGCCACCTCGGCATGCCGGTTTCGACGACCCATTGCATCAACGCCTGCATCCTCGGCGCCGGCGCCAGCCGCCGCCTGAGCGCGGTGCGCTGGGGCGTAGCCGGCAACATCCTGGTCGCGTGGATCCTGACGCTCCCGCTCAGCGCCGCGATGGCCTACGTCGCCACGTTGCTCTGCGAGCGGGTCTTCGGCTGAGCCCGGCGGGCGCCCGCGCCGGGCGCGCCGGCAGGCCTCGCCCGCCCCCACCGGACCCGCTCGCCTCCCCCGGTCCGCGCCCGGCCCCGCCGCCCCCTGAACCACGCGCGCAGCGCGCCGCCGGTCACGGCGAGCCCGGCTCGCGCCGCCGGCCGTGCCCTCGGGCCGAGGATTTGCTACGCTGCACGCGATCGCGGAGGACCGAGATGAAAGCACTCGCTCGACCGTTGCTGTGGCTCCTGACCACGGCGCTCCCGTTCGCCATCGCGGCCTGCTACGGCACCCCCCAGCTCTATCGCAGCGGCGGGCGCGTCGCCACGGCCGGGGGGGTCGGAGTGCGCGGCCTGCGCGTGCGCTGCCTCGACGGCGCGGCCGCGCCGCCCGCGCCGGTCGTCGCCGAGACGACGACCGACGCCGACGGCGCCTTCGTGCTGGAGTCGCCGGGCGGCTGCACCGCCATCAGCGTCATGGACCTCGACGGCGACACGAACGGCCGCTACGCGGCCGCCGTGGTCCCGGCTGCCGCTTGCGACGGTTGCGCCACCGACGTCGAGCTCGTCCCGACGCCGTGACCGGGCCGCGCACGTCGGCGCTCCGCCGCTGGCTCCACCCGCTCCATCAGCGGCTGGAGACGGTGGTCCACCCGCTGCGCTACCTCTTCGTCGAGATCACGCAGCGCTGCAACCTCCGCTGCCGCCACTGCGGGAGCGACTGCGGGAGCGAGCCCCGCGCCGGCGAGCTCGACACCGAGGAGTGGCTCGCCTGCTTCGACCACCTCGCCGCGCGGTGCCGGCGGGACCGCCTGGCGCTGGTGCTCACGGGCGGCGAACCGCTGTGCCACCCCGACCTCGGGACGCTGCTCGCGCGGCTGCGAGACCGGAGGCTCAACTGGGGGCTGGTCACCAACGGGCAGCTCCTGACCGAGCGCAACGTCCGGTCCCTCCTCGAGCACGGGGTCAACGCGGTCACGGTGAGCCTGGACGGGGTCGGTGACTCCCACGACTGGCTGCGCGGGAGCCCGGGTGCCTTCACCCGAGCCCGAGACGGCATCGCCCGGCTGGCGCGCGCGCCGCCGCTCCACTTCGACGTCGTCACCTGCGTCCACCCGGGCAACCTCGACGAGCTCCCCGCGATCCACGCGCTGCTCGCCAGGCTCGGGGTGCCCGCGTGGCGGCTGTTCCCGATCTTCCCCCGGGGGCGCGCCGCGACCGCCCCCGAGCTCCAGCTCGACGCGGCGGGGTACCGGCGCCTGCTCGACTTCCTCCGCGCCGCCCGGGCGCGCGGCGGGCCAGTGCGCGCGGCGCTGAGCTGCGAGGGCTACCTGCCACCGGCCCTCGACGCCGAGGTCCGCGATGAGCCGTACTTCTGCCGCGCGGGGATCGACATCGCCTCCGTGCTCTCCGACGGGGCGATCGGCGCTTGCCCCAACCTGTCACGCCGGCTCGTGCAGGGCAACGTGCGCGACGACGAGCTGCTCGACGTCTGGGAGCACCGCTTCGCGCCGTTCCGGGACCGCGGCTGGATGCGGACGGGTGACTGCGTGAGCTGTGGCGAGTGGCGGCGATGCCAGGGCAACTCCCTCCACCTCTGGGACGACGCGCGCGGACGCACGGCCTTCTGCTCCTTCGCCGCGGCGGTGGGGGCGGCGCCCGGGGCGCGCGGGCCGAGCCCACGAGGGTGACCGGGCGGCGGGCGCCCCGGCGCGGGGTACGGGCCAGCGCCGGGGGCGCGCCGGCAGAGCCCCGGGCGGTGGCGCGGGCGCCCCCCGAGCGCCGGCGCGAGCTGGGGCGACCTGCGCGCGCCGCCCGAGGACGAGCCCCAGATGCAGGCCCGGACCTGCGACGCGGCCGTGATCCCGGCGGACCACCGGGTGGTGCCGAGCGGCTCTTGCCGAGGGAGCGAGGCTCCTTCGGGGGCCGGGGAGGTGCGGGAGTGCACCATCGACGCCGCGTGCACGAGCGCCGAGGACTGCCACGAGGCCCCGTTCGGGGTCTGCCGAGGCGACGCGTACGCCGTGTGCCGGTACCCCGGCGCGGACGGCGCGCCCTGCTCCACGGACGCCGACTGCACGGCGCTCCCGGGTGGCACCTGCGCCGTCTGGATCGAGGTGGGGGTCACCCTCTGCTTCCCCGACGGCACCTGCGAGGAGCAGCCGCCGCTCGGCAGCTACCCGCGCGTGGCCTGCGACGAGGACGCGGACTGCGCGGCGGCGCCTGGCGGATACTGCGCCGAGCGAAGCGACCACGCCCGCTGCGAGTACCACGGGGGCCTGGCGGACGCGGACTGCCCGGCGGGGGAGCGCTGCGCCTGCGCCCCCTCCGACGGGCTCCGGGCCTGCGTCCCGGCGGGCTGCACCGGCGACGCCGACTGCGGGGGAGGGCAACGCTGCCGGCTCGAACATGGCTGCTGCGGGGCGCTGCTCGGCTACGGCTGCTCGACGCGCGCGGACGCCGGCGACCCCGATCTCGACGGCAACCCCGGTCGCGAGGACTGCCCCCCCCCGGGCGCGTCTTGCTCGTACTTCGACGTCAACTGCGCGCGGGGGACCGCGGGGTGGGAGTGCGTGCGTCGCGAGTGTCCGCCCATCGACTGACGGCGGCGCTCGGCGGGACCACCCGCGCCGGTGCGCGCCCCCCCGGGCGTTCGCGCGCCCCCGGGCGCCGGGCCGCGCCGCGCGGCGGCGCTTGACCGGAAAAGCGCCCCGGGTAAACCCTCTGGCGGTGGGAGGTGATGGCGATGTCGATGCTGACTCGGTCGTTCGTGGTGGCCCTGCTCTGCGGCGCCTGCGGCGGGGAGGACGAACCCTCGGGCCCGCCGGCGGACGACTCCCCGTACGTCGGCACCCCCGGAGCCAACGGTCAGTGCGGCTTCTACCATTGCTCGTCCGCCGTGGCCGACTACAGCTGCGCCTCGAACGCCCACACGCAGCAGGCGACGTACAACCTCGACTGCTCGGACGCCGGCGAGCCCTACGGCAGCACGCTGGTGATCACGTACGACAACGGCCGGGTGGTGACCTGCGACGCCGCGTGCTCTGGCTATGGGGGCGTCTGCCGGGACGACACCGGCGCGACCTGCGAGATGATCTAGGGTCACGGCGAGGCTGATGGCCCCCGGGGGCGCGGCCGGCCCGCGGCCGTTCAGCGCGCGTAGCGCGCGAGCAGCAGGATGTACTTCACCTGGTAGCCGCAGCTGTTCTCGGTGACGGACCAGGAGTTGGCGGGCCAGCCCTCGTTGAACTGCAGGTACGACTTGAGCGGCGGCTGTCCGAGCGGCGGCGTCCAGCTCTCGGCGCAGTAGGAGAACTCGGCGGCGCCGTAGCACTCCGAGCCGTCCGTGCAGCAACCGTCGAGCGAGTAGCTCGGGTTCGGCCCGCCGACGAGCAGGCCCGGGGCCGGGCCCGGCGTGGTGGCGGTCACCTCGTCCCAAGTGGGGCTGCCGTGGGTGAACCACGAGTGGAAGAGCGTGGACGCCGAGTGCTCGGCGCCCGCGACGCGCAGGTTCGTGAGGTAGACGAGCCCGAGCGGGTTCACGCCGTGCAGGTAGTGCACGTAGTCCTCGGCCGCCGCGACCGCGTCAGCGCCGAGGTCGGGGTCGTCGCCGTACGGCTCGAGTAGCTGCAGGAGCCGCCCCTGGCCGCCCTTCGACTGGTTGCTTCCCCAGGTGTAGTCCTGCAGGTACGCGCGGTAGGGGTCGAGCTGGTCGCGGACGGCGGGGTACTGGTTCCCGTTGCCGGTGACCCCCGCCTGGAACCGCGCGCGGATCCCCTCGGCGACGCGCGCCGTCGCCCCGGGCAGGGCCGAGTACCAGAGCAGGAGCTCCTGCTCCTCTGACATCCACGGGTCGGGCCCCCAGTCGGGGACCAGCGTGTCCGCGTCGGCCTCGACCACGTCGCGGAAGCTCGTCTCGCCGGTCTGGGCGAAGAGGTAGACGGCGGCCTCGACGCGCGAGCGCAGACGCCCCGCGTCGTCGACCTCCTGCTGCCCGGCGGCGAGCCCCCCGGCCCCCGGCTGCCGGCCCTCGTCGTTGTTGTAGTAGGTTTCCGCTGGGTTCGCGCTGGCCCAGTCCCAGGCCCGGAGCGCGCGCTCGGCATAGTCGTCGGCGAGCGCCCGGAGCGCCGCCTCCGGCCGCGCGCCGAACACGCGCGCCGCGTAGGCGAACGCCGCCGCGCCGCGGAGCGAGGCGTTGGTCGTCGGCGGGCCGTAGTAGCTCGGATCGACCGCGGCCGACGGCGGCGAGTCGTGCCCGACGCCCTCGACGCAGAGCAACGAGCCGTCGTCGAGCTGCATGCGCGCGAGCCAGGCGAGGCCCCAGGCCACCTCGTCGAGCAGATCCGGGATCCCGTTGCCGGACTCGGGGATCCCGTAGTCGTCGGTGAACGCGGTCGGGCTGGCCTCGTAGGCCCGGAGCAGCCCCACCACGTAGCCCGCCGTCCAGGCCGTGTACTTGTTGTAGTCGCCGGCGTCGTACCAGCCGCCCCTGAGATCGCGGGCCGTCGCGGGGTCGTCCCGAGCGAGCCAGGAGCGGGCCTCGCCGTCTTGTCCCGGCCCGAGGTGGCTGGCCGCGTCGGCCCAGTCGGCGCCCGCCGTCGCCGCGGTCTTCTCCTGCCCCGCGCGCTGGTAGAAGAAGCTTCGCATCGCGTGCTTGAGGACGCTCCGGTAGACGGCGTCGTCGATCCGGAAGGTGACCGAGCGACGATCCTGGTCGACGTCCAGCACGTAGTACTCGCCGGGGGTGGTCACCGCGGTGAAGTCGAACCAGCTCACCGCGTCGCCGGAGACGGGATCCTCGGCGCCGCCACCCCACGCGACGGGCACACCGCTGAACACGTGGTCGCCAGTCGCCGCCTCGACGAGCGCGTACTCGCCGCCTGGCGTGAACGACTCCGCGGCGTCGAAGCCGCGCCGTGGATCGCGGATGACGGCGACCTTGTTGGCGGGCGTGCGGTAGCCGAACTGGTCCACCACGATGAACGGGATGGGGCCGTTCGGGCCCACGGGGAGCCCGTCGCTCCAGGTCGTGTCCGTGCTCGGGTGGTCCACGGTGCCGCCCGCGCCCGGCGCCCCCGCGACCTCGCCCCCGCTGCCCGGTGTCCCGCCCGCGCCCGGCGCCCCCGCGACCTCGCCCCCGCTGCCCGGTGTCCCGCCCG
>CAYVRP010000100.1:0-23846 GCA_964454025.1 uncultured Polyangiaceae bacterium | reverse complement strand
TGCCTTCTTCCCTCGAAACGCAGATTCGCCGAAAATTTGGGGGGATCCCTCAGGAAGCAGTCCCCTTTCCCTCCTGGCTGGCTGCCACCCGCCAACGAGGTGAAGGACGGAGAATTCCTATGGCCCGAAGAGGAGGCTCGCCTGCTCGCCTGCGTTCGGGTTCCGTTGGTGTGGCGTGCTGCCTACGGTGTCGACGCCCGTGAGGGGATCCGCCTCGGGAACCTCCGGATGCTACGGCGGGAGCACCTGCACTTGAGCCAGCCCGGTGGGCGCGGTGTCATCATTATCCCGAAGATGAAGAATGGCCGCCGCGGCCACTGGAAGCTCGGCGACGACACGGCGGAGGCTCTACGCCGGTGGCTCCGCCATCATGAATCGCCGTGGGTGTTCCCCACGGAGCTGATGCCCCGATACCGTCGTGATCGCGCTGGCCAACCCATCGAGGCCACGCACGCGGCGGAGAGGCTTCGCGTCCACCTTGCGATGGCCGGCGTTACCCGCCAGAGCCTCTTCGAATCCAGCGAGAACTCCATGAGGCTCCGGGGGCACGACCTACGTGCCACGTTCGTCACGTTGGCGCTGGCCCGGGGGAAGACCCGAACGTGGATCAAGCGCCGCACGGGCCACTGCTCGGACGCCATGATCGATCGTTATGACCACGCCGCCGGGACGCTCCGCGAGCTGGACATGGGCTGGCTCAAGCCCCTGCACGAGGCGATCCCCGAGCTGGCCGAGATGGATCCCTCGGCCGAGTGGCTGGAGGCTCAAAGTTCGCCGAAAGTTCGCCAGGCCGATCCGGAGGGCTTCGACGACGAGGAGGACGAGGGCGAATAGCCCAACGATCTCCAACCAGTGCACGAGAGAGGACTTGAACCTCCACACCTTGCGGTACCGGAACCTAAATCCGGCGCGTCTGCCAGTTCCGCCACTCGTGCGAGCGCGGGTAGCGTAACACCGGGCGCGGCAACGCTCCAGCCGGCGGAGCGGCGGGGGCGCGACGGTCAGGCGCCGTAGCCGCGGGGCGAGGCCCAGCGGGGCATGACGTAGACCTTCAGCACGTCCTTGTAGAGGCCGATGTGGGCGCAGTGGTCCATCTGGTCGTTGCCGCGGAAGCCCCGGACGTGGAAGTCGCCGCGGTCGAAGCGAGAGATGAGCTCGAGGCCCCAGGGATCCCCAGACCGGGGCCGGGCCGAGGAGGGACGGCCGCCGAGGGCGTGGATGAGGTAGTTCGCGGTTTCGGTCGTCGAGGCGTAGCCGGGGGGGATGATCGACGAGTGGCTCACGAACATGAGCTTCTCGCCGTCCCGCGCCAGGCGCGCGAAGGCGACGAACGGCGAGAGTTGCGAGGCCCGGAGCGAGTCGCCGTCGTAGCCGGCGTGGAGCCCGTCGAGGAGCACCACCGTGTCCACGCGCGCGGCCCACTGCGGGTGGCGGAGGATCTCACCGACGGCGCCGTACCCTGCGCTCCACGCGCTCAAGCCGATCCGCCGCGCGCGCGCTGACGCGAGCCCGTTCTTCTCGGCGACCGCCCGCTCGACGCTGGCGAGCAGCTCGGCGAAGGTGGCGGGGTTACGGAAGCTCGCTTCGTAGGGGCCCGAGCCGATGCCGAGATCGATGCCGACGAGCACCGCGCCCCGCTCCACCTTCACCCACTCCTTGCGCACGGGCTCGTGCCCGTGGAAGTGGAACATCACGTCGAAGCGCCCGCCGCTCACGCCGCCGCGGTGTGGCAGCAGCACCTGCCCCATGGTCGGCGCGCGGCTCCAGCGGTCGTAGATGCCCCAGCCCGGATCGGGGCTCATGCAGGGGGTGATCCCGCCGCGCTCGGCCGAGGTCTTCTGGGTCTGCGTGGACGCGTCGGGCTTGGCGCGCACCCAGTCGTCCCGGCGCTGGCCGTCGCGGGCCGCGCCCCCGTCGGCCCCGTTGGCGTCATCTCGCCCGGCTGGTGGGGTCGGGGGTCGCGTCGGCGCCTCGCCCGGCGCCGGGATGAGGAGCACCTGCCCGGGACGGATCGGGGCGTCCTCGCCGATGCCGTTCTTCTGGCAGAGCGCGTCCACCGTGACCCCGTAGCGGCGCGCGATCGTCCACAGGGACTGGCCCGCCTCGACCCGGTGCTCCTTCGCGGGCGGCGCGGCCCGGGCCCAGGGCTCGGGGCCCCCCGCGAGCCCCAGGCCCAACGACCCCGCGACGATGACGAGCCGCAGCCAGCGGCTCATTCGCCGCCGGGCGGACGCCGTCGCGCGGAACGCCAGGCCACCGGGCATCGGAGTACGGCATGTCACGTGACCCCGACCTGGGCAAATGGCAAAATTTCGCGCTCGCGGAGCTCCCGCCAGGCCCCCGCCTGGCCGCCGGCCGCGCCGGACCACGCGGCCCTGCTGCCCGGGCTCAACGCCGCCGCCGGGGTACGCCGCCCGGCTCCTGCTGTGTGCTGCAGTGCAGCGTCCCGAGGCCGAGGACGAGATCGACCGCGTGGATCCCCACCACCGTCCGGGCCGGGAAGAGCTCCGCGAGCAACCCGAGCGCTTCCCGGTCGTGTGGGTCGTTGAAGGTCGGCACCACCACCACCGCGTTGCCGATGAAGAAGTTCGCGTAGCTCGCGGGGAGTCGCTCGCCGCCGTGGAACAGCGGCTCGGGCATGGGCAGCGGGATCACCTCGAGGCGGCGGCCGGCCGCGTCGCGCGCGCCCGAGAGCACCTCGGCGGCGCGCCGCAGGGGGCGGCAGTTCGCGTCGCGCGCGCGCGGCTCCTGGGCGAGCACCACCCGCCCCGGCGCGACGAAGCGCACGAAATCGTCGACGTGCCCCGACGTGTCGTCGCCCGCGATCCCCTCGTCCAGCCAGATGACGCGGCTCACGCCCAGGAAATCGGCGAGGATCGCCTCGGTGCCGGCCGCGCCGAGCTGCGGGTTGCGCGCGAGCGGGCCGTCGAGCAGGCAACGCCGCGTCGCGAGCAGTGTCCCCTCGCCGTCCACGTCGATGGCGCCCCCCTCGAGGACGACGCGCCGCGTGGTCCCGGCGTGAGTGAAGGTGGGCTGGAAGGTGGGGACCCCGAGCCATCTCGCGACGAGGTGACCGACGGCGTCGTCCTTCTTGTGGTTCTTGTAGCGCGCCCAGCCGTTGAACCGCCATTTCACGGCGGCCAGCGCGGGGGCGCGGTTCGTTCCGGTGTTCGTCCCCCGCGGGCGCCGGGTGGTCACGAACGTCGGCAGGTTATCCCGCACCCAGGTGCGGTTGACGGCGCCGCGCACGAAGTCCACCTCGTCGAGCCGCGCGCCCGCCTTGCGCAGCGTCGCCGCGACCCGCACCTCGGCCTCCGCGTGCGGCACCAGGATGCGGACGACCTCGCCCCGCTGCAGCCAACGGGTGAGCTCGGCGAACACCCAGGGGATGGCGGCGCCCTTGCCCGGCCAGTCCGCCGTGGACCAGGGCCAAGCGAGCCAGGTCGCCGCATGGGGCTCCCACTCCGCCGGCATTCGGTAGCCGAGCGCCGCGGGGGAGCCGGGCGGGGGCACGGGCGGCCTCACCGCGGCGCTCCTCCGAGCCAGCGCTCGGTGAGGCCCGAGTAGGTGTCGCCCCGTCTGTCGCGCAGGAAGGGCCACCAGGCGCGCACCGCCTCGATCCGTGCCAGATCGAGCTCCGTCACCACAAGCTCCTCCCCTTCGCCCGCCTCCGCGAGCACCACCCCCTGCGGATCGCAGACGAAGGAGTGGCCCCAGAACTCGATGCCGCCGGCGGGGCTCGGCTCGAACCCGACGCGGTTGACACTGACCACGAACACGCCGTTGGCGATCGCGTGCGCACGCTGGATCGTCCGCCAGGCGTCGAGCTGCGCCGCCCCCTCCGCCGCCTTCTCGTTCGGCATCCAGCCGATCGCGGTGGGGAAGGCGAGGATCTCGGCGCCGTGGAGCGCGGTGAGGCGCGCGGCCTCGGGGAACCACTGATCCCAGCAGATCAGCGTGCCGAGCGCGGCGCCGGGCGTGGGGCAGACCAGGAAATCCCCGTCACCGGGGGTGAAGTAGAACTTCTCGAGGAACTGCGGATCGTCGGGGACGTGGAGCTTGCGGTAAAGGCCCAGCGTCTCGCCCTGCGTCCCGAGGACCACGAGGCTGTTGTGGCAGAGGCCCGGCGCGCGCCGCTCGAAGAACGGGACCACGAGGACGACCCCGCACTCGGCCGCCAAGGCGCTCATCGCGGCGGTGGTGGGACCCGGGATCGGCTCGGCGAGCGCGAAATGGGCCGGGTCCTGGACCTGGCAGAAGTAGCGGCTCGCGAACAGTTCGCCGAGCACGACCAGGCGCGCGCCGCGGGCGCGCGCCTCGCGGACGCGGTCCGCCGTGGCGCGGAGGTTCTCGGCGCGGTCCTCGCTCACCGCGCGCTGCACGAGCCCGACGCTCAGGATGCGGTCCGCCATGAACGAGGCCCAGGTTAGCACCGGCGCAGGGCGCGCCGCGCCGAATCGCCGCCCCGCCCGCCGCCCCTGCGGACGGGCCGGCGCCGGGGGGGCGCCGGCCGCCGCGAGGCGCCCTGGCGTCCTCGGCGCGCAGGGGAGCGCGGTCGGCGGCACCCGCGCCTCGAGCGCGAGTGCGACGGCGGCGCAGAAGACCGACGTGCCCATCTGCAGCACGTACATCAGGAACACGGCCGCCGCGCCGGGCCCCACGACCGTCTCCGGGGGGAGGTACATGGCCAGCCCCGCGTACAAAGAGAGCTGGAAGGTGCCGAAGAAGCCCGGAACGTTGGGCGCGAGAAACCCGAGCGCCAATACGCCGAGCACGGCCGCCCCTTGGGCCAGCGTCAGCGTGCCTACCCCGGCGCCCCAGACCAAAAGCCAGATGCTGACGGTGTTGACGCCCCAGTAGGCTAGCGTGATGCCGAGGAAAGGCAGCGAGTAGCGTGTCTGGGGCAGAAAACCCAGCCCGGAGGCGAACCGCTCGAGCACCCCTGCCGCCAGATCGGCCAGGCGCGGCGAGACGGCTCCGAGGACGCGGTGCAGCAGGCCGCGCATCCACTCGCGGCGCCAGTAGAAGACCCCCATCGCCACGAATGCCGCCGCGAAGAGGCCGAGGACCGTATACGCGGCGCTCGGCACCACGCTGACCGGCACCGTCAGGTCGCCGATGCGGTCGGGAAGCACCGGCAGCGGCTCGGCCACCTGCAGCGCCACGAAGAGGACCAGGCTGAGCACCAGGCCGTCCACCACGCGCTCGGCCCCGACGATCCCCGACGCCGCCCACCACGAGACGCGCTCCTTCTGGTGCAGGAGCGAGGGACGCACGAGCTCCCCGGTGCGGAACGGCAGGACCACGGTCGCGCCGTAGAACACGAAGGAAACCCGGATGATCCGCGCCAGGCGCACCCGCCGGATGGGCAGCAGGAGCCAGTGCCAGCGGATCGCTCGCAGCAGCAGCGTCGCCAGGTAGAGGGTGACGTACACCGGCACCGTCCACCAGCGCACCGCCGCGAACGCCTCCGCCGGGGGCACGACCGGCAGCGCGCCCTCGTGGAGCGCCCAGGCCGAGCCGCCCGCGACCGCGACCGAAACCAGGCCGGGAACGACGTACCGACCCCACCCGGCGCGCGCCGGCAGCTCGGGGCGGGAGTTCGCGGCGGGGTCCAATTCCGACTTCGGGAGCATGGGCGGCACGACTGCCGGAGGGACGCCCGCTCGCCGGCGGGTCGCGACCCTATTGCCCTTGGCGGGACGCCGCGGCAATACCCTCGCGCCGTCTTCTTCCGCGCCCACCCGCCCCCGTGGTATTCGGCTCTCGCCGCGCGGCCTCGCCGGAGCAGCGGTGACCCTCGAGCCCGTATGTCTCGCCCTGGTTCGCACAGCGCATCGCCGGCCCCGCCGGCGTTCCCCGAGGGGCCGTGAGCCGGGACCGAGCCCTCGCCCTGGCCTGGGACGTCGCCGCGGCGCTCGTCGCGCTCTGGGCGTCGTACTGGCTCGCGGTGAGCTTCGGCTACAACTTCGGCTACGACAACCACGCGACCTACCTGATCGGCGCGCTCCGGCTCCACGATCCGACCCTGCTGACCCGCGACTGGCTCGCCACCGAGTGCACCGAGTACCACCCGATCTTCAGCTACATCGGCTGGGCGCTGTGGGCGTTGGACGAGGACGGCTGGGGCTTCGCTTACGCCAACGTCGTCTTCGTCACCGCGCTCGGCTTGGCGATCTTCGCCCTCTGTCGCGCCTTCGCCGGGCGGCTCCATGCCCCCGCCGTGTTCCTGGTCGTGATGGCGATCGAGATGCACACGCGGACGCACAGCGTCGCCGTCAGCTACCTCACCGACTTCATCCTGCAGCCCTCGACCTTCGGCGCGCTCGGCTGGCTCGCGGGGATGGTCGCCTTCGTCTCCGGCCGGTGGTTGCTCGCCGGGATCGCCTTCGGCCTCGGGGGCCTGCTGCACGGCAACTATCTCCTCCTCGGATTCCCGGTGCTGGGTTGCGCCCACCTCCTCATCGAGGATCCCCGCGACTGGCGCGCGCTCGCGCGGCGCCTCGTGCTCTCCCTCGGACCCTCGCTCCTGGCGCTGCTGCTCCTCTCGCCGATCATCCTCGCCGCCGCCAGCCACCCCGCCGCCGCCGAGGCGCGCGAGATCTTTCAGACCGTCCGCTCACCGCACCACTACCAGCCGCTCGGCTTCAGCCACCGGTTCTTCCCCGTCGGGGCTTGGCAGGTGTTGGGGCTGGGGGCCGCGTGGCCGCTACTCCGCGGCCGCTCTGGCCCAGGGCCGCGACTGGTGGCGCTGCTCGTCTCCCTCGGCGCGCTCCTCTGGACGGGGACCCTCCTGACGACCTGGGTCTTCGTGCCCGGCGTGGCTCAGCTCTTCGTCTGGCGCGTGGCGCCGTTCACCGATCTGATCGGGCAGATGCTGCTCGCCGCGGCGGTGGCGCGCCTGGTGAGCGAGCCGGCACGGATCCGCGAGTACCCGGTCCCGTCGCTCCTCCTCGCGGTCGCCGGGATCGGGCTCATCTGCCTCATCGAGGCGCGGGGCGACCGGCCATGGATCGGGCGCATCGTCCTCGTGCTGGCGGCGGCGGGCGGGATCGGCGCCGCGCTCGGCGCTGCCTTCGACGCGCTGGTCCGTGGCACTGCCCCGCGGGGGCTCGGCGCGTCCCTGGTCCGGTCCGGGGCGAGCGGCGGTTGGCCGCCGTCGCCCGCGGCGCTCCTCGCGGCCCCGAGCCCGCTGACGCGCTACGCCGCTTTCGCGTTGGCGCCGCTCGCGTTCGTGCTCTGGGCGCGGTCGAGCGCCGAGTACCGCGATCCGGCGCGGATCGAGCGGGAGTCATCGCTGCTGCGCGGCTTCGACCCGCGGGAGGAGGAGCTGTACGCCTGGATCCGCGACCACACCCCGAAGGAGGCGCGCTTCCTCCAGCCGCCGCTGCTCGAGCGGTTCCGCCTCACGGCCCGGCGCGCTGTCGTCGTCGACTGGAAGAGCCCGCCAATTCTGCCCGGGGAGCTGCTCGAGTGGTACGACCGGCTGGGGGCGGTGGCGGGCCGCCCGCGCCCCCGCGGCGCGAGCGAGGTCGGCAAGGGCTATGACGCCATGGACGCGGCCCGGTTGACGACCCTGCGCGATCGGTATGCGGTCGACTATGCCGTCGTCCGCCGGGGCCGGGAGGCGAGCCTCTCCCGGTGGCCCACCGTGTACTCGAACGAGGGCTACGTCGTGCTCGATCTCCGGGCCGGACCTCACGAGTGAGCGGCGGGAGTCCCGGATCGGGCGAGCGGCGCGCGGCGCGCGAACTCCGGGGGCGATCCGTGCTAATTCCGATCCTCGTCGCTGGAGCAACCTCGCCGTGGCCACTCCTCGTCTCTCCTTCGTCATCCCCTTCTTGAACGAGGCCGCCACCCTCGCGGAGCTCCACGCGCGGATCGCGGCCGCCGTCGGCGCCGTGCTCGGTCCGGGCGAAGCGGTCGAGGTGGTGTTCGTGGACGACGGCAGCACCGACGACTCCGTGCGCGTGGTGGAAGCGCTGGTGGCCTCGCACCCCGAGGTGTCGCTCGTGGAGCTGCAGGGCAATTTCGGCAAGAGCGCCGCGCTCGCGGCGGGCTTCGCCGTCGCGCAGGGCGAGGTGGTCTTCACGCTCGACGCCGATCTGCAGGACGATCCCAAGGAGATCCCCCGCTTCCTCGCGGAGCTCGACCGTGGCTACGACCTCGTGTCCGGCTTCAAGCGCACGCGCCACGACCCGTGGCACAAGGTCTTCCCCTCCCGGATCTTCAACGGGATGGTGCGCATGAGCACCGGCATCCGCTTGCATGACGTCAACTGTGGGTTCAAGGCCTACCGGCGGCGCGTCCTGGAAAACGTGCGGGTGTACGGAGAGCTCCACCGGTTCGTCCCGGTGCTGGCGCACTGGCGGCGCTTCAAGGTGGGGGAGATCGAGGTCGAGCACCACGCTCGCGTGCACGGCGTCAGCAAGTTCGGCAGCGGGCGCTTCTTCCGCGGCCTGATGGATCTGATGACGGTGACCTTCCTCCTGCGCTACGAGCGCCGTCCGCTGCACTTCTTCGGCGCCCTCGGCGTCGTCTGCTTGCTGCTCGGCGTGGCCCTCGGCGCGTACCTCACCGGGATCTGGGTGATGGGGGAGAGCATCGGCCAGCGTCCGCTGCTGTCGCTCAGCGTGCTCCTGATGGTGATCGGGGTGCAGATCCTCGCCACCGGGCTCATCGCCGAGCTGGTCGTGCACCTGGCGCGCAACGAGCGGCCCTTCGTCGTGCGCCGCGTGGTGGGCGGGGCGGCGGCGCCTCACCCGCACGCGGGCGGCCTGCTCGGGGGGTCGTCGTCGCCGGGGGGCGAGGTCGCCGCGGGCTCTCCCGCTGGCGGCGCGACGAGCTGACGCGGCCCGCCGCCTGTCAGCCGCGGCGGGTGCGCGCGAGGGACGCCGCCCGCGCGAGCCCCCAGGCGAGCACGTCGGCGACGATGGACAGCGCGCGCGAGAGCAGGGCCGCGGCCAGCGCGGGTGCCGAGCCGATGACCGGCGCCAGCCCCGCCGCGAAGACCGCCTCCCGCACTCCGACCCCTGCCGGCGCGAACGCCGCCAGGAACCCGAGCACCGTGCCCAGGATGAAGAGCCCGGGGGAGGCCAGGGCGGCGGTCGGATCCATGGTCACGGCCCAGGTCACCAGGTGGCCGTGAAGCGCCCAGGTCGCCCAGTAGGCGACGTGGAAGCCCGGGAGCACCGCCGGCACCAGGGGGCCGCGCTCGCCCACCGACAGGCGCGCCCGAAGGCCCGGGGGGAGGTGCCGGCGGTCGACCACCAGCAGCGCCACGAGGCCGACGATCGACGCCCCGAGCAGCGGCAGCCCGTGGCGTCCCAGCAGCGAGAGTACGCCGGTCGCGTGCGCGTTGGTCGCGTAGAGCAGCGCGAAGCCGAGGGTGCAGCCCCCCGCGAGCCAGGAGAGCATCTCCACGAAGACGGAGACGCCGACGGTCATCGGCGGCGCGCCGACCCGGTCCGCTCCCGCCATGCGCACGGCGGGCAGGCCGACCTTGCCGGGCATGTACCGGCCGAGCTGCGAGTCGAGGTAGAGCACGAGCCCGGGCAGGGTCCGCGGCCGGCGCCCTGTCATCGCCCCGAGCAGCGCGAGCCAGCCGAACCCCTGGGCGAAGGTGCCGACCACCAGGGGAAGCAGCGCGGCGGCGACGAGCGGCGCGGAGATCGCGAGCGCGCCGGGCTCCCAGCGCGACGCCAGGTCCCAGGCGGCGAGGACGACGAAGACCGCACCGACACCGACCATCAACGGCCGCAAGGCGCGCTTCAGCCCCGCGCCCGGGACGGCGGCGTCGGGGGGCGCGGTCACCGCCGGCCGCAGCTCTGGCGCGTTCCCCTCCGAACCCGGCGTCGACGTCACGCGGTCAGTAGACCTCGATCTCGGCGAGGTGGAAAAACTCCTTCTTCAGGAGCTTCAGCCGGACGTACCGCGCCTGCTGCGCGGGCACCTCGGCCGTCCACACGTCGAAGACCTCGCTGCGGCGCGCGACCTCATGGAACTGACCCGGTTCGGTGGCCAGCTCCAGCGTGAGCGGGACGGCTCGCGCGGGGTTGGTTTCCCGGTTGTAGACGACGACCTTCTTGACCCACTTGGGGGCGCCCAGATCGATCTCGACCCACGGCTCGCGCTCCGAGTTGGTGTGGAAGCCGAGCCCGCCGCGGTTGCCGTCGACCACCTGCTGCGGATCGCAGCCGTGCTTGGCGTTGCTGCTGCTGACCTTCACGCGCTGGCCCCGCGCCAGGTTCTCCGGGGGCTGGGCGCTGCGGACGAGCGCCACGAGCCCGGCGACGACGGCGAAGAGCAAGACGATCGCGGCCGCGATGCGCAGCCAGCGCTGGTACAGGATCGAGGCGACGCGCTGGGCCTCGCGCTCGAGCTGCTCGGCGAGGCGCTCGGTCACCAAGCCGAGGGCGTTGCCCAGCGCCGCGCGGCGATCCTTGGGGAGGCCGGCGATGCGGACCGCGGCGTCGGGGGCGAAGGCGGTGTCGAGCAGCGAGCGGTCCTCGGCGGAGAGCCCCTCCACTGCGGCCTGGCCCAGGGGGTGCCCGAGCAGCGCGCTCCACCGCGCGGAGGGCGTGGGCTCGCTGGCGAGACCGGCGCGGGCCGCCTGGGCCGCGACGAGCAGCTCCAGAGACTCCCGGCGCAGCAGCAGCACCCCGGACTTGGTGTCCGAGAGCTCGCCCAGTCGCTGGGCGCAGACCACGCCCTCGCGCGCGAGCTCGAACTCGAGGTAGCCAGGCGTGTCGGGCACGAACCCATCACGCTTCGCCGCCGCGAGCCGCGCGTCCATCCAGAAGAACTGCCGGAGCCACGCGCCGAAGCCCGGGCCGGCGGGCGCGGCGGCCGCCGTGGCAGGGGGCGCCGCCGCGTCGGCCGCGGGCGGTGCTCCCGCGTCACCGGTGGGCGCGGCGGCAGGGGCGGGCGCCGCCGCCGCGTCGCCGACGGGTGCGGCGACCGCGTCCGGCGCCGCGTCCTCGGCGGGCCTCGCGGCTGCCGACTCCGCCGCCCCGAGCGGGGCGGGGGGCGCCGCCGCGTCCGGCGCGGCAAGCTCGCTCGTGCTCGCGGTCCCCTCGCCCACCGCCGGTCCCGCGTCCTGCTCGCGCTCCGAGTCCACCATGACGTGCCGTTCTCCTCTCGCCGAACCGAAGCTATCCCATCGCCACACCGGGTCAACACCGGGGGCACGGCGTCGACCGATTGGGCGTCGGCGCCGCCCCGGGGCTCCGCCGGTCCGCCCGCGCTCGGCGCGGCCTTGCCTGGTGGGGAGCCGGAAGGTCGGGCCGAGCCTCCGCCTCAATGACGGCGCGAGGTGGCCTCCACGGTCCACAGGGTGCCGTCGCCCCCCACCGAGAGGGACACCATCCGCGGCGCCTCCTCGACCACGACGAACTGCTGGCCGTCGAAGTGCACGAGGCGCCTCTCCTCGTCGATCCCCCAGACGTCGTCCCGGCTGGCGACCGCGATCTCGGCCAGCTTGCCGGGGAACTTGTCCCAGCTGCTGCCGTTCCAGCGTACCGGCTGGCGCTTGCGGTCCGTGCCCCAGAGGGACCCGTCCCCGCCGACGCCGATGCGGAGGAGCTTGCCCTTGCCGCTCACCCACTTGCCGCCCTCGAGGCGGGCCGGCACCGTCTCCGGATCGATCGCCCAGATGTGGTCCTTGCTCCCCACCGAGATGCGCTGGAACCGTCCAGACTCCCGCTTCCAGTCCTTTCCGGTCCAGCGGTAGGCGCGGCCAGAGTCGCTCAGGCCCCAGAGGGTGCCGTCCACGCCGGCGTCGATCTGGTTCATGATCCCGATCCGCCGCTGCCAGGCGGTGCCGTCGAACTCGAAGACCGTGCCGCCGGGACCAGGCCCCCAGACGAAGCCGGCGTTGCCCACGGTCACGTCGACGACGGGGGCGGCGCCGCGCGCGCTGGCCGCTGCCGCACGGGCGTGGCGGGCGTCGGCGCTCGAGCGCCCGAGCAGGTAGCCGACGGTGGTCATTACGATGACCGCCGCGCCGCTGGCGATGAGGATGCTGGTGGTCTTGTTCATGCTCGACCTCTCCGCGACCGCGGCGCGGGGTCCGCTGGCGCGCCGCGTCGCTGCCCCCGGTGCCGGACCTGGCGCAGGGCCAAGGGGCGCGGGGAGTCCTAGCCGATTTCACCGCGGCGCGCACCCTCGGCGCGTCCCGCCCGCGGTGGGGGCCGCGGGATGCCGATCACTTGGTCAGGGTGTGCAGCACGTATCCACCCGGGAGCGCGCGGCGCGACGCCCGGTTCTGGAGGAACTTCACCAGGCTCTTCGGCGACCGGCGGTGGGTGAGCACGTGCGTCACCCGGTACTCTTCCAGGATCGCCTCCCGGCGGCGGTCCGAGCTCTCCGGGCTCATGAAGGCGCGCACCGCGTCGCTGCGCGCCCGCTGATCGGGGACCAGCGGGTTCTGGTGCAGCAGGGCCACCACCTTGACCCCGCAGGCGGGGAGGGGCCAGGACGACACCGGATCGGCCATCACGACGGCCCGGGTCGAGGCGCCCGCGGCGACCGCGCGGCAGTAGCTGCCGAGGTTGCGCTGCGAGTTCGGCGGCGGCACCTTCACCCTACGGGCCTTCTGCACGTTGATCGTCGCCATCACGCCCAGGAGCCCGGCCACGCACAGACGCGCGCCGACGCGGCGCCAGCGCCGCCACCGGATCCACCACCACGCTTCCCGGTAGCTCGGCGTGAGCTTGAGGAGGAGCCAGACCAAGCCGATCTGGAGGTAGCCGATGAAGAGCAGGACGAAGCGGTGGCCGAGGGGCAGCTTCACGAACGTGTTGAGGATGAACGGTCCCAGCATCACCAGCGCCCCGGCGAGCACGAAGCGGTGGCGTCCGGTGACGGCGAAGCAGGCGAGCGCGTAGCCGCCCAGCGCGGCGAAGCCGACGGTGCGTGCGAGCGGGAAGAGGTCGTAGAACTGGTGGTGCCACCGCCGGAAGTCCCGCTCGACGAGATCTTCGAGCCCGTCGACCACCCAGCTCGTGTCGATCTCCTCGCCGTTGAGCACCGTCCGCACGGTCGAGTAGTACGGCCACAGCTCGACCAGTCCGCAGGCGAGCAGCGCCGCGGTGATGACCGTCCAGCGCCGGCGCCGCCCGATCTCCGGCTCGAGCCAAGCCATCGCGAGCACGCCGGTGAGAGCCATGGTCGCGGTGAGGGCATGCGTGAGCACCACGTTGGCCATGCTCAGGGCGACCAGCGCCGGCCAGAAGAACGAGGCTCGGCCGCGCAGCGCCCGGACAGCGATGGCGAAGGTGAGGAAGGTGAACCCCACCGCCGCCGTGGATGGGTAGGCCGCGATCTCGAACAGGAAGTAGAGCTGGTAGACGTTGGAGAAGCGGAAGCCGTGATACCAGCTCCCCAGCACGACCACGAGCGCGTAGAGCGGCGCCCGGCGATCGCGGAAGTACGCCTGGAAGAAGGCGAAGACGCCGGTGACGAGGAGCGCGACGTTGACCGTGCCCGCCAGCGCCATCCCCTGCAAGGCGCTGTACCCGGCGAGCCGGGCCGCGATGGCCACCAGCACGAACAGCGGCATGAACCGCGGCGACGGGTCGGCCGTGTCGAGGTGGGGGTTCCGCGGCGACAGCGGCGAGTCCATCAGCGCCCGCAGGACGCCAGCGTGCTCCCAGAAGTCGGAGCGGGCGTCGTAGACGGACAGCTGCATGACGAAGAGGCCCCCCCCCACCCAGACCACCACACCGAGGGCGAGCAGCACGAAGAGCGCGGTCGGCCACCACCCCAGGATCGCCGCCAGGCGGCCGCGGGCTGGCGGTGCCGCGCGCTGGGGCAAGCCGATTTCCGGCTCCCGCGCCCTCACCTCGGCGTCGTCTCCACCCATCGCTTCACCGGCGCCAGGGCGCCGCCCCGGTGCTCAGGATCCCCTCGTGCGGCGCGCCCTCGCCGCGGAGCCGACCGACCTCGGCGTCGAGGCGGCGCACCCGGAGCAGGAGCTCCTCGAGCAGCCGCCGGTTGGTCGCCAGGAGCTCCGCCAGGACGGCGACCAGCGAGACGATGAAGGCGAGCAGGACGGCGCTGGTGCCGACCGTCAACGACTGCAGGTGACCCGCGTACCCGTCCTCGGTGAGGTAGGCGACGAAGAAGCGGAGCGCCAGTCCTACCCCTGCGAGCAGGAGCACCGCGGCGATGGAGAGGAAGATCTGCGTCGGGCGGTACATGGCGTAGCCCCGCAGCATCACCGGCCCAGCCTTGCGGAGGTAGTCCGGCACCGACTTGAAGAGGCGCGACTCCCGCGTCTTCGGGTTGGTCTGGATGGGGACGTTGACCACGGTGAGTCCGCGGCGGCCGGCCTGGATCACCGTCTCCAGCGTGTAGGTGAAGCGGTGGTGCACGAAGAGCTGGAGCGCGGCGTGCCGGCTGATCGCCCGGAAGCCGCTCGGGGAGTCGCGCACCTCGGTGGCCGAGAGCCCCCGGAGCACGCTGGATCCCCAGCGCTGCAGGACCTTCTTCGCCGGCGAGAAGTGCGCGATCTTGTCCGTCTGCCGGTCACCGATCACAAGATCGGCGTTCCCGGCCACGATGGGCGCGACCAGCCGCGGGATGTCGGTCCCGCGGTACTGGTTGTCCGCGTCGGTGTTGACCACCACGTCGGCGCCGAGGCGTATCGCGGCGTCGAGCCCGGCCATGAAGGCCGCGGCGAGGCCCCGGTTCTGGGGGAAGCGCACGATGTGGTGCACGCCGAGCTCGACCGCCCGCTCCGCAGTGCCGTCCGTGCTCCCGTCGTCGACGATCAGCACCTCGATCTCGTCGATCCCGTCGACCTGGCGGGGCAGGTCGTCGAGGGTGGGGCCGAGCGTGTCGCGCTCGTTGAGGCACGGGATCTGGATGATGAGCTTCACCGGTGGTCGCCCTCCGCTGGATCGTCGTCCACCTCCTCCGCGGGGTCGCGCTTGCCGAACCAGTCCGCGATGAGCTCCGCGTTGCCCGAGGGGTCGTGCCCGCGCTTCATCAGCGCGAAGTCGCCCTTGCGGAAGAGGACCCCATAGCGCTTGCTCTCGAGGGCCTCCTTGAGCTTGGGGCGCGTCTGCTTGAGATCGAGCTCCTTGCTCGAGGCCAGGTAGTACTCGGCGTCGTAGGGGCCGTAGCGGGCGGCGTAGATGGTGATCCGTGACGAGACGTGCGGACCCACGTTCTCCGTCGCCGCCACCGAGGCCTCGGGCGGGATGAGCTCGATCACGTCCTGCAGGTCGGCGTAGCGGCGGCGCTCCTGCTCGCTGAAGGAGAATTCCACCGTCTTGTAGCCGCCCTTCACGCTCCCGTCCCGCGCCGGGAACGCCCCGTAGTTGTACTGGAGCGCCAGCGCGGCGAAGAGCATCGCCGCGGCGGCCGCCCGGGCCCGCGCGGGACCGTCGTCCGGCCGCGCCCCGATGGCGGCGAGCGCGAGCGGCGTGGCGAGGAAGAGGTACGGCGTCCAGTGCATCACGTACTGGAAGGAGAACATCGTCGGCGGCTTGTAGTCCGTGGCCAGCAGCGTCAGCACCACGCCGGGGATGAAGGCGGCCCAGAGGTACCACCGCCGGGCTGGCAGGAACGCCAGCGGGACGAAGAGGTGGAGCAGGTAGTAGAGCCGGTCTTTCTCCACCAGCCGCGTGAGCACGAAGGCGGGGTTGGTGGCCAGCGTCTTGATGACGCTCTTGAACCCCTCCTCGCCCGGCGACCAGAGCCCCTTGTACATCGAGGGGAACCACCACTCGCCCTTCTCCTCCATCCAGAAGAAGCGCAGGTAGACGAACCACCCGGTCGCGACCGCCGCCATCAAGAGCCCCGCGCGCGGGCGCCGCCCGCTCAGGGCGAAGAACGCTCCCACCACCGCCAGCCCGATCGGGATGTCCTCGCGCATCAGGCAGGCGGCCAGGAAGGCCAGGACGAACCACACCCAGCGCTGCTCCTCCAGCGCCCACACCGTCGCCAGCACGAAGAAGGTGGCGGTCGGGATGTAGTTGCAGTCGGTGAACGTCACGCTGTGCATCGGGTGGTACACGAGGTACGTGCACGCGACGGCCACCGCGAGCCACGGCGAGACGTGTCGCCGGGCGAAGCCGAAGAGGGGCAGCGCGCCGAGGCCGAGGAGCGTCGACTGGATGACGAAGAGCGCCTCCGCGCGCGGGTAGAGCGCGTACAGCGGCAGCAGGACATACGTGCCGAGCTTGACGTGGATCGCGCCGTACGCCGCCGGGTTCTCCGGCATCGTCACCGGGCTCTGCAGGAACTTGCCGTGCAGGGCGCCGAAGATGAGGTTGTTGTTGATGGACAGGTCGTAGTTGCCCGTCTCGAGCTTGTAATGCCACCGGACGGTGTAAAAGCTCATGAAGCCGGCGTAGAAGAGGGCGCCGGCGAGGACGACCAGGAAGGGCCCGTGCCGGCGGAGCCAGCGCGGCGTCTGGTGCGCGGCGCCGCGGAGGAGCGCGCGGAGGCCGTCGGGCGCGGAGGTCAGCGCGCGGAGCGCCAGCACCTCGGTCACGAAGAGGAGGGTCGTGACCAAGACCAGGAGGTTTTCGTGCTTGCCCCGCCACGCGAGCGTCGCGGTCACCACCGGGACCACCGGCAGGAGCAAGGCCGGGCTGAGCAGCCACAGGATACGCTCCAGCGCCGTGAGCGAGCGCCCCGCGCGCCATGCGGACCCGATCAGGACGGCGGCGCCGACCGCCGCCGCCCCGGCCCCGGCGGCGACCTCGCGGATCATCGCCATCCGGCGGGCCATCTCGAGCTCGTTGCGGCTCAGGAACGCCGGGAGCAGCGGTCCGAGCCGCGCGAACTCCCAGGCGAGGGTGACCATCGCCCCGAGGGCCGTCGCCAGCGTGACCGCCCGCAACGCCGTGCCGAGGCGTTCGCGCCCGCTCCCGGTCAGGTCGCGGCCCAACGAAAGCATGGGCCGCGGTGTAGCACGCAGCGTGGCACGAGGGGGATGGACAAGACCGATCCCGGTGCACCTTGCCACCCGATCGCGGCCCGGGGGGCCGTGAGCCACCGTCCCCGGTGGCGGGAGCGCGAGCGGGTCGGTACGCTTCCCCGCGTGACGCGCCGACCCCTCGCCCTGGTCTGCCTCGGCGCCCTGCTGCTGGCGCAGGGCGTGACGGGCGAGGCGCACGGCCAGTTCAACCCGGGCGGGCGCCGCAAGCCGAAGCCGGGCGCGGCCGCCCCGGCCCCACGACCAGGCGGCGGCGCGGTCCCGGCCCCCGCGGCGCGCCCGACCCCAGCGGACGGGGCCGCGGCCGGTCCCAGCGAGGCCGCGCTGATCGCCCGCTACACGGGCATCGTGCTGGCGCAGCCCGGCGCCGCCTTCCCGCTGCAGCGGCTCGCCGACCTCTACCGGCAGCGCGACGGCAAGCTCGACGCGCTGATCGCCGACTTCGAGCAGCGGTCACAGGCTCCCGGCCCCCAGCGGTGGAGCGCGCTGGTGGCCCTCGCCGGCGTGTACCGCCAGGCGGGGGATGGCGCGCGCGCGGTGGCGACCTACGAGCGCGCCATCGCGGAGGAGCCGGGGCGCTCGGTGGCGCAGCTCGCGCTCGCCGAGCTCCTGGCCGATCGCGGCGACCGCGCGGGAGCCCGCGCCCGCTACGAGGCAGCGCTGCCCCTGCTCACCACGGACGCGGAGCGCGAGCCGGTGCTCCGGCAGCTGATGACGCTCTGCCTGGATCTCAAGGACGTGGCTGGGGCCCGGCGCTACCACCAGGAGCTCGTCCGGCGCGCGCAGGGGTCCTTCTACGTGCGCGGCGAGCTCGGGCGCGAGCTCTTCGTGCGCGGCGACTACGCGGCGGCGGTGGCCGAGTACCAGCCGGTGGTCGCCGCGGCCGCGGGGGACAACCGCGTCCTCGGTCCCGCGCTCCGCGATCTCGGGCACGCCCAGGCCAAGGCCGGGGACCGCGCGGCCGCGCTCGCGACCCTGCGCCGCGCGCTCGCCGTGGCCGGGGCGCAGGCGGGGATCCGGCGCGAGATCTACGAGATCATCGTCGAGATCTACCGCGCCGACGATCGGCTCCGCGAGCTCGTCGCCGAGCTCGAGCAGCAGCGCGCGCCGAACGCGCAAGAGCTCCGGATGCTCGGCGGCCTGTACGAGGAGACCGGGCAGGTGCAGCGGGCGCTCGAAACCTTTCGCCGCGCGCTGACGCTGGAGGCCGGGGACCTCGAGCTGCGCCTCAAGGTGATCCAGCTCTTGCAGATCCAGGGCGACCTCGGTGCGGCCATCACCGAGTACGAGGCGCTCATCCGCGCCGCGCCGCACAACCCCGACTTCGTCTTCCAGCTCGCCGAGGCGCTGATCCAGCGCGGCGAGCGCGACCAGGCCCTGCGCCGCCTGGCGGAGCTCGAGGCCCGGTCCGCGGGCGACGAGGAGACCCTCGCCGCCCTCGTCGACTACTACGAGCGCATGGAGGAGAAGGCCCGCGCGCGGCAGCTGCTGGAGCGCCTGACGGCGCTCGGCGTGCAAGATCCCCGGCATCTGGTCGAGCTCGGCAACCGCTACTGGGACGAGGGCGACCAGGAGAAGGCCCGGCGGACCTGGCAGCGGCTCCTCGGCGCGGGCGGCAGCCGCGCCGCCGCCCTCCTCGCACTCGGCGAGGTGACCCTCGAGCACGGGCTCGTCGACGAGGGGCTGGCCTCGCTGGCGGAGGCGGTGAAGGCCGGCGGCGGTGCGCTCAAGTACCAGAAGGCCTACGCGCTCGCGCTCGAGCGGACCGGACCCAGCGCGAAGCAGTCCGAGCGGCGGCGCCGGTACGATCAGGCGCTCGCGATCTGGGAGCGGCTGCTCTCGACGAGCGCGCAGGACCCGCAGCTCTCCCGCGAGGCCCGGCAGCACGTGGTCACGCTGTGGGCGCTGATGGGCACCCTGGAGCGGCGCGAGGCCCCGCTCGAGCGGCGGCTGAGGGCGACGCCGCCCGACCTGGAGGCGGGGCGTTTGCTGGCCGAGGTGCAGCTCCGCCCGCAGCGCCACGCGGCGGCCGAGCGCACGCTCTTGACCATCACCGGGGCCGCGCCCGGCGACGTGGCGAGCCTCTCCGCGCTCGAGCGGGTCCTGGTGCTCCAGCGCAAGTTGCGCCCGGCGATCGACGTCCTCGCGCGGCTGGTCGAGGCCGACCCCAAGCGAGCCCGCGAGTACTACCAGCGGATGGCGCAGTACGCGGCGGAGCTCTACGCCGACGACGAGGCGGTCGCCTACGCGGCGCGCGCCGTCGACCTCAGCCCCGACGACGCGGAGGGTCACCGTCGCCTGGGCGAGATGTATCGCCGGCGGCAGCAGACGCAGCCCGCGATCCTGCAGCTCCGGCAGGCGATCCTCAAGAACGACCGCCTGTTCCCGGCCTACTTCGAGCTCGCGGACCTGCTCCTCGGCGAGGGCGAGGTGGCGGAGGCCGACCAGCTCCTCCGGCGGGTGGTGCGCGCGGCGCCGGACGAGGAGCTGGTGGCGCGCGCGGCGCGGCTCAGCATGCAGATCCACCTCGGGCGCGGGGACCTCGAGGTGCTGGAGCGGGACCTGCTGCCGATCGCGCTCGGCAACCCGCAGCGGCCGCTCTACCGGCGGCTCCTCGTCGAGCTCTACGGGGTCCTCGCGCTGCCGCTCGTGCACCGGACCCTCGCCGAGGATCCCGCGGCGGCGGCGGCCGCGCGCGAGGCGCTCGGGCGGATCGGCGAGCGCGCGGTCAAGCCCCTCCTCGACGCGCTCTCCGACGACCGGGAGGAGCAGCAGCGGGTGGCCATCGAGCTGTTGTCCCGCATCCGCAACCCGGGCGCGGGGCCCGCGCTGATCGCGTACGCCACCGGCCCCGCCGCGCCGGATCTCCGAGCCCGGGCCATGATCGCGGCGGGCGCGCTCGGCGATCCGGCGCTCCTGCCGCGCTTCGAAGCGGTGCTGCTCGACCAGGGGCGGGCGCGCGCGGACGAGGGCGATCCGGTGGTGGTCGCGGCGGCCTGGGGCGTCGCGCGCATGCGCCACCCGCGCGCTCGGGGGCTGCTCGCCGCGCTGGTCGCGAGCGAGGCGCCGAGCCTGCGCGCCCTGGGCGCGCTGGGGCTCGGCCTGCTCCCCGATCCGCGCTCCCGGGCGCTCCTGGTCGACGTCGCGCGGGAGCCAGGGTGGGGGCCGCTGCCGCGCGCCGCGGCCGCCGACGCCCTCGGGCGCCTGGGCGGTGGCGCCAGCGTGGACGTGCTCACGGAGCTCGCCGCCTCCGCCGACCCTGCCGTGCGCGGTGCGGCGGTGCTCGGCCTGGTGCGAGTGCGTGCTCCCGACGTGGACCGCGTCGTCGCCGACGCCCTGGTCGCTGCGGATCCCGAGGTCCAGCGCGCCGCCGCCGCGGCCGCTGCGCTGCTCGCCACCGGGCAGCTCCGCGAGCCCGCCGAGCTCCTGCCCCCGGGGGAGGGCCGCGTCGACGTCGCGCGCTGCCTCGAGTCGCTGCGCCCCACGGGATACACGCGCGCCGAGCGGGTGGCCGCGCTGGAGCGCCTGGCGGCGCCGCTGGCCCGGGCGGCGGCCGCGGCCGCCGTCAGCTCGCCCGAGCGCGCCCGCGCGGTGGCGGACGCGATCCGCCCCCTCGAGGGCAACGCGGGGTTCGCCCCGCTCACCGCCGACCTCGCCGGGGCGCCGCCGGCCGAGCGCGCCGCGGCGGCGGCCGGCGCCGAGCGCGTCGCGGCCGCGGTGGTGCCGGCGTTCCTCGCCCTCGCCGTCCACCCGTCGCCCGAGATCCGCGCGCGCTCGCTCGAGCTGCTCGCGTCGCGGCCGGAGCCCGCCGCCCGGGCGGCGGTGCTCGCGGCGCTGACCGACCCCGTCCCCGTCGTCCAACGCGCGGCGCTCGCCGCAGTGTCGGCGCGCCCCGACGGCGAGGCGGCGGCGGCGGTCGCGGCGCTCCTCGCCGAGGCCGGCGACTGGCCCCCCCGCGTGTGGGCCGCCGACGCGCTCGCCGCCATGGGGCCCGTGGCGCGGACCAGCGCCGTCGGCGCCGCGCTCGAGCGCGCGGCGCGCGAGGATGCGACGGCGTTGGTCCGCGAGGCCGCGATCCGCGCGCTCGCCGCGGTACAGGGCGAGGCGGCGCGGCCGGCGCTCCGGCGTGCGGCGAAGCTGGACCCCGAGCCGCGCGTGCGCGCGGCCGCAGCGCGGGAGCTCGAGCGATGACCGAGCGAGTGACGCTGGGGATCCTCGGCCTCGTGGCGGCGATCGGCGCCGCCGGTTGCCGGGACCTCGAGCGGTTCGACACCAGCGGGGAAGACGCCTACTGCGGCAAGCTGGTGGGCGGGTCCTTCCAGACCGGCTTCCTGCCGGACGGGGCCGAGGCGGAGACGGTGCGGATGAGCCTCGAGCTCGACGTCGACGGCCTGGCGCGCTACCCGGGCCGCGTGCGCACGGACGACGAGCTGACCGGGATCTGCGCGCCGGAGGCGCTGCTGCGCGACGCCCGCCTCCGGGCCGTCTCGGAGGCGTTCCACGATCCCGTCTCCCAGCTCGATTTCGGCGACGGGCGCGAGCATAACCTCCTAACGTGGGTCGACTCGACCTGCGCCGGATCCCTCCTCGGCGTGTTGTCGCTGCTGCGCGACGACTCGGTCGAGCTCCGGCTCTTCAAGCCCGCGCCCGAGCCCGACGAGGACACCCGGGCCGTCGATCGCCCCGGCTTCGCCGAGTTCCGACTCACCCGGCGCCGTGGCGGCTGCGGGTTCTGAGCGACCCCCCGGATTGACAGCCGGGCGGCGTGTCGTAAGGAGCACCCCCCATGCTGGTCCTCGGGATCGAGACGTCCTGCGACGAAACCGGCGCGGCGGTCGTCGCCGAGGACGGCACGATCCTGAGCGACGTCGTGCAGAGCCAGGTGACGCTGCACGCGCCCTACGGCGGCGTGGTGCCAGAGCTCGCCGCCCGCGACCACATGCGCGCCGTCCGTCCCGTGGTCGAGGCCGCGCTCGACCGATCCGGCAAGTCGCTCGCCGAGATCGACGGGATCGCGGTCACCGCGCGGCCGGGGCTCTCGGGGGCGCTCCTGGTGGGCGTGCAGGTGGCGCAGGGGCTGGCATGGGCGACGGACCGGCCGCTGGTGGGCGTGGATCACCTGGTGGGGCACTTGCTGGCCGTGTTCCTCCGCCACCCCGCGGGGGACGCGCCGCCGCCGCCGTCGCTGCCCTTCGTCGCGCTCCTCGCGTCGGGCGGGCACACGGCGCTCTACCGTGTCGACGGCCTCGAGCTGTCGCACGTCACCGAGCTCGGCGCCACCCGCGACGACGCGGCCGGCGAGGCCTTCGACAAGATCGCGAAGCTCCTCGGCCTCGGCTACCCGGGCGGCCCCATCATCGACCGGCTGGCGCGCGAGGGCGATCCGCGCGCCATCCCGCTGGCGCACCCCATGTCGAGCCGGGCCACCTTGGAGTTTAGCTTCTCGGGGCTCAAGACCAACGTGGCCCGCTGGGTTTCGCTCCACGGCCGCCCCGGCGACGACCAGACCCTGCGCGACCTCTGCGCCGCGTTCCAGTCCCGCGTGGTCGAGACGCTGGTGGGCAAGGCCGTGCGCGCCGCGCGCCAGGAGGGCGTCGCCGAGCTGGTGCTCGGCGGCGGCGTCGCGGCCAACCGGCAGCTCCGCGCGCGCGCCACCGAGGCCGCCGCGCGCCACGGGATCCGCGTGATCATCCCCCCGCTTAGGAGCTGCACCGACAACGCCGCCATGATCGCCTACGCGGGCGCGCTCCGCCTCCTCCGCGGCGAGGACGACCGCGGCCGCCTCGAGATGCACCCGCGGACCGCGCTGCTGCGCGTGACGCGAAAGGGGCGGGGGCGGCGCTGAGGGCGGCGCTGAGGGCGGCGCTGAGGGCGGCGCGGGCGCGGCGACGTTGGCGCCCGCACCCCGCCGTCGCACGGCCCGTCGCGCCAGCGCCATGACCGGCTGCTGCTCCGCCTACGCGAACCAATCCACCGCGGGGCGGCCGAACAGCTCGGTGAGCGGCACACCTTCGCCGCCGAACAGGAGCGCCTGGGCCTTCGGGTATCGCTTCCGGAAGGCCGCGAGGCCCGAGAGCCTGCCGGGACGGCCGCTCTTGACCTCGATGGCCCAGACGCGTCTGCCGTGGGTCACCACGAAGTCGACCTCCTGGTAACCATTGCGCCAGTAGGTCACGGCGAACTCGGTGGACGGCAACCCACAGAGCAGATGGGCGCCCACCGCATTCTCGACCAGGCGGCCGTAGAGGCCGCCATCGGCCAGGGTTTCGCGGCGCGAGCGCAGCGAGAGCGCGGTGACGAGGGCGTTGTTCCAGAGGATCAACTTGGGGCTGCTGCCGCGCTTGCGCACCTGTCCCTGGGAGAAGAGCTCCAACCCGGACGCCAGGAACGCGGTTTCGAGCAGACGGAGGTAGCCGGCCAGGGTCGTGACGTTGCCCGCGTCCTGGAGCTGTCCGAGCATCTTGTTGTAGGAGAGGATCTGCGCCGGGTAGGCCGCTGCCAACGCGAAGAGATGGCGTAGCAGGGCTGGCTTGGTCACGGTCTGCAGGGCCAGCACATCGCGTGACAGGGCGACGTCGATCAACGAGTCGGTCACGTAGCGCTTCCAGGTCGCCTCGTCGGCGGCCAACGCGGCGGCGCCGGGATAGCCGCCCAAGAACAGCCAGCGGTCGAGATCCCAGCCGAAGGCTCGTCGGCACTCGTCCCAGGACCAGTGCTGGCAACGATGGAGGAAGAAGCGGCCGGCCAGGCTCTCGCTCGCGCCCCGGTGCACGAGCAGGGCCGAGGAGCCGAGCAGCACCGCCAACACCGGCCCCTTCGTGCGCCGCTCCTCGTCCCATAAGCCTGGATTTCGCGCTGGGGGGGGGACGCTGGATCGCGCGAGCGGACGATTTCT
>CAYVRP010000099.1:0-24090 GCA_964454025.1 uncultured Polyangiaceae bacterium | reverse complement strand
GAGAGCCCACCCGTGCTCGCGCCCCCCGTGCCGACACCGCCCGTGCCGACGCCGCCCGTGCCGATGCCGCCCGTGCTCACGCCGCCCGTCAAGAGCCCGCCGGTACCCTGCCCTCCCGTCGCCGCGCCGCCCGTCGCCGCGCCGCCCGTGTTCGCGCCCCCGGTCGGTGCCGCGCCGCCGCTCGCGGTGCCCCCGTCCCCCGCGGGCTCCCCGCACCGCAGCGCCCAGAGTGCCAGCAAGAGCAACAGGCCGAGCTCGAGTCTTCGCATGGGAGGATCCTACTTCATCGGAGGGTCGGCATCACGAGGCCCGGGCACGCAGGGCACGAGGTCGCGCGAGATCCGCTCACGGCACGGGCCGCTCGAGCGTCTCCATCAGCCAGGTCATCGCCGGCCGCACGGTGCCGTCCGTCCGCACCAGCCCGCTCGCCGGCACCCAGGTCGAGCCGTAGATCCAGCCCCACACGGTGATCCCGTGGATCCACTCGGTCTCGAGGAAGAACGGGATGTGCTGCTGGTAGCGCGCGAGCTGATCCGCGTCGTTGGCCTGATCGATGTCGTACTCGGTGATGTACACGGGCAGGCCCGTCTCCTCGTGCAGGCGCGTGAGCAGGTTCTGCATGTTCTGCGACGAGCCCCCACCGCTCAGGCCGTGCGCCTGGGCGCCGACCGCGT
Organism: uncultured Polyangiaceae bacterium; assembly: GCA_964454025.1. Classification (GTDB taxonomy): domain Bacteria; phylum Myxococcota_A; class Polyangia; order Polyangiales; family Polyangiaceae; genus JAFGBI01. The sequence continues at coordinate 23,416 of CAYVRP010000099.1, read as the reverse complement.
CGATGGGCGCCCCGGCGGCCTGGATGGTGCGCACGATGTCGATGAAGTGCTGGGTCTGATCCGCCCACTCGATGTTGTTGTAGTCGTTGAGGATCAGGATCGCGTTCGGGCAGGACTCCCGGGCCCAGCGGAAGGCGTTCGCGATCCACGCCCAGTCGCCGTTGGTGCCGCCGCCGATCGCGTTCGAGTAGCTCGGCTCGGTGTGCGGCGGGGGCTCGTTCACGACGTCGATCAGCCGCGTCTCGGGGTACCGCGCGCAGAACTCCTGGATCCAGGTGCGGACGTGGGACTCGGTGATGGACCCGCTCGGCTGCTGGGACCCCCACACGAAGGTGTGCTGCTTGAAGATGAGGCCCTTGTTCTGGGCGTAGTCGTAGATGGAGTCGAGCGTGGACCAGTTGAAGTTGCTGGTCACCGAGGACTGCACCGAGCCCCACTTGCCGGCGTTCTCCGGGGTCACCTGATCCCAGTGGTCCGAGAAGACCATGCCGTTGGTGTCGAGGGCCGCGTTCCAGCCGGTGGTGATGTTGCCCACGAACTTCCGGTGGGGCGCGCCGCCGGTGCCCGCGCCGCCCGTCGCCGCGCCGCCCGTCGCCGCGCCGCCCGTGCCCGGGGCGCCCCCGGTGCCGGCGACCCCTTCGGTGAAGATCAGGCGGTCGAGGGCGAGGAAGGCGGCGCCGCCCACGGGCACCCGGAGCACCTGCAGCCCCGCGGCGAGGTGCACGGGGCCCGCGACCGCGGTCGCGAGCTCGCCCCAGTCCGCGACCCGGGGCACGGCGATCGGGCCGCCGAGCGGGGCGCCGCAGAGGGAGAGCTCGAGCGTGCGGTCCGCTTCGACCGCGCCGGCGAGGACGGTCACGGTGTAGTCGCCCTCGACCAGGACGTTCACCGTGTACTCGAGCCACTCCCCCGCCGTCATCCAGCCGACGGAGAACCCGCCGTCCTGCGCCTTCAGATCGACGTCGACGTCGGTCCGGTAAGCGTCGCCCTCGTTGCCCTCGGTGGTGTCGGAGTAGCCCGCCGGGTCGAAGTCCTCGGCCTCGACGCTGCCGGGGATCGTACCGGGCGTCGCCCGGTACGCCGCGGCGGCGTCGCCGGGGCAGGCGGGGTTGACGGGCAGCCCCGCCGTGCCGCCCGCCGCGACCTCGCCCCCCGTCGCCGCGACCTCGCCGCCGCTGCCGGGGGCGACACCGCCGGTTGACGCGACGGCGCCGCCGGTGGCGACGACGAACCCGCCCGTGGCGACGACCGTGCCCCCGCTCGCCGGGGGCGCACCGCCGGTGGTCGCGATGCCCCCGCCCGCCGCGCCACCACTGCTCGCCGAGGGGGCGCCGCTGCCAGGGTTGCCGCCGAGGCTCGCCGCGCCCCCGGTGCCGAGGTCGGTCCCGTCACCGCCGAACGCCGGCGAGGCCGCTGGCGTGGGGGTTTGCATGTCGCACGCGGCCGCAGCGAGCAGGAGCAGCAGCGCCGGAATCACGCCCGCGGGTCGCGTCCTCGTTACCCTCGGTGTCTCGGCCTCTGCGCGGCGCGCGGTCGTCATGGCGGTTTCCTTGGCGAGCAGCGGCCGGCGCGAGGTGGCTCGAGGCCCGGACGCTCGGCGCCGGCAGCCGCGGTGACTCCCCTCAGGGATGTCATCCGCGCACGCCCGACGGCAGACCGCGATTTTCTCCCCCGCCTTCCGCAATCTTCGGGACCGGGGGGGCAAGGTATTGCCCCCCTCGGCGGGGCAGCGCGCCGTTCTAGCGTCACCCACGGCGAAATCCGTATGGGGTCGCGCCAGCGGGAGTGCGAGAGAACCACCTGACCCCACACCGCGGCCCTGGTCCGAAGCCGTCCAGTCCCCTCCCCGAGCCCGGGTCCGTGCTCACCGCTTTGCCGTGACGGAGGGCTCGTCGTCGTCGCGCAGCGCCGCCTCGTACCTCTCGGCGCCGAAAGGAGCGCAGGGGTGCATGGCCCGCTCGGATCCATCACCGCAAGCGAAGTCCTTGGCCGGGCGACGTCGCTCGTAGCCCCAGCTCACCCGCTCGGGGTGGGCGGAGAACAGGGGACGGCGCCCGCCTCGACGCGCGGCGGTCACGGCTCGGGCTCCTTCACCGGCCCGGGCTCCTTCATCGACAAGGTCGCTGGCGCGCGACCGGCGGCGAACTCAGCGGCGATGCGCGCCCGGGTGTCCGGCGCGAGGTGCGCCGCGATCGCGGGGATGACGGCGTGCTCCTCCTGCTCGAGGTGGTCGAGCAATTGCCGCTCGAGCTCTTGCGCCAGGCTCGAGAGCTCGGCGCCGAGGCCGGCGAGCCGCGCCGGATCGTCGGCCAGCGCGCGGGTGAGCTCGCACAGCCGCGCGACGAGGGGCGCGTGCGCGCGCTGCTCCCGGCTCACGCGGTCGAGCGCGGCGTCGAGCTCGTGCGCGCAGCCGCGCCGGCGGGGCTCCAGCGATTCGTCCTCGTCGGCCAGGTGTAACGGCAGGGCGTCGGCGAAATAGCGATGCACGCGATGCGCGGCGTCGGCGGTCGCGGCGCCCGGCGCCGGGGTGTCGGCCCTCCCCCAGGCGAGCGCGCAGGAGTCGCGGATCCCCTGGGGGCGATAGAGCGGGAGCGCGCCCAGTCCCCGTGCCACCCGCCGCGGCTCCATCCCGATCGCGTGCGGCCCTGCGGACGTGTCGGCTCTGGTCATGCGCGGTCCCGCTGGGGTGCATGGTGTGGCGCCCCCTGCCGTCGAGTCCCCGGGGGCCGGGTCCGGGCGGGGCCGAAGCATCCCCGCCGTCACTCCGGTGGCCGCGGCGCGAGCCGGGGCGCCCCCCTCGTCACCAGGTCGAGAGCACCACGTCGAGATCGGCGCGCAGGCGCTCGACGTCGTACCGAACCTTCTTCCTGGCGAGCCTGTCCGCCAGCGCCACGAGGATCGCCCGCAGGTCCTCCCCGAAGAGCCGCTTCTGCGCGCCGAGCGGGAGCTCACCCTCGGCGCGCGTGAAATGGCGGACGACCCGCCAGCGCCAGCGATCGTCGTGCCGCGTCAGCTTCCCGAGATCGAGCCGCGGCCGCACGAAGCACCGCCACGGCGGCCGCTTCGGGAGGTCCTCCTCGTCGTGGAAGTACTCCCAGCGCACCGTCCGCTCCGGGTCATCGTGATTGCTGAAGCTGCAGTCGATCGCCACGTGCTCGAAACCCTCCCCGTAGCGGCGGCCGACGAGCTCGCGGTCGAGCCGGAGGCGCAACGCACCCAGCGCCTCCACGAACGCCGCCGCCGAGCGCTGATGATTGGCGACCGTGCGCTGGATGAGGAGCGGGTTCTTCGGCAGGGGCAGCCGCTGGCTCGCCAGACGCGCGACGCCTCGATCCCGCTGGTCCGCGCCGCCACGCAGTACGAACGACGACCCCCGCCGGGACCACTCCGCCTCCCGGGCGTCGCCCGCCGTGTTGCCGTGACCCGCGAGCTTCTCGAATTCGCGAGTGCGGAGCGTCGTGTACCAGGATCCGTTCAGCCAGCGCTCGGCCAGCGCCTCGACCGGCTCCCGCTCGCCCCATCCGACCAGCGCGAGCGCCTCGCAGACGCGCACGAGCTGGTTCCACTCCTCGATGTTCCGGTAGCGGAAGAGACGCTCGTACTCCGCGATCAGCGCCGGCCGCAGTCGGTGCGGCGACTCGGCCTTCACGCGCGCCTCGAGCTCGCGGAGGGAAGCCGCCTCGAGGATCTTCGCGATGGCCTTGCGCATGGCGGGGGGATCCTAGCCCGGCGAGCAAGCGCCACGAAACCACGGGGGCGACGCCACCGGAGGCCGACCCTCACCGATGAGCTCGTGGCCCGGCGGGCGCTGCGAGCGCAGTCGCACGGCGGGAAAGGAGTCGCGACGCGGCTGACGCCCCGACCCCCGGACCCGAGCTGTCGCCGCTGCTCGATCGCCGCAGGCGCCTCGCTCCTCATCGGCGAGCGGCGCGCCGCTGGCGCCGATGACGGGAGGTCGAGGCGCCACCGTCCCCGACCGTGGTCGCCAATCGGGCGTGGCTCGAACGCGACTGGCACGGCAGCCGCCCCGAGGGTTCTGGCTCGGAGTTGCGCGCGCGCTCGCTCCCGATCCGGTCCTCGCCCTGCTGGTCGCTCGGCGCGGCGATGCTCCTCGGCTGCGGCCTGGGCGCGGCGCGGCCGTGTCCGCGCCACCGGTAGGGCGTCCTCCGCTGCCGGCGGCGGCCCCGTCGACGGCAACGCCGGCGGCCACGGCGCCCGCGCGTGCAGTTCCGGCGACGCCCGCCGAAGTGACGGCCGCTCCGGCGATCGCGGCCTCCGGGGGACCGAGCACGGCCGGCTCGCCCGCAGCGCCGCCCGACACGGACGAGCGCGGGTGTGTCACCGATCCCTTTCGCCCCGCCGTGAGTCACCTCGCGGACCGTTGCGGCGGGGGCTGGCGGAGTCCTGGGGCAGAGTGCCCCGACCGTCCGACTTCCCGCGAGCGGGGAACCCCTGCCCGACCGACCGCTGCCGGACCTGGACGGAAACGACGCCGTGGAGAGCGAGGTCGCCGCGGGCTGCGACCGGGGGCAGGCGGCCTGGCTGCACCTCCTCGACCTCTCCCCCCCCCCTTTCTGCGGCGCGCGGGCGACGTGGTGGGCGCGGAGCTTCAGCGGCTCGAGGAGTCGAGCGGCAGCGTGCGCGACGTCCAGACGACGGTGGCGAACGGCTGCGCCGGCAACGACTTCGTCTGGACGCGGTACCGGTGGCAGGGTAGCGCGTACGGCGTCGCCGACCAGGCGACGTGCGAGCTCTGCGCCGATCCGGGCCTGGACCTCGGCGCCAGGGGAAATATTCCCACCCGCGCTTCCGGCGCGAGGCCGAGCTCCGGCGCCCCGCGGGCGCGGAGTAGCGCCCCCCGCGGGCGCCGCTAGTCCGTCCCCTTCACGTTGGCGACGGGGTACAGGCGCCGCGCCACGCGGGCGATGCCGGCGGACTCGAGCACGGCGAGCACCGCGTCGAGGTCCTTGTAGACGTGCCCGCACTCGTCGAGCGGGGTGTGCCGGTGGTTCTGCACGATGCCCTCGATCGTGACCCCGCCGAACGTCCGCCGCACCTGCCGCATCTCGTCGTCGATGCGCTGCTGCTTCGGCTCGAGCTTCCGCTTGGCGGCGCCCCGCGCGAGCTTCCGTCCCGAGCCGTGGTTCACCGAGCAAGCCGCGCGGTAGGCGCCCGCCTCGGGGAAGAGCACCGCCGCGCCCTCGTACATCGAGCCCGGCACCAGCACCGGGTGTCCCGTCGCCTCCCAGCGCGTCCCCGCGAGGTCGGGGTGCCCGGCGGGGAAGGCGCGCGTGGCGCCCTTGCGGTGCACGAAGCCGCGCCGCTGCGTGCCGTCGGGGAGCACGAGCGTCTCCTCTTGCACCAGGTTGTGGCTGATCTCGTAGTAGACCTCGCTCTCGGCGCCGAAGACCTCGCGCAGGGCCTCCTGCACCCCGCGCACGATCACGTGGCGGTTGGCGATCGCGTAGTTGGCGGCGCTGTTGTGGTAGGCCCAGTACTCGCGGCCGAGCGGCTCGTCGACGCGGAGCCACGCCGCCTGCCGGTGCTTCGGCGCGAGCCCGCGCAGCCGCGCGCCCTCGAAGAAGAAGTGCTCGGCGGTCTGCCAGCCGTAGCCCCGCGAGCCGCAGTGCACCATCACGAAGACCTCGCCGCGGTCGCGATCCACCTGGAGCTCGACGAAGTGGTTGCCCCCGCCCACGCTCCCGAGCTGCGGGAGGACCTTGTCACGGGCGCGCGCGACCCGCCCGAGGTCGAGCCCCTCGGGTACGGGGATGAACTGCCGCTCGCAGACCTCGGCGTCGACGCCGAGCGCGCGCGCCCCGTAGCGGAGCACGGCCTCGGCGTCATCCGGGCCGAAGCGCGGCATCTTGGACGGCCGCGCGGAGCCGACGCCGGTCGCGATCCGTGCCTCGACCTCGCGGACGAAGGCCTCGCGCCGGTGCCAGCTCCGCACCGCGTTCGCCCCGAGCTCCACCGCGAGGCAGACCACCCCGCAGGAGATGTCGTAGCCCGCCCCCGCCTGGATCAGGGTGTCCTCGGTGACCAGCACGCAGCCCACCGGCCCCCCGAAGCCCGCGTGCCCGTCCGGCATCGCGTAGGCGCCGATCACCCCCGGGTACGACGCCCCCGCCGCGAGCTGCCGCCAGAGCGCCTCCTCCGCGGCCTCGAAGAGCGCCGACGACAGGAACGCGTGCGCCTCGACCCGCATCTCCCCCTGGCGCGGCAGCACGTAGTGCCCCTCGGCGACCCGGGTGGCGGTCTGCTTGAGCGACATGACCGGGGATCTTAGCGGAGAGCGCCCCGTGATCACGCCCCGCCGCGGCCGGCACCGGCCCCGCGCCGACGAGCAGCCGACAGCGGGGAGCAGCGTCCCCCCGCCGCGGGCGGCGCGGCCCACCGGCGCCGGACGGCTACTCCGCACAGCAGACGGTGATGAACTCGGCCAGCTCCACCGTGCCGGTGACCTCGCCGCCAGACGGGTCGCAGGCGGAGGTCCCGGAGAAGCTCGTGTCCGTGATGGTAAGGCCGTCTCCATCGCTGCTGACGAGCTGCTCGCAGGCTCCGAAGGAGCTCTGGAGCGTGACGTCGTAGAACCCTACCGAGCACACCTCCACGGTCAGCGAGCAGGACCCAGCCTCCGGGCTGCAGGAGCAGGCGGTGCAGCTTCGACCGTCGTCGATGGTGCTCGCGAAGGTGTGGGCGTCGGGGTATTCGACCGGGCACTCGAGCTCTCCCGCCTGGAAGACGCAGAGCGTCGAATACGGGGCTTCCGGCAAGGGGACACAACGCGAGCCGGCATCGCAACCCGCGACGACGTCCGCACCACCGCACAGGCGCACGTCGCGGGCGAAGTCTGCCGCCGGGATGCCGAGGGCGGGCACCGCCGTGCACGGCTGCACGTAGGCGGCGTCGATGCAGTCGTCCTCGGAGGGCGGTGAGTCGCAGTCTCCCGAGGGGGTGATCCTCCCCGACTGGGTACCCACGAGATCACAGCGGCGCGTGCCGGTTTCGCACGAGCACCCGCAGCCACCCGACGGCACGTCGAGCCCTTCGTGCAGGGCGGCCAGCTCCGTCGGGTAGGACGCGGGGCAGGCCGAGAGGCTGAGCCCGGCGCTGACGGACGCGAACGACACTGGCCCCGTCCATCCGTCCGGAGGCAAGGGCACGCAGGTATTGGGCGCGGCGCAGCTCAATGCCCCACCCGAGCCACCGGTGCCGCCGCCGGACCCGCCACTGCCACCGGTGCCGCCGCTGCCGCCGGTCCCGCCGCTGCCGCTGGTCCCGCCGCTACCGCCGGCGCCGCCGGTTTCGATGGCACCGCCCGCGCCGCTGGACCCGCCGCTGCCACCGGCGCCGCCGATTTCGGGAGCACCGCCCGCGCCGCTTCCGCCCGCTTCGCCCCCGCCCCCATCGGCGCCGCCCCCGCCGACTGCCGGCTCGCCCGCGGCTCCACCGCCGGGGTCGGGCTCGGAGCCGCCGGTGCCGCCTCGGCCACCGGACGCGAGCCCTCCCTGGCCGCCCGTCGGAGCGCCCGTCTCACCACCGTCCTCGCCATCTCCGCCGCTACCGCCGCCGGGGATCGCCCCGCCCGCACCACCGCGCCCACCGCTGCCCGAGCCGCCGGAGCCGGTCGCCCCGCCGGCGTCGCCACCATCGTCCACCGTGACCACGACAAAGCAGCCGAGGGAGCGGACCTCGGCGATCAGGACGCCGTCACCCTCGCTGGACGAGGTCCGCCGCCACTCTCCGTCGGGGAGCGCCGTGAGGAGCTCGAGGTCCTCGCCGGAGCTGGCCTCGTACGGCACCGCCACCGTGACGCCTCCCGCGAAGGTCACGTCCGATGGCTCGAACAGGTACACGCGACCCTCGGCCTGGAAGCCATCCGAGAGCTCGGGGCACTGCCCGTCGTCGCGCACAATGGATCCGTCGCCGAGCTCCCCGGCCCCGTCACCAGACGCCTCGGCGTACGCGCCGTCCGGTCCCTCGCGCCGGGTGCTCCCGGGGTCGAGGTTCGTCTTGCTGGAGCAGGCGAGCGCCACCGGGAGCAGGGACAACGAGAGCCAGCGACGGCGAGCGCGGAGCATGGTCGGGGACCTCCAATCACAGCATGCAGCAAAGCGTGGTGGCACCGGTCTCGACGACCGATCCGGACGGCTCGCCGCCGATGGGCGAGCAGGAGCCAGCGTCGATCACGGCGGTTGACCGCAGGATGGCGCCGTCATACCCGCCGCACCCGAGGCAGAACGGATCGGCCGGATAGGTCAGCACGTGATCGTTCGCGCCCAGCGTGGCGCAGTCATTGCCACCGGACCCGGAGTACAGGTCCACCACGGCCTCGCATCGAGCTCCGCTCAACGCCCCGCAGGTGCACTCGGAGCAGGAGCGGAGGTCGTCGAACCCCTGGTGGCGGACGGTTCGAACCGGGTACTCCGCCGGACAGGCGTGGCTCCCCTCACGGTAGACGCAGGTGTCGGGGAACGGAGCGGCTGGCTCCGGCAGGCAGAGCTGGCCTCCCCCGCAGCCTCCGAGGTCGCTCGCGCCGCCACACACACGGAGATCCTCAGCCCAGGTCGGGGTCGGGATGCTGGACGACTCCTGCATGGTGCACGAGCCCGACGGGCGCACCTCGAGGCCGACGTACGTCTCGGAGTAGCAGTCGAGTCCCACGCAGCTTCCGACGTCGAGCCACGAGCCCCCCAGCGGGTTGTCATCGCAGATGGAGTTGTCCCAGTTGGTGACGCTGGCCCGGCAGGTCGTCGAGTCGGCGGCACACTCGCACACGCAATCGGGCGTGCCCGGCAAGATCCCCGAGTGAAGATCCAGTTCCTTCTTGGGGTACCCTCCCGCGGCCGAGCAGGGCAACGACCCCAGTCCGACGACGACCGGGCCGAGCCAGTCGGCGGGTGCCGGCAGTGCGCAATGCCACCCCGCGCCACAGGACGACGAAGCCCCGGCCGCGCCCGCGCTGCCGGCATGTCCAGAAGCCCCGCCCGTTCCGCCCGCCGGAGCGCCCCCTGCGGCCGCGCCGCCTGGTCCGCCGGCTTCGCCATTCCCACCAGCGCCGCCGCTCGGGGCCGCACCACCGACAGCCGAGGCTTCTCCTGCCTCACCGCCGCCGGTCGTGCCGCCGGAGCCGCCGCTCGTGACGGCTTCCCCTCCGGTCGAGACTTCTCCTGCACCACCGCCGTCGGCGGTGCCCGCGATCCCGCCCGCGCTCGAGCCGCCGGTACCCAGGCCGCCGGTGCCCGCGCCGCCGTCGCTGCCGCCAGCGCCGTCAGCCCCTCCCCGCCCGCCCGACGCTCGCCCCCCCGATGCGTCCTCGCCACCGCTCCCGCGACCGCCGGTGCCGTCGACCCCCTCGCCGGCGGACCCCGAGTCACCATCCAGCGTGCGATCTTCGCGCAGCGTGCTCTCGCTGGAGCATCCGGTTTGCGACGCCACCAACACCACCAGCACGAGCCCCGTGCCGAACCCTCTGCCACAGATCTTCAAAGGCATTGGTAAGTCCTCGGCGCCATGATGCGCGCCCCTCCTCCGGAAGTTCGTCGATTATGGGCCATGGCGCACGGACTGTCACGCGGTCTGCCGATCGTTACCCTGGCCGCGATTCCAGCGAGCCTGCCCGGCCTTCCGCGAGACGGCTTCGGCGAAGCTCCGACAATCGATCGACGCCGGCGGCAAGCGCGCAGGCCTCCGCGCCCCGCGGGCAAGTCGACCCGACGCTATCGGGCCGGGCTGGGGCTGCCCTCGTGGCCCGCGGCGTCCAGGTAATGCTCTCGGAGCCGCGATCCCCCTGCGTCGTACTCCAGTCGGTGCTCGGAGTAGCCTTGGCGAGTAGCCGCGCTCAGCTGGCCGTCGAGCCCGAGGTACCGTTCGAGCACCAGGGCGTCCCGGTCGTACCGGCCTTCCCAGCGCGCGTAGCCGGCGAAAAGCTCCACCGGGCGCGCTCGCTCGTCCAGGAAGGAGCGCGAGAGGAGGTTGCCGCGCTCGTCATGGACCAGGAGCTCGGTGGCGTAGCCCGCGAGGAGGCGGGCGGGCGCTCCGTCCACGCCCAGGAAGGCGCGCGACGCGACGAACCCCTGCGCGTCGAAGGTCACGGCCAGGGCGTGGTTGCCTTCGACGCGCGCGATGGGTGCCCCGTCCACGTCGAAATGCTCCCAGCGGATCTGGCGCCCGCGCTCGTCCACCTCCATGCGCTGCGTGGCGAAGCCCCAGGCGTTCAACACCGGTCGTCCCTCGGGATCGCGGTAGGTGCGCGCGATCTCGTCGCCGCAGCGATTGCGCGCGATCGACAGCGACCAGGCCTCGGTTTCACGATCGAGCACCGGCTCGCCCGCGACGTCGAACCAGGCCTCTCCAACCGGGAATCCGACCTCGTTCAGCGATATGCGGGTGCGATGGATCCCGTCCACGCCCGCACAAGGGGAGCCATCGACGGCGTAGACGCGCCGCTCGCTCGCGTCGCCGAAGTCGCTCGGCGTCATCACCGACCGGTGGTACCCGTCGCGAGAGGCCGTCGGGCGTCCGGCGGCGTCGAGGTACCGCTCCTCGACCAGGGCGCCGCGGTCGTCGCGGGTCGCCAACACGGTGGTGACGCCGCGGGCGTCGGGCGGCGGCTGCCCGTCGCGGTCGATGGTGGTGTAGGAGGTCACGCGCCCGCGCCCGTCGAGCGTGCGGCGCAGGCCCACCGCGCGGGTGTCGGTCGAGCGCACCGGCCGGTGCCAGGCGTCGAACCAGAGGTACTCGGCCTGATCGGGGGACAGCTCCTCGATCCGCTGCAGGGTGCCGTTGTGGTCGGTGCAGAGGAGCCGGTGGACGCGATCCCCCGCGTACTCGAGGTCCCAGGCGGCGCAGCGTTCCCGGTCGTCGATGAGCTCCCCGTGACCATTGACGCGCTCGCGACGAACGAGGCGCCCCGCTTGGAGGCGGAGCCGGTTGGTCAGGGGGCGCGCGCGCTGCTCGGCCGGGGTCAGCCGGCGGACCCAGTGGTGGACCTCCCATTCGGTGACCGTCGCCGCGCAGTCGTGCAGGGAGTCATCGAGCGGGGCGTCGTGGCCGAGGCCGACCGCGGACGGCACGACGACGGCGGCCGGCGCGACGGGTGGCGGCTCGGCGACTCGCCGCGCACAGGCCGAAGGGAGCCCCGTAGCCGCGAGCAGCAGGCCGAGGCCCCGCGTCGGCCCCCTCCGCCCCCCGACGCCGGCCCAGCGCTCCCCTCCGTTCATCGCGGCACGAGCGTAGCCAGTTGCTCCGGCGGCAGCCAGGCGCGAACGCGCGACGGCCGCGCGGCGCCGGGGCGAGGCTCAGTCGATGTTGACGTCGCCCGAGCCGTCCTCCGCCACCTCCACCCGGCCGGCGTCGGCGACGGTGACGTCGCCGGAGCCGTCGCGCACCACCACGTCCCCGGCGACGTCCGTGATCGCGACGTCGCCCGAGTCGTCGTCGACCGAGACGTCGCCGCCCACGGTGACGATGGTGAGGTCGCCCGAGTCGTCGTCGACCGAGACGTCGCCGTCCACGCGCGCTATCGCGACGTCCCCCGAGTCGTCGTCCACCTGGACGTCGCCGTCCACGTCGACGATCGACAGGTCCCCCGAGTCGTCGGTGACCCGCACGGAGCCCGCGACCCCCTCGATGGCGACGTCGCCGCTGTCGTCGTCGACGACGAGGTCGGCGACGCCGGTGACCGTCAGATCGCCGGAGTCGTCGCCGATGGTGAGCGCGAGCCCCGCCGGCACGACGAGCTCGAGGTCGAGGTAGTAGCCGCGGGGGAGCCCGCGCTCGAGCAGCCGGAGCTCCCCGCTCCCCTCGGCGGGCTCGTCGAGCCGGATGTCGACCCGCTCTCGCGCCACGTCGTCTCGCCCTATGGACCCGAAGCGGGCACGGAGCCAGGCGTCGACGTACACGCTCCGGCGGTCTGGATCCCCGCGCACGGCGAGATCCCCGGCGTCCTGCACGAAGGTGAGCTCGTCCAGCCGCTCGGCGTCGAGCGCGACGGCGTAGTGCGCGACCTCGCGGCCCGTCCCGTCCGCGCAGCCGGTGACCGCGAGGACCCCGACGACGAGCCACCAACCGCACGACGGATCCCATCTCGGCATCACGACCTCCCGAACGCGCCGCCCCGAGCTGGGCCCGCGCTCCTCGGGTGGTTCCCGGTCGGACGCGCTTCGTTCACGGTGGGGGGCGCGAGCGCCCCCCCGATCCGGCCCCGGGGGACCGCGCGCGCCGACCGGGCTCGCCACCACCGGACGCCGCCGGGGGCGGACGCTCGTCCTCCGCCGACCCTCCCGCGCATGGCCGCGGCGATGCCGTCCACGGCGCGGGCTCCCCTGTCGCCCCCGCCGGCGCGGTGCGTCAGCATCGAGCAGCGCACGTGAGCGATGCGCTCACCGCCAGGCCGCTCGCTGGTCCATCCGGGACCAACACCCGACGAGGAGCCATGCTCCATCGACCCGACACCTTCCGCGCCACCTGGATCGCGCTCTTGATCCTCGCCGGCTGCGGCGGCGACGACACCGCTGGCGAGACGGTCGACGACGCCGCGAGCGGTGCGTCCGCAGGAGGCGCTCCGTCCGCGGGGGGCATCGTGGGCGACGCGGGCGACGAGCCCGGAGGCGCGGCGCCCCAGAGCGGCGGCGCGGCGACAGGCGGCGCGCAACCGAGCGGCGGCGAGGGCGGCGACGAGAGGAGCGGCGCCGCCACCGGCAGCGCTCCCACGACCGGCGGCGTCGTGATTGGGGGCGTCGCGACGACCGGCGGCTCGTACGCCGACGTCTGCGCCGGCCACCCGTCGAGCTGCTTCCCGCTCTGCGAGGGCGGCCTCTGCGACTGCTACTGCCCGGTCGAGACGGGCGGCAGCGGCGGCGCGGGAGCCGCCGGCGCAGGTGGAGGCCCCGGCGCCGGCGGCGCGCCGGCGGGGGGCGGGACGGCCCGCGGCGGCGAGGCGGGCGGCGGCGCCGGCGCCTGCGCGGACGCCTGCGCGACCCTGGGGTTGACCTGCTGCGACGGGCGCTGCGCGAACCTGAGCAACGACCCGACCAAGTGCGGCGCCGGCGATGAGCCTTGCCTGGGCGCGGGAGGTGCCAGGATACTGCGAGATGGAGCGGTGCGAGCGCGTGCTGCGACCCGGCCTGCGCCGGCGGTGAGCTCTGCTGCTACCGCATGCTGGGCGCGTGGGGCGTGGGGTGCGCCGAGCCGATCGAGGGCACCTGCCCCGTGGACTGCCCGACCTGCGTGTGCGCCGCGCTCGACACGCCGGTGGCGACCCCCGAGGGCGAGCGGCCCATCGCCGAGCTCCGGGTCGGCGATCTCGTCTACAGCACGGACGAGCGGGGCGTGGTGGTGGTGCCCATCGCGCAGGTGAACCGCGCGCCGGTGGACCACCACCAGGTGATACGGCTGCTCCTCGAGGGTGGGGCGGTGCTCGAGGTGAGCGCGCCGCACCCCACCGCCGACGGGCGGACCTTCGGCGAGCTGTCCCCGGGCAGCTCGCTCGACGGCAGGCTCGTGTTGGCAGCGGAGCTGGTCCCGTACCCGCACGAGTTCACGTACGACATCCTACCCGCGTCCTCGACGGCGACGTACTACGCCGCCGGCGCGCTCATCGGCAGCACGCTCTCGCGCGCGCGCCGAGGCGCCGCGCGCGCCGGCGCCGCCCCGCTCCGCCCGGGGCGGCGCGGCGCCGATGAGACGGTGAGGCCCTGGCTCACTCCCAGCCGGTCCAGAGGCCCCGCGCCCAGTCCGCGTCGCCCTCGAAGGCACCCAGGTCGGACTCGAATACGGCGGCGTCAGGGGTCGCCGCCATGCAGTCGTCGGCGGAGAAGCCCGGGTCGTCCTCCGAGTTGCCCGTTCCGTCGAGGAACCACGCCGCGTCGTCGACCCCGGCGTCATCGTCGACGTCCGGCGTACCGGCGGGCTCGTCCTCCGCGAGCTGGTCCGTGATGATTATGGAGTTGGTGATCGAGATGTTGGTGACGGTGTCGCGGAGATCGACACCGGTCGGGAAGCCGACCGCGACCAGCTCGTCGATCTGCCCGGTGATGCCGCGCCGGAGCACCATCGCCGCGAGGGAGGCCTCGTTGGAGCAGAGGGTCGCGTTCTGGAGGGTCACCTCCGTCTCCCACTCCCCGGCCTTGTCGTCGGTGCCGTCCCACTCGAGTCCATTCGGATCGCTCGAGCTCTGGGCGCCGTGCTGCCCGAAGACGTAGCTCAGGGTACCGACGTAGCCGTCGTCGGTGTCGAACATGTCATCGCCGCCATCGACGCAAATGAGGTGATCGGCGCTCACCGTCCCGCCGAAGAACTCGAAGCAATCGTCGAGCGTCTCCTTGACCATGACGTGGCTGATGGTCGTGCCGCTGCCCACCCCGGCCAGCGACAGGCCGTTGATCTCGTTGCCGTTGCCGAGGTCGATCCCGGTGTACTCGAGCCGCACGTACCGCAGGATCCCGCTGTCGTCCTCCGGATCGGTGCCGCCGAACTGATGCCGCGGATCCTCCGGGAGCCCCTCGACCGCCACGTCCTCGCCGAGCGAGCAGGGAGCACGACCGAGGAGGAGCAGCCCGCCCCAGGATCCTGCCTCCGCCTCATCGCGGGCGGTGAAGAGGATGGGCGCGTCCGCGGTGCCATCGGCCTCGATCCGACCGCCGCGGGTGACGATCAGGGTGGCCTTGGTGGGCCCGTCGCCCTCGATCCGCGTGCAGGGTGGGATGGTGAGCGTGTCGCCGTCGTCCACGTAGACGTTGCCCTCGAGGACGTAGACCTTGCTCGCGTCGAGCTCGCCCCTCCAGTTGGTCCCCGCCTCGATCACCTCCTCCTCCCGGCCCTCCCGGGAGAGGTCGCACGCGCTGGAAGCGCCCCCGGCGCCCCCCGCGGGCTCCGCGCCGCCGGTCTCGCCGGGGTCCACGGCGCCCTCGCCACCGTCACCCTGGCTGTCGGTCCCGCCGGTGTCGCCGGCGTCGGAGCCACCATCGTCGCCGTCCGTGTTGCCGGTGCCGCCCGTCTCCTCCGCGGCCACGGTGTCGTCTTCCGCCTCGTCGCTGCAGGCGACGTAGCCGGACGCGAGCAGCAGGCTCGCCGCGATAGAGAGCGTCTTGGTCGTCTTGCGCATGTGAATGTGACCTCCTGGTGGCCCTGGTATGCCGGCGCTGGCGATCGGACGGGTGTCCGCTCGGAAACGACTTGGAAAACCCGCGGCGTCAGAAGGCGTAGGACGCCCCGGCGAAGACGACGGCGCCGTCGCGGTGGCGCTCGCGGACGTTGCCGCTGCGCACGCGACGACCCTGGGTGACGAGCGTCTCGGAGTCGAGCAGGTCCTCTACCCCGGCCTTGAGCGTCAGGTGGCGGGCAACCAGCTGGGACGCCGTGAGATCGATGAGGTGCTGGGGTTGCTGGTAGGCGTCGTCGATCCCGACCGCGCCCACCTCGACGATGCTCGGCCCGGCGACGTTGTAGGAGAGGCGCGCCCGCGTCCCCGAGTCCTCGTTGTCGTAGTCGAGCGCCAGGTTGAGCACCCACGGGGCCTGGTTGACCAACGGGCGCTCGAGGTTGGTGATGGTCCCGCTCCCGGTCTGCTCGAGCTCGATCCGAGAGCGGGTCAGGGTGAGGTTGGCCACGGCGGAGACGTCCTCGAGCGCCGCGGCGAGGAAGTCGAGCTCCTTCCGGCTCTCGAGCTCCACCCCGACCACCCAGGCGCCAGGGGTGTTCTGGTACGTGTTCATCACCCCGCCGCTCCCGGTGGCGGGCCGCAGCACCGGCTCGATGGGATCGGTGAACCGCTTGTAGAACAGGCTCACGGCGACCACCTCGCGGAGCGTCGGGAAGTGCTCGAGCCTCAGATCCAGGTTGGTGACGCGGGTGAGGTCGAGCTCGGTGTTCCCGGTGGTGGTCCGGCCGAGGTAGTAGTCGTTGAAAGAGAACGGCGCGAGCTCCCGGAGCTGCGGGCGGGCCAGGGTGCGCGTGGCGGAGGTGCGGAGCTTGGTGCGCTCGCTCGCGGAGAGGATGAGCGACGCGCTCGGCAAGAGGTCGGTCGACTCGACGCGCGCGTCATCGAAGTTGCCGGGGACGAACGCCTTGGTGTGGATGAGCTGGTGCGTCTTCTCGACGCGCTCCCCCGCGATCAGCCGCAGCGTCGGCGCCACCCGGACGTCCGTCATCAAGTAGCCGGCGAAGACGTCGAGCTCCGAGCGATACTGGTCCGAGGCGAAGGTGCGCTCCTCGAAGCGCAGATCCCCGGACTCGATCGCGCTCGGCTGGAAGGTCTGGTCCGGACAGCCCGGGCCGAACTCCTCGAGGGTGCACCCCAGGCTCACGCCCGGACGCGGAAAGAAGTTGAAGCGCCGCGACTCGAAATCCCGATGCCGGAGGCTGACGACCCCGCCGGCCTTGAGCTTCACGGTGCGGCGGAGGTCGAGCGGCTGGGTGTAGTCCAACGTCCCCGCGATCCCGTTCTCGACCAGGTCGGAGAAGAAGTGACGGCCCGAGTCGGCGTCGACGTTCACCCGGTAGACCAGTTCGCCGAGCGCCCGCCGGGCGTAGCCGACGTCGCGAGTGTCCGGCTCGTCGCGGGTGGCCCGCGAGACCTGGGCGCTCCAGGCGAGCCGAGCCCGGTTGAAGGCGGCGATCTCGTGGTCTCCGGAGAGCTTGCCGAGGTCGAGGCCACGGCTCGCGTACTGGAGGCGTGCACCGGACACCTCGCCGCCCATCTCGTCGGAGTAACCGTCGAAGACCCGGGTCGTATCGTCGGCGAGCTGGCTGTGCAGGGCCACGAGCCGCAGCTCGTGGTTGCGGGCGGGCACGTAGGCCACGCTGCCGAACGCCCCCCAGCGGACGGAGTCTTCCCCCTCGACCACGTCGTAGTCGACGAGCTCGCTGTACCCGCGGGGATCGGCGGGGTCCCCGTTGAACTCGCGCACGACGCCCCGCCGCTCCACGTAGGATCGCCCGTAGCCGACGGAGCCCACGGCCCCGAGGTGCTGCTGGCCGGGTAGCTCCCAACCATTGCCGAGAACGAGGCCCAGCCCGTGGTTGGGCGGCGTGAAGGCGTCGGTGCGCCAGCGCAGCGAGGAATTGAGGAGCCGCCCGTAACCCTGGAGGTCCTCGCGCGTGAGCGCCGTGCCCTCACCGGTCGCCGCGCCGACGGTCAGCGGGTAGTCGTCCGGGACGGCGGCCGGGAGCTGCCGGAGCCCCGAGTCGTGCCCCAGCCAGTCGCCCCGGCTGCCCGGGTAATCGTGGCGGTCCCGGAAGGTGGCGCGGGTGTTGTAGCCGCCGCTGACGCTGAGGGAGGCGATCGGCTCCTCCGGGATGCTGCGGGTGTCGATCTGGACCGACCCGCCGGCGAAGTCACCGGGGAGGTCCGGCGTGAACGTCTTGACGATGGTGATGTTGTCGACGACGTCGACCGGGAACAGGTCGAGCGGCACCGCGGCGCGGTCGGGCTCCGGGCTCGGCAGCGGGGCCAGGTCGAGCAGCGAGTTGGTGTAGCGCTCGCCGAGCCCGCGCACGTAGACGAACCGGCCCGCGACCACGTTGGCCCCGACGCCCCGCTTGGCCGCTTCGGCGGCGTTGCTGTCCGGCGTCTTCGCGATCTCGGCCCGGCCGATCACGTCCCCGCTGGCGGCGGCCCGCTGCCGCGCCAAGAGCTGCCCTTCCAGGCGCGACTGCTCCGCCTTGGCGACGATCTCCGTCTCCTGCACCATGCCCTCGAGCGGGACGAGGCGGGCGCTCGCCGTCACCGTCTCGCCCGCCACCACCGTCAGGCCGCTGGTGCGCGCCGGCTGGTGCGTCCCCTCGAAGTACCTGAGCTCGTAGATCCCGGGCGGCACCTCGAGGCGAAAGCGACCCTCGAAATCGGTGACGGTCACGTACGGCGTCCCGGGGATGCTGATCCGTGCCTCCAGGATCGGCTCACCCGTCCGGGCGTCGATCAGGGTGCCCACGATGGCGCCGCGGTTCTCCGCCGGCGGCGCCGCCAGATCCACGGCCGGTGGCGCTGCACCGGCGGCGTTGCCGTCGAGATCGCTGGTGTCGCCGAAGCTGAACTCGTCGCCCGAGCTCTCCCCCTCGCTGGCGGGGTCCGGATCGTCACGCACCTGTGCCCGAAGCCCGGCGGCGATGAAGAGGCAGACGAGGGTCGTCCCGGTGGCGTAGCGACGAGGTCTTCGCATCGGTGCTCCTGGTTGGGGGGCAGGGCCGCGACCGCGGGGCGCGGCGGCCCCGCAACCGCGCGACGCGGCCCCCAGCCGGCTCCCGCGACGGCGACGGCGCCACCTACGGCGCGATCTTGGTCGTCAGCATCGCGATCGATCGCGCGCCGCCCTGGCGCGCCAGATCCATGGCCGCCACCACCTGCCCGTAGCTGGCAGCGTCGGAGGCGTCCACGTAGAGGACCGGCTGGCGCTGAGCCGCCAACATGCGCGGGAGCCGGGTCCGGATCTCCTCCGGGGTGAACGGCCGGGAGTTGACCCGCACCCCGCCCTGGGCGTCCACCGTCATGACGAGGGGCTGATCCTGCACGGGGGGCGGGGGCTGGTTCGGATCCTCGTTCTGGGGGATGTTGAGCCAGAACGTCTTCGTCATCATCGGGGTGACGATCATGAAGATGATCAGGACCACCAGGGTGATGTCGACCAGCGGGGTGACGTTCATCACCGGCGCCGGGCGCCGGGCGTCACCATTGCCCACCGCCATGCCCATGGCTCAGCTCCCTTCCTCGCCCGCGCGCGCCAGGACCTTGAGCTGCACGCCCCGGAACCCCACGTCACGCAGCAACGCGAAGTGGCTCCGGACCCGCTCGTAAGGCACGGTGGAGTCCGTCTTCAGCATGAGCTGCCGTTCGGGCTCCGCGCGGTGGAGCTCGCGGAGCCGCTGCTCGAGCGCGTCCGCGGGGACTCGCTCCTTCTCGACCAGCACGGCGTCCCTCACGACGGTGACCTCGATCGGGTGCAGGTCCTTCGGCCGCTCGTCCACCGCCTGCACCCGGGGCAGCTCGAGCTGCTCCCCCTCGCTGATGGCGGGCGCCAGCACCATGAAGATGATGAGCAGCACGAGCGTCACGTCCACCAGGGGCGTGACGTTCATGTCGGGCTCAGGCAGCCGCCGGGCGGGTCGCGCGGGGCTCGGTGACTTCGGGGCGGCCATGCTCGTTCTCCAGCTCGTCCAGCAGCTCCCCAGTGGAGCGCTCCAGCGCGAGCTCGACCGCGCTCGCGCGGGTCATGAAGTGGTTGTAGAGGAGCACCGTGGGGATGGCGACGAACAGGCCGAAGGCGGTTTCGATCAGCGCCTCCGCGATGCCAGCTGACACCGCGCCGAGCCCGCCACCACCGCTGGTCGCGATGCCCTGGAAGGCGTTGATGATCCCGAGCACCGTCCCCAGCAGACCGACGAAGGGCGCCGTGGAGCCGATCGACGCGAGTACCGACAAACCGCGCCGGAGCTCCTGCCCAATCCGTTCCCGCTGGCGGCCCGCCTCGTGGCGCGCGAGCTCCACCGGCTCTACGCCCCCGGGTCCGTCGTCGATCGCGCGGAAGTAGCGCCGCACGACCGCTCCTACCAGCGTCGCGAGCGGGCTCTGCGGGTGCTGCGCGGCGAGCCCCGGCACCTCCTCTAGACGCCAGCTCTCGATGAGTTGTTGCGCGGCCGCCGCGAAGCGGCGGGTTTCGCGCGCGCCGCGGCGGAGCGCGATCCAGCGCTCGACACTGATGGCGATGGTGACCACGCCGTAGAGCGCCAGGACGCCGAACACCACCATGCCGGCGACGCCCATCGAGCCAAGAATGTGACCCAGATCGAAACTCATGATCATCGCTCCTCGTCCGCGCTCACCCCGTGTCGAGGCCGAACTTGAACCGGTGCGTGCGCGTCACCGCCACCGGCTTCCCGTCGCTGTCGAGCGCGGGGGAGAAGCGCCAATTGCGCATGGCGCTGGCGATCACCGGCCAGAAGCCGGTAGGTCCTTCCACGAGCTTCGCGCCCGCGATGGCGCCATTCTCGTCGATCTTGTAGCGGACCACGCACACCCCTTCGACGCCCCGCGCCCGCAGTTCTTCCGGATAGGCTGGCATCGGCTGCGCCAGGGGCTTCGGCGGCGTCATCCCCTCCACGAGCGTGACCGCCTGGGGACGGGGCGGCGGGGCGGGCGGAGCCTTGGCGACCGCCTGGGGGCGCGCTGCGCCCTCCCCCGCGGCGGGGGTGGCCGCACTCGCCCGGCCGCGCCCGCCGGTCGCCGCATAGGGGTCGGCGCCAGTGCCGCTTCCGGCGCCGACCTTCGCGTCGACCTCGCGCGGGGGCTCGGTGGGAAGCGCGGTAGGTACTCGAAGCGAAGCGAGTCGTGGACCTGCGGCAGCGAGCACCTCCTCGTTCACCGGCGGTGGTGCTGGCTCGCGCTCGGTTTCTTCGGCGGGCAGCTCGGCCTCGAGGGACACGATCGTGCCCTCGTCCTCCTCGTCCTCGATCATCACCGCGCCGGCGGTGGACAGGATGAGCGCGGTCGCCCCCGCCATGATCCCGGTCCCCAAGAGCCCCCCCAGCGTGAGGCGCCGGCGGCGCCGGGGGTCGCTCGGGGTCAGCCAGAGGTCGAGGTCCATCGGGTCGACGTGGAGGTTGCCTGCCTGTCGTGACGCTTCGGTGTCAGAGCTGAAAGATCCTCGCCGCCACGAGTGACGGTTCGGTGGCGATCGGCGCACCACCGGCTAGCCCGCCCCATGACCGAGGCGCCGACGTTCCAGACGGGTCACGGGGCCGTAACGCCAGCTCCACGCGACGCTCCCAAAGAAACGGGCGAGGATGGCCCGGATCCTGGTCATCGACGACGACGTGACGACGCTCGCGCTGCTGGAGGACCGTTTGCGTCGCCTCGGCCACGACGTCACCTCGTCACGCGGCGGCGCCGAAGGGATCCGCCTGGCCGCGGCGCTGGTGCCCGAGCTCGTCATCCTCGAGCTGGCGCTACCCGACGTGAGCGGCACGGAGGTCTGCCGTGCGCTCCGTGCGGGCCTGGTCGAGCGCCGTCCCGGCCTGCTGGTGGTCAGCTCGCGTGGCGACGAGATCGATCGGATCGTGGGCTTCGAGCTGGGCGCGGACGACTACGTGGTCAAACCCTTCAGCGAGCGCGAGCTACTGCTCCGGGTCCGGGCGGTGCTGAGGCGGGCCGCGCCACCCCCGACCGAGCCGGAAGCGTTCGAGCTGGGCGACCTGCGCGTGGACCGCGACGCTCATCGCGCCTGGCTCGCGGGGCGAGAGATCCCGCTGACGGCGCTCGAGTTCCGCCTGCTGGTCGCGCTCCACCAGGCGCGCGAGCGGGTGCTCACCCGGAAGTCCCTGCTGGACGCGGTCTGGGGCTCCGACGGCCGGAGCAGTGCTCGCGCCGTGGACACGGCGGTCAAGCGGCTCCGCGAGAGGCTCGGGGGGGCCGGCGACCTCATCGAGACGGTGCGCAAGGTCGGCTACCGGTTCGGCGCCCCGCGCGAAGCCGCGGCCGCCCCGCACGTCGTCCGATCGACACGGAGAGGAACGAAGCCGCTGGCCACGAGCTCGTCCGGTCGCCGCGCCCCCGGCCGAGCCCCGGCCGACCCCGGGCGGGTCCGGCCGCAGGCGTGAGCCGCCCCCCGGTCAGCGCGGTCGTCGCCGGCCGGGCCTGCTCACCACCCGTCGTGGAGCCCGAGCACGCCGCGGCGGGTGTCCAGGGCGAGGAAGCCGAAGCGACCGTCCTTGCACGCCCCGCTGTTGAGGAACACGCGCTCACCGTGATCGCCGCGCGCCAGCACGTGGGTGTGACCGGTCACGACCACGTCGGCGCCCTGGTCGCGAGCGTCGGCGACGGCCTGGCGCTGGAAGTCGCTCTGGGGGACGGCCGTCCCGAGACTGGACCAGTCCATCTCGACCTGCTCTGCCCAGCGATAGAGCGGCGCGAAGCCGTGGCGCCGCAGCCACCCGCCGAGCCACACGGCGACCTCGAGCAGCGCCCGGGCGGTGCGGTGGCGCCAGTCGTACTGGTGCCCGTGAGTCAAGAGCAACCGCGTCCCGTCCGCCTCCAGTAAGAGGTGATCGGGCGCGCCGTCCGTGCGCGCCGTGACGAGATCGTGGTTGCCGTGGACGTGCCGGAAGCGGGGTCGGCGCAGGCGGTCGGCGATCTCGCGGTGCGCCGCGCGCGCGCGACGGAGCTGGCGCACCGCGTCACCGAACCCGCTCCCCCCGAGGGTTTCCCAGATGTCTCCGAGCAGCACGATCGACTCGAACTCGTGCTCGAGGAAGGTCAAGAAGCGGAGGAACTCGTGGTCGTCGTGACCGAACGGGTCGTCCGGGCCCCCAGCGCCGAGGTGCAGATCCGAGATGACGGCGATCAGCATGGTGGCCTCCTTCCGCGGCTCGTTCGCCCGCCTCGTCCCCGACCCCGGTGACGGGACCGTCGCGGCGGCGAGAGGAAACCGTGACTTCCGGGGTGGGCGCCGGCGCCGGCCCTTCACCGGGGCGGCTGGACGCCGGCGGAGATCCGCGAGGCGCGGCGCTGAAGCAGACGCTCCACGGCCTCGAGCACCGCCGCCTGCACCTCGGCGCGACGGTCCGGGGTCAGCGCGCCACCGGTCACGTCGCGCAGGTGCAGCCGCTCGTGGCGCCCCTCGCCCGCCGCACGGGACTCGGCGAGCAGCACCTCGACGCGCATCCTGAACAGCTCGCGCACGAGGTCGAGCATCAAGGTGGACGGGCCTGGAGCGCGGATGTCGAGCGCGGCGAGCGTCCCCCCGGGTTCGTCGACGAACTTCACTTGGGTTTCCATGCGCCCGATCCTGACGTCGCCCCGTGCGGAACCGGTGTTCATCAGGCGACCAGCACGTGAACTCGCGGCGACCGCCCCCCGGTGCCCCGGGGCGCGCCACGCGCGCGGCCGTCGCGACCCTGGACGAGGCCCCGCCGACCGGCATGGTCCGAACTACCCCGAAGGCCCGCGCGGCTCGACCACGCGACCTGACGACGGGCAACGTGGCTCGAACGATGCCTCATGATTGGACCTGAAGGGACCTCGACGCGCTGGCGCACCATCGGGCGGCCCGTCTACGCCGGCGCGCGCGGGCCGGAGCTGCGCGCCAGGCTGGACGCGGAGCATGGGGAGAGTCGCTGGCGCATCGCCTACCAGTGGGACTGGTGGTGTCATCTCCCGTGACGAGGCGCTCCTGCACTCCGCCGAGGCGTATCGCCGCTTCCTCGAGGCGCACCCCGACATCCTGGACTGGCTCGTCGGCGCCCCCGCGGACGTGTACGACCTCGAGCCGCGCGACGTGGAGTCGGGACCCGACTGCGAGGTGCGGCGCCGGGGGGCCGCCGGCGAGCCGATCGACGCGCTCGTCCCGCCCCGCGTGGCGGAGCTGATCGCGGCGCGGAGGCCGTATCGAAGCGGCGCGGCGCGCTGACCCGCGCGCCGCGC
>CAYVRP010000098.1:0-24338 GCA_964454025.1 uncultured Polyangiaceae bacterium | reverse complement strand
TGGCGACCACCGGCGGCGTGGCGACCACCGGCGGCGTGGCGACCACCGGCGGCGTCGCGCACACGGGCGGCGTGGCAACCACCGGCGGCGTGGCGACCACCGGCGGCGTGGCGACCACCGGCGGCGTGGCGACCACCGGCGGCACCTCGGGCACCGGCGGCACCTCGGGCACCGGCGGCGACACGCCCACCGGCGGCGCCGAGCCCACCGGCGGTGTCGCGACCTGCGGCCCCGCGGGGGATCCGATCCCGCCGCTGGCCGCGCCGGGCGACTCCACCAGCACGCACAGCGACTACCTGAACCTGGGCGAGATCCGCCTGCTCAACAACGCCTGGGGCTCCGACGAGCGCGGCTGCAACACCCCGCTGACCGTCTACGTCAACGCGGACGGCTCGCTCGGCTGGACCATCAACCGCGGCGCCTGCGGCGGCGAGCACACCCAGCCCGATTTCCCGGAGCTCGAGTTCGGGATCCACCCGTTCGGCATCGGCGACGAGCTGGTGACCTCACCGGAGTGCAGCTCCACCAGCCTGCTCCCGCTGCAGATCAAGGACATCACCAGCGCCAGCGTGCAGGTGGACAACATGAACATCACCTTCAACGGCTCCGCGATGTCGTGGAACATCGCCTTCGAGTTCTGGTTGAGCGAACGGCACCCGGTCAACGATCCCAACCCCGGCGTCTACGCCGAGATCCTCGGCATGTGGGGGTGGCAAGCCGATCGCTGGCCGTGCGGTGACGACAACGTCCCGGGCAACGAGTACCAGGGGATCTCGGTGTCCGCGGGCAGCAGGTCCTACGACCTCTGCCACCAGTCGGACACCTGGGCCGACGGTCGCTGGCGCTACACCCAGCTATGGATGCAGGGCGGGCCCAGCACCAACTTCTCCGGCACGGTCGACATCAAGGCGATGCTCGACTGGGTCGTCAGCTACAAGGGCTACTCCCGGGACCTCTGGGTGACGCGGATCGAGGTCGGCAGCGAGATCGACGACAACACCAACGCCACGGTGTCGGTCCGCGACATCACCTTCGAGGGCAACGGCCAGAGCCGCTCCGTCGAGCTCGCGCAGTAGCGGGTTCGGCCCCCGCGCAGCGCGCCCGGTCGGTGCTCCCGAGCGGGCGCGGCGCGCGCTCACTCCCGATACGGCGGCGCGGCCGCGAAGGCGTCCCCGAGCTCCGTCCGCACCCGGGCCCCGCTCTCGTCCGGCAGGTACAGGTGGTTGTAGGTGTTCCACGGGTACCACGCGTAGCGCTCGACCAGGGGGTGCCCTTCGAGCATCGCGATCGCGCCGTCGAAGAAGTCGAGCAGCGTCTGCTCATCGGTGTTGCTCGAGCCCATGCAGCCAAACTCGGTGATCCAGACGGGCAGCCCCCACTGCGACGCCCAGTTGACGGCGCCCTCGAGCTGGCTTGCCACGCAGGATCCCGCGTTCCAGCCGTACCAGTGCATGGCGACGAAGTCGACGCGAAGACCGCGGATCTGCGCCTCCGCCATGAACTCCTCGAGCCAGGCGCGCCCGTCGTCGGAGACGGCGGGGCTGCCCACGCGGATGCTCGGATCACTGGTGAGGTCCGGCCAGAGCTCGATGGCTTCCGCCACCGTCATGTTGGCCTGGTCGGCCTTGTTCGGCTCGTTGAAGCCGAGCACGGTGGTGTACCCCGCGGCGCCGATCGCCCGGATGGTGGCCGCGACGTCGCCCGGGCCCCAGACCATCGGCACGAAGAGCGGATCGCCGCAGTCCGTCGCGCTCGGTGACGCCGTCCAGTTGTAGCACCACGTGGCGCCGAGCGACGCGAGCTCGGCGGCGGGCGAGTTCGCCACCCCCTTGTAGGGCGCGTCGACGGGGACGATCGGCTCGCCGGGGACGCAGGTGACCTCGACGGCGAGCGTCTTCACCGTGCTACGACAGGGATCGCCGAAGGCGCCGTTGGCGGCCGGGACGCCGCAGGCGGCGCGGCCGATGCAGAGGGACTCGACCACGGTCTGGCTCGACTCGGCGTGACAGGCGCCGACGGCGAAGGAGCCGCAGGCTCCGGTGGGCGTGCCGTAGCTCGCGAAGGCGACCGAGTCGATGATCCGTCCCTCGGGGCACCGCAAGGTGGCGCTCTCCGCCTCCGCGGCGGTAGCGCAGAGCCGCTCGCCGCCATCCGCGCCGCCGGCGCCGCCGGCTTCCGCCGCGCCGCCGGTGATCGCGCCTCCACTCTCGGCGCCGCCGGTCGGTGCCGCGCCGCCGGGCGGCGCCGCGCCGCCGGTCGGCGCTACGCCGCCGGTGATCGCTCCCCCAACGCCGCCCGTGCCCGCCGCGCCGCCGGCGAGGGCACCTCCATTCACCGTGCCGCCGCCCGTGCCGGCGCCGCCGGTGCTCTGTGCGACACCGCCCGCACCAGCGCTGCCCGTGACCTCGCTCCCACCCGTCGTGGCCGCGCCGCCGCTCGCGCCGCTCGCGGGCGTGGTGCCGCCTGCGCCCCCGCTCGCGCCACCCGTGGCGCTCTGTCCGCCCCCGCCCCCCGCCGCCCCGTCGTCACCGGAGCCTTCCTGGTGCTCGCAGGCCAAGAGCGCGGCGGCGAGCAGCACGATAGGGAAACGAGTCCGACGAGATGGGGCGAGGATCACCATCTGAACCGGGCCTCCGGACCCGGTCGTCAAGGCGCTCCGCTCCTCGGCCCACCGCCGCCGCCGATTCGGAGCCGAGCGCGCCTGTCGACCGCTCGCCAACCCTAGCACGTCGGCTCGGCGTCACCCCACCCGAGGTAGCCACGACCAGGCGGCGCACGGGGGAGGCCGCGGGCGATCTCCGGGACTGCTTGCCGCGACGCCCGCGCCTCGGTCGTATTCCAGATCGGGATCTCAGGAATTTTCCAGGGAACGAGGCGTCGACTCCCGTGGCGCGAGGAACCGTGCGACGACCGAAACCGCGGTCGGTGGGTGGCGGTGCGCGCGGCGATCGACGAGGTGCGACCCCGAGTTTCGAGAGCCAGGCGATCGCCAGCTGGATCCGGCGCTCCCAGGCTGGCGCGAGCAGAGGGCGCCGCCTAGACTGGGGAGCACCGACCGCGCCCGGAACGGGCGCCGCGGCTTCCGCCCTAGCCTCCAGGAATCACTCGATGCGATTGCGATCCCTGCCGGTCTTCTTGCCCTTGCTCCTCGTACTCTCCTGTTCCAGCGAAGACGACTTCGATCCCTCGGCTTTCTTCGAAGCTCAGGATGCACCCGGGAGCGGTGGCGTCGGCGGGGGCGCGGCCGGTACGGGCGGCGGCGGCGGTGATGGGGGTGGCCCCCAGGCCGGCGGCGGGGCCGCCACCGGCGGCGGTGGCGCGAGCACCGGCGGCGTGACACCGGCGACCGGCGGCGCCGGCAGCGGCGGGGTCACGCCGACCAGCGGCGGCGTCCAGGGCACTGGCGGCACGACGCCGACCAGCGGCGGCGTCCAGAGCACCGGCGGCACGACGCCGACCGGCGGGGGCGGGGCGAACACTGGCGGCGTCACGCCGACCAGCGGCGGCGTCCAGGGCACCGGCGGCTCCACTCCCGACGAGAGCCCCGAGTACACGGTCCACGACGGCGGCTTCGTCACCGTCTGCAACTGGACGGGCTACGCCTGGACCAACGCGGACGACGCCAGCAGCATCAGCCCCAGCGGCTTCGATTCCCTGTCCGCAGGCGCCGAGCTCTGCGCCAGCGGCACGGTGCAGCCGCGATCCGACTGGGGCGGCTACGCCATGCTCGGCATCAACGTCGGGCAGGCGGAGGGCGAGGAGACGGAAGCCTTCGACGTCGCGACCGAGGGGGATGGCCTCTACGTCGATCTCGACAACCGCGGCGGGGGCGAGCTGCGCGTCCAGATCCAGACCTCCCAGGCGGACGCCGACGAGAACGCCCGGTGGTGCGCGGTCTACTCGAGGCCTGGGGTCATCCCCTGGAGCGATTTCAACACGAAGTGCTGGGACGGTTCCGGCAACGCCTACGCCGGACAGGACATCGCCGCCGTCCTGATCATGGCCCCCGGTCACAACACCGATCCCAAGAGCTTCGATTTCTGCATCAACCGCGTCGAGCCTTCCGGGGGCTCCTGCGGCGGCAGCCCCGGCACCGGCGGCAGCTCCGGCACCGGCGGCAGCTCCGGCACCGGCGGCAGCTCCGGCACCGGCGGCTCCGGGCAGACCTTGCCCGACCTCCAGGGCGGCACCAACGGCTACGCCACCCGCTACTGGGACTGCTGCAAGCCGAGCTGCGGCTGGACCGCCAACGCGAGCAACCCGGTCGACAGCTGCGACATCAACGACAACAACATCGGTGTCAACGACGCGGACCGCAACGGCTGCGAGGGTGGGACCGCGTTCACCTGCCACAGCTGGGCGCCCTGGGCGCTCAGCGACAAGCTGAGCTACGGGTTCGCCGCCTTCAACGGGGCGCAGTGCGGCGCCTGTTTCCAGATCCGGTTCTCGGGTTCGAGCAGCCACGGCTCACCCACGCCCGGCCTCGAGGGCAAGCAGATGGTGGTGCAGGTGACCAACATCGGCGGCATCGAGCCGAACCAGTTCGATCTCCTCATCCCGGGCGGCGGCGTGGGGGCGATGAACGGGTGCTCGACCCAGTGGGGGACCAACGACCTCGGGGCGCAGTACGGGGGCTTCCGGTCGTCCTGCGGTGCCGACGCGAACTGCATCCGCAACATGTGCCAGAACGCCTTCGGCGACTCGCCGGAGCTCATGGCCGGGTGCAACTGGTACATCGATTGGTTCCTGATGGGCGACAACCCGGACATCCGCTACGCGCCCATCGACTGCCCGGCGGAGATCCGGGCGGTTTCGGGCGGTTGACGAACCCGGGGTGCCGGCCCCGCCCGGCCAGGCGCCTCGATCGAGTGGTTGCGCGCCGAGGACCGGGCATGCGTGGTCGGCTGCTCCGACGAAGCGACCGAGATCGTCGCCCCCGCCCCTGGACGACGTCGCGCGCCGGACCGTCCGGTCGCGGATGAACCGCCTGGTCGCGGGCGGGCAGAACAACCTCCAGGCAGGGCTCGAGCCCGCGTGGCGTCAGCTGGCGACGCCCCCCCTCCCGACGCGACGCCACGCCGTCCTGCTGCTCGGCGACGGCCAGCCCAACGTCGCCACGGCCTCCGCCGAGGCGCTCGGAGCGCCGGTCGGCGTGCTCACGACGGGTCCCCCGAAGCCGGCCTGGCTCGTCGTGCTCCAGGGCTCTGAGCCCGATCGCCGCCACCCGCTCTGCGTCCACCACCTCCTCGGCCGCACCGCCGCGGCCGACGTCGCCCGGCTCGATCCGGTCGTCTCCCGCCGCCCCACCGAGATCCTGCTCCTGGACGGCAGCTCCTCGCCCGTGACGCCGGCTCCACCGATCCCACCCGCGTCGACGGCCAGCGCCTCGGGCAGCACGCCCACCGGCTGGTCCCCGGTGACCTCATCGAGATCGGCGGCACGCGGCTCGAGTACCAGGAACGCCGAGGAGCGCGCGCCGCCCCGGTGTATCCTCCCGATCCGTGCTCACCGAGCGCACCACCGTCGCCGCCACGCTGCGGGAGTTGCTCGAGGTCATCCCCGAGGAGCCGGGCCGGATCGACACGCCCCGCCTCGTCCAGGCGCTGCGCGCGCGCGGCTTCCCGCGAACGCCGCGCTCGGTGCAGCGCCAGCTCCAGGAGGCGATGAACCTCTATCCCATCCGCTGCCTCGACCGGGCGAAGCCCTACCAGTACTCCTGGGAGCGGGGCAAGAAGCAGGCCTTCACCGGCGCGGACCCGAGCGCCGCGCTCGCCCTGTGGCTGGTGTTCGACCACCTGCAGCGGCTCCTACCCCCCGAGCTGGTGGACCTGCTCCGCCGCCAGCAGGCGGCGCTCGACCAGACGCTGGCGCGCTCGAAGGCCCCTCTCACCACCTGGCGGTCACGCGTGCGCGTCGTCGCCGCGGCGCCCGCGCGAACCGTGACCCCGATCGCGCCGGAGGTGGCGCGCGAGGTGTACGACGCCCTCCTCGCGGGCAAGCGGCTCGAGATCGCTTACCTCAAGCGCGGCGCGACGGCGCCGCGCACGCACGAGGTCCACCCGCTCGGCGTGCTCCTCAAGGGGCCCTCGGTGATGCTCGTCTGCCGCTTCGAGGGCAAGGACGGCGCGGCGCTCCTGCAGCTTCACCGGGTCGTCACGGCTCGGCAGCTCCTCCAGGCGGCGGTGCCGCCGGCCGGGTTCGACCTGGACGCCTTCGTCGCGGCCGGGGGCGCCTCGTTCGTGCTCGGCGACCCGCTCGACCTCGAGCTCCGCGTGTCGGAGGGCGTGGTCCCGAGCTTCCTCGAGGCGCCACTCGGCGACGGCCAGACGTTGGTCGAGGACGGGGCGGGATGGCGGCGGCTCCGGACCCGGGTCGCGGACACCGTGGACCTGCGCGGCTTCCTAATGGGCTACGGCGACGCGCTCGAGGTCGTCGGCCCCCCCGCCCTCCGCGCGTACTTCGAGGAGCAGGCGGAGAACCTCGCGCGCCTCTACGGCCGCCCGAGCCAGCGTCCCCCCGCCCCCCCCGGGGATCTCCGCGTTCGCGCCGCGAAGGCGCGCGAGCGGGCGCGGCGGTGAGACAGGGCGGTCGCGCTCGACAGGCGCCGGCTCACGGGCGCCGTCGACCCCTCGTGCTCGAGGGCGACACGCTCCTGCGCCTCGAACCGCTCCTCGTTCTGGTCCCCTCGAGGAGGGGGACCCCGAGGACGGTGGAGCGCCGTCACCGCCGCGCGCTCAGCAGTTCGCCTCGTCCTCGCCGGCGGGGCAGTCGGGCTCCCCGTCGCAGACCCAGACGCCCGGCACGATCGAGCCGTCGCCGCAGGTCATCGACCCGGTCGTCTCGGTGCCGGTGCCGGTACCGGTACCCGTGCCGGTGCCGCCGCTCGGGCACTTGGCCTCGAAGGCGGTGCAGGCGGCAGGCTCGGTGGACGTGCTGGTGACGGTCGAGAACGCCTCGAGATCGCTCGGCTGCAGGGTGTCGCAGTCCGGCAGCTCCGCCATCGTCTGGCGGAGCTGGTCCCCGCGTGCCGTCATGCAGGCCTCGAACTCGCCGACCGTCGCCGTGCAGTTGGGGGGGATCTCGCACGTCCCGGTCGATGAGGTGGGGGGCGCCGCCAGACACTCGTCGCGAGAGGCACGGCAGGCCTCCTGCAGCGCCGCCGCGTCGGTGGCGCCGAGCAGGGCCGCCTGGAGTACCGCTGCCGTCACGCCGAGCAACGTGCAGGTGTCGGCCTGCGACGCCGCCGACGCATCGCTCATGGCGTCGCAGAGCTGCTGGGTTTCGGCGGGCGTGAGCTCCGAGATCGCCTTGCTCGAAGGGAGCCCCGAGCCCCCTCCGCCACCGCCGTCCTCGTCCCCGCCACCGCAAGCGACCGCCAGCAGCGCGCCGAGGGTCGTGAGCGCCGCGCCGTATCCCATCCGTCGAATCAAGGTTGCCATTCCATCCTCCAGCTCGCAGGGTCACCAAGGGCTCGGCACCCATTACGGGACGAGCGTGCCGCCCCTTCCCTCGGCTCGGCCGCGCCGGCCAGGACAGCCTCCGCGCGGCGGCGCCCGCGGAGCGTCACCGCGCTCCGGCGCCGTCGTGGGGGCTCCCGCGCCGGTTCCCTCGTGCCAACGGCCCGAGGGATCGGGCTCGAGCCTCCCCTCTGGGCCTGAGAGGCCCTATGGGAGAGCGGTGAGCATGGCGAGCGCTTCCCGCCCCGGACTCGCGGCCGGTGAGGAGCCGAGGGGCGGATCCCCCCACGACCCGGTTCGCGCGGAGAGCGTGCGGCTCGCGCTCACCGGCATGACCTGCGCCGCCTGCTCCACCCGGATCGAGCGGGTGCTCCGCCGCCAGCCGGGCGTGGCGGCGGCGAACGTGAACCTCGCCAGCGAGACGGCCACCGTCGCCTACCTGCCGGGCGCGGTGAGCCTCGACTCGCTGGTCGCGGCGGTGGCGGCCGCTGGCTACGGGGCGAGCCGGGCGGCCACCGACGCGGAGGAGCGGGCCGCCCACGAGCGGAGGGAGACCGCTCGCGCGCGCCGCGAGCTCGCGCTGCTGCTCGGGAGCGCCGCCTTCGCGCTGCCGCTCGTCGCGCCCATGGCGCTCTCTCCGTTCGGCGTGCACGTCCTGCTGCCCGGCTGGCTGCAGCTCGTCCTCGCGACGCCGGTGCAGGTCGTGGCGGGGGCGCACTTCTACCGCGGCGCGTACCGGTCGCTCCGCGGCGGCTCGGCCAACATGGATGTGCTGGTCGCGCTCGGGACCACGGCGGCCTTCGTCCTCTCCGTCGTGCTCCTCGCCGGCGGCACCCAGCACCTCTATTTCGAGGCCGCCGCGAGCGTGATCGCCCTCGTGCGCCTCGGCAAATGGCTCGAGGCGCGGGCCAAGCGCTCCGCCAACCAGGCCGTCCGCGCGCTGATGGCCCTGCGCCCCGAGCGGGCGCGGGTGGAGCGGGACGGCCGCGAGCTCGAGGTGGCGGTGGAGGCGGTCGGCGCCGGCGAGATCGTCGTGTTGCGGCCGGGCGAGCGCGTGCCCGTCGACGGCGAGGTGCTCACGGGTACGAGCAGCGTCGACGAGAGTCTGCTCACCGGGGAGAGCCTGCCGGTGACCCGGGGCCCCGGCGATCCGGTGATCGGCGGGTCGATCAACGGCGAGGGCTGGCTGCGGGTGCGCGCGACGGCGGTCGGCGAGGCGAGCGCCCTGGCGCGGATCGTCCGCCTGGTCGAGGCTGCCCAGGGGGACAAGGCGCCCGTGCAGCGCCTCGTCGATCGCGTGAGCGCCGTGTTCGTCCCGACGGTAGTCGGCGTGGCCCTGCTGTGCCTCGGGGGCTGGCTCGTCGCGGGCGCGGGCGTCGAGGTGGCCCTCGTCCACGCGGTGAGCGTCCTCGTCATTGCTTGCCCCTGCGCGCTCGGCCTGGCCACCCCCGCGGCGCTCATGGTCGGCACCGGCGCCGCGGCCAGGAGCGGGATCCTGTTCCGCGACGCCGAGGCGCTCGAACGCGCGCAGGCAGCGGCGGTGGTGGCCTTCGACAAGACGGGCACGCTCACCGAGGGGAGGCCCACCGTGCGCGAGGTGCTCGCGCTCGACGGCGACGAGGGCCGCCTCCTCGCCCTCGCGGCCGCCGCGCAGCGGGGCAGCGAGCACCCCCTGGCCAGGGCGATCCTGCTCGCGGCGGCCGAGCGCGGGGTCGCCGTCGACTCGCCGCACGACTTCCGGGCGCTCCCGGGGCGCGGCGTCGAGGCCACCGTGGGCGGCAGCCGGAGCCGCGTCGGTAGCCCGCGCTTCCTGGACGAGCTCGGGCTGGAGCGCGCGCCCCTGGCGAGCCGCGCCGAGGCGCACGCGGCGGCCGGGGCCACGGGGGGGGGGGTCGCCGCGGACGAGCGGCTCCTCGGCGCCATCGCCATCGGCGACCGCCTGCGCGCCGGCGCGGCGACGGCCGTGGCCCGCCTCCGAGCCCGCGGGATCACGACCGTGCTCCTCACCGGCGACAACCGCCGCGCCGCGGCGGCCGTGGCCCGCGAGCGCGGCATCGCGCGCGTCCGGGCCGAGCTCGGGCCGGAGGACAAGGCGCGCGAGGTGGCCGCGCTGCGGGCCGGCGGAGCGGGGGTCGCCATGGTGGGAGACGGGGTCAACGACGCGCCCGCGCTGGCGGCGGCCGACGTCGGGTTCGCGATGGCGAGCGGCACCGACGTGGCGATGCACACCGCGGGCGTGACGCTGGTGCGCGCCGATCCGGCGCTCGTCGCCGACGCCGTGAGCGTCAGCCGCGCCACCGTGCGCAAGATCCGCCAGAACCTCGCCTGGGCCTTCGGCTACAACGTGGTGGGGATCCCCCTCGCGGCGCTCGGGTACCTCACGCCAGTGCTGGCCGGCGCGGCGATGGCCCTCTCGAGCGTCTCGGTGGTGGCGAGCGCGCTGCTCCTGCGGCGCTGGAGGCCGGGCACCTGAGCCCGGATGACGGCTCGGGCCAACCTCGAACGGGGCCGCGCGCGCCCCCCAATCCTCAGCGAGGAGAGTGACATGGAAGCGAAGTACAGGATCGAGGGCATGACCTGCGGCGGTTGCGCGGCGTCGGTGAAGAGGGCGCTCGAGAGGATCGGCCTCTTGGCGGAGGTGTCGCTCGCCGACAAGACGGTCACCGTGTCGGGCCCCGCCGACGAGGCCCGGGTGAAGGCGGCCATCGAGGCCGCGGGCTACGACTTCGGCGGGCGCCTCGAGTAGGGGGGGCAGGTGCCGCTACGAGGCGCGCGACGTTGACGTCGGCGGCCCGCGGCGCTCCGCCAGCGCCTCCGCTTCGTGCAGCCTGGCCCCGCAACCGTGACGGCTGGTTGCCTCAGCCGCCCGAGGCGGAGGAGAGGTGAGCGGGATCACGGTCTGGGGCCTCAGGCCCCTGGTTCTGGGTTGGCTGGTGGCGGCATCCACCCCGCTCGGCTGCAGCCGCAGTCCCCTCGAGACGCTCGAGCTCTCGTCCGAGGCTGGTGGGGCCGATGCCGTCGGCAACGCCGGGGCGCCGGAGGACCCCGGCGGGGCGGCCGAGTCCAGCGGCGTCGCGGGTGCGGCCGGAAGCGTCCTGCCGGGCGGCGCGTCGGGCGTCGATGGAGCTCGGTTGCCCTGCGAGCCCAACCCCTTTCTACACGGCGGTAGCTGCCAGGAGGTGGGGTCGGAGGCAGTCTGCGACTGCCCAGCCGGGTTCTGGCAGTGGCTGCGAGCTCGGGGCAACGGCCCTGGCCGGGGGGACCTACCACGCCTGCGCCCTGCTGGACGATGCCACGCTGGCCTGCTGGGGATACGACTACTTATGGCCAGGCTTCGCCCCGGGACGGCACCTTCACGGCGCTTGCCCTGGCGAGCCACAGCAGTTGCGGGATCCGCACCGATGGCACTCTGGCCTGCTGGGGTGCCGCGTCTTCGTCCTTCCTTCTGCCCGCAGGAGGGTTCGTGGCGCTCGCCGCCGGCTACGACCACTACTGCGGACTGCGCGGCGACGGCACGATGGCTGGCTGGGGTGGCGACGAGTACGGACAGGGCTCGCCTCCCTGAGCTCCTGGAGGCGAACGACCGTGACGAAGAGAACGGCCTTCACGCAGCGGACAGGGAACACCCTGACCGGACACGGCGCAGCCCGGTCCCGGCTCGACGGGCTCCGTTCCTCCCCCTCGCCTCACCGCTCGCCCCGCTCGAACCAGGCCACGAAGTCCTCCTGCTCGCGCACCTCCACGGCGCCCGGGCGCGCCCTGCGGCACGCCGCGATGGCCGCGGCGGCGCTCGATCCCAGCGCGACGAGCACGCAGGCGACGACGGTGCCGGTACGACCGAGCCCCCCGAGGCAGTGCACGACGACCGTGTCACCGCGGCGCAGCCGGTCGATGATCCGCGCGACGAGCGCCTGGGTGGGCGCGAGCTCCGGCGGCGCCCGGACGTCGACGATCGGGTGCCGCCAGAGCTCGACGCCGGCGGCATCGCAGCGCTCGGGGAGCGCCGCGATGCCGCATCGGGTGAGCTCGTGGTCCTCCATCAGCGACACCAGCACGCGGAGCCGATGGATCTCGACCAGGCGCGCGAGGTCGGTGTCGAGGTCACGCCGCCACCACCCGCTCCTGCCCGCGTGGTGCTTGCCCGGCGCGAAGGTCATGCCGAGCCGCCCCGGGATGCCGGACGGCAGCTCGACGAAGTCGACGCGAAGGGGGTGGGACTCGGAGGTGAGGATCATGTGCCCGCCGCCGATCTCTGGAGCAGCCGCGCCAGGAGCGGGTCCAGGAGCTCGCGACCGCGCAGCGCGTCCCGCCAGCGGGCAGGGATGCCGATCGACCCGTAGCGGAGCCCCGCGATGCCACCGGTCACGCAGGCCGTCGTGTCCGTGTCGTTGCCGAGGGCGACCGCGGCGCGGACCGCTCCCGCGTAGTCGGTCGCGGATCCCAGCGCCCAGCGCGCGCTGTGCAGGCAGTCCACGACGTAGCCGGTGCCCGCTCCCGTGGCCGCCGCGTCGGGGCGAACGTGCCGCTCGAGCTCGTCGCGGTGCGGGCTACCGAGCGCGCAGAGGCCGCGCAGCGTCGCCACGGCCGTCGCCCAGCCGTCGGGCGCGCCGCCGAGCTCGGCCCGCGCCCAGAGGCAGTAGAGTGCGCAGCAGATCTCCGCGCGCGGATGCGCGTGGGTGAGCCGGGACTGCCGCCGCGCCTCCTCGACCAGCGCGGCGTCGGACCCGCGGTGCCAGAGGGCGAGCGGCAGCACGCGCATGAGCGACCCGTTCCCGTTGCTCCGCTCGTCGCGGCGCGCCGCCTCGAGCACCGGCACCCCTCGCGCGATGGCGTCGAGGGCGCTCCGGGTCTGCACCCCGACGTCGAAGACGACGCCGTCGACCGCGAGGTACCCGTCCCGGTACCAGGCGACGAAGCGCCGCCCGAGGTCCTCGACGTCGAGGCAGCCACGCTCGAGCAGGGACGCGAGCAGGCACAGGGCCTGGGCGCCGGCGGCGCTCCAGGTGCCGGCGGGGACGGAGGCGTGGGACCTTCGGACGCCCGCCGGTGGCACGAGGTCGATCTCGGCCCGCGGCGGGAGGGCGGAGGGCGGGTGGAACTCGTAGGGGACGCCCAGGGCGTCCCCGATCAGGAGCCCCAGGAGCCCGCCCTCGAGGCGTTCGCGCGTCGTCGGAGTCATGTTCGATCGCTACCCATCCTACCAGGAGGGTGCGACGGCAGGTGTCGCACCCCACCGGAACGGCGCCGACCCGTCGAGGTCGGCTACGGCCGCTCGCCGCGACGCCGGAGCTCGTCGCGCAAGCTCTCGAGTTCCCGGAGCATGAGCCGGTCCTGGAGCCGCCCCAGCTTCTGCTTCACCTCGATGGGGCGGTCGAGCCCGAGGACGAGGACCTCGACCCCGGCGACCGGGAGCTGACTGGCGGGGGCATCAGGTCGTCGCAGGTGGTTCCGTCCTCGATCGAGCCGAGGACGTCCCCGGGACCGATGCGGGTCAGGAGCAGCTTGTCCCCGGCCGAGGCCAGGTGGCGCTCGGGGGGGTGGATCCCGCGCGGATCACCCCGGATACGCGCGTCGAACGCCGCCAGGACGCGCCCGAGGCGCTCGACGTTCGCCGACGTGCGCGCATGCACGACATCGAGGTCGCGGGTCGTGACGGGAGCGCCTCGGAGCACGGCCGCCATGCCGCGGACGACGATGTACTCGACGTCGTGAGCGGCGAGCGTGACGAGGATGTCAGCGAGCGCCAGCAGCGGGATCCTCGACCGCGGCGAAGAGGCTCAGCACGGCTTCGTTCTCCGCGATGCGCTCGGTCGGCGTGAGGTCGAGGCAGAGGCGGATCCGGGTGAGGTCCACCCCACGCCAGTCCTGGGGCGAGTCCGGCACGGGATCCACCTCACCCGGAAGCTCGTGCCCGGCGTCGCTCACTCGGTGATCCTATCCTGAAGACCGAGCCTGGCAACCCGCGCGACCACCCTCGCCCCTCGTCGACCGGTCGCATCGTGTCCACCTCGGGTCGATGACGGCCGGGGACGTCCGTGGGGCCGCTCCACCGCTCAGCACCGTAATGCGAAGCGGTCGAGGGCGAGCGTGGGGCCGGCGCCGGTGAGCGCGGCGGTCCAGACGCTGCCGGTGGAGAAGGGCACCTCGATCAGCCCGTACTGAAGCCCGTTACTGCTCGGATCGTGGAGCGGCAGCGTGACGGTCCGTGGAGTGGTGTCGCCTGGGTGCGGGC
The DNA here is from genome assembly GCA_964454025.1 of uncultured Polyangiaceae bacterium. Classification (GTDB taxonomy): domain Bacteria; phylum Myxococcota_A; class Polyangia; order Polyangiales; family Polyangiaceae; genus JAFGBI01. The sequence goes on along the minus strand of CAYVRP010000098.1, from coordinate 10,649 downwards.
CGATGGCCGGCTGAACGCGCGCCTCCGCGCTGCGCGCCTTCGTCCAGGATCCCGCTCCCTGTGCGCCACGGGGCGATCTATCCTGGCGGTCGTGGCGCGGACCGAGGTCGGGGGTGAGGAGGCCGCTGGCCTGTCCATGACTCTCTGCCCCCTCCTCTCCCCCCGCGTCGAGGCTCTCTTCGCCGCCCTCGCGGACGACCTCGCGGCGCACTGGCCCGAGGATCCCCTGGAGGTGGTGCCGATCGTGGTGGGCAGCGGCGAGCTCCGGCGGTGGCTCGTGCAGGAGCTCGCGACCCGCTTCGGCAGCGCCGCGGCGTTCGCGTTCGTGGGGCCGCGGGCGGCGTATGCAAGCCTCTCCGCTGCGATCCTCGGCGGCATCGACCCGCGCTCGGCGGTCGCCGCCGGAGTCACGGCGGAGGAGGACGGGTGGTCCGGGCCGACGCTACGGTACCGCGGCCTCGAGCTGCTGCGCGCGCGGCTCGACCGGCCAGCGTTCGCCCGGGTCGCGGGATACCTACGGGAGGGGGCGGGCGCGGACGTTGCCGCCGGCGCGACCGTGGTCACGCCGCGCGAGCTCGCGTTCTCGGGCGAGGTCGCGGGGTGCCTCGAGCGGCTGCTCCACGAGCGCCCCGACGAGTCGCTGGAGTGGGCGGAAGCCCCGGACCGGGCGCCGGCCGAGCACCGCTGGCTGGCGGAGCTGCTCGCGGCGCTCGACGCGCACGCGGCGCCCAGCGACCCGGCCACGAGCGCCTGGGGTCCTTCGCCGGCGGCGCGGCTGCGCGCCGTGCAGCGGCACCCGGCCGCGGCGCGCCGTCCGCGCCTGCACCTCTTCGGGGTGAGCCCGCTCGGCCCCGGGGATCGGGCCTGGCTCGCGGCGCTCGCGCGCCACCTCGAGCTTCACCTCTTCGCGCTCTCGCCCACCACGGCGCCGTGGGCACCGGCGACGACCGACGCGCCGCTCGCCGTGAACGCCGCTCCCGCCCAGGACTTGCTCACCTGGCTCGGTGAGCTGGGCACGCCGGCGGGCTCGAGCCAGGGATACGAACGGGAGCCGCCTCGGGGCGGCCCCGAGCCCACGCTCCTCGCCCGGCTGCAGCGCGTCGCCACCACGGGACTCTCGGCGACCCCGGGGGCGTGGGCCGCCGTCACCGAGCGCGATTCGGTAGAGCTCCACGCGTGCCACGGACCGCTCCGCCAGTGCGAGGCGCTCCGTGACGAGCTGCTCCGCCGCTTCGCCGCCGACCGCAGCCTCGAGCCGCGGCACGTCCTGGTGATGACGCCGGATCTGGCCACCTACGCACCGCTCATCGCCGCCGTCTTCGCGCGTCGCTCGGACCAGGAGGAGCAGGTCGCCGGCGCCGACGAAGCCGACGAGCGAAAGCGGAGGAACGCCGCGCCGGCCATCCCCGTCGCCATCGCGGATCTCGGCCTGCGCGCCACCAACCCCGTGGCGGACGCGCTGCTGCAGGTGCTGGCCCTCGCCGAGGAGCGTGTCTCGGCGCCGCGCCTGCTGGAGCTTCTGGCGCTGCGCCCCGTGCGGGACCGCTTCGGGATCGCGGAGGAGGAGCTGGCCGATCTGCGCGACCTGATCGCGGACGCGGGGATGCGCTGGGCATGGGACGCCGAGGATCGCCGGCGCCACGGCCAGCCCGCGATCGATCAGAACACGATCCGCTCCGGTCTCGAGCGCCTCGCCCTGGGCGCGCTGATGCCCGACCCGGGCGGGCTCGCCGTGCTGGAGGCGGCGCCGGGGAGCGAGCTGCCGCCGGCCGTTCCGCTCGAGCTCTCGAGCCGGGAGCGAGTCGAGCGGTTCGGGCGGCTGGCGGAGCTCTGCGCCGCGCTCCAGCACCTCACCCGCGAGCTTGCTTCGCCGCGGACGCTCGCTCGATGGCGCGCGGCGCTCCGCCAGATCCTCGACACGATGACCGAGGTCGATGACGACCTCGCCTGGCAGCGCGCGGAGGTCGAAGACACCATCGATGCGGTCCTGCCCGCGGCGAGCTGCCCCGGTCCCCTCCTCACTCCGGCGGCCCTCTCGCTGCTGCTCGCGGGCAGCTTCGACGGGCCGCGCGGCGCGATCCGGACCCGCCACGGCGCGGTGACGGTCGCCGCGCTCGAGCCGCGCCGGGCCGTTCCTTACCGGGTCGTCGCGCTGGTGGGGATGGACGACGGGGCCTTTCCTCGCCGCACCGCCCTGCCCTCCTGGGATCCGCTCGCCGAGGCGGTGGAGGGTGAGCACGACCAGCGCGAGATCGATCGCGCGGTGTGGCTCGAGGCGATCCTCTGCGCCCGCGACGCCCTGCTCGTCTTCGGGACCGGCTTCGAACCGACGCGCGGGCGGGCCGCGCCGATGTCGGTGCTCGTGGCCGAGCTGGAGGAGCTCCTCACCGGCGCGCTCGGCCCCGGCGCCGCGCCCGTGCGCCGGGAGCACCCCCTCCAGCCCTGGAGCCCACGCGCCTTCGCGAGCCCGGCGACCGCGCCCTTCGACCGCCCCTGGGCGGAGGGCGCCGCGGCCCTCGTCCGGATCGCCCGCGAGGGGCCGCCTCGCGTCGGGCTCGACGACGACCATGGGCTGGCCTGGCCCGCGGACGAGCCGCCAGTGCGGGAGCTCACCGCCGCCGCGCTCGCCCACGCGCTCGGAGAGCCCCAGAAGACGCTCCTGAAGCGGCTCGGGATCGAGGTCGAGCACGCCGACTCGAGCGTGCTCGACCGGGAGTCCTTCGCGCTCGACTCCCTCGAGGACTGGGCCGTCCGCGACCGCCTGCTCAGACACGTCGAGGCGCTCGGGACGGCCCCGAGCGAGACCCCCGCCGCCTGGGCCGACCTCGTCGCGCGTACCGAGCGGCGGCTCCGCGCGGAGGGGGCGTTGCTGCCGAGCGCCGCGGGCCGGAGCTACCTCGAGCGGTCCCTGCTGGGCGTCGAGGCGCCCTGGGCGAGCTACCTCGAGGCGCTCGGGCCCGAGCGGGCAGCGCCCCTCGAGGCATGCGTCGCCGTGGACGGTGTGACCGTCCGCGCCGCCGCGCCGCGGGTGCACCGGATCGCGGGACGGATCGCCCTCGGTACGCTCTGGGCGAGCAGGCAGAGACACCCACGGCCCAAGCCCCTGCTCACCGCGTGGATCGAGCTCCTGGTCGCGACCGCGGCCGGAAATGAGATCGCGGGCGCGTCCTACGTCGCGGAGAAGTGCTCCCGGCACCTGCAGCCGCCGCCCACGCCCGAGCTCGCGGTCGGCTACCTGCACGACCTCGTGCAGATCTGGCGGCGGGTACGCACTCGACCGACGCTGCTCTTCCCGACCCTGTCGCTGGGAGTCGCCGAGGCGCTCGGCAAGCGCCCGGATGAGGGAGCCGCGGCGGCGGTCGAGGCCTGCCAGAAGTCCTGGTGCGACCCGTACCTGGGGTACGGCGACGCCACGGACGCCTGGGTCGCGGCGCTCTTCGGGGACTGGTCGTTCGAGGAGCTCGTCGCCCGCGCCGACGAGATTGCGCGCCTGGCCAGGCTCGTCTGGTGCCCCCTCGTCGAGCACACCGTCAGCGACCCGCCCGCCCTGCGCCTGGCGCAGGAGCCACGACCCGTCGCCCCCGCCCCCCACGGAGGCCAGTCGACACCGAGCCGGAAGCGAGCGTTCATCGAGAGGCCTTCGCGCCCGAGCAAGAAGGGGGCGAACCGATGAGCTCCTCCCGGGCCTGGCGACCAGACACGGAGCTGCCCGAGGCCACCACCTGGCTGCTCGAGGCCAGCGCCGGCACCGGCAAGACGTACCAGATCAGCGATCTGATCGTGCGGCACGTGGCCGAGCTCGCGATCCCGCTCGATCGCATCCTAGCCATCACCTTCACCGAGGCGGCCACCCGCGAGCTCAAGAACCGGATCCGCGGGCGGCTGCGCGATTGCCTCCAAGCCGTGATGGCGCACCGCGCGGGGGGCGCGGGAGCCGCGGAGCTCGACCCGATCCTGGAACGTGTCCTTCGCCGCGTCGGCGACGAGACGCTGGTCACCCGCCGCCTCGAGGCAGCCCTGCGGAGCTTCGATCTCGCGCCGATTTCCACCATCCACGGCTTCTGTCAGCGCATGCTACGCGAACTCGCCTTCGAGTCCGGGCAGGAGGCGTCGCTCGAGCTGCTCCCGGACAAGGGCGAGGTCCTGGGCAGGATCGTCGACGACACCCTGTGCTCCATCTACGCGGAGGTGGACGCCCGCCACGTCGCGACGCTGGAGCTCATGGGCCTCACTCGCGATCGGCTGCTCGACGTCGCGAAGGTCGCCGGCGGCCCCGTGGCGCCGGAGGTGGTGCCGGCGATGCCGGAGGCCGAGGGCGGGCTCCGGGCGCTGCTCGAGGCGCCCGAGGCCCGCGTCCGGCCCCTGGTCGAGACGTGGCGGCGACTGGGGGACGCGCTCCTGGAGGACGCCGCCACCAAGCTGTTCGAGGGCATGCAGCGGGCCGCCGCGAAGAGCCGACTGGACAAGCTCACGACCCACCTCGAGATGGGGGACCTGGCGCGCTGCCTCGAGGAGTGCAGGGACCTGCGCGCCGAGCCGCTCAGGGCCAGGTGGCGCGGCGATTCCGCCATCGAGACGCGGAGCTGGTGGCCGGCGGTCGCCGAGCTCGAGGCGCTCCTCAACGCGCTCAACCCCCTGGCGGTCTTCGCCGCCACGGCGCGCGCGCGCGTGGAGGCCGAGCTGCTGCGGCGCCGCGGCCTCACCTTCGACGGCATGCTCTCGCGCCTGGCCGAACGGATCGAGCGGGAGGGGGGCGCCGGGAGCCCGCTCGCCGGAGCCATCCGGGCGCGCTTCGACGCGGCCTTCGTGGACGAGTTCCAGGACACCGACGCTGCCCAGTGGACCACGCTCCGGGCCGCCTTCCACGGCCACCGGCGCCTCTTCCTCATCGGGGACCCGAAGCAGGCCATCTTCGGCTTCCGCGGGGCCGACGTGCACGTGTACCAGCGGGCGGCCGCGCGCGTGGACGCCGCCCACCGCCGCACGATGCGCGACAACTGGCGCTCGGACCCCGCGAGCGTCGACGCGAGCAACGCGCTCTGGCGCGAGGGCTCCCGGGCCTTCGAGGACGACGCGATCGACTACGTGCAGGTCGAGGCGAGGCGGGGCCGGCGGTTGGCGGCCCCGGAGGGGATCTGCGCGCCCGGCGAGGTGCCGGGGCTCGACGTGCGCTGGGTGGACGCACGGGTCCTCAGCGGGGACGCTGGCGTGGGGCGGGCCATCGGCAGCAAGGATCGGATCCCGCTCCCCCGCCTCGTCGCGCGCGAGGTGCTGGCGTGGCTGGCGGGTAGGCGCGGGCGTCTGGCGGTGGGGGGCGAGGCGCTCGACGTGACACCACCGCCCCCGACGCGAGCGGTGGTCCCGGGAGATCTGGCCATCATCGTCGCGACGCACCAGCAAGCCGCCGAGCTGCGCAGCGCCCTCGGCGCGGTGGGGGTGCCCGCCGTCGCCGCCAGCACGGCGACCGTGTACGAGTCCGCGGCCGCGGCGTGGATAACCGCCTGGCTCGACGCCGTCGCCGGTGGAGGCCGCACCCGGGCCGCGCGGCGCGCCGTCGTCACGCCGCTCTTCGGCTGGAGCATGCGCGAGCTCGCGGGGTCGCTGGCCCACGCCGGCGCCGCGGGCGCGAGCAGCCCCGTCGCGCCGGGAGGCGAGCCGCCCGGGCCCGAGCGCGACTGGAGCCGCTGGGCCGAGCGGCTCCGGCGCGCCGCCGAGCGCTGGCCCAGGGAGGGCTTCGCCCGCGTGTTCGACCGTGAGGCGCGCGAGTGCGGGATCTTCGCGCGCCTGCGCGCCCGGGCTGCGGGCGAGCGCGACGCGACCGACGTCCGGCACCTGTTCGAGCTGCTCAACGCCGAGGACCGTCGGGTGCGCTCCTCGCCAAGCTCGCTCGCGGCGTGGCTCCGCGACCAGGCCGACTCGAGCGCCGAGGAGCACGCCCAGCGCCTCGAGAGCGACGAGGACGCGGTCCGGATCGCCACCGTGCACGCGAGCAAGGGGCTCGAGTACCCGATCGTGCTTCTGCCCTACGCCTGGGAGCATCGCTCCGGCAGGGACCCTGGCGGGCCGCTGATCCTGCGCGACGGCGACCGCACGCGGCTCAGTCTGTGGCAACCGGGGACGCCCGAACGGGAGGCCGACCGGCGAGCGCTCGCCGCGGAGGAGCGGCGCGAGGAGATCCGGAGGCTGTACGTCGCGCTCACGCGCGCCGCGCACCAGACGGTGGTCTGGTTCGGGCCGCTCGGCTCCAAGGGGCTCGACCCGGGGGCTTCGGCGCTCGGCCGGCTGCTGCTGCGAGGGGCGACCGCGGATCCGCAGCAGGTCACGTACCCGCAGTTCCCGGCGGCGAAGAGCGACGCGGCTGGATCGGCGTCCGCGGCGGCGATGCAGGAGGTCGAGCGCCGGTTGAACGAGCTCACGACGCGCTCGGCGGGCATCGTCTGGTCGACGGAGCCCCAGCTCCCCGACGGCCCGGACCCACGCCACGTGGCGGCGATCGGCGAGGCCGGAGAGCCCCCGCTCCGGGCCGCGGCCTGGCCCGGCTGGTCGCTGCGCAGCCCCTGGTGGCGGACGAGCTTCAGCGCGCTGGCGCGGGCAGCCGCGGTCGATGGCGCCGACCTCGACGAGCCCCGGCGCGCGGAGGACCGGAGCGCCGACGGCGACGAAGCCGCCGGCGAGGCGCTCATCTGCGCGAAGACCACCGGCGCGACCGTGGAGCTCGGCGCGCTGCCGGAGCTCGACCCTGGCTCGCCGGCGGCCGAGCCGCGCCCCGCGGGGCCGCGGCGCGGTCGCGGGACTCGCTACGGAGATTTCGTGCACGACGTGCTCCAGTCGCTCGACTTCGCGAGCGCCCGCGGCGGCGCCGCGCCGGCCGGCAAGGACGGGACGCCCCTCGACGAGCTGCTCGACGACCGGGCGCGCCGTCACGGCTTCGACGCGGACCCGGAAGTCGTCGCCGATCTCGCGCGAGCGCTGCCGGGAGTGCTGCTGACGCCGCTCGACACGCCGACCGCCGGAGCGCCGGAGCTGCCCCGCGGGCTCTGCCTCGCCGACCTCGCGGCGCGGGACCGGGCCGACGAGCTCGCGTTCGACCTCCGCCTCGGTGCGGGCTCGGCCTGGCGGCGCGCGGGGTCGGGTGACGACGGGGAGCCGGTCGAGCCGCTGGGGGCTCGCCCGGGGTGCGTCGACCCGGTGCGGGTGAGCGCGGCGCTCCGACTGCAGCCGGCCCCCCCGGGCTCGCCGCTGGCGCGCTGGCTCGCCGCGCTGGCCGAGCGGCAGCTGCTCCCGAGCGTCACGGGCCTGCTCACGGGCACCATCGATCTCCTGTTCCGCGTGGGAGACGGCGCCGCGCGCCGGTACCTCGTCGTCGACTACAAGACCAACCGCATCCGGAGCGGCGAGACGTCGCGCTACGACCAGGCCGCGCTCGAGTGGGAGATGGCGCGCGCGGGCTACTTCCTCCAGTCGCTCGTCTACACCCTGGCGCTCCACCGACACCTACGCCTGCGCCTGCGCGGCTACGACTACGATCGGGACGTCGGCGGCTACCTCTACCTCTTCCTCCGCGGCATGGGCGGCCCCGCGACCCCGCGAGACGCCGCGAGCGGACGCTGCCTGGGCGTCTACCCGGGCCGCTGGGCGCGTGAGGTCGTCGAGGCGCTGGACGCGGCCCTGTGCCCCGGGGAGGTGACGCCGTGAGCTCCTTCCGCGCGCTCGCGCAGCCCTTCCTCGACGCCGGCGTCCTCTCGCCCGCGGACTACCACACCGTCAACCTCGCGGCGCCGCGTTACGGTGAGGCCGATCCGGAGCGGATGCTCGGGCTCGCGCTCGCGGTGCGCGCGCCGCGGCGCGGGCATGCAGGGGTGGACCTCCGGCGGATCCGCGCCGACGTCGAGGCCGAGCTCGGCCTGCGGGAGCAGATCCCCGGCGCAGCCGCCCCCGACGACGACGAGGAGCCGCCGGCGCCCCTGCCCTGGCCGAGCCGCGCCGACTGGCCGGAGCGCGTGCTCGGCTCGCCGATGGTGCGCGAGCCCCCGCGCGAGCTCGGCGCCGAGCTCCCGCCTGACGAGCTCCGCCCGTTCGTCCGTCAGCGCGTCGGCGAGGGGGAGCTCTGCCTCACGCTGCGGATGTACCGCGAGCAGGAGCGGATCGCGCGGATGATCCGGGCGCGCGCCAGCCAGCCCGTCCCCGAGGCGGCCCGAGTCGCGGAGCTCGAACGGTGGCTCACCGCGATCTTCCCGGCCGGCGAGGACCAGGAGAACGCCGCCGCGGTACGCCTCGCAGCCGAGCGGTGCCTGGCGCTCGTCGTCGGGGGGCCAGGGACGGGCAAGACCTTCTCGCTCGCGCGGCTGCTCGCCGTGCTGGTGGCCGCCGAGGATCCCGCGCGGCCCCTCGGGATCGCGCTCGCCGCTCCCACGGGCAAGGCCGCGGTCCGTATGGTGGAGGCGATCGCGGAGGCCATCGCGCCCGACGCCCCGGGCGCCGGCGCCCTCACCGCCGTGCTCGACGCGCGGGTCCGCGCGCGCCTGCAGCGGCTCGAGGCGAGCACGCTGCACCGGCTGCTCGGGGTGCGCCCCGACGGGACCGTCCGCCACCACTCCGGGAACCCGCTGTCCGCCGAGGTCGTCGTGGTCGACGAGGTGTCGATGGTGGATCTGGTGCTGATGCGGCAGCTCGTGGAGGCGATCCTCCCGGACTCGCGGCTCGTCCTGCTCGGGGATCGCGATCAGCTCGCGAGCGTCGAGGCCGGTTGCGTCCTCGCTGATCTCGTCGGCACCGGCCCCGGCAGCCCCCTCGCCGCGAGCACCGTCCGCTTCACCCGCTCGCACCGGTTCGGATCCGCCCCCGACCTCGCCTTCGTCGCCGCCTGCCTGCAGAGTCACGCGACCAGCCACGACGAGATCCCGAAGGGTGACTCCGCGGCCGCCGAGCGGGAGCGGCTGGCGCTCGCCGTCGAGGTGCTCACCGGCGCCCGGCACGCGAAGCAGGAGGCGCACCCCGGTCGACGGATCACCTGGCTCCGGGGCCCCGTGCGCCGGCCCGGCAAGCGTGCCCGACCGAGCGCGGAGCAGCTGCGCGCGCTGGCCGCCGGGTACCTCGCGGGGGGCGCGCGCCTCCGCCCCGAGGGCGGCCGCGAGGTCGTGCCCGGCTACGTCGCCGAGCTCCTCGCGGAGGCCCGGCGCGACACGCTGGAGCAGCCGCCGGCGCAGCGCGCGGTGCTCGAGGCCTTCGCCCGCTACCGTGTGCTCACCGCGCACCGGCGCGGTCCCCTCGGCGTCGCCGGCCTGAACCGGGCGCTCACGGGGCTGCTCCGCGAGCGGCTCGCCGAAGCGGGCCATGGGCGGCGCGAGGGCGGTCACTGGCTCGGGCAGCCGCTCCTCGTCACCGTCAACTCGTACGACGTCGGCCTCCTGAACGGTGACACCGGGCTCGTCCTCCCCTTGCCCGGGGGCGCGCTCGGCGCCGTCTTCCCCGGCGACGGGCCGGGTGGGGTCCGGCAGTTCCCGCTCTCGCGCCTCCCCGACCACGATGACGCCCTGGCCATGACCGTGCACAAGGCGCAGGGCTCCCAGTTCGAGCGCGTCGCCTTCGTCCTCGCCGGCGCCCCCTCGTCGATCCAGACGCGCGAGCTCGCGTACACCGCCGTCACCCGCGCCCAGAACCAGCTCGGCTGGCTCGGCGACGAGGCGGAGCTGACGGACGCCCTCGGGCGGCGGCTGCAGCGAGCGAGCGGACTCGAGGAGCTGCTGGGTTGAAGATGGACCGGGGCAGGCGAGCAGGTCGTCGGCCGGGCCGTCCTCGCGCTCACTCCGAGCGGTGGACGATGAAGCGGCTCTGCGTCCGGGCCCGGCGCCGGTAGCGTCCCCGGACCTGCCCGACGCCGCGGCGGGGGCTGGCGGGGCCCTCCAGCCCCTCGGCCGCGGGCCTCGGCGCAGCCTCGGCCGCGCCCACTGCGCAGCGAACCCAACAGCGGGATCGCCCGCCAGTGGGGTTCGGGGCCGAACGGAACGCCCCGGGCAGCGTTGGCCAGCGCCAGAACGCTCCCCTGGTCCCCCCTCAGGGGGGAAACCAAGAGGGGTGAAGAACCAGTGCGAAGAGAGGACTCGAACCTCCACGGGAGTCACCCCGCTAGCACCTCAGACGCCGCCCCGGATGACGCGACGACCTGCCCCCCCACGGCAGCGTCCGTGACCTCGGCGCTGTCCATCCCGCTCGACTTCCCCACCCTCGACGACCTCGCCACCGAGATCCTCGACGCTCGCGAGCGCCGCGAGCCGATCGATCGCGAGTGAGAACGAGCATCCGTCCACGCGGTGATCGCGGAGAGCGACCTCGGACCCCTCCCTCTCCACGTGCTGCGCGCCATCGACGGCGACCGCCCGACCGCGGCGACGTTGGATCCCCCCGGTAGCCGCGAATGGATCAGTCCTTGGCCGACGTCGAAACCCAAGGCGAGCAACCTCGCACCTGCGGGCGGGCGGATCGCCGATCCTGCGGTCCGGACGTGCGAGGCGCTGGTGCGGCGTCTCGCGTGCAGGTGGATCGGAGTCACGCAGCCAAGCGCGACTCCCGCCGCGCTCACTCCGAGAAGTCGCAGGGGGGAGCCACCGTGCAGTCGGGCATGCAGGTACCGTCGCGACCGTCGTTCACGC
>CAYVRP010000097.1:0-25193 GCA_964454025.1 uncultured Polyangiaceae bacterium | reverse complement strand
GCCGCCCTCGGGCTGACGCGCGAGGATCTGCTCGCGCTGCTCGCGTGAGCCGCGGCTCGGCTGGATGGGGGTGCGGGCGTCGGTGAAGCACCGGGTCAACGGCGTCCCGGTCCCGGCCGCCGTGGGTTGCCGCGGGGTCGCTCGCGGGGATACCGTGATGGCATGGGAGAAGGACAGGCGCCGCGCCGCGCGCGGGGTTGGCTGCGGGGACTTTCCGCCGGCACGACGTGGCTGGCGGGACTGGGGCTCGCGAGCGGATGCGGGACGAACGAAGACGAAGGCGAGGCGGGAGCGGGCGGAAGGCGGGGCGCGCTCGGGGGGACCGCGGCAGCCCCGGCCCTGCTGCCCGCCCGCAGCCCGCCGCCGACGTACGATGCGACCTACTGCGTGCGTCCACCCGGAGCAACCTACGGCGCGGGAGACGGGACGAGCTGGGACTCGGCCTTCTCCGGGCTGCCGCCGGCGCTCGAGCGCGGGGCGCGCTACCTGCTCTCCGCGGGCGACTTCCGTGACCCCGGAGGGCCGCGCGCGCTCGAGGATCCCCTCGACGGGGAGGCGTTCATCGGGATCGAGCGCGCGACAGCAGACGACCACGGTCCGGAGCTGGGCTGGGAGGCCGACTTCGGCGTGGGGGCCGCGGAGCTCGGCGCCCTCAGCGTCGTGACGGGGCACTACGTGATCGACGGCAAGCTCGGCGCGGGCACCGCCGGCTACGGCTTCACCCTGACCGCGGACGACTGCGGAGCGGCAAACGCCTACGTCGTCTCGTTCCCCTACGACTCCACGGCGACCGACGTCGTGCTGCGCCACCTGGAGCTCGCGCACTGCGGCAACCGCGGCTACGACGGGCCGTCGCACGACACGGTCTACAGCGTGCGGCCGCTCGAGCGGATCTGGATCGAGCGCTCGTACCTGCATGACGCCAACCGCGTACACCTGCTGATGGTGGGCTGGTCGGAAGTCGTGGTCGAGGGCTGCTACTTCGCGCGCAACGGCAACGCGCAGGAGTCGCACACGGTGGTGGCCAACGAGGTGCGAGGCCTCACCCTCCGCGGCAATGTCCTGCAGGACTCGCCCTCCGTATTCGTCGTCCTCGACCACGCCGAAGACGTGACCATCAGCGCCAACCTGTTCCTGCTCACGTTCGACGACGGGCGCGGCATCTACGCCTCGGTCGATGGCCGAGGCACCAACACGAACGTGACCGTGGCGGGCAATACCTTCTACGCCATCGATGGGCTCAACGCCGGGATCCGATTCGACGAGTCGGCGACGGGCATCGAGGTCACCAACAACCTCTGGGCGGGTTGCCGCACCAATCAGATCATGCTGAGCGGAAACCACGACCACAACGCCTTCTGGGACAACGTCCGGATCGAGGGCGGCGAACAGCCGCTCGATGAGCGGATCGAAGACGATGACAAGCAGGTGCTCACGGCGAGTCCGTTCGTGGATCCGGCCGCCCTCGACCTGCGGCTGCGCGAGCCCACCGCCGCGGGACGAAGCCTCGCCGCACCGTTCGACGTCGACCTGCTCGGACAGGCCCGTGGCACCGACGGCTGCTGGGACCGCGGCGCCTACGAATACGCGGGAGAGTGACCCCCCAGCGGGACCGTGCGACGTCGCTCGAGCTCGCACCGCACCCGCGTCGGGGTCCGGTGCTAGTTCCCAGAACGCGCGCAGCCCCGTCTCATGCTGCCGCGGGAAGACGGGCTCACGATCGGCGGCCGTGCCGCCACGGAGGCCAAGGCGGTCAGTGCGACCGAGGCCGATCGACAGGCTTCAATGGGGCCGCCGCGCGGAGGCGGCGGAGAGCTGACGGTTCGAGCCCCCTCGCGCCTCCTCATCGGCCCGGTGCTGGCAGCGAACGAGCCCCCGAAGACGTCCTCCGCGTCCGCACCGGGCCGCGGGGCACTTCGTCCCAGGTGCGTCCTTCGAGGAGGCGACCGGCCTGCTTCTTGTTCTTGCCTCCCCACTGCTTGAAGAAGAAGGGGACGCGCGCCTGGCGACACTGGTCACGGAGATCGGTGACCCAGGCCGGGTCCATCGGTCGCGCGCGCGGCCCCGACTCCCCCCCGACGATGACCCAGTCGATCCCTCCGAGGTCGAGCCCCGGCCGCGGACCGAGGAGCGGTTCGAGCGACAGGAACTTCACGCGAGCGTCAGTGCCGCGGAGGGCGTCGACGCGGCGGACGTAGCTCGCGCTCTCCACGCTCACCCCCATCCACACGTTCTCGGGCCAGTCGAGCTCGGGGTCGAGGTGGGCCATGCGCTCGGCCCGCTTGGTGAGCACCTGGAACCGATGCCAATGCGCGCGCCGCATGACCTCGAACACGCGCTGCAGATACGCGAGCGGCACGCCCTCATGGAAGAGGTCGCTCATCGAGTTGACGAACACCGTCTGCGGCCGCTTCCACCGGAGCGGCAGCTCGAGCATTTGCGGCTGCAAGGTGAGCTTGAAGCCGTTCTGGTAGTTCGGCTGCCCCATCGCCTGCAAGCGCTCGGCCATGCGCTCGGCGTAGCAGTGCTTGCAGCCGGGGCTGACCTTGGTGCACCCGGTGATCGGGTTCCAGGTGGACTCGGTCCACTCGATGCCCGAGCCGAGCGCCATCAGCGCAGCCCCTTCAGCAGATGGTTGGCGATCCTGACGGCAATGGGCGCGCCCCTGGCGTTGCCGGCCGCAAAGCAGGGCAAGTACAGGGGACAATTCACCGAATTTCGCAGGACGCCGGGCCTGGCGACACCCCCCTCCGGGAAGATCGCCTCCAGACGCTGGATGAAGTAGCGCCCGATGGAATCGTTCGCGGCCTTCACGATGTGCTCTTCGTCGTTGCCGAAGAGCGTTGGCTCGCGCTCCACGCGATAGAATTCGTCGTACCAGTCCCCGGTGCCGAGGAGCCTGTCGAGCCGCGTTCGCCATCCCGCGGGGATAGCGCCGGACCGCGTGAGCAGGCGCGAGACGCCGATCCCCAGCGGAAACAACAGCCAGAGGTCGATGGCCTGGGTCTTCGCCACCGCCTCGATCGTCGGCCACTCCACCTGCATGCCGTAGGGGTCGAGGAACAGCACAGCTCGATGGTGGCGCCAGTCCTCGCGGCAGAGCGCTCGGATTTCCTGGTTGGCCTCGCCCTGCTCGACGCGTATGTCGGCGGCCAACTCGGGGAACTCGCCCCTGAGGGTTTCGAGCGCGGCGCACCGCTCGGCGTCCCGCTCGATGAAGACGTACTGGTCGAAGCGCGGCTTCGTCTTCAGCGCGAGGCGCGCCGATCCGTCGAGCAGCCGTTGCGGCGCAGCCGCGGCGAGCTCAGGGAAGAGGAGGCTCTCCCCGGTGGAGTCGTCGGCGGTTCCATGCCGCAAGGTCCGGTAGCCGGTTCCCGCGAATGCATCGATGTAGGTCTTGCGAAACGGCCGCTCCGGCGTTGGCTGCGCCTTCAGCGCCTTCGTGTACGCGGCGAGGTAGCTCGCGATGACGTCGAGCTTCTGCGAGGTCCAGTCACCGCCGAATCGGTGGGCCTTGCCCTTCGAGGTTGCGTGGGAGCGCCTCGCCATGACCAGTGCGGATACTGCACCTGCGTTCAGTCAGCGTCCAGCGGGCGGCGGAATCGCGGCGAAACGCCCCGCTCCGTCATGGATCCCGAGCGGCGCTCCGGGCGCGTTGGATCGAGGATGACGTCGAGAGTCCCGTCAGCACGGGGGACGTCGTCGAGGCGAGACGGCGCCGGGGGCACGGTGGCGGATGGCGAGCGAGGACGGGCCCCCCCCTCACGCTCACGCCACGAAGGGACCGCTTCCGCCCGTTGCGATGGCGGCCTCGGGCTTCACGGTCGAGGGCGCCGGTGGGGTGAAGACGGACGGCGCCGGCGTCGTGGTCGCGGGGCCGCCGCTCACCGCGACGCTCCCGGTGACGGGCGCCGGGGCCGGGGCCTCCGGCGCGGCGTCCGGTTTCCCGCGGCCGCCGCGCCCTGCGTAGAGGGACGGGGCGATGGCGTCGGCGTCACCCTGGCGCCAGCGCAGGAAGCCGACCGCGGCGCACGTCGTCGTCGGTCCACGTGAGGAGGGTGAAGGCGCGGAGGCGCGTCTCGGTCACGGCGGGGGACTGCGGGGGCGCCTGCTCGCGCAGCCCTACCGCGCGCAGGATGCGCCCGGCGAGCCGCTCCGCGTGCTCGAGCTCTCCCGGCTCGGTGCCGCACTTGCCGGCGAGCTGCGGCCAGGCGTCGTGCAGCACCGTGACCCGCGATCTGCAGATCGCGGGCGAGGTTCTGGTAGCCGTTGCCGCCGGTGAGCCCCTGGATCGCCTGCGCGTCGAGGCGCCCGCGGTGCAGGAGCTGCATCGCCTCCCCGCGCAGCTCGTCCCTGAGCTCCAGGCCCTCGCTCGCCAGCGCCTGCAGATCGTCCGGCGGGGCGCAGGCGGTGAGGGACCGGGTGTTGGCGTGACTGAGCGCTTGGGCGAGATCCTCGAGCTGGTCGATGTCGGCGAGCTCGAGGTGCGGCAGCTCCTCCACGATCCGGGCGCGGATGGCCCGGAGCTCCGGCAGCGCCCCGAGCACGGTGGCGACGGTGGAGGTGATGTCGAGATGGCCGGGCCGCAGGTCGTCGGCCGGGATGCTCGCGATGCGGGCGGCCAGGCAGGGCCGCCGCGCCCTCCGCCAGCAGCAGCGTCGCCGCGAAAAGTCCCCGCCCCTGAAGTCGAGGATCGGCCCGCGTGAGATCCTCCACCGCGCAGTCTGCCGCAACCGCGAGCTCCGCGGTCGCAGGCGACCGACCGGCTCGGCCCTGCCGTCCAGTTCCGGCACCCAGGCGAGGCCGAGCAGGGGCGCCGTGGGTCGGCTTCGCGCGGCCCCGGTGGCCCGCGCAGATTGCCCCGCACGGATGATGCGCAGCCGGACCCGCTGGCTCGAACACCGGCGCCCGATCACCCAGCCTGGGTCCACGCCCGAGCCGCGACGACGAGCGGCTCCTGTGCGGCTCGGTGGTAGGCTCGCCGGTCATGAGGATGGCCGTGGTGGTCGGCGGCATGCTGGCGGTGGCGTGCGCGGGTGCCGGGACTCGGCCTCAGGCGCCGGCGCAATCGCGAGCGGTGTCGGTGCCCAGCGGCGCCGTCCCAGAGCAGGCTGGACCAGAAGTCTCGTCAGAGGCAGTCGCCGCCGAGCCCGCGACCGACGCGGAGCCCTGGACACCGCCGCGGGCGACCGACGCGGACGGCTCACCTCGACCGTACTCGACCGCTGAGCTCTCCGACCCGCAGGGCTATCCGACGGTCGGCGTTCGGCTGACGGTGCTCGCCGCTCCCCCGCAGGTGCCGGGCGGATTCGAACCTTCCTACCTGGCGCCTGCCGATGCCCCCGGGGAAATCGCCGGCGTGCTGGTGTCGCCGCGCTGGTACGCGCCGCTGGCCTGGGCGCAGGTGCACGGGACGTTCGAGGGATTCTCCCCCGGTCCCGAGGCGAGCGCGCCCGAGCCGTCGTTCACCTTCTCGAGTCGCGTCGTGCGCGTGCCGATGGAGCTGCTCGTCTTCGGCGCAGACGCGCGCTGGCTGGCCACGATCCCACTTGTGCCCTGCGCAGCGGACCCGTGCCCGGAGTACGTGTCACCGGTGGACTCCGTCGTCGTGGTCCTGTTCGCGGGTACCGCCGAACGACTGGGGATCGGGGCGGGCTGGTCGATCGCGATCGGTGGCTAGCCGCCGGCGGCGGAGCTCGGGTGGGCGGCAGGGGGCTCACCCGCCTCGCGTCCGGCTGGTGGCGTTCGAAGAGACGCTGGTCTCGGTTTCCGCGGGTCCTCCGCAGAGCCGCGCCATCGGCACCGGGGATCTCCGCGTGCGTTGCCGGGACGTGCGGCTGAGAGGGGCGCTCGCCAGGAGCACGGACTGGTTCGGGCGCGCTGCCGGTGGCCGCGGAGGGGCCGCGGTCGGGCGAGCTCAGAAGCGACCGGAGACGGTCACCGTGAGCGGCGCGGTCACGCTGCCCGCCTCGTCGTCGAGGGGGAGCCGTGCGTGGAGCAAGGGGACCGTGGCGCCGACGGCGGAGCCGAGGACGAGCCCCGTGAGCACGTCGGAGAGGTAGTGTCGATCGGCGGCGATGCGCAGGTAGCCGGTGGCGAGGACGACCGGCGCGCCGACAGCCCAGCGCGCCGGCGCGAGGCGGTGACCGCGAAGCGTCGCGACCGTCCCCGCCGAGGTGACGAGCGCGGCCGCGAGCGTCGTGTGCCCGGAGTAGAAGGAGAGGTTCGCGTCGGCCGGATGCGCGATGGCGCGGCGAGCTTCGCGGTCGAGCTCGCGCAGGAACGGACGCTCGCGCCCGACGGCGAGCTTCACCACCGCGTTCAGATCCATCGCGAGGACGGCGGCCTCGGTGACCAGGAGCAGGTCCACGCCGATCTCGGAGCCGCTGGCCCCCGCGTCGCGCCCGGCGATCGCCGTCATCCCCAGCGCCACCGCCGGAGCCAGCGCGCCCGCCGTCGCGCCGCTCCAGGCGTTCGCGGCGCCGGGGCGTTCCCAGCGGAGCGCGTCGCGGACGGCGTCGTCGACGGGGTTCGGAAGGCACCATCGACAGGGGTCCGGCGCGAGCACCGGCTCGAGGAGCACGGCGCCCGCGAGGAACAGGCCTCCGCCGCCGACCAGCGCGAGGTCGGCGACCGGCTCGGCGTCGAGCTCGTGGCGCGGCTGGGCGCGCGCGAGGCTGGTCCCGAGGACGACCGCCAGCGCGCAGGCCCGGACGCGCCGCATGGACCGGACGGTAGCGCGTTCACGCACGGCAGGCCCGGACCTGACCTCCCCCGTCCGGGGAGCAGGCCCAGGGGAGCGCGGCGCCCGCGGCGGAGGGTGAGGTGTTCCGGGCGACCCGGCAAGGGAGAAGACCACGGCCTCACCCCTCGCGGCGCGCCGGGCGACGCTAGCGGTCCGTCGCGAGGCGCAGATCGCTGATGGCGTATGACACGCACGAGTGGATGACGCCGGCTGCGCGATCGGCCTCGCGCACGCCGGCGCCCGGGAGCACGTAGACCCGTCCCTGCACGAGCCGCAGGCGACAGTCGGCGCACCCTCCGGTTCGGCAGGTGGACGGCACCACGACGCCGTGGCGCTCGAGGGCGCTGCGCAACGGCTCGCCGGCGCGGGCGGGGAAGCGGCCCCGCCCCTCGCCCTCGACCGTGTACTCCTGAGCGGCGGCCACCGTCGCCGGCCAGTCGGGCATGGCCGTCACGTCGCTCGGGGGGCCGAAGCTCTCGCGCCGGATCTTGTGCGCGGGCACCCCCAGCGAGCGGAGCGCGCCCTCGGTGAGGCGGAGCATCGCCTCCGGGCCGCAGACGAGGAAGGTCTTGCCCGCGACGTCGCCCACGTACCGCCCGACGAGCTCTGCGCCCAGCAGCCCGGTCGGCCCGCGATGGCCTGGGTCCGGCTCCGAGATGACCGACACGACCTCGAGCGCCCGGTGCGCCGCGCGGAGCTGCTCGAGCTCCGCCCCGAAGATCACCTCCTCCGCCCGCCGGCTGCCGTACAGCAGGAGCACGCGGGAGGGGAAGCCGACCCGCGCGAAGTGGCGCAGCATGCTCATGAACGGGGTGATCCCGCTGCCCCCGGCGAGGAACACCAGCTCGCCCCGATCGCACAGCGGCTCGAAGACGAAGCTGCCCGCCGGACCGCTCGCGTCGACCTCCCAGCCGGGCCGCACCTCGTTGACCAGGAACGGCGAGGCGAAGCCGCCGGGCTTGAGCTTGAGCGTCAGATCGAGGTGCGCGCCGCCGGGGGCCGACGCGATACTGTAGGGCCGCGTCGTCGCCACCTCGCCGATGCGCAGCGACAGGCTGACGTACTGGCCCGGACGGAACGGGGGCAGCGGCCCGTCGGTCCGCTCGAACCGGAGGGTGCACGCCGTGGGGGTTTCGGCGATGCGCTCGACCAATCGCAGGCGCATCCGCGGCGGGTGCAGTCGCTCGACCAGCCGCTGGGTGCGCTCGAGCAGCGCCGCCGGGTCTTCGGTCGCCTCGTCGCGCCTCGGCCGCGCCAGCGCGCGCAACCCGCGCGCGGTCTGGGCCAGGTCCGCCCACCAGCCGCGGAGCTCGGACCTCATGGCGCCCCCCGCCGCAGCATCACCGAGGCGATCTCGCCCACGATCTGCCCGGACGAGATCGAGGGCCAGTAGCCGCCCCCGGGGTTAGTCCAGGCCCCCACGTGGAAGAGCCCGCGGAGGGGGCCGACGGGCGGCGGGCGCAGCACCGTGTGCGAGCTCGGCCGGTTCTCGAAGCCGTAGATGGCTCCCCCCGGGTGGCCCGCGTAGCGAGCCATCGTCACCGGCGTACCCACCTCGACCACCTCGACGGCGTCGCGCAGCCCAGGCGCGACGGTCTCGGCCCAGGCCAGCATGCGCTCCGCGAACTGCAGCTTCCGGTCGACGTACTCCTCCGGCGGGATCAGAAGCCAGGGCTTACCGTAGACCATGGCCGTCAACGTGACCAGCGCCGTGCCCGCCGGCGAGATGTCCGGGATGGCCAGGTTGGGGCAGCCGATGAGCATGTGACCCGGCCGCTCGAAGGTGAAGCCCCGCCGGAAATGGGCTTCGACGTCGTAGCTCTCGTTGGTCATCACCTCGTGGCTGTCGAGGCCGAGCGCCGCGACGGGCTTGGCGACGCCGAGGTACACCTGGAAGATGCTGGTCCCCACGGGGTGCCGGCGCAGGCGCTCGAGCGTCCCCTGGGGCAGGTGCTCGGGTTCGAGCAGATCGCGGTAGGTCGCGACGGGGCCCGCGTTGCTCACCACCGCGCGGGCCTCGATCTCGTTGCCCTCTTCGTCCACGACGCCGGCGACACGCCCGTTGCGCACCGTGATCCGGCGCGCCCCGTTGCCGAGCCGAAGGCGGCCGCCGTGCCGCTGCAGGGCGCGGGCCAGGGCCATGGAGAGCCCCTGCGAGCGGGTCTTGGGGTACCAGCCGCCGTGGTTGAGCAGGCTCCCCAAGGTGGCGGCGTAGAAGAGGAACGAGCACGTCGACGGGGGCACCCCGACGTAGCTCCAGGCCTGGCAGAGCAGCGCGCGCGCGCGCGGATCGTCGAGGTCGCGGTCCAGCACGGCCGCGAGCGAGGTGAAGGCGTAGCGGGGCATGGCGCGCAGCCGCACCGGCAGCGTCGCGAGGCGCAACAGCCGCCGGCTCCGCGACTGCGCGAAGGCGTCGCTGAGGCCCTCGGCCTCCCGGGCGACGGCCATGACCCGCCTCATGAAGCGCCGGATGCCGGGGGCCGAGCCGGGGAAGGCGCGACAGGCGGCCGCCTCGAAGCCGGCGGGGTCCATCGGGAGCACGACCTCGTGATCCGGGAAGACCGAGCGCGAGAAATGCGGCACGCGGGTGAACTCGACGTCGTCCCAGGCCCCCACGTCACGAAGGAACTTCTGCAGGCCGCCGGGGCGCTCCGGGGAGCCGATGTCAGAGAGGACGTGGAGCGACACCTCGAACTCGAAGCGTCCGCGAGTGAAGCTCGTCGCGTAGCCCCCGGGGACCACGTGGCGCTCGAGGACGAGCACGCTCAGGCCCTTGCGCGCGAGAGAGGCGGCGGCCGACAGGCCGCCGAGCCCCGCTCCGATCACCACGACGTCGTATCGCTCTCCCATCGACCCCTCTCCAACGGGGTCGTGCCCCCGAGTCCCCCCGTGGAGGGCGGGGTCACTATGCGACGTGCCGGTGGACGACGGCAAGCGCCGACGTCGAGGTCCCCCGGGCCAGGCCGGTCCCGGGCGCGCCCGGGCGGCTGAGCGAGCCCTCGGGCGCGGCCTGAACCCGTGCACGCGAAGTCTCCTGGCTCGCTCGGCCCTCCGTTGACCCGCGCGCCTTCCCCGGTGCACACGGTGCCCGAGGGGGCGGCGGCGTACCGCGACGGACCGAACGTCTCTGGGGGGACCTCGAGCCGAGGTGGCGCGCCGGCGAACCCGGTGAGGTGAGGTTCGAGCAGGCCTGCCGGTCGCGAACCCAGCGGCGCGTGCCGCCGCTGCGCGTCCTCTGGTCGCAAGCCGCTCCAGGCGGGGGCGTGTCACTGGCGCCGCCTGCGCCCGCAGCGCGGGCGCCGCACCTGTCCTGGCGAATCCCCACAGGGTCGCCTCGGGCGAGCACGTCCCCGGACACGCGCGCCCGCTCACCCTCTGGCCCACCCGGGTGGGCCTGGATCGCGACGCGGTGCTCGCGCGGGGTCGCGCTCGGCCGTCGCCGCGAGCAACCGAGGGGCGGACCAGACCCGGCCAGCGGCGGGCGGCGCTGAGGTGCTGGAGCCAGGTCATGGCGAGGCGGTCAGTCCGGAGCGGGTCGTCGGGACATCGACGGCGGCTCGCTGCGCTCGCCGGGACGGTATGCTCCCGGCGCCATGACGATCGCCTCGACTCCGGCCACCCTCCGCACCGTCGCGTTCATCGGCCTCGGCATCATGGGAGGGCCCATGGCCGCGCACCTGCTCGACGCCGGGTTCTCGCTCCGGGTCCACAACCGGACGGCCGCGAAGGCGGCGCCGCTGGTGGAGCGCGGGGCCGTCGCCTGCGCCACGCCGCGCGAGGCCGCCGCGGGCGCCGACGCCGTCGTCACCATGGTGACGGACACGCCCGACGTGGAGGCGGTGCTCTTCGGCCCGGAGGGCGCGGTCCACGGCGCGCGCCCCGGCGCGCTGGTCATCGACTTGAGCACCATCGCCCCCGAGGGGGCGCGCGCGCTCGCGGCGCGCCTGCGCGCGCTCGGCCTGGCCCCGCTCGACGCGCCGGTGACCGGCGGCGACGTGGGCGCGCGCGACGGCACCCTCACGGTGATGGTCGGCGGCGACGCGGCCGACTTCGCCCGCGCCGCGCCGCTCTTCGCCGCCGTCGGCCGCCGCGTCGTGCACGTGGGGCCGCGCGGCGCCGGGCAAACGGTGAAGGCTGCCAACCAGATCCTCTGCGCGGTGCACACGATGGCCGCCTGCGAGGCGCTGGCCTTCGCGCGCGCCGCCGACGTGGACGTGGCGCGGCTGCTCGAGGTAGTGACGACCGGCGCCGGGGGCTCCTGGGTGCTCACCCACCTCGCCCCCCGGCTCGCCGCCGGCGATCTCGCGCCCGGGTTCATGGTCAAGCTCCTCCAGAAGGATCTCGCCATCGTCGACCGGACCGCCCGCGACGCCGCGCTCCCGCTGCCCGCGACCGCGCTCGCGACGCAGCTCCTCCGCGCCACCGCGGCCGCGGGGGGCGCGGAGCTCGGGACGCAGGCGATGGGGCTCGGGTACGAGGCGCTGACGGGGCGGAGGCTCCGCGAGGGGTGAAGGCGAGCGCGGCAGCGTGGCGAGGAGCGCCGAGATCGGGATGGTCCCCGGGGCGAGGGTGGAGGCCAAGGCGGCCAGCGCGCCGCACTGAGCCCACCGGGCGCTGGTTGCACACCGCGCGAAGCGCCGTGTCCGCCACTCGGCGCCGTCGCGCGGCAGGCGAGGTGCGCCGCCCCGCGACGCCGGCCCGACGTGGGGCGCGGCGGTCGCCGCCAGGCGCGACGGCGAGGAGTCAGGCCCATCGTGTACGGGCCGTACCGGCGGCACGGGCGAGTAGCAGGGGGTCCAGGCGCCCGGCGCCCGAGCTCCCGGCACCGCCCCCATGTGGCACGGAGGCGCGAGCCAGCCTCGACGCAAGTCAGGGGATCTGGAAGGTCTGCACCTCCGTGCGCGGTGCGGCCTCGGAGAGGTCGCAATCCTCGGACCGATAGTACGTGAGCTCCACCTCCACCGTGCCGTGGACGGGCGACGACGTGTACTCGTTCAAGGTGTCGGGTACCCCGCCTTGTTGGGACCACGCGTAGCCGCTCGTGGCGAGCATTGCCGTCTTCTCCTCGTCGGTCAGCCTGTGGACCCCGACGAACTCGTACTCGACGAGCTTGAAGTCCGAACTGGCGAGCTCGGCCATGGGCGTGCAAAACAGGATGTCACAGCCCATGCCGCCCACAGGCGGCACGACTTCGCCGTCGAGAATGTACCCCTCCCAGGCGTCCAGCGGGTACAGGGTGGCGCTCGTGAGCTGCTCGCGGACGCCGTCGTCCACCCGGTAGAACTTGACGAAATTGGTGCACAGGAGGACGTGAGCGTCGGGAACCGCCGTGACGTCGAGGACGACGGAGTGGGTTTCGGCGTCGTAGCTCGACACCAGCTCGGAGACGCCGCCAGCAGAGCTCCCGACCGGCGCGTCCGCGTCGGCGCATTGCAGGGCCATGGCGGCGAACGGGATCGCGCACAACGTCCAGGCGCGCGGGCGACGCGCAGGAGGTTCGTTGAAGCCTTCGTGCTGGACCATGGGCGCGAACATCGGATCACCTCCGGACTGGGCGGAGCCTCGGCTGGCTCAGGGTCCCGTCATGCACAGGCCGTGCCGTGAGCCGTGGCGCCGGAGCGGGCGGCGCATTCTCGCCTGGATCACGGACACGACTCGTCGTGTCGCCAAGGGCGCGCGCGGCGCGAGTGGCACCTTCTGGCACAGTCGCCTCCGCGGGCCGCAAGATGCCCTCGCGGCGAACAACGCGCCCCCCTGGCCGCGGCGCCACGGCCACAGCGGCGGCCGCGAGGCCGGCACCGGGCGCTTCGCGGGGGCGCCCCGCCACCGGACCGCGAGCGCGGGCGTCGCGCGCGCGAGGTACGCCACGGCGCCGCAGCGGCTCCGGCGCGCTCGTCGCGTCCGCCTCGAACCCGTTCCAGCAGACCTCGCTCTACGTGAAGTCGTCGCTCTGCACGAGGTGAGGTGGAGCCGGCCCGACCAACCCGCCGGGACGGGAGCGGGGGGACTGGCCTCCCGCGACCGGCTCGAGGTGCTCCCGGCGGGAGCCCGCCACGTCGACCGAGCGCATGGTTTCGCCCGCGAGTGTCTGCGCGGGGAGGACCGGCGTGACATGGGGGCTGGAGATGACGTTCCCGCTCGTGACCAGGGGCCCCAGACGCTCTGGTGACCATCCCCTCGCCGTCGCTCGCGAGATCGGACGCATCCGGCAGCTCCTGCTCGGCCATGGGTGACGGCAGGGCCGCCGCGCGCCCCACCAGCAGCAGCGGCGCCGCGACGAGTCCCAGCTCGAGCCCTCGCTGGTGAGCCCGCACGAGGTCCTCCGCCGCGCAGTGGGCCCGGGGCGCGAGCCGCGGAGACGAAGGCGTCCGAGCTCGCCGGCCCTACCCTCACCATCCGTCATCTATTCGGGACCGGAGGTCGGCGCGGCGGCAGTCGGGTCCCCCACGGGCGGCAACCGGGTCACCAGCGCGCGATACCCCGCGTCGATCGACGCCGGCGGCACGCCGGCGAGGAAGAGGTGCTCGAGGCCGCTGGCGAGCTTCTGGTACTGCTCCTCCGCGGGGCGCTCGCCATCGCCGAGCTCGCGCAGCGCGGCGTCGAGCAGCCGAAGGCCGGCCTGGACCTCGCCACAGGTGCGCGCGCTCGGGGGACGCAGGGCCTCGCAGTCGAGCTCCGGCGGGGACTCCCGCCACTCCTCGTCGCCGGCGATCCCCTGGCGCTCGTAGGCCTCGAGGCGGCGGTAGTGGTCGGCGAGGGTGGCCGCGTGCGGAGCGGCGGCGGGGACCGCCTCGAGCCAGGGGCATCGCTCGGCGGCGCTGCCCGGCGGTCGTTCGAGGGTCAGGCCCGCGGCCGCCCTGACCCGGCGGCCAGGCGGTGAAACGCTCGCGATCCAGCGCGCGCCGAGCCGATGACGCCTCGGCCAGGATGGCGGGAACCGACGCGTCTTGACGGGCGGATCGGTCACGATGATCTCGGTCCCGGGCGCGCCGGCGGCGGCCCGCACGGGTCATCATGGACGTCGTCCTCCTCTCTCGCTTGCAGTTCGCGCTCACCGTGATGTTCCACTACCTGTTCCCCCCGCTCACCATCGGGCTGGGGGTCCTGATGGTCATCGCCGAGGGGCGCTGGCTCTGGACCGGCGACCACGACTACCAGGCGCTCGCCCGGTTCTGGTCGCGGCTGTTCGCCGTCACCTTCGCCGTCGGCGTCGCGACGGGCGTCGTGATGGAGTTCGAGTTCGGCACCAACTGGGCCACGTACTCGCGGTTCGTCGGCGACGTCTTCGGCTCCGCCCTGGCGGCGGAGGGGATCTTCGCGTTCTTCCTCGAGTCGGGGTTCCTCGCGGTGGTCGTGTTCGGGTGGAACCGCGTCTCGCCGCGCGTGCATTTCGCAGCGACCACGCTGGGCTGCCTGGGCTCGATCTTCTCGGCGGTGTGGATCGTCGTGGCCAACTCGTGGCAGCAGACCCCCGCCGGGTTCCACCTGGTGGGGCACGGCGCCCACCTGCGCGCGGAGATCACGGATTTCTGGGCCATGGTCTTCAACCCGTCGGCGCCCCACCGCCTCGGCCACGTCCTGCTCGGCGCGCTGGCTCAAGGCGCCTTCTTCGCCATGAGCATCTCCGCCTGGTACCTGCTCCGGGGACGTCACCGCTCGATCGCCCGCAAGGGCTTCGACATCGCCCTCGTCGTGGCGGCCATCGCGAGCCTCACGCTGCTCGCGTCCGGACACGCCCAGGCGGTGAAGGTGGCCGAAACCCAGCCCGCGAAGCTCGCCGCGTTCGAGGGTCATTTCCGCACGGGCGACGCCGGCGCCCCGCTCTATCTCTTCGGGTTCCCCGACCCCGGCACGGAGCGGGTCGAGCTCGGCGTCCAGGTGCCGGGGCTATTGAGCCTGCTCGTCCACGGCGATCCCGGCCGCCCGGTGACCGGACTGGACCGGTTCCCTCCCGCCGATCGCCCGCCCGTCCCGCTGCCGTTTCAGGCCTACCACCTGATGGTCGCCGCGGGGATGGCCGGCATCGGGTTGACGCTGGGCGCGGCCGCGTTGCGCCTCCGGGGCAGCCTCTACGAGAGGCGCTGGCTGCTCTGGATCTTCGTCGGCGCCGTCGTGATCCCGGTGCTGGCCAACCAGGCGGGATGGGTGGCGGCCGAGGTCGGCCGACAGCCGTGGGTGGTCTACGGGCTGTTGCGCACCGCGGACGGCGTGTCGCGCGCGGTGCCGCCCAGCCAAGTCCTGGTCAGCATCTGCCTCTTCGGCGCGGTGTACCTCGGCCTGCTGGGGCTCTGGCTCTTCGTGCTCAACGCCAAGATCCAGCAGGGGCCGGCCGAAGACCCTTCACCGGCGACCTCGGGTCCCCCCCACCTCACGGGCGAATGATGGATCTTCCGACCTTCTGGTTCCTGATGCTGGGCTTCCTCCTCACCGGGTACTCCATCCTGGACGGGTTCGATCTCGGCGTGGGGGCGCTCCACCTCTTCGCCCGCACGGACCACGAGCGCCGCCTGTTCATCAATTCGATCGGCCCCCTGTGGGACGGCAACGAGGTGTGGCTGGTGACCTTCGGCGGGGCGCTCTTCGCCGCCTTCCCGGTGGCCTACGCGACCGCGTTCTCGGCGTTCTACCTCCCCTTCATGCTGCTCCTGGTGTTCCTGATCGGGCGCGCCGTGTCGATCGAGTTCCGGAGCAAGATGGCGCACCGCTGGTGGCGTCGCTACTGGGACTTCACCTTCGCCGCCGCCTCCACCCTGGCGCTGCTCGTCTCCGGCGTGGCGGTCGGCAACGCCCTCCGTGGGATTCCCCTCGGCGCCGACGGCGAGTTCGCCGGGAGCCTGGGCGACCTGCTGGAGCCGTACCCGCTCCTGGTCGGTGCGTTCACGCTGGCCACGGCGACCATGCACGGCGCCATCTTCCTCGAGCTGAAGACCGAGGGCGAGCTCGCCGCCCGCGTCCGCCGCTGGGCGTGGCGTGCCTTCGCCGTCTTCCTGGCCCTGTACGTGGCCGTCACCGTGGTGACGCTGGCGTCGGTGCCCCACGCCACGCGCAACTTCGCCCGCCTCCCGGTGGCGTGGGTGATCGTGGCGCTGAACGTCCTGGCCATCGCCAACATCCCCCGCGCCCTGCACCTGGGACGCCCGGGCTACGCGTTCGTGAGCAGCAGCGCCACCATCGCCGCGCTGATCTTCCTCTTCGGGATGGCGCTCTTCCCCTACCTGCTCCCGAGCTGGCCCGATCCCGCTCATGGGCTGACCATCCACGGCGCGGCGTCGAGCCTGCGCACGCTGCGGATCATGCGGATCATCGTCCTGGTCGGGTTGCCGTTCGTGGCCGGGTACACGGCCACCGTCTACTGGGTGTTCCGGGGCAAGACCCGCCTGGACGAGTTCAGCTACTGATCCGGCAGCGCGGAGCCCGCCGGCACCCCCGCTCCCCGAGCGCCCGCGGGCGGCGCCCGGAAGGGGGGCGAGCGGGTCGTCCTCGAGCGTCCGTGGCCAGGGGCCGGCGGCGTGACGCGACCCCTGCGCCAGGACCCGCGGAGCCTGGATCTCGTCCCCTGCGGAGCCGGGTTCGACCCGGAGCGGGTCCGCGAGCCTCGTGGACACGTCGGGAAGCATGATCGATACCGACGCGCTCCCCCTGGTCAAGAACACCCCGAGCCAGACCCTCGAGATCCTGGCGCCGACCGACATGGTGGCGATCGTCACCTGCGCCGGCAGCACCGGCGTCCGGCTCCCGCCGACCCCGGTTTCGAACGCGGAGGCCATCCTGTCCATCATCGAGTCGCTGGAGTCCCGGGGCTCGACGGCGGGGGCGGCGGGGCTCGAGCTCCACTACGCCCAGGCGCGGGCGGGGTTCCTCGCGGGCGGGCTCAACCACGCGCTGCTCTGCACGGACGGCGACTTCGACGTCGGCCCCTCGTCCACGGCGGAGCTCACGGCGATGATCGCGGAGGAGCGCCGGCCCGGGGTCACCCTCACCGTGCTCGGCCACGGCGCGGGGAACCTCAACGACGCCACGATGGAGGCCATCAGCGACCAGGGCTACGGCGTCTGAGGCGTGATGACCGACGAGCTGTCGGTCGCCGACTGCGTCGCCGAGCGGCTGCTCTCGACGATGAGCTTCGTCGCCAAGGACATGAAGCTGTGGGTCGAGCTGCACCCCGCGCTGGTCCACGCCTGGCACACCGGCTCGGCTCCGAGAACCGCGCCATCGCCGCCGAAGACTTCCGCGACGACGCCGGCGACGACGCCGGCGACGCCGGCGCCGGGCACGGCGTGACGGCGCTCTACGAGCTCGTGCTCGCGGGCCACGAGGTCCCGGTCGCGACGGGCGCGCCCGCGCCGGTCGATGGGGCCGCCTGCACGGGCCCGGTCGAGGTCGCGCCCGAGGATCTCGGTGACGGCGAAGATCCGCTGCCAGGACGGGGACGCGACGGAGACCGCTCCCGCCCACGAGGTGGCCGCGTCCCTCGCCCCCGAGGCGGTCGGCGCGAGCGAGGCGGAACTCGACGCGTCGTTCCAGTTCGCAATCGCGGTGGCGTCCTGCGCCGAGATCCTCGAGCAGAGCCCCGACGCGGAGCCCGAGCGCCTCCGCACCATCGGCGCCGTCCTCGCCCGGCGCGCGTTCGACCAGGATCCCGAGAAGGAAGAGCTCGTGTCGCTCTTCGCCACGGCCGTGGCGCTGATGGCGGAGCGCTGCCGAGCGGCCCCCTCCCCGACCCCAGCCTCGATCCCCGCTCCCGGCCTCGTTCCCCGGCCCTCGCCCCAGTCCCCGCGATTTTGCTCGAGCCGCCCGCCCGCGCTAGGACGAACGAGATGGTGCGTCCGGTCTGGCTGGTCGTGGCGGCGATCCTGCTCTCACGCCCCGAGCTCCCGCCCGAGGAGGCCGAGCGGTACGCCCGGGTCCTCGTCGAGGAAGCGGCCGCGCGTGACTTCGATCCGCTCACCGGCGTCGCGATCATCCACCACGAGAGCGGCTGGCACCCGGACGCGATCTCGCGAAGCGGCGAGGACTACGGCCTCGGCCAGATCCGGGCGCGGTACGTCGGCGCCTGCCGGCACGATCGGGATCCGGTGCGCGCGCCGAGCGCCGCCTGCCGCGCCGAGCAGGCGCGCCTGCTCGACGGCGAGCAGAACATCCGGCAGATGGCGGAGCTCATCACCCGCCACCGCGAGCTCTGCCAGGAGAAGGTGGGCTCGGCGGCCTTCCCGCGCTGGCTCGCCAGCTACCAGGGCCGCAACTACCCGCGCCAGGGCCGCTGGTGCCAGCCCGGCCGGGCCACCCACGAGGTGATCGCCTACCGCCGCTGGCTCATCGACGAGCTCGCCCACGCCAAGCCGCCGCCCAAGGGCGCCGCCGCGCCGCGCCCCGCTCAGGTCGGGTCGGCGTCCGGCTCCCCGTCCCAGTAGTCGAGTGACTCCCCCTGCCGCGCGATGAAGCGGTGGATCGGCCGCTCGAAGGGGCCCGCCGTCGCGGCCACCTGGTTCGAGTCCGGGTAGCCGACGACGTCGACGAGCTGCGCTCGCGCCGAGAGGCAGAGGTAGATCAGCGGCGCGTCCCCGTCGTTGATCATCAAACGCCGCCCGGCGAGCCCCTGGGGCGCCGGCGACGCCCCCTTCGGGCAGATTCTTCAAGCACGCGCGCGGGTTTCGGTCGTTCGGGCTACGTGGCCTGCGCAAGGTCCGCGGGGAGTTCTCCCTCGTCGCGACCGCCCACGACCTTCGCAAGCTCCACCGGCGGCGCTCCGAGCCTCTCACCCCCTCCTGAGCCGGCGGAGCCGGCGATGGGGAGGGGGCGCCCACCCGCAGGGGCGAAGCCCCGAGGATGGGCGGGGGGAGGCAACATCAACTCGAACAACTCCCGCGGCTGCGACCGCGAGCGCGAAACCCCAAGCTCGCGAATACTCCAACGGCCTCCTAGCAAATGGGGAGATCAGGCCCGATCCGCGACCGCTCCGACCGCGCTCCGGCGTCCCGGTCCCTAAGTACCCGGCGCTGACGACCGGCGTGGTGATCCTGCTCGGTGGCGGCGCGGCAAGCTCGTGCGGTGGGAGCGACGGGGGTACCCTGGAGCGGTATCCCGAGGGCACCCACTTCACCCACGAATCGCGGGACGCCGGCGCGGGGGACGCGGGCGACGGAGACGCGGGGACCAGCAAGGTCGACTCCGGCGCGAGCGAGCCGACGGACGCCGCGGGCGCCGGAGACGCGGGGGTCGAGGAGCTCACCGACGCCGACGGCCCTCGCGACGCAGCCGATGCGGGCGCCTCGGATCCATGACAATAGCCGGGGCGCCGATCGGGTCGGCGGCCCCCCGCCTCGCCGCGCGGCCCCGTGCTAGCATGGCGGCGGCGACCGCATGGAGCTCTGCCTCGTCGTCGCTCACGACTGCAACCTCCGCTGCCGGTACTGCTACACGGGCCGCAAGCGGCGCCAGCCCATGAGCGAGGACGTGACGCGCCGCGCGGTCGCGCTCGCGCTGGCACGAGACTCCGAGTGGTTGAGCGTCTCGCTTTTCGGCGGCGAGCCGCTGCTCGATCCCGGCCGACTCCAAGCGATCGAGCGGATCACGCAGGAGGAGCTCGCGGCGCGGCACCTCGAGCTGTCCCCCCGCTGGCTCCTCGACACCAACGGGACACTCCTCGACGACGCCGCGCTCGCGTGGCTCGCGCCCCCGCGCCCGGCGCGCGTGTTCGTGTCGCTCGACGGCCCGGCCTGGGTACACGACCGGCTGCGAGTCGATGCCCACGGGCAGGGGACCCACGCGCGCGCGCTCACGGGCGTCCACCGCCTGCGCGCCCGCGGGATCGCCTGCGAGCTCGTCGCCGTGATCGATCCGCACAACGTGGCCGAGCTCGGGGAGAGCCTGTCGTTCTTGCTCGAGCTCGGGGCCGAGCGCGTCACCTTGCAGCCCAACCTGCGCGGGGAGTGGCCGGACGCGGCCATCGACGCGATCGAGCGCGGAGTGGACGCCGCCGCCCGGGTGTGGGCCGAGGCGTTCCGACGCGGAGCGTCGCCGATCGTCGAGCCCTTCCACCGCAAGGTGCTCTCCCACCTGCTGGGCGGGGCGCCGTGCCCCGCGCGGTGCCAGATCGCCACGAGCGAGCTCGCCGTCGCGCCGTCCGGGCGCCTCTACCCCTGCGCCGAGATGGTCGGCGAGGATGTCGCCGGCGGTGATCTCGTCATCGGCTCGGTCTTCGAGGGCGTCGACGAGGCGCGGGTCCTCGCGCTGCGCCAGCGCGCCCGGGTCCGCGAGCCCGCCTGTGACGCCTGCGATCACCGGCGGCGGTGCCAGCACGACTGTGCCTGCCGCCAGCTCGCGAGCGGCGGCGGGCTGGGCCGGATCGGTGGCGTCCTCTGTGAGCTCGAAGCGGCCTTCATCAACGCGACCGACCGCGCGAGTGAAGCCCTCTACGCCGAGGGCTGCCGGGCCTTCGTCGACCTTTACTACGGCCGGTCCTGGGCCATCGCGCCGGGAGCCCGACCGCGACCGCCCGAGGCGGCGCCGGTCCAGCTTCGCAGGCGCCACGCCAGGTGAGCCAGGCCGCCCGGACCCTCGTGGGCCCCGGCGGCGGCACGCGCCGCCGGAGGTCGGCGCCGTAGACACGGCACGGCGTCGACGCGAGCCGTCGCCCCCGGAGCGACGGGACCGTCACCGCCGAAGCGGCGTGCTCCGGAGTCCCTCCGGTCGCCTCCCCGCGCCGGGCAGACCCCGCTTCCGTCGAGTGAGGCCCCCGTTGCCACCGCCCTGCCGCACGACGGGCGCCTGCGATGCGGGTGGCGAGGTGATGTGCGAGGGCTGCGCGCGCGCCGCGCGCGGCCGCCACCCGCCTCGAGCCCGCCCCGCGGCCCGAGGAGCGGACGGAAACCGGCGCGGCGTGCCGGGCGCCTCAGATGCACCCCGACGCGCTCTGGGCCGTGAGCCCCGAGGCGGCGGTGAGCTCGGACGGGCAGGTGGTGGCCTCATAGACGAACGTCGGGTTGTCGGCGACCTCGAACCAGTCCACGAACCACATGCAGCCGTCGTATAGCTCGGGGAACGTGCTGCCGAAGACGGCCTGGCACTTGGCGGCGACGCAGCTCTTGTAGTCGGCGTGCGGGGCGTTGTACCCGAGCTCGCGCTGGCAGGCGGTGAGGAAGCCGCCGTACCGCGCGCCGATGTCCGCGGTGCCCCACTGGGTGGTGCAGGCGTCGAAGTCGCCCACGCCGCCGCCCGGGATCAGGAGGTCGAATTGCCCGCCCTCGAGGCCGCCGACGTTGGTCACCTGCACGATCATCTGCTTGCCGGCGATGGCCTGGGCCCCGGCGTTGGCGCCGCTGTGCGCGCCGCCGTCGAACTCCAGGCGGTAGCAGCGCCCGCAGACGCTGCCGCTGTTGGTGATGGCGGCGAACCCGTAGCTCAGGTCGCCGTTCTCCCCGCTCACCCAGGGCGCCATGCCGTGGCACATGTAGGCGGGGCCGCCGTTGCAGGCGCTCTGCTGGGTGTCGGGGTCGCCGCCCAGAACCTGATCGTTCGCGCCGCACTGCCGGGTGGGGGTGCCGGAGACGTTCGCCCGCCAGGCGCAGTGAGGCTTGCAGCAGTCCCAGTAGCGCGAGGACCAGCCGCTGCAGCTCCCGCTGACGGGCGGGAGATCCGGCTGCGTCCCACCGGGGCCCCCCCCACCCGCGCCCCCGCCGCCCGCGCCGCCGCTGCGGCCGCCCGTGCCGCCCTGGGTCCCGCCGGCGGACGGCGCGCCGGTCCCGCCGAACTCGACCGCGCCGCCGTTGCCGGTGCCGCCCGCGGGATCGCCCGCGACGTCGTCGCTCCCGAGGACGAGCGGCTGGTAACCCTTTTCGTCGGAGCACGCAAAACCGGTGAGCGCGCCGACGAGCACCCAGGTGGCGGCGCGACCCGGCGCACGCCAGCGAAGGAAAAGCATGGCCCATCGAATAGCATCCGGATCGGCGGTCAACAACCGGCGCCCCACCGCTCGTTCCAGCGGCGTTGTCCGGAGCGACGATCGGTGGAACGGTGACCGTCGCGGCGATCGGGGGGCGCGTCGCGCTCGAATGGACGCCGGTGGTACGATGTCGCCCATGACAGAGAGGCGCCTGCACCGCGCGATCGCGCTCACGCCGGCCGTCGTCGCGCTCGCCTGCAGCGGCAGGTCGAGCGACGGCAAGGCGGAAGCCCGCAATCATGCCGAGGCGGGAGCCCCCGCGACCGCCGGCGCGAGCAGCGAGGTCACGGGCGGCGCGAGCACGGGCGGCGATCCCACCGCGGGCGGTGCGGGCATGGGCGGCGATCCGACCTCGGGCGGCGCGGACGCGGGCGGAGCCGAAGCCGCCGGCGGCGAGAGCCCGCTCGGCAGCGCCGCCGGTGCGCTGACGAGCGGCGGCGCGGCTGGCACCTCGTCGACCGGCGGAGCCCCGACGGCCGGCGGCCAGAGCAGCGGGGGCGCGGCGGGCGGCAGCGCGGGCGGCGCCGCGGGCAGCGGCGGATCCGCCGAAATCGTGACCCGCCGGGTCCTGGTCGTCGTCTTCGAGCCGCACGAGCCCGTGAGCGGGGCGCCGCTCTGGCAGGCCGCAGGCTACGAGGATCCTGACACGCTCACGGCGGCCGCCCTCGAGTGGTGGGCGGAGACGAGCGAGGGCCGCCTCGAGTACGTCGTCGTCGAGACGCTCCGCGTCGACGACTTCCCGATCAAGGCAGACGGCTTCGATTACGACTACGGGGGATGGCAAGAGGTGATGGCCGATCCCGCCACCGCGCACCAGCCCGACCAGGTGGACTACGACGCCATCATCGCCGCCACCGACCTCTGCGCCCGCGCGAACGCGGGCGACGTGGACGAGCTCTGGATGTTCGGCGGCCCCTACTTCGGCTTCGCCGAGTCGGCGCTGGCGGGGCCGGGAGCGTTCCCCTATAACGGCCCTTCCTTCGCCGAGAACGCCTGCGCCCGGCTCTTGCCCATCATGGGCTTCAACTACGAGCGCGGGCTGCCGGAGCTGCTCCACGATTTCGGGCACCGCGCCGAGGCCACGCTGACCCAGGTCTTCGGCGGCTGGGCCGAGGATCGCATGCGCCACGATTGGGACCGCTTCGGACTGGTCGCCGCCCAGTCGCCGAGCTTCGGATATAGCGGCTGCGGGAGCGTGCACTACCCGCCGAACGCCACCGCCGACTACGAGTACGACCGGACGGCCCCGGAGGCGTCATACTGCGACGCGTTCCTCGCCTACCCGGCGCTGCCCGCCGACCTCGCGGCAGCGACGGCCCCGGTCGGGTGCGACGCCTGGGGCTGCACCGAGGACGGCTACCTCCGCTACTGGTTCCAGCACCTGCCGCACGTCCCCGGCGTCACCGGCAGCGTCGCCAACGACTGGTGGGCGTACTTCGTCGATCCGAACCGCGCGCGGAGCTGCGACGCCTTCGCCGCGGACGACTGCGCGGCCGAGCCACGCTGCGCCCTGCACTGCGGCGGCTGCTTCGCCGCCGGCGTGGACGGCGAGGCGGCCTGCTCGAGCTGCGGGCTCGAGCGCACTCTGGAAGGCTGCAACGCGCGCGGGGGCTGCGCCTGGTACTCCTGCGGCCCGGGCCGGCTGAGCTGCTGGCCCACCGGCACCGATCCCGACCTCGCCTGCACCGGGTGATGTTGCTACGCGCCTTCCTACCAGAGAGGACCGGCCGAGATCCGCCCCGCTGGCGGGGCCCCGTGCGCCTTCCCACCCGAGCGAAGATCGGGTGGGAAGGCGCACGGGGGTTGCTCCTGTGCTCCGGGACCCGCGTCGCCCGGGTCCCGCTCGGCGCAGCCGAGTGGGTGGCGACGTGGGGTGCTCACGTGCCCAAGTACGCTCCGCTCCAGTGCTCGTCGCACCTAGCCAACGGAGCGGCTTCCGGTCGGATCGAAAGGATCGTGATCGCCTGCTCCGGGTGAAGGCCGCGCCCGGGGCAGGTCGCTCACGGAGGCGGGTAGCCGGCGTCGGCCAGCTCCTGGCGGACCTGCTGGGCGCGCGCGACGGCCCAGACGCGGAGCTCGGCGACGCGAAACCGCCGCTCCTCGTAGTCGTACTCGCGGTGCGGGTCGTCCGCGGCCAGCGCCGGATCGAGGCGCGCCTGCCAGGCGTCGATCTCGGCGCCCCAGTCGGCGGTTTCGAGCACGCTCGCCTGCCGATAGAGCTCGGCGACGTAGCGCTCCTCGCAGGTGCGGCCCAGCTCGTCCGTCCCCGTCGCGCGCAGGCAGAGCCGGGCGACGTCGCCGGCCGGGTCGAAGAGCCCGAACTGGATCGGGTGCAGATCCTCCATTTCTGACACCCACCCCACCGGTCACGCTGCCTCCTGGCGTACCGCGTCGTGAGGCCGGGCAGGTGCTGGCTGCGGCGCGAGCTTGAGGCGCGAGTGTTCCAGGAAGCGGCGGAAGTCGTCCCACTGGCCGTTGAGGAGAACGCAGCGGAGGTGCAGGACGAGCTCGGAGCGCTCTCGCCCCCAACGCATCCCAGGACCGTCGAGGCGAAGGCCGACGAGGTTGCGCACCGCGCCCTCGACCGCGCCGGTGCCGATGTCGAGGTCATCACGCCTCAGCTCGGCGTAGGGCATCCGGTGTACGTGGTCGGTCAGGTACTTGGTCACCTTGGCGAGGCGTTCGCGCCGGCCCTGTCTTGGGGATCGCGAGGCGCTGGCGGCGCAGGTCGGCCAGGACCGCAGCCACCTGGCCGCGGCGCAGTCGCGCCGTCTGCTGGTCCATCCACCCCTTGAGCTCATCGCTGCCGGCTTCGTGGATGCACCCGCCGGCCTGCCAGAGCTTC
Organism: uncultured Polyangiaceae bacterium; assembly: GCA_964454025.1. Classification (GTDB taxonomy): domain Bacteria; phylum Myxococcota_A; class Polyangia; order Polyangiales; family Polyangiaceae; genus JAFGBI01. Next base: position 662 of record CAYVRP010000097.1, on the reverse strand, counting down.
TCGACCACGTGGTACCAGTCGATGCAGGGCTCAGCGTCGGGGAAGTACTGCGCCTGGCAGCGCCATATGTGCTCGCTCCCATCCGCGAGGAAGAGGGTGCGCTTGCGACCGTAACCTCGGCGGTCGGCGTGCTCGCGGAGCCAACGAAACAGGGCGTCGTGGCTCTCGAAGGTCGCGATGAGGCGCTTGTTGATCGGCCCCTCGACCCCCTCGCTCGTTCGGCGCAAAGTGTAGAGCACCCCGACGAAGGCGACCTTGGCGTTCTTGCTCTTGTCCCCCTGCTGGCGGCGGGGTCGAGGGTGAAGTCGCCGCCGGTCGCGACGACGGTGACGACCGGTGCCCTCCTTCCGACCATGGGGACGGGCTCTCCGCTCGCGTTCGGTGGCGGTGATCATCGGAACCCCACGCCCATCGACCCAGCCCTTTCAAGGCGCGTCGCGATGTAGGTCCATCTGATCTATGTCCCACTTTGTGGGACCCTTTTGCGCCGCTTGCAAGCAATTCGGCCTCCTCAGCCGAATCTGTGGGTGAGCCAGTCGGGCTCGGGTAGGTTGCCGAGGGCATGATCCTGGATTTCGCGCTGGGGGGGGACGCTGGATCGCGCGAGCGGACGATTTCTAGCTGAAGCGCCGCGCGGAGCGCGTCGCTCCAGCTCATCCATG
>CAYVRP010000096.1:0-25669 GCA_964454025.1 uncultured Polyangiaceae bacterium | reverse complement strand
CGCGCCGCGAGAGAAATGCGGGCTCGCGCCGGCCGACGTGGACGCCTGCGTCGAGGACTGCGAGGCCGTGATGGCCACCGGCTGTGGGATGAACTGGTGGTTCGCGGTGCTCAATTGCGGCGCCAGCGAGGCCGCCTGGACCTGCAGCGACGGGCAGGCCACGCTGACGGGCTGCCGAGACGAGCAGGGATACTACCACGAGTGCGTCAACTCTGACGTGTGCGCAGCGGCCTGCGCCGCGCCGCGGGAGAAGTGCTCGCAGGACTCGGCGATCGAGAACGCCTGCGTCATCGACTGCACGCAGCGCCTGCAGGGCGTCGACGCCCTGGCGCCGATGTGGCAGGGGCTGGCGATGGCGGGATGGCTCTGCCTGGCCGACCCCGACGTGTGGACCTGCTCGGGCACGACCGCCACGCGCGTCGGCTGCGACGCCGAGGCCGACGCGCTCGCGACGTGTCTCGGGGGCGGCACCGAACCGGCCGCGTCCACCTGCGGCAGCTACGCGCCGTGCTGCGAGTTCTGCGACACGAACTGCACGCTCGAGAGCGGCACCCACCTCGAGAGCTATCAGCAGTGCCTCGACGAGTGCATCTTCTGCTGCGAGAGCTGCGACGTGTGAGCGCGGCGATCGCGGCGCGCGCGGGCGACCCGCCCGACCCGTGGCTCGTGAGCCGCCCCCGCCGCGGCCGGCGCCAGCGCTGAAACGCCCGGCCTCGTCCCCCCACCGACGGGCGCTCCCGGCTCCGTTCGCCCGCGGCCACCCGTGGCGCCGGTTCGGCGCGGGCGCGGGCGCGGGCGGACGCGCCGCGAACGGTGCCCCACGAGGTTGGCCGCGACATGACGAATCTTTACCTCGCGCGGCTCGGCACCCCCGGGATCGCCCGCGGCCGGCGGCCTCGCTCGCGAGCGCGCGGCCAGGACCGGGACCGGACGGGGGAACCGCAGGGTGGAATGCCGTGGCCTCGACGGCCAGGTTCTGGCCATACTTCGGCATCCCGATGGCACGGCTGCTTTCGCTTCACTCCCCTTCCCTGCGCGCGCTCTTCGTGGCCGGCGCCGCGGCCTCGCTCGGGGCCGCCTTCGCCTGCTCCGCCTCCGGCGGCGCCCCCGGTGGCCCCGGCGAAGGGAGCCCGGGCGCGACGGCCGCGGGCGGCACCGGCGCCTACATCCCCTACGTGGGCCAAGGCGCGAACGTGCAGATCCTCACCGACACCGAATTCGAGGAGACGGTGGTGGCCCCCCCCGTGTGCATCCCGGAGCCGTTCCCGCGGGTCTACACCTGCCAGGGCGAGCCCGGCCCCTGGGGCGAGGCGCTGCAGAAGGTGCTCTGGTTCTTCAACGTGAACCGGTCCGGGCCCGGCGTCCATTGCACCGACGTCCAGTGGCGCGGGGACGCGCACACCGCCGACGGGCACATCCGGCTCGACCCGACGGATCCGAACGGCGTCAACCTCCCCGCGGAGTTCATCGAGGCCCACCGGGACGTCCTCGACCCGGACGGCGACGGCGAGGTGGATCTCGCGGGCGGCTACCACGACGCGGGCGACTACATCAAGTTCACCCTGACCACCGCCTACGCGGCGTCGATGATCGCGTGGAGCCTGTACGAGTACCCCGACGCCTTCGCGACCACCGGGCTCACGGACGAGGCGCTGGGGCAGATCCGCTGGGCCACCGATTACCTGATGAAGGCGACCTTCCGCGACGCCGACGGCCGCGTCGTCGCCTACGCCCACCAGGTTTCCGACGTCAGCGACCACTCCTGCTTCTGGATGCCCCCCGAGGTGAGGCGCCCCGATCTCTGCCCGCGCAAGGCCTACTTCGTGTGGGACGACAAGCCCGCCGCGGACGTCACCGCCGCGGCCGCCGCCACGCTCGCGCTGACGGGCCTGGTCACCTACCGGCACCGCAAGACCCAGGCCGACGTCGACTACGCCGAGAAGTGCGTGGAGTACGCCCGGTCGCTCTACGATTTCGCGTCCCGGTACCCGGAGACGCGCGCCGCCGACGACGGCGGGCTCTACACCTCCAACAGCTCCACCGACGACCTCGCCTGGGCCGCGATCTGGCTGTATCTGGTGAACCCGTCGAAGAACGGGGCCTACCTCGACGCCGTGGTGACGGGGGAGCGCCCCTGGCTCTCGTTCGGCTCCCAGAGTAACCTCCTCATCCCCGGACCGACCCCGGGCGTCTGGGTCCCCGCCTGGGCCGAGAGCTCGCCGCACTCCTGGGACGCCGTCCGCGCGGGCGTGATCGCCAAGCTCGCGCAGTTGATGACGGCCAGGGGTGATCCGATGGCCTCCGAGTGGGTGGACATGGCCCGCGAGATGGCCGAGGGCTTCCGCAGTGGCGCCTCCACCCCCGACGGCTTCTACGTCTACATGAGCTGGGGCTCCGCCCGCTACAACGCCGCCGCGCAGTTCACCACGCTCCTCTTCGCCCGCGACTTCCCGGACGACCCCGCGACGCCGGCCTTGGTCGACTGGGCCCGCCGCCAGATCGACTACATCCTCGGCGACAACGACCTCGGCAAGTCCTACGTGATGGGCTACACCGACAGCTACGCCTTGCAGCCCCACCACGCCGCTGGGCACGCCTCGATCTACGGTCTGCCCGGCGTCCCGGAGGAGAACCGGCACATCATCTGGGGCGCGCTGGTGAACGGCCCGAACTCGGACGGCACCCACGTCGACGAGCGCGACGACTACGGGCAGAACGAGGTGACCATCGACTACAACGGCGCGCTGGTAGCGGCGATCGCGGGGCACTACGCGGCGCAGGGTCCCGGCCAGTGCCCGCTGCGCAATTTCCCGCCGCTCGAGAACCCCATCGACGAGTTCTACGCGATGGCGAACCTGAACACGGCGCTCGAGGGCTGTCGGACCCAGGTGAGCGTCCGCACCATGAACGAGTCGATCCACCCGCCGCGCTACGACCAGACGCTCACCACCCGCTTCTGGTTCGACGCGAGCGAGGTGATCGCGGCTGGGCTCGATCCCACCACGGCCATCACCGGCCAGATCGTCCGCGACACCGGGCCGAGCGCCACGCCGCCGGATCCGACCGAGATGCGCGGCCCCATCGTGTGCGACGAGGATACCGGCGTCTACTACTTCGAGTTCGACTACACGGGATCGCTCTTCTGGGGCCTCATCCCCGCCATCGGCGCGCCGCGCGACGTCTTGCTCGACTACGGCGTGCAGTACAACCCGGGCTGCCCCTGGGACCCGACCAACGACTGGAGCCTCCAGTTCCTCGAGGTCGGCGGCGCCGACGAGGTCGTCAAGACGCCCTACGTCACGGTGTACAGCGACGGCAGGCTCATCTGGGGCGTGGAGCCGCCCTGCATGGGCGAGCAGAAGAAGGCAGAGCCCCCGCCGCCGGTCATCGAGTACCCGGTGATCCGGTGATGGCTGCCCTCCGCCGCTCCGACCGGGCGCGGTCGGTCGCGCTCGGCGCGGCCGCGGCGCTCCGGCTCGCCTGCGGGGCCGGGGGCGGCGCCCCCGAGCCCGGCGTCGCCGCGACCGGCGAGACGGGGGGCGCGCCGCCGAGCGAGACCGGGGGCGCCCGCACGACGGGCGGCGCCCCCCTCGGCGGCGCGGCGCCCATGGGCGGCGACGGGATTGGCCTCTACAGCTCCGTCTTCGAGCCGGCGGCGGGGGCGGGCGGCGGGAGTGAGCCGGTCGTCGTCGAGTGCGACTATTCCACCCCCGGCTGCGACTACACGCGGCTTCAGGGTTGCTGCGAGCCGCTCGCCTGCACGCATGCCAACGGCGCCGACGTCTGGGACACCTACCCCATCGAGGCCTGCGAGGCCCTCGTCGCCTGCATGCAGGCGAATCCCGCCTGCACGACGGCCGAGGATCCCCTCTGCTTCATGAACGAGGATCCGAACGGCCCCTGCATCGACGAAACCTACGCCGCCTCGCACACCGACCCCGAGGGCCCCTACGCGTGGACCCTCGAGCTGATGCGCTGCGTCTGCGGCTACTGAGCGGCGCTGGCCGGCGCCCGGGGCCCACCCGCTGGCGGCGCCGCCGGCCAGGGACGCGAGCACCGACGAGCGGGTCCGGGGCGCGCCCTACTTGCGTTGGCCGACCACGTGCTGGTCGAGGAAGAGTAGCCCCGACGCGCTGTCGCCGGCCATCTTCACGCGCTCGACGAGCTCGGTGGCGTGCTTCTCCTCCTCCACCTGCTCGGTCACGAACCACTGCAGGAAGATCTGGGCCGCCACATCGCCCTCCTCGAGGGCCCGGGCGTACAGGGCGTGGATCGACGCGGTGATCTTGCGCTCGTGCTCCAGGACCTGCTCGACCACGGCAAGGGGATCGCCGAACTCCACGGGCGGCTGCTCGATGGCCTGGAGCGTCACCTTGCCGCCGCGATCGAAGACGTGCTCCCACAGGCGCATCCCGTGGCTGCGCTCCTCCTCGGACTGCTTCTTCATCCACGACGCGAAGCCCGTCAGGCCGATGGACTCGAAGTGGGCCGCCATCGCGAGGTAGAGGTACGAGGAGTAGAGCTCCTTCTGGATCTGGTCGTTGAAGGCCTTCTGGAGGGTCTGGCTCAGCATTCGTGCTTCTCCTTGCGTCGCTGCCGTTCGCCGTCCCAGGTGCCGCGCCTGGGCGGCCGCATCCTACGTCAGGACGCTGGCCCCCGTCCTGCCCTCGCCGTGCCCCTCGGCGCGGTCACGCGGGTTTGGCCCACCGCCCGACGCGGCGGCAACGCGGGGCGATGGCGGCGCCCAGGGCGATCAGCGCGGCCACGGCCGCCTGGGAGGCGCCGACCGGCAGATCCAGGAGGAACGCCGCGACGTAGCCGAGGCACCCGCTGGCGGCGCCGAACGTCGCCGCCAGCGCGAGGCACGCGGGGAGGCGCCGCGCGAGCCCGAGCGCGCCGAAGGCGGGCAACACCGCCAAGGCGAACACCGGCAGCGCCCCGAGGGCGCGCGTGGTGACGGCGACCTCGGCGGAGACGACGAGCCAGAGGAGCGCCTCGATCCGCCGCACCGGGAGCCCCTGCACCCGGGCCGCGTCGGGGTCGAACCCGGTGAACTCGAGGGCCCGCGCCAGCGCCAGCAGCAGGGCGGTGGCGGCGGCGCCAACCCCCACGATGGACCAGAGATCGCGCGGTCGAACCAGCACGGCGCTGCCGAAGAGGAGTGAGGCCACGTCGTGCGCCTCCTGGCTGATCCGCGCGCCGACGATCACGGCCAGCGAGCCCGCCGCGAGGTAGACGACCCCGACCACGGCCTCGCGCGGCAGCCGCCCGGGGTTGCCGAAGGCGAGCACGAGCGCCCCCCCGGCCGCGAACACGAAGGCGAACAGCCCCGGCGGAGGGGTGATCCCGGTGTGGATCCCGATCAGGAAGGCGCACGCGACCCCGAGGGCTCCGGACTGGCTCACCGCCGCCGTCAGGAACACCGCCCGTCGCAGCACGACGAACACCCCCGCCAGCCCCAGCACCAGCCCGGCGAAGCTGCCCGCGAGCAGGGGGTCGCGGTAGAGCCCGAGGTGGTCGGCGAAGTCCCGGAGCCCGGGACGGTCCGCGGCGTCCACGAGCTCGAGCGCCGCCGCCGGGCGCGCGCTCCCTGGCGCCGCGGGGAGCGCAGCGCCAGCGCTCGCGATCCCCCGCGAGCCGGGGGCGCCGCTGGCGGCGGCGGGCGGCGCGAGCAGAGCGTCGAACTCGTCAGTGGGCTCCCGCATCGTCTCCCTCAGGACGCGAGTCCCCGCGCCGGGGACCCCTCGAAGGCCGCGCGAACGGCCGGATGCTCGAGCACCGCCGCGGCCGGACCCGCGACGACGGCGGGGGTGTCGCGGTCGAGCAGGAGCGCGTGATCCGCGTAGCCCGCTACCAGCTTCAGGTAGTGGCTCACCACCACGATCGTGACGCCGGCCTCCTCGCGCAGCCGCGCGAGCAGCTCGAACGCCTCCCGCTCGGCCACGCGATCCATCGCCGAGGTCGGCTCGTCGAGCAGGGCGAGCTCGGGACGAGACGCGGCGATCCGCGCGAAGAGCACGCGCTGGCGCTGACCCTCCGAGAGGGCGCGGAAGGGCGTGGGGCCGAGGTCGCTGGCGCCCAGGAGGCCGAGCGCACGCTCCACCTCGCGGGCCCGGCCCCGGCCCGGGCCGAATGTCGCCCGACCCCGCAGCGTCCCCATGGCCACCACGTCGCGCGCGGTCACCGGATAGAGGTCGTCGACGCCGCCCCGCTGCCGCTGGTAGGCGACGCGGAGTCCCGCCCGACGCTCCACCGTGCCGCCGATCGCCGGCAGCAGGCCGACGAGCGTGCGGAGCCAGGTCGTCTTGCCGCAGCCGTTGCGGCCGATGACCGCCCAGAATTCTCCGGGTCCCAGCGCGAGATCGAGCGGGGGAAGCAGGGGCCTCCCTCCATGACCGATCTCGAGCGCCCGGGTCCTCAGCAGAAGCGCCGGCCGCGTCATGGACGGGCCTCGAGGCGGCTCACGATGCCCCCCAGGAAGGCGACGTAGCTCTGCCCCTGGGCGAAGTCCGTCATGCCCGGGATCACCACCAGGCGGGCTCCCATGCTCGCCGCCACCACGCTCGACGTCCCCGTCGGGTACCACGCCTCCTGCACGACGAGCTTCACCTGCTTCGCCTTGCCGACAGCCACGACGTTCGCCACGTGCCGCGGCGACGGGGGGATCCCGGGCTTGGGCTCGAGGTGCTCCACCACGACCAGGCCCAGCCAGTCCGCCAGGTACGCGAGCGACCGGTGGTAGGCCACGATGGGCGCGCCGCGCAGCCCCGCGAGCCGCCCCTCCCACCCCGCTCGCGCGGCGCGGAGCTCCCCCACGAAGCGCTTGGTCGCCTCGAGGTAGGCGCCCTGCCCCGCTGGGTCGAGCTCCGCCAGGCGCTTGCCGATCCCCACGGCGACCCGCTCGGCGCGCCGTGGATCGAGCATGAAGTGAGGGTTGCCCTGCGGGTGGATGTCGCCCATCGCGCGATCGACCTTGCCGGCGGGCACCTCCAGCAGCGGCACCAGGGTGGAGGCGTCGAGCGCGCCCCGGGCGCCCCGCTGGATGTCGCCGTTGCGGGAGCCGACGAGCAGCGTGGGGAGCCACCCGACCTCGAGGTCGGCGCCGATCTCGACGAGGAGATCCGCCTGGTGCAGCGCCAGGGCGAGGTGAGGCCGAGCGTCCACGAAGTGCGGATCCTGCGCCGCGGTCGCCAGCGCCGTGACCTCGACGCGCCCCGCGCCCACCGCGCGCGTGATGGCGGCCAGGTCGGGCGTGGTCGTGACCACTCGGAGCGCGGCGTGGGCGGCGCCGGAAAGCCCGAGGACACCGCAGACGGCCGCGAGCGCGACGAACCAGCGAACGATCCCGGGCCGGCGGCACCACCATGGCCTGGATGACGGGGACAGTCCTATCCGTGACATCTCTCCTCCTCAGAAGCTGTGCGCGCCGTGCGCACCGGCGCTGACCTCGGCGGTCAGGAACGTGGACACGATCGTGCGCTCGGGGGTGACGCGATCCCCGCCCCACTGCCAGCGGAACCGCGAGAACTCGGTCGGGTAGAACGAGAGGCTGGCGCTCATCCGGTGGCGGTGGTTCGTCCATGCCGGGTCGAGCGGATCGGGCGCAAACGCGCCGGCGAGGTCGTACGTCGGCGACCCGAGCTCGTAGCGGGCCGCGGTGGCCCAGCGCTCCTCGAAGCGCCAGAAGAGCTCCGTGAACTGCCCGTAGTCCTGGAGCAGACCGCCGGCGATCTGTCGCCGACGGTAGAACCACTCCGAGTGCAGGCTCACGACCCGCGGCTCGGGGCGCCGGAGGGGTCGGAACTTGAGGTAGAGGTCGGTCCCGTAGATCTCCGCCCGGTGGTCGTCGCCCGTCGCGTGGGGGCCGAAGTTGGCGGACAGGCCCCAGGCGAGCGACCAGTCGTTCGAGAGCGGGAAGAACTGCTTGACGGCCGTGGTGTAGAGCGGATCGAGGAGCGAATCCATCGCCCGCTCCTCCGCGCCGAGGAAGCTCCGCGCGGAGTCCTCGCCCGCGGCCTCGGTCGCCGAACCGACGAGCTCCACGCTCCAGGGCAAGGGCAGCATCAGCGAGAGCTCGGCGCCGAGCCCGCGCTCCCCCTCCCCGCCGAAGAGCCGCCCGAGCACGAAGGGCTGGTCGGCGAAATTCCACGTGTGCATGTGGGTGGCGTTGAGCCGCCCGAACCGAGTCAGAAACTTCCCGAAGCGGGCCTGGAGTCCCGCGGGGAGCGCGAGGGTCGTCGCGTAGGCCTCCTCCACGTGCGCCCCCTCGTGGCAGAAGCCGAGGTGGACATCGAGCCGCAGATAGGGGTCCACGCTGCTCGTGAGCGCGAGCTCGAGCCCCTGCCAGTTGAAGCCGTTCTGCTTCGGATCGTGATGGCCCGCCTGCGGCGGGTCTTCCTCGGAGAAGTAGGCGAAGGCGACGTCGAGGATCGCCGACAGCGCCGGGTTCATCGCGGATGCGAAGCCGCCGCCGGACGCCGCCGGCGCGACCGGCGCCGCCGCGGACCCGGCCGCGCTCGCGCCCGGCGCGTCGGCGACGGCGACGGCGAGATCGTCGAAGCTCTCGGCCTGGGCGACGGCATCGACCGGCGCGGCTCCGGCGGTCGCGGGCGCGACCGGCTCCTGGGCCATCGCGCGGGATGGCGCCTGCGTGGCGACGAGGAGGATGGGAAAGCTGGAGCGCCAGAGGATCGACATGCTGCGCTCACCTCTCGGATGGAGCGCCGGAGGCACCGGCGCGGCCGGGCTCGCGGCAGGGGTGGAACGAGGATCGGGTTCGATGGGCGAGCACCGCGGCCGACCACGGCCAGGGCGCTGGCCCTACGGGCGGCGCGCGTCGCGCACGTCGCGTGGGCGCGACGTCCGCACCGCGGAGGGGTCAGGGCGCGCGCGAGCGGCGTCGGGCGAGGGCACGACGCGCGCGGACGCCAGGCAGCGAGCTCAGGCGCGACCGGCGGGCGGCGACTGCTTCGGGGCCAGGGCGAGCAGCGCGATGCTCGTCACCGCCGCCCGAACCTGGGCCCGCGCCGGCTCGAGCCAGCGGCTCGCCGCCCCCGCGACCCCCATCGCCACCGGCACCGGAGCGGTGCTCTGCACCGCCCCGAGCGGCAACGAGCAGTGCTCGAAGGCGAACGTGCTCTGGTCCGGCGCGGCGTGGCTGGTGCCATCCGGTGGCGCCGGCAACGGGTCCGTCACCTCCGGGGCCGCGTGCGCCCGCACCGCATGGCCGAGGCCCCCCTGCTCCGCGCAGAGGACGTGGGGGACGAGGGCGAAGTGCAGGCCCACGAGGAGCTGCGCCCCCGCGAGCACGGCCAGCGCGAACCAGGCGGCGCACCGCGCCCAGCTGCTGCCGCCTCGCGCCTCGACCCGGGTCACGGGGCGAGTTCAGCACCCCGCCGCCCGTGAAGCAAGCGCGAAGCGGGGTTGCATTCTGTGCAAATGCACATTATAGATCGGTTCTCAGCGGCAGGCCGGTGAGGACCCGACCCGCGCGGGACTGGTCCCGAGCCCCCGCCGCCGCTCGAGGAGCGACGATGACTCTCGATGCCATCCGGATGGCGGTGTGCGTGAGCGACGCGGGCACCGACGCCCATATCGACGAGACGTTCGCGCGCTGCGCGGCCTTCGCCGTCTTCACGGCGGCGGGTGAGCTCGAGGGCGGGGTCGAGAACCGGGCCCGGGACGCCGCGGGCGCGGCCTCGACCCAGGCCGCGACCCAGCTCCGCCAGCTCGGCGTCGGCGCCGTGGTGGCGGCCAAGTACGGCCCCAACGCGATAGGGGTGCTGCAGCGGGCGGGGATCCGCGCCTACCGTTGCCCCGATCCGGTGACCGCCCGCGAGGCCCGCCGCCGGGCGCTGGCGGGCGAGCTCGCGGCCGACTGACGGGAGCGCGACTCGATGCCTGCTTTCACCGTGGTCGTCGCCAGCGGCAAGGGAGGGACGGGGAAGACGCTCGTCTCGACCTCGCTCGCCCGTCACCTCGCGACCCGGGGGCTCTGCGTCGCCTACGTGGACGCCGACGTCGAGGCCCCGAATGGGCACCTGGTCGTCGGCGCGACCATCGAGCAGACGCGCGTCGTCACGCGGTGCGTCGCGCAGGTCGATCTCGACTCCTGCTCCGGCTGCGCGGACTGCGTGCGGGTCTGCGCCTTCGGCGCGCTCTGCCTCGCACCCGAGGGAGCCCTGGCCTTCCCGGAGCATTGCCGCGACTGCCGGGCCTGCGAGCTCGCGTGTCGCCGGGGGGCCATCATCCGGCGCGGAAGGCCGGTCGGCGAGCTCGCGAGCGGCAGGGCCGGCGACGTCCGGTTCCTGATGGGGACGTTGCGGCTCGGCGAGCAGCGCGGAGTCCCCCTGGTGGAGGCCCTCCGCAGCGCGGTCGCCGAGAGCGACGTGGACGTCGCGGTGGTGGACTCCCCGCCGGGCACGGCCTGCTCGGCGGTCGCCACCCTGCGCGGCGCCGATCTCGCCCGGCTGGTGACCGAGCCGACCCCCTTCGGCGAGCACGATCTGCGGCTGGCCTGCGGCCTCTGCCGCACGCTGGGGGTGCCCGCGGCCGGTGTGCTCAACCGCGCCGGGCTGGGGCCCGAGGACCTCGCCCGGGTGGTGACCGCGGCGGGGCTCGAGCAGTGGGCGCAGGTCCCTTACGACCCGGCCATCGCGGCGGCCGTGGCCGCGGGCGAAGACCCGGCGCGCGCGAGCGCGGCCCTCGCGGAGGCGGTTGCGGTCCTCGGCGACCGGATCCAGGCCCGACTGCCCCGGGCGGAGGCGCTCGCCGCTGGAGCCGAGCCATGAGAGCGCTCGCGGTGCTCAGCGGCAAGGGCGGGACCGGGAAGACCTCGGTCACGGCCGCCCTGGCCTGCCTGCTCTCGCCCATCCTGACCGTCGACTGCGACGTGGACGCCGCCAACCTCGGGCTGCTGCTCCCGGGCCCCGAGAGCCCCGGGGTGCCGGCCGCCGCGGGGCTCTCGGTGCGCGTCGAGCGCGCCGCATGCAATGGCTGCCTCCGCTGCCTGGAGGTCTGCCGGTTCGGTGCCGTGCGGATGCGCGACGGGCACGCCGTCATCGACGCCGGTCGCTGCGAGGGCTGCACGGCCTGCGCCATCAGCTGCCCGGTCGGCGCCATCGAGCTCAGCCCGCGGATCGCCGGCCAGTACTGGGTGCGAGAGACGGCCCACGGTCCCCTCATCCACGCGGAGCTCGAGGTCGGACGGGACAACTCCGGGCACGTGGTATCGATCCTGCTGCAGCGCGCGCGGCAGGTCGCCGCCGCGCGCGCGAGCGACCTCGCGCTGCTGGACGGCCCCCCCGGGATCGGGTGCCCCGTGCACGCGACCCTCGCGGGCGCCACCGCTGTGCTCCTGGTGGCCGAGGCGTCTCGCCTCGGCCTGCACGACGTCGAGCGCGCCCTCGCCGTGGCTCGCCCGTTCACCGATCGCCTCGGCCTCCTCGTCAACCGCGCCGACCTCTGGCCGGAGGGGACGCGCCTGCTCGAGCGCCTGGCCGCGAGTCAGGGGCTGGACCTCGTGGCGCGCCTCCCCTTCGATCGCCGGGTTCCCGAGCTGCTGGCCCAGCGACGGTTCCTCCTCGAGCTCGATGGCCCCATGCGGAGCGGCCTCGAGGTCGCCGCGGAGTGGGCCCGCGGAGCGCTCCGCGCGGAGCGGGGGGCCGCATGACCCCGACCGAGCTCTGCGTCCGGCGGTTCCTCGACGGCGCGAGCTGCGCGCCGGCCGTCTTCGGCCCCTTCACGGAGGACCGGGGGCTCGCTCTCGAGGTCCGCCTCCGGCTGGCCTCCCCGTTCGGCAGCGGCGCCCGCCTGTCCGACGGGACCTGCGGCGCCCTGGTGGGAGCGCTGCTGGTCCTCGGGCTCCGCGCGGGCTTCTCGAGCCCTCGGGACGTCGAGGGACGCCGCAACTTGCACGCTCTCGCCGGAAGGATCACCTCCGCCTTCGCCGAGCGAAACGGCTCGGTCCTCTGCCGGGAGGTGAGCGGCTTCGACCTCGGCACCGAGCAGGGACGCGCCGCCGCGCACGAGGCGCGGGTACGGACAATGCGCTGCGTCGAGATCGTCCGCACCACCGCGGACTTGGTCGAGGGCCTCCTCACGCCATCGAAGGGAGGGCATTAGGCCGGCACGCGCCGACGAAACGCCGGAGGCACCGCCCGATCGCGAGCCGTCTTCGCTTCGCTGCGCCTCGAATCCGACCCGCAGAGCTCGCCATGAAGCCAGCGCACGATTCGCCCAGCACCGAGCCCCGAGCGACGGAGCGCCCCCCCGCGAAGAAACCTCAGGCGGGTAGCGCCGGAGCCCGTCGCCGAACGCGCAGGCGCTCCCAGTCAACCCGAACGACCGACCACACGGCAACGGCAGCCCGTCCGGTGAAGGCCCCCCACGGCGACGCCACGCACGGTCGCGCGGCCTGGTGGCGCTTCTCGCTGCCCGCGCTGCTGCTCTGCGCGATCGGCCTGGCGTTCTCGGTCAAGCTCGCGCTTCTGCACCACGCGGTGCACCACGACCCGGCGACGGAGAGCTTCTGTGCCATCAGCGAGCGGGTCAACTGCGACACGGTCGCTGCCAGCCGCTGGTCCGTCTTTGCCGGGGTACCGGTCGCGGCGTGGGGTGTGCTCGGCTACCTCTGGCTCGGTGCGCTGGCGATGCGCGCGGCCCGTCCGCGGACCGCGCCCGTAACCGTGCTGTTCACCCTCGGCAGCCTGGGCGCCTGCGCGGTCAGCGCGGCGCTGGCCGTCGTGTCCGTGCTCGAGATCCGCTCCCTGTGCGTCCTCTGTGCCGGGACCTACCTGATCAACCTGGTGCTGCTGGCCCTCGGGATGCTCGAGTGGCGTCGCCTAGGCGGTCGGCTCGCCTGGCGCGAGGCGCTGCGGACCAACGCGCCCGGCCGGCGGGCGGCGGCCTGGTCCCTCGCCGCCCTGGGGCTCGTCGCGGCCGCGGCCGTGGTCGGGTTCCCCGAGTACTGGCACGACTCGGCGACGCTCACGGTGGCCGCGCCCGCGGTCACGAGCGGACCCGCGCTCTCCGGGCCACGAGAAGGTACGACGCCCGACGGGCACGCCTGGATCGGGGCGGAGATCCCGGCAGTCACCATCGTCGAGTTCAGCGACTACGAGTGCCCGTTCTGTGCCCGAGCGCACCGCCGGCTACGTGCCCTGGTCCGCGACCATCCCGACCGGCTACGCCTCGTGCACCGCCACCTTCCCCTGGACGACGCCTGTAACCCCCTCGTCAAGCGCCCGTTTCACCGCCACGCCTGCGAGTACGCCAAGATCGCGGTCTGCGCCGGGCAGCAGGGCAGGTTCTGGGAGGTCAACGACTGGCTCTACGAGCACTCCCACGATCGCCCTCCACCGGACGCCACCGCCGTGGCGCGCGCCCACGGCCTCGACGTCGAGGCCCTCAGGACCTGCTCCGCGCGGGCCGCGACGGACCTGTTCGCGGCCGATCTCGAGACCGGGACCGCGCGGAGGATCACCGGCACCCCGACGTTCTTCGTCGGCGAGCGGGCCTTCCCCGGCCAGATCCCGGAGGAGGTCCTCTCCGAGCTCATCGGGAGGCCGAACGGATGAGCTCGCTGCGCTGGCGCGAGCCCCACCACCTGACCCGCGGTCTGGTCCCGTGGGGCACAGCGGGGCGCCGCCGCGGGTACGGCAGCGGCAGGGGGGCCGGCCCTCTGGCCCGTCCCCCCTCGACCGCGCCCCGCTGTGGGACCGCACCGGCGCCAGAACGCTTCCTGGTCGATCGCCTGCAGCCACGACCTGCCGCCGCAAGGGATGCAGAACCGGGGGAACCGGGACGCTCCAGAGCGAACCCTTCATGGCGTACACCAGCCGAAATGCTGGACCCTGGCGCGGCCTCGACCCGTCGCGCCTGGGAATTGCAGGGCCATGAGCCCCGAGGTAGCGCAGATTGCGCGGAATATCTGGGAGGCCTGGCTCGTCCATCCCGAGGCATGCGGGGAAAAAGCGCGCGCATCGGGTACTTGCAGGCCGAGAGCCCGCGTCGCCCCCGCGCCTGCCACTTCGTGCCACGCTCCCGCTCGCGACGAGCGCGCAGCGCCGTGAGCCAGACAGCATGATCGCGAACCCGTCTCCCCCGGTTTCCCCTCCCCACGCGAAGCGGACGTTCGGACCGTCCGCCGCCATCGTGCGCGACGCGATCGTGATCGCGGCCGCAGGTTCCCTGGTCGCGCTCGCCGTCAACGCCCTGCGCGCCGAGCCGCTGCCCTTGATCGCCCGAGCCGAGATCGAGACGATGGTGCCGTGCCCGGAGCCGATGGGTACCGCCACGCCGGTGCCACCCGGAGACGAGCGGGTGAAGAGCTCGCAGACCCTGCTCGTCGATGCCCGCTCCCCCGAGGAGTATGCCGCCTGGCACCCGGACGGCGCCGTCTCCTTCCCCTTCGACTGGCTCGCGGAGAGCGACGAGATCGCCCGGAAGGCCGCCGAGGTCGCCAAGGCGATCGCCAGGAGCCGGCGGCAGCACGTGGTCGTCTACGGCGACGGCGGCGATCCGGACTCCGGCGAGCACTGGTCCGCCCTGCTCTCCGGGGCCGGGATCAAGAACGTCGTGTTCGTGAAGGGCGGCGCCCCCGCGCTCGGGCAACCCGGGGCGGTCCCCCCGGCCGAGGCGAGCGCCAGGCCGGCAGGAGAGGCACCATGAGCCAGACCGGTCCCTGCTCCGCCTTCGTCGGCTGGCGAGGCCACGCCTACGTGGCGCTGCCGGTGCGGCTGTACCTCGGCTGGGTCTTCATCAGCGCGTGCCTGCACAAGATCGCCGACCCCGCGATGTTCGCGGTGGACGTCGCGACCTACCAGTTCCTCCCGCTCTGGGCGACGAACCTCTTCGCCCTGACGCTGCCCTGGGTCGAGCTCTTCGCCGGGGTGCTGCTGGTCGTCGGGCTCCGCGCCCGCGCCGCGGCGCTCCTCGTCGCGTTGATGATGCTGAGCTTCATGGTGGCGCTCGGACATGCCCTGCACCTGGGGCTCGACATGGCCTGCGGTTGCTTCGCCTCGTCGGCCGCCGTCGATGAGGATCCGATCTCCTGGCGCACGGTCGTCCGCGACGCCGGCTGGCTCTTGCTCGCCCTGTACGTCCTCACCCTGGATCGCGCCCCGCTCGGTCTCGATCGGTGGCTCGCGAAGAAGGGAGCCGTCACCCATGCGTAACCTCTGCACCTTCCTCCTGTCCCTGCTCACGCTGAGCCTCCTCCCTCGCCTGGCGCAGGCCGGGCTCCCCGCCTGCGACGCGCTCACCGACGCCCAGCGCAAGGTCGCCCAGGAGGTCCTGGCCTCCGCCCACCCGCATGACTGCTGCGACGGCACCCTGGCCGAGTGCCTCCAGCGGACCCCGGTGTGCCCGCTGGTGACGCGCCTCGCCACCGACGTCTGTCGCCGGGCCGGCGCGGGGCAGTCGAAGGCCGACATCGAGCGGGAGCTGCAGCGCCGCGCGATGAGCGTCACCAGCCCGAAGGCGACCATCGACACCAGCGGGGCCGCGGTCGCGGGCGACGCCAACGCCAAGGTGGAGATCGTGCTCTACCTCTGCGCGCGCTGCCCCTACTGCGCGCGCCTGCTCCCCCAGCTCTACGAGAGCGTGACCAACGGGAAGCTCAAGGGCAAGGCCAAGATCGTGGTGCGCCCGTTCCCCATCCGCAGCCACCCCGGCTCGACCGAGGCCGCCAAGGCCATGCTCGCGGCGCAGCGGCAGGGCAAGTTCTTCGAGTTCTTGCTCCACCTGTACCAGAATTTCGATCGGTTCGATCCGGCCAAGCTCCCCGAATGCGCCGCGGCGGCCGGCCTCGACGCCGAGCGGTTCCGGCGCGACATGGCCGACCCCGCCCTCGAGCGGATCCTGGTCGAGGCGAAGAAGGAGGGGATCCGCAACCACGTCGAGGCCACCCCCACCGTCTACGTCCAGCGGCGCAAGTACCACGCCGAGCTCTCCCTGGCCGCGATCGAGGACTACGCCGAGGAGCAGTACGAGCGCCCCGCGGGCAGGTGAGGCCAGCGGCCCCCCGGCACCCCTTGACGGAACCGCAGAGAAGCTGCGACTAGCGGGCGATGACGCACGAGAAGAAATGCGGCAACTGCGGCGACGCGTCCTGCGCGGCGCGCGAGCGGCGCCCCGGCGAGCGAGACGAGGATTTCCAGGAACGACAGCGCCTCTGGTCGCGGTTGTGCCGGATCCAACACCAGATCCTGGTGCTGTCCGGCAAGGGCGGCGTCGGCAAGAGCACGGTCGCGACCAACCTCGCCGTCGCCCTGGCCCAGGCCGGCAAGCGCGTCGGACTGCTCGACGTCGACATCCACGGGCCGAGCGTCCCCAAGCTCCTGGGGCTCGAGGGCAGCGAGATCACCGGAACCGACCACGCCCTGCTCCCCGTGCAGGTGAGCTGCGGCGCCGGCACCCTCAGCGTGATGTCCATCGGCTTCCTGCTCCGGGGGCAGGACGACGCCGTCATCTGGCGCGGCCCCAGGAAGTACGGGGCCATCAAGCAGTTCTTGAAGGACGTCGACTGGGGCGATCTCGACTACCTGGTGGTCGACTCCCCGCCGGGCACGGGCGACGAGCCGCTGGCGGTGGCCCAGCTCCTGGAGAACGCCGACGGCGCCGTGGTGGTCACCACACCCCAGCAGGTGGCGGTCCAGGACGTCCGCCGCTGCGTGGTCTTCTGCCGCGAGGTCCGGCTCCCGGTGCTCGGCGTCGTCGAGAACATGAGCGGCTTCGCCTGCCCGAAGTGCGGTGAGATCGTGCCCATCTTCGGCGCCGACGGCGGGCGCCAGATGGCCGAACAGATGGGCGTCCCCTACCTCGGCGCCATCCCTCTGGAGCCCGAAGTGGTCGCCTCCGGTGACGGCGGGACCCCCATCGTGCAGGCGCGCCCGCAATCGGCGGCCGCCAGGGCCTTCGGTCACGTCGTGCGCGGGTTGCTCGAGCCCCGCCCTCCGGCCATTCCGCTCCCCTCCGGCGCCAGCGCCCGCGAGCCGTGAAGCAACACCATGCCGACCTACGCCTACCAGTGCCCCGAGTGCGGTGAGTTCGAGGCGGAGCAGCCCATCACGGCCCCTGCCCTCACGCGATGTCCGACCTGCGGCCACGACATCCGCCGGGTGATCGCCGGCGGGACGAGCGCCATCGTCAAGGGCGGCGGCGCGGCGCGGAGCTGCGACCGCGAGACGCCCTGCTGCGGGCGCGCCACCCGCTGCGATCGGCCCCCCTGCGGGCACTGACCTGCCCCTCGCGCCCGCCAGCGACGGCCACCTCAGTGGTGGTGCACGACCAGGGCGATGAGCGCGATCCCGACGACGAGCAGCAGGAAGTCGAGCAGCGTCGTGCCGAAGGTCGACGGGCCGCGCTGTGCCGGCACCAGATCGGCGAGCGAGACGTAGAGGAAACCCGCCGCGGCGAAGGCGAGCAGATGGGGACCGAGGTCACGCAGCTGCGACAGGAAGGCGTAGCCGAGCAGGGCCCCGAGCAGCGAGGTGAGGCTCGACAGCACGTTGAGCAGCAGCGCCCTCTGGCGCGTGTAGCCCGCGTGCAGGTACACCGAGAACTCACCAAGCTCCTGCGGCACCTCGTGCGCGACGGTCGAGAGCGCCGTCACCATCCCGAGCGGCGTCGACTCGAGGAAGGCCCCGGCGATGACGAACCCGTCCACGAAGTTGTGGACGGCGTCTCCGATGAGCAGCAGGGGCCCCGAGGTCGCGTGCACGTCGCAGTGTTCGCGGTGGCAGTGCCGCCACACCAGCAGCTTCTCCAGCAGGTAGAAGACCAGCAACCCGCCGAGGAGGGTCCCGGTGAGCCTGGACACCGGCAGCGCCCGGGCCGCGTGGGGGAGCATTCCCAGCAGGGCGGCGCCGAGCAACGTCCCCGTCGAGAAGGACACGAGGTGCGGCACCGCCCGCGCCAGGGCGGCGGGGCGCAGCACCAGCAGGGTGCTGGCGAGGAGCACCGAAACCACGCCCCCCGCAAGCGATGCGATGGTGATCCAGAGCAGCGTCATCGAGTCCCATACCGTGGCCCGGCGCTGCACACGCGCGCTCGCCCCTGACGGGCCCGCCGACCGCGCGGCACGGGTCGAACCCTGCCGGGAGAAACCACCGCCGCGCCCTGCCGCGGCAGGAGGGTATTATGCGCATATGCACATGCGCTACGCGATCAAGATCGGGGCGTGATGCTGGAATTTCGGCCAGCGTGGCGCCTCGGTCCCAGCCGGAATGCCTGGCCGGGCTAGTCGATCTGCAGAAATGGCTGGTGATTCAGCGGACGTGGAGCGAGCAGCGTGGGGGGTCACGGCCGTCGAGGATCATTGGCTCGGCGGCGGGGCCCACCCCCGATCGGAAGGAGCCCCGCGAGGACCGTCAGCGCGACCCGCCGTCGAAGCGACATGCGCCGCGCCACGTGATCACAACGGCCGGGGCCCCTCGCAGCGCGGGGCGTCGATGCGGCCCTCCGCGCCCGCGGGCGGCCCGTCACGCCCCCGGGCGCGAGGCCCCGGCACCTCGCTGGCCGCTGGTGCCGCGGGCAGGCCCGAGCGACCGGGGTCGATCGTGCTCGCGTCACCGCGCGGGCGGCTTGGGCGGCACGATGCCGCGTCGCTTCAGCTCGGCGAGGATGGTCGCGGGCAGATCCGTCCGGCAGGAGCACGCGGCGCGGTGCGCGAGGTGCCAGGCCACTCGCTGGTCGAGCGTCGCGCGCGGCGGCATCCGGTTGGCGCGGTGCCACGCGGCGTTGATCTTGGACATGTCGCTCCGTCTCGCGCCGGCTGGCCCCGACACCGGGTGAGCGCCGACCGCGCGCGGATCCTACCGCAACCGCTCCCCCCCGCTCCGCGAAGGGTTCCCGGAATGCGTCGTGATCGTCGGCGACGACCGGTGGCTCCTCGATCGCGTCGCGATCCGGTTCCTCGCCCTCGAGGGCAGCAGCCCCGCGGTCTGCATCGGGGACGACGTCCAGGCTCGCGACGCAGATCGGAAGCGGCACCGCGGCGGACCTGGCGCACCGGATCGAATGCGAGCCCTCACCCCGAGGGGTGGGGTCCCCTCACCCCAGCGGGTGAAGCGGCGCGAAGGGCGCATCGCGGAGCGCGCGCGCCGCGTAGGAGTGGGAGCGTCGCGCCGGCGCCACACCGTGGCGGCGTCGGCACGGTCGCGCCCGCGCGGCGCGAGTGATCTCGCGATGCTGGGCGCGCTCGCGGTGGACCGCGCGGACGGGCACGGTCACGGCACGGCGCTTGCTGAGTCGATCGCGCCCGCACGGCGCCGGCACCGAGCCGAGCGCAGCGCGCGGCAGAAGGGGACGGCACCATGGCTCGCGAAGCAGCGCTCGCCGACGACGACGCCTCGCTCCTCGATCCACCCGATCGGGTGGCCTCGGATCTCCTCGCGAAGTGCGAGGACTTCACCCGCGCCGTCGCTGGGCTCGCCCGCGGGGTCCGCGACCTGTACCACGTGCCCATCCGCGGGCCGCTCGACCACCGGGTGACCGTGGCCGGTGACGCGCCGGACGCCGAGCGCTCGCTCATCTGCTTCGACTCCAACAGCTACCTTGGCCTGCACCGACACCCGCGGGTGATCGAGGCGACCGCGGCGGCCGTGCGCAGGCTGGGCTATGGGACGCCGAGCGCGCAGATCTTGGGCGGGACCACCCGCGAGCTCGGCGAGCTCGAGGCGACGCTGGCGGCCTTCCACCACCGCCCCGCCGCGATGGTCTTCCCGAGCGGCTACGCCGCCAACCTGGGGGTGGTCACGGCCCTGCTCGGGCCGCACGACGTCGTGCTCCGGGATCGGTACTGCCACGCGAGCCTGCACGACGGTGCCCGCGCCGCGCGGTGTCGCCGGAGCCTCGCTTACCCGCACCGCAACGGCGCCGCGCTCGCGCGCGCGCTCGAGGAACTCGCCGGCGAAGCGCCCGGCGGCAAGCTGCTGCTCACCGACGGCGTCTTCAGCATGCACGGTACGCTCGCCGATCTCCCGAACCTCGTCCGCCTGCGCGATCGCTTCGGCGCCCGGCTCCTGGTCGACGACGCCCACGGGGTGGGGGTGCTGGGCGCGACGGGACGCGGGATCGAGGAGCACTACGGGATCGTGGGCGGCGCGGACGTGCTCGTCGGCACCTTCAGCAAGGCGCCGGGCACCGTCGGCGGCTACGTCGCGAGCAGCGCCGCGGTCATCGAGTATCTGCGCTTCCACGCGCGCGCGGGGTTCTTCACGGCCGCGTTCCCGGCGGCGCTGGCGGTCGGGGTCACCGAGGCGTTCCGGGTCATCGAGGCCGAGCCCGAGCTGCGCGTCGCGCTCTGGCGCAACGTCCACCGGCTGCACGCGGGCCTCAGCGCCGCCGGGCTGCCGGTGTCGACGGCGGAGAGCCCGATCCTCACGGTGTTCGCTGGCCACACGCGGCTGTTGTGGGCGCTCGGGCGCGCGCTGTTCGCGGCAGGCGTCAAGACGAGCAGCGTCGATTACCCGGCCGTGCCTCGTGGCGAGGCCCTGCTCCGCCTTAGCGTGAACGCGCGCCACACGACCGAGGATCTCGAGCGGACGGTGGAGATCTTCCGCGCGGTGGGGGCGCGCTTCGGCCTGCTCGGCCGCACCCGCGAGGAGATCCTCGAGCGGGCGGCGGAGGAGGACGCCCGATGACGCCGCCTTACCCCGTGACCCACCCGGCGTTCTGGCGCGCCTACCTCGTCACGACCCGCCCCTACCTCTGCTTCCTCTCCGGCGTGACGGGCCTCGTCGGCCTGGTGCTGCCGGCGGCGCCGCCAGGGAGGGCAGCGCTCCTCGGGGTCGCGTTCGGCGTGTTCTTCGCCACCTACGGCTTCGGCCAGGCGCTCACCGATGTGTTCCAGATCGACACCGACTCCCTGTCGTCCCCCTACCGCCCGCTCACCCGGGGGCTCGTGGCGCGCCGCGACGTCGCCGCCGTGAGCGTGGCGGGGCTGCTCGGCTGCGGACTTGCGCTGGCGCTGCTGTCGTGGTGGACCCTGCCGCTCTCGGCGCTCGGCGTCCTGGGGCTCGCGACCTACACGCCGTTCAAGCGGCGCTGGTGGTCGGGCCCGCTCTACAACGGCTGGATCGTCGCCCTCTTGCCGCTGCTCGGGGCCACCGTCGCGGGGCTCGAGCCGAGCGCCGCGCTCGCCGAGCCGAAGGTCACGCTGGCGATGCTCAGCGCCTTCGCGAGCTACGCCGTGTTCGTGCTCCTCGGCTACCACAAGGACGTCTCCGCGGACCGCGCGAGCGGTTACACCACGCTGCCCGTGCGCTTCGGGTGGCGCGCCTCGGTCGCGGTCAGCGCGGGGTTTGCCGCGACGGCGGGGCTCGCGAGCGCCGCGCTCCTCGGCCTCGCGGGACTGCCGGCCACGGGTGGGCTCACCGCCGCGGCGGCGGTCGCCCTGGCCGCCCTCGGGCTCGGCAGCCTGGCGTATGCCCACCGGGTGATGCTCGCCGACGAACGGGAGTCGGAGGCGCACCACGCCATCAGCCACGTCGTCCGCGGCTACGTGCTGCTCCACCTCGGTGAGGCCTGCGCGTTCGCGCCGCGCCTCGTTGGACCCGCCCTCCTCTACGCGGCGCTGTTCGAGGTGGCGCTCGCGCTGCGGCCGGAGCGGACGCAGATCTGAGCCGGGGCGACCGATGGACCCCACCGACCGCGCCCCGATCACCGCCCTGGTGCTGCTCAATCCGCGTGCCCGCGGCGGGCGTGGCGCGCGTCGCTGGGGGCGCGTCGCGGGGGCGCTGGCCGGCGAGCTCTCGCCGAGCGTCGTCGAGCTCGACGAAGCCGGTGCGTGGGAGGGATCCGTCCGGGCCGCCCTCGGCGAGGGCATACGCGACTTCGTCGCCGCCGGCGGCGATGGCACCGTGAGCGCGCTGGTCGACTGCCTCTACCGCGCGCCGAGCCGCCCGGCCCTGGCCGCGCTCCGGCTCGGGGCGGTGGGGCTCGGCTCGAGCAACGACTTCCACAAGCCAGGGCTCCGGCGGGTGGCGGGAGTGCCGGTGCGCTTGCGGCGCTCGCCGGGCGCGCTTCGCGACGTCTGCCTCGCGCGCTACCTCGATCGGGAGGGCGCCCTCCGCGAGCGCTGCTTCGTCGTCAGCGCGAGCCTCGGGCTGACCGCCGAGGGCAACGCGCGGTTCAACCGCCGGGCGGGCCTGCTCGCGTGGCTCACCGCCGGCTCTACCTCGCTCGGCATCGCCGCGACCGCGCTGGTGACCCTCCTCTCACACCACCCGCGGCAGCTGCGCCTCACGCTTGGCGCCGAGACGCACGCGCTCTCGGTGATGAGCCTGAACGCGCAGAAGACCCCCTGGGTGAGCGGCGCGCTCCGCCTCGACACCCCGGCGGCCGACGACGACGGGCGGCTCGGCGTCAACGTCTGCACCGCCACCTCCCGCGCGGGCGAGCTGCGCGCCCTGTTCGACCTCACCCGGGGGCGCTTCCTCCGCGGCCCTGATCGCCGCTTCTGGTCGGTGCCGTCCGTGCGGATCGAAGCCGACGAACTCTTCGACCTCGAGCTCGACGGCGAGGTGGTGACGGCGACCGCGGTGGAGCTCCGGGTGACCGGCGAGCGGATCGGAGCTCTGCGATGACTGACGAGCTGCTCGCGGTCGGCGAGAACCTCCGTCTCGAGGCCTGGCGCGCGCTCGCGCGGCACCCCGCGCAGCTCAACGCGCTGCACGAGGCCGACGCGGAGCTCGTGCGCCTCGACGGGACCCGCGCGCTGGCCGCCACCGTGGACACACTGGAGGAGGAGCTCGCCTGCGGTCTGTACCGGGACCCGGAGACGGTCGGATGGGTCGGCGCGGCCGCCTCGCTGAGTGATCTGGCGGCGGTCGGCGCGACCCCGCTCGGACTGCTCACCTCGGTGCGGCTGCCCGCTCCGGAGCCCGACGGGTGGCTCCTCTCGCTCGCGCATGGGCTCGACGCGGCCGCCCGCGCCGCCGAGACGTTCGTGCTCGGGGGCGACACCGGGCAGGGGGCCGCCGCGAGCGTCACTGTCTGCGCGATCGGGCTGCGGGGCGGCGGCCCGCCGCTCACGCGCCGGGGCCTCGAGCCCGGGGATCGGCTCTACGCCACGGGGCCCCTGGGGGACGGCGCGGCGGGGGCCGCGCACGCCCTGCTCGGCGCGCCCTGGGTCGGACCGAGCGAGGGGTTCCGCCCCCGCGCGCGCTGGCGTCAGATCGTGGCGCTGCGCCCTCACCTTCGCAGCGCGATGGACACCTCCGACGGCCTCGTCGCCACCCTCGATCAGCTTGCCCGACTGAACGAGGTCGGGATCGAGCTCACCGAGGCGCTCACGGGACTGCTCTCGCCCGCGGCGCGCGCGGTCGCGACGGCGCTCGGCGTGCCCGCGCTGACCGTGCTCGCCGTCTGCCACGGCGAATACGAGGTCGTCCTCGGGGTGCCGCGGGCGGAGGAGGCGGCGTTTCTGGCCCGCGCGCGCGCGTTCGGCGACATGCCCGTGCCCCTCGGTCGCGTCGCGGCCGGACGGGGGCTCGGCACCGGCGGGGCGCGGCCGCGGCCGCTCGACGGCGCGGCGATCCGCGATCTCGCCGCGCTTGCCGGGGCGGACCCTCGCGACTACCTCGCTCGGCTGCGGCGCCTCACGGGCTAGCGTACAGCGGAGACACGCCGTGATACCCTGCTCGCACGACGCGAGCGCTGGCGTCGACGGCCCTGGTGGGAACGCTCGTCGCTCTCCCCGGCCTTTCAATCCTCAGCATCCGGCGTGGTTCTGACGCTGTTTTCTCTGGACCGAAGCTCTCGCAAGCAGGATCGATCGGCGGTGGATTTCAAGGATCGTTCCCACGGTGGGAGACGCAGGTCACTTGCGCCCCTCCGTGCGCGGGTTGCAGCGCGGCAACTCCACGGTCAGACTCCGCGCTCGTTGTCTACCTTTCCGACCGCCACGACCGCTCACGTCGCGTCTTACCGCCCACGGAATTGCGCGGATTCTGCCCGTGTTGGAGCGTAGAGGTGATGGTGCTCGCCGTTCGCCAGACCGTCGCCGTGGCGCGACGGATCCTCACGGAGTCCGTGAGGCAGCGGCGGAGCCTCCTCTTCTGGGCGGCCTTCCCGGCGCTGATGCTCCTCTTGTTCGGCTCGATCTACCGGGCCCAACCCGCGATGCGGGCGGGATTCGACACGACCCCGGCGGGGATCCTCATCGGCGCGGCGCTCTTCTTCAGTTGCCTCGGGGGAACCGTTTCCATCATCGTCGCCGAACGTGAGCGTCGAACGCTCCGCCGGCTCCTCGTTTCGCCGCTCGATCCGGTCGCCTATTTCCTCGGCATCGTCGCCGCGCTCTCGGTCATCGCCGCTGGCCAAGCCATCATCGTCTTCGGGCTCGGCTATGCCCTCGGTGCGCAGCATCGTGGGAGCGTTCTGCTCTCGGTGCTGATCGTGGCGCTCTCGGTGATCGCCTACGTCGGCCTCGGCTTCTTCTTCGGCGCACGTTTCGCCAAGCGAGCCGAGGACGTGAACGGTCCCGTCGCCGCCTTCGGAGTGCCGCTCCTCGTGCTGGGGGGCACGTTCTTCCCAGTCACGCTGCTCCCGGGATCGGTGCTCGCCGTTGCCCAGTTCGACCCGGTGTTTCATATGAACGAGGCGCTCAAGGCGGTGGCCGGCAGGGGCGCTGGTTCCTGGGAGATCCGCGGCCATCTGGTCTTCCTGGTCCTATTCGCGATCGTCGCACTCGCTCTGGGGATCGCCTCCTACCGCCGTATGCTCGTCGAGGAGAAGCGATCGTGAGCGTCGTTCGCTTCGACTCGGTCGACAAATCGTTCGGGACCAAGCGCGTCCTCGACGGCCTCAGCCTTTCCATCCAGCGGGGCGAGGTCTACGGCTTGCTCGGGCCGAACGGTTGCGGAAAATCGACTGCGATCAACCTGCTCTGTAACCTCCTCGACGCCGACGGTGGGGCGGTGGAGATCGGCGGTGAGCGTCCGTCCCAAGGGGCGAGGCGCAAGCTCGGCCTGTGTCCGCAGGAGATCGCTCTGTACCGGGACCTCTACCCGGCCGAGAACCTGCGCTTCTTCGCCGAGGTCTTCGGACTGTCGGGTGCCGTGGCGGCCCAGCGCGTGGCAGAGCTGATGCGCCGCTTCGAGCTAGAGCCGTATGCCAGAACCCCTGTAGGATCGCTCTCGGGCGGGTGGCAGCGGCGGGTGAACATCGCTGCCGCCCTGGTACACTCCCCAGCGGTGCTCGTGCTCGCCGAGCCCACCTCTGCGGTCGACCTGGAGGCGCGTCATGGGCTGTGGCAGCTGATCGAGTCCCTCCGCAACGATCGGACTACGGTCCTTCTGACCACGCATCACCTGGACGAGGCCGAACGCCTCTGCTCCAGGATCGGCATCCTGAAGGATGGGCGTATCCTCAGGGAGGGATCGGTCGAGGAGCTCCTCGCGCTGGTGCCCGGGCAGGCCGTGGCGTTCATCGAGAGCGCCGACGAACGAGCCGTGACGCGCCGCGCCGCGGAGCTCGGTTGGGTGGTGAGGCAATATGCGTCACGGCTTGCCTGCCTGCTGCCGCGACATGGGTCGCTCAAGAGTGTTGTCGAGGCCCTCGCCGACGTGGAGGTGTCAGCCATCAGCCTGGATTTCGCGCGGCCCCGGAGCGGTCAGCATCAGGAGGCGGTCGCGACGGCCGGGGTTGTGCACGTGGGTGGCGG
>CAYVRP010000095.1:0-25753 GCA_964454025.1 uncultured Polyangiaceae bacterium | reverse complement strand
AGTCCTCGCAGTCGACGTAGCCGTCCCGGTCGCCGTCCACCCCGTCGGTGCAGTCGACTTCCCGAGCTGCTGGCGACTCGCCGCCCCCGCCGGCAACGCCCGCCGCCCCACCGCCCGCGGTCGGCGCCTCGCCGGCGCGGCCGCTCACCCCGACCTCACGCCCCGTGCCGCCGCCCGCCGCCCCGCCGTCGCTGCCCCCTGAGCCTCCTCCGAGCGCGGCCCCTCCCACCACCGCGGGCAGGTCGCCCGACACCGTGCCGCCCGCGCCGCTCCCTTCGCTCTCTCGTCCCTCACCGCCGACGGGACCGACCTCCCCGCTGGGCGCGCCGCCGGCGGGCGTCCCCTCGTCGTCACGACACCCTCCCTTCCCGGCGCAGCGCGCCTCGCAGCCGCAGGGTCCCAGCCCACAACAGTCGAAGTCCCGACAGTCGAAGAAGTCGTCCCCGTCGTTGTCGAGCCCGTCGGCGCAGGCGGCGGCGGTCGCCTCACCGCCGGCGGCGAGGGGCGGCGCCGATTGCTCGCCACCCGCCGCCAGGCGGCCGCCAGCCACCGCCACCCCCCCGGCGGCCGTGACGACGGCGGGACGACCACCGCCCCCGGTGGCGTTGACGGCGTCGATGGTGCGGTCCTCGGTGCAGCCAGCGAGGCCCGCCAGCAACGAGAGCAATGAGGCGATGGCCCGAGTGGGGGGTGGTTCCATGGTCTTGCTCCTCGACGAATGGGTGCGCAGCCGCACCGCGCCCCGACGCCAAGCAAGAACCGCGCGCACACGTCGCTCGCGAGCCCCGCGGTGCTCGCGACGGATCGGGCCCCCCCCCCCTCGGTGTTGGCGCAGCGCTTGCTTCGCGCCGGGCCACCGTGATGTCCCGCCCCCGTCGCTCCTCCCCACTGCGGCGCGCCCTCGGCGCGGCGCTCCTCCTGCTGCTTCTGACAGGCCGCGCCGCCGCCCAGCCGGAGACGCTCGTGATCATCGACGACGCGCCGGCGGCAGCGTGGTTCAACGACGGGGACACCCTGCAGCTCCTCACCGGACCGCTCGCGCTCCAGCGCGCGCGCCTGTCCGGCGTCAACGCGCTCGAGAGCTACGGTCCCGTGCATCAGTGGCTCGGGTTCACGGCCGAGGAGCTCCTGGTCCTCGCCAAGCAGGCCGCGCTCGCCGCCCGCCGCGGGGTCTGGCGGTGCCGCCTCGATCGAGGCGAGCGGGACGGCTACGGCCGCCTCCTCGCCGACTGCCCCGAGCTGGCCGAGGCCCTGCTCCGGCGAGGGCTCGCGCACGCCTACGCGCTCGGACACCCTGCCCCGCCGTCACTGCTCGCGGCGCAGCACGAGGCCATCGCGGCGCGCCGCGGACTCTGGGCGCGGGGCGTCCCGCCGCTACTGCTCACCTCGGTGCACTCCACCAGCGAGCGGCTCGGGCGCGGACCCAGCTACCACCGCGTCGTCTCGACGTCCGACGGCGCCGCCTGGTCCTGGCGGCACCGGGAGCGACTGCGCCCCTGCGAGCGCGTATGCGTGCCCGAGCGGGCCCTCACCCCCGAGGCGAGGGCCGCGGCCCTCGAGGGGCTGCGCGCCGATCCCGCCACCGCGGCGCCCTTGCGCGGCCGCGCTGACGCCGCGGTCGCCGCGTGGCTCGATGAGATCGCCACCACCGGGCGCGTGCCCCGCCTGATCGAGCCCCCGGGCTGGGATGCGCTCGCCGCCGCGGTCGCGCGACTGCAGCGGCAGCCCGGGTCCTGGACGACGGTCTCCGCCCGCGGGGCCTGCATGACCTACGTACCGCTCGGGCTGCGCCACGAACCCGGGGCTCAATGCCCCCGAGCGCGCTGAGGTCGACGTGCCGCGGCCCTGTCCACTCGTCCCCCCGAGCCGCGCCCGCGCGGCGACCGCCCTGCTCGTCACCGCGCTCGCCGGCACCGCCTGCGGCGCGGAGCCGCCGCTCGCGCCGCGGCTGGGCTACGAGCTCGGTGACGCCGCTTGCGCGGACGCCTTCGACGACGACGCCGACGGCCTGGTGGACTGCGCCGACCCGGACTGCCTGACGACCTCGGGGCGCTGCGGGCCGGTCGTCCCCCTGTACCCCGTGGATCCGGCCGTCGAGGGCCCCGCGCGGCTGGCACCCGGGGGCCCCGTCGTCGGCGCGTGGTTGCTTGCGGGCTGCACGGACCGCCTCGACAACGACGGCGACGGGCGCTTCGACTGCGGGGATCCGGGCTGCAGCGACGTCCCCGAGCTCTGCGGTGGGCGCGAGGACGCCGCCGGGGCGTGCACGAACGGCCTCGACGACGACGCCGACGGCTTCGTCGACTGCGACGACTTCGGGTGCGGGGCCGCCGCGCCCTGTGCTCGCCCGCCCGCGCCGGCGGAGCGCGACGCGGGCGCGGGAACGAGCACGAGCACCGAGGACTCGCCGGAGCGGTGCCGCGACGGCTGCGACAACGACGGAGACGGCTACGTCGACTGCGACGACTTCGACTGCTCCCGCTCGACGGCGGTCGAGCTACGCCTGCTCTGCGCGGGCGCCGAGGAGGGTGCTCCCGAGACGTGCACCGACGGGCTCGACAATGACGGCGACGGCTCCGCCGACTGCGCGGATCCCTCCTGCCGGCGGCCAAACGACCCGCTCCTCGGACCGGTCTGCAGCGAGAGCGCGCCCGAGCGCCTCGGGCAATGGGTCGTGACGCCGGACGAGCGTTGCGCAGACGGGATCGACAACGACCTCGATGGCTTCACGGACTGCGCGGACTGGGACTGCAGCTTCGACGAACGCGTCACGGTCTGCCCCGGCAGGCCCCCCGGGCGTTGCGGGCCCGAGCAGCTCGACCCGCCGGCGTCCTGCGCGCGCGCCGATGGGGAGCGGGTGTGCCCGTGACCTTCACGGAGCCGCGGGACCGGCGCTGGGCCGCGCTCCTGCTCGTGGCGCTCCTCGTCACCCAGATCGCGCGCACCGCCGAGGACTCCGCGCCCGACCCCCTGGGCACCTCGGGAGCGGGCCCGGCGCCGAGCGCGCCGGACCTCGCGGCTGGCGAGGCGCCGGCGAGACGAGGCGGGGCCGCGGGGGCGGCGCCGGCGGCTGCGTCCGCGCTGGAGACGGCGCCCACCCCCGGGGCGGCTCCCGACGACGGGCCACCGTCCCACGAGCGCTCCTGCGAGGATCAGCGCGACGAGGACTCGGACGGGCTCGTCGACTGCGCGGACGCCGACTGCACGGGCACCGCGGGTTGCCAGCCGACGGGCGCACGCGAGGTCAACGACACCCTCTGCAGCGACTGGATCGACAACGATCGCGACGGGAAGACGGACTGCGACGACCTGGACTGCGAGGCCCCGCACGTCGCCGCCTGCCGCGGGTCGCTGCCGACCGACGTCCCGGCGCCGGCGCCGTCCCGCGACGCCCCGCCCGCACCGCGACCCCTGCTCCTGGCGGACGCCGACGGCGAACGCTCCGACGAGACCTGCGCCAACGGGCTCGATGACGATCGCGACGGACGCGCCGACTGCGCCGACCCCGGCTGCCTCGTCGACCCCGAGGTCCACGTGTGCACCGGCAACCCCCGCCTGCGCTTCTCCGTCTACGCCTCCTTCGGCCACACGGAGCGCCTCCACGACTCGCGACCGGACGCGCCCGTCGCGCGGAGCGACACCAACCTGCGGGTGCTCCAGCTCCGCGCCCTGGGCCCCGTCCGCGGGATCGAGGGGTCCTTCTTCGTCATCACCGTGCGCGCCGAGCAGACCCCGCGGTTGACGTACGCCATGGTCCGCCTCCCCGTGGGGCGACGCGGCCACTACCTGGGGCTCGACAGCGGCGCCGCCGGGCTCACCGTCGCCCAGGCCCTCTCCGCGTCGAAGCTCATCATGCTCGACGCGCCCAGCCACGTGCACGCCCCTTTCGAGCAGGGCAACGGCGCCGCCTTGGAGCTCGGCGGCCCGCTCGACGCCGGCCACCGGCTCTGGCTCCGGGCGTTCGCGGCCGGGGGCGCGGGGCGCTTCTCCACCGGCGTCGCCGGCCGCGCGCTCGCGGGCGGCGCCCACGATCACACCTGGGCAGTCGGGGCACAGTTGTCCGTCCGTGCGGTGGGCTACCCGTCGCCTTACGACACCCAGCTCCTGTACGCGCCGTCCCCGCCCGCCCTCGGGCTCCAGGCCGGGCTGCGGTTCGACCAGCGCGCCCAAGAGCGCTTCCCGGCCGGCCACCTCGGGCTCGTGCTCCGCGCCGGGCGCCTGCTGTTCGTGAGCGAGGCCCTGGGCAAACGCGAGCTCACCTTCCAGTCCACGCAGGTCGCCTTCGACGCCCTCGCGGGCTGGCTGCTCGTGCCGCGCCGCCTGCTCGTCGGCGCCGAGTACGGGGCCTACCTCGCCGGCGCGCTCGCGGCGCCGCCCCCCTCGCCCGAAGGGCTCGGCCTCGAGATCGCGCGCCAGCACGACGAGGCGCCGGCGCGCGCCGTCGCCCCCCTCTACGTCCACCGCGGCGTCGGGGTGCTGAGCCTCCGCCTGGTCCACCGGGACGTGCGCGCGAGCCGGATGGCGGCGGACGGCTTCCGCGCCACGGAGCTGCTCGTCGCCGCCTCCGGCCGCCTCTGACCGCGGACCCCGGAGCGACGAGGTCCGCCCCGGCCCGCGCGGCGTCACTCTTCCTCGCCGCCGACGAGATCCTGGAGCTGCGGCTGGAACCCGTCGCGCACCACGGCCTCCACCTCGCGCGCGGTCACGCAGGCTCGGGCGCGCCGCGCCACCTCCTGCGCCTCGTCACACCGGATGCGCCCGAGGGCCGCCTTCACCGCGGGGATGCTCGAGCCCTCCATCGACAGCTCGTGGATCCCGAAACCCAGCAGCAGGCAGGCGGCGAGCGGATCGCTCGCCATCGCGCCACACACCGACACCGGCCGGTCCCGCTCGTGGCCAGCCTCGACCACCAGCTCGATCAACCGGAGGATCGCCGGGTGGTACGGGGAGGCGAGGTGCGCGAGCTCCTGGTTCGTCCGGTCCACCGCGAGCGAGTACTGGATGAGATCGTTGGTGCCGATGCTGAAGAACGCCGCTTCCGCCGCGAACTCCCGCGCCAGCACCGCCGCGGCGGGCACCTCCACCATCATCCCCAGCGGGATCGACGGCGCCCGCGGGTGACCCGCCGCGTCCACCTCGCGCTCCGCCAGGTCGAGCAGCTCCCGCACGGCCCGGAGCTCGGTCACGGACGAGATCATCGGGATCATGATCCGGAGGCTACCGTGCGCGGAAGCGCGCACCATCGCCCGCAGCTGCGCCAGGAACAGCTCCGGCTGCGCGAGCCCCAACCGGACCGCCCGGAGGCCGAGCGCCGGGTTCATCTCCGCGGGCGCCTGGAAGGCGGACATGAACTTGTCCCCACCGATGTCGAACGTCCGGAGCGTCACCGGCAGCGGGGCCACGCGCTCGAGCACGCGCCGGTAGATCGCGTATTGCTCCTCCTCGTCCGGGGGCTGGTTGCGCGCGATGTAGAGGAACTCGGTGCGGTAGAGGCCGATGCCCTGCGCCCCCTGCGCGATCGCGGCGTCGGCCTCCTGCGGCAATTCGATGTTCGCGCGCAGATCCACCCGGGTCCCGCAGCGCGTCGTGGCCGGCTGATCCCGCGCCTCCCGGAGCCCGATGGTCGCCCGCTCCCGGCGCTCCGCGCGGCTGCGCGCGCTCGCCCCCATCCCCGGGCTCGGCGAGATGATGACCTGGCCTCGCGAGCCGTCGACGATGAGGAGCTCCCCCGAGCCGACCAGGGAGGTGATGCGCCGCACCCCCACCACCGCGGGGATCTCGAGCGCCCGCGCCAGGATCGCCGTGTGGCTGGTCCGCGTCCCCACCTCGGTGACGATCGCCTGCACGCGATCCCGCGAGAGCCCCGCCGTCTCGGCGGGCGAGAGGTCGTGCGCCACCAGGATGAAGGCCTCGGACATCAGCGGCACGACGTTCAGCGGCAGGTGGCGCACCGCGAGGGCCCGGAGGAGCCGGTCGCCGACGAACTCGACGTCGTGGCTCCGCTCCGCGAGGTACGGGTCCCGCGCCGACCTGAGCGTCTCGACCATCTCGGTCACCGCGTTGTCGAGCGCCCACTCCGCGCACTGGCGGTCGATCCGGACGTGCCGCTCGACGGCGTCGCGGAGCGTCTCGTCCTGCAGCATCATGGTGTAGGCGTCGATGATCGAGGCCTCCGCCCGGGTCAGCCGCTCCCGGGTCTGATCCGCCACCTCGCGGAGCCCCCGCACCGCCACCTCGACGGCCTGGTCGAAGCGGGCCATCTCCTCGGCGGCCGCGCCCCGCGGGACGGGGCGGTGCGGCACCCCGGGGCGGCGGGTGGCGACCACCACGGCGCCCCCGATGGCCATCCCCGCCGAGCCGGGGATACCGTCCAGCACGATCGACGACGGCGGCGCCTGCGAGCTGCTGCTCCCCTCCGTTGTTCGCCCCTCGGCCACCTACGCCTCTTCTCCGAAACGGTTGCGGATGAGCTCGCCGATCTGGAGGACCGCCTCCTCGGCGCCCTCCCCCCACGCCTCGACGGTGAGCGAGGTGCCCTGCGCGCCGCACAGGAGCAACACCCCCATCACGCTCTTCGCGTTCGCGCGCTGGTCGTCACGGCTGACCTCGACGTCGCAGCCGAAGCGCGAGGCGAGCATGACGAGCTTGGTCGCGGCGCGCGCGTGCAGACCCAGGCGGTTTACCACCGGGAAGGTGCCCCGGGCATACGCCCCTCCCTGGTTTCGGTCGGCCGGCGCGCTCACGGACGGCCTCCCCGGGCTCCCGGCGCGGCCGCGCCGGCGCCCGCCCCTCCCGGCGCGACCCCCTCCGCCGGCCCCCCTACTCGGTTCACGTCCCGGTGCACGACCTCCACGCGCGCGTCGGGAGCTCCGAGCCGGGGGGCGAGCGCCTCCGCGATGGCCACCGACCGGTGCCGGCCGCCGGTGCAGCCGATCGCCACCGTCAGGTAGGCCTTCCCCTCCTGCTCGAACCGCGGCCAGCAGAAGCCGAGCAGCTCGGCGGCCAGGTCGAGGAACCGCGCCGTCTCGGGCGACGCGAGAACGTAGTCCCGCACCGGCGGGGCGGTCCCGGGCAGGTCACGCAGCGCCTCGACGAAGTACGGGTTCGGCAGGAAGCGGACGTCGAGGACGACATCGGCGTCCGCGGGGGGGCCGTACTTGAACCCGAAGGACACGCAGCGCGCGCGCATGCGAAGCTCCCCGGCGGCCGCGGCGCCGAAGCCCTCCACCACGCGGCGCCGCAGCTCGTGCACGCTGAGGTGGGTGGTGTCGATGAGGTCCGTCGCGCGCCCGCGCAGCGGCGCGAGCCGCTCGCGCTCCATGGCCACTCCGTCGAGGACCGCCGCCGACCGCGTGTCCCCGCTCGCGGTCAGCGGGTGGGGGCGCCGCGTGCTGTTGAAGCGCCTGAGGAGCGCCTCGTCGGTCGCGTCCAGGAACACCACCGACAGGGCGTAGCCGAGGTGGCGCCGGAGCTCGTCCAGGGCCGGCAGCACCCCGTCCAGGAAGCTTCGCACGCGGACGTCGATGCCGAGCCCGATCCGCCGCATGCCCCCGGCGACGCAGGCCTCGACCGTGCTCGCGACCACCGGCGTCGGGAGGTTGTCGACGCAGAAGAACCCGAGGTCCTCCAGCGCGTCGATGACGGTGCTCTTGCCCGCGCCGCTCAGGCCCGTCACCACGACCACGCTCACCTCGGGGGCGTCCGTCACCGCTGCGCTCCCGTCGCCGGCGGGGCCGAGCTCTCGGTGGTGGGCACGGGCGGCGGGCCGCCGCGGACGAACGGGGCCTCCGAGCTGGACGGTCCCACCCCGAGCCCCGACTCGATGCGCTCGACGAAGCGCGCGGCCGCGTGGTGCCCCGCCTGGCGCAGCAGCTCGTTGCGGGCGGCGATCTCGATGATGGCGCTCACGTTGCGGCCCGGTCGCACCGGGACGCAGACCTCCCGGACGGGGACCCCGCGCACCTCCCGGCGCCGATCGTCCAGGCCGATCCGATCGTACTCCCCGTCCTCGCGCTCGAGCTCGAGCTGGACCACCAGATCGAGGCGCTTCCGCTCCCGCACCGCGGTCACCCCGTAGAGGTCCTTGATGTTGAGGATCCCGAGCCCGCGCACCTCGATGTGGTACTGCAGCAGCGGCGCCGCCGCGCCGAAGACCACGCCCGGCGGGCGGTAGTCGAACTCCACCACGTCGTCGGCCACGAGCCGGTGACCGCGCATCACCAGCTCCAGCGCGCACTCGCTCTTGCCGATGCCGCTCGGCCCCTGCAGGAGCACCCCCACCTCGAAGATGTCGACCATCACGCCGTGCTCGCGTGTGCGCGGCGCGAGCCGCTCGTCGAGGAGCGTGTGCAGCGCCGTGATCGCCGAGGAGGAGCGCTCGGGGCACGTCAGCAGCGGCGTCCCGGTCCGCTCGGCCTCCTCCCGGAACGCGGCGGGGGGCTCGCGGCCGCACGTCACCACCACGCACGTGAGCCCGAGCGAGAAGAGCTTCTGGGCCGCGTCCCGTTGCCCGTCCGGAGGGAGCCCGGCGGCGTAGCTCAGCTCCGTCTCGCCGAGCACCTGGATGCGCGTGGGGACGATCCCGTGCCGGTGGCCGACCATGGCCAACCCGGACTTCTGGATCCGGGGGTGGCGGATCTCGCGGTCGAGCCCGGCGGCGCCCGCCACCACCCGCGCCTGGATCTCCAGCGCGGGATCGTCGAGCAGCGCCCGCACCGAGATCGGGCGTGGATCGACCGGGGGCGGCTCGTAGACGGTCATTTCAGGTTCGCGTCCTGGGCCTCGATGGCCGCGAAGACCGCCTCCGGGGTCGGGGCCTCCACCAGGAGGCGGCGCACGTCCTGCTCCCGGAGCAGCCGGGAGATGCGCGCCAGCACGCGCAGGTGCTCGCCGGTCGCCTTGCGCGGCCCGACGACCCCGAAAACGATGGTGACGTCCTTGCCGTCGATCGCGTCGAAGGGCACGCCGCGCGGGCAGACGAGCAGCGCCGCCGCCTGACCGGGCGCGGCCTCCAGGGAGGTGTGGGGGATGGCGACGCCGTCGCCGATCCCGGTGCTCTGCAGGCCCTCGCGTTCGCTCAGGAGCTGCGTGATGACCTCCGCGCTGACGCCGACCGCGGGGGCCAGGAGCCGGCCGAGGATCGTCAAGGCGTCGGTCTTCTCGTGCACTTGCTCGCGCTGGGCATCCACCAGGATGCGTTCGACCGCGAGGATTTCCGTGAGTCGCATCGGCGCTCTCGTGCTCGTCTCGGAGGGGGGCCCCTCGGTCAGCGCTTCCTCGCCGGGCGCGCGGGGCGGGGTCGGGTCGCGGCGGGGCCGCTCGCCTCGCGCACCGTCCTGCCCCGGGGCTTGGCGGCGCGCCGCGCAGGACGCGGAGGCTGCGCCACCTTCGGGGGTTCGGGGGCGGGCTTGGGGGTAGCTGCCGGCTTGCTCGTCGCCGACGCGTCGGCCGGGCGCGCCACCCGGCGCGTCCTCGCCTGGTGCACCCCCTTGGTGCCCCGGATCTGCCGCTCGAGCTTGTCGATGATCAAGTCGATCGAGGCGTACATGTCCTCGCTCGCCTCGCGCGCCTCGAAGTGCTGTCCCCCGCTCGAGATGCGCGCCTCGGCCACGTGCCGGAGCTTGTCGATCGAGAGCGTGACCTTCGCCGTCATGGGTAGCCGCAGGAACCTCTGGAGCTTGGATACCTTTTCGCCCGCGTAGGCTTTGACAGCGGAGCTGGAATCCATGTGGCGAAAGGTGATGCTGATGTTCATTGAACCTCCTCGCGACCCGACGGGCGCGACCTCGACGGAGCGGTGCCCTCCGCCCGGGGGCAAACCGTGGCGGCAGGGGAGCCCGGGCGGCGGAGTCCGCCCGCTGGCGAGCCCCTACAGTAACGCAAGTCAGCGGAGTTTGGCGAAGGGTCGTTGCTCCGGACCGGGAGACGAGCCGCCGCCGACCGCCCGGGTCCCGCCGCAGGTCGGGCGCGCGCCCGCGCCCGGTCCAGGCGGCCAGGGGCCGGCGCTCAGAACACGCGCTTGCGCCGGGACGACGCGAGGATGCCCAGCATTTCCCGATATTTGGCAACGGTCCGCCGGGCGATCTTGATGCCCTCCTCCCGGGCCAGGTGCTCCACGATCGCCTGATCGCTCAAGGGGTTCGCCTTGTCCTCCGCCTCGATGAGGGTCTTGATCGCCTGCTTCACGCTCTCGCTGGCGATGTCCTCGTTGGCGACCCGCCGGATGCTCGAGTTGAAGAAGTACTTCAGCTCGAAGAGGCCCTGCGGGGTGTGCATGTACTTGTTGGTGGTGACGCGGGAGATGGTCGATTCGTGCATCCCCACCGCCTCGGCGACGTCGCGGAGGATGAGCGGCTTGAGGTGGGCGACGCCGTGCTCGAAGAACTCGCGTTGCTTCTCGACGATGCACTCGGCGACCCGGATGATGGTCTTCCGCCGCTGCTCGATGGCGCGGATCAACCACTGCGCGTTGCGCAGCTTCTCGCCCACGAATTCCTTGGCGCTCGGGTCCTGCATCAGCTGCTTGGTGAGGGCCTCGTTGATGAACAGGCGCTGGACGCCGCGATCGTTGTCCATCACGACGAAGTCGGCGCCGTCGCGCAAGACGTACACGTCCGGCGTGATCCCGATGGTACGGTCGTCCTCGTCGGTGAAGTTGCGCGCCGGGCGGCTCTCGAGCTTCTGGATCTCTCTGGCCGCCTCGTACACGTCCTCGATCGGGATCTTCATCTCCCGCGCGATGGCCTGGTAGTTGTGCTTCTCGAGCTTCGGGAGGTGCTGCTCGATGATGGTGATCTCGATCTCGTCGTACCCGTAGGCCTTGGCCTGCACGAGCAGGCACTCGCGCAGGTCTCGCGCCGCGACCCCGATCGGGTCGAAGTTCTGGATCAGCTCGAGGACGAGCGGGGCGTCCTCCTCGTGCAGCCCGGCCTCGCGGGCGAGGTCCTCGATGGTGAGATCGGGCGTGCGGGCGCCATCGGGCGTCTCGACCCCGGCCAGGTCGAGGAACCCGCGCTCGTCGAGGTTGCCGATCACGAGCTCGGCGAAGCGTCGCTCCACGTCGGTGAAGTCGCTCATCTGCAGCTGCCACAGGAGGTGGTCGCGCAGGCTGTTCGGCCTGGTCAGGTTCTGCTCGATGGGCGGGAGCTCCTCGAACCCGCCGCGACCACCCGGGACCGGCTGCTGCAGCGTTCGGTTCTCGAGGAACTTCTCCCAGTCGACCTCGCGCGCGGCCTTCTCCGAGTCTCGCGACTCCTTGTTCAGCTCGGGCCGGTCGTTCGGCTCTCGCTCGATGCCCTCGGCGCGGGCGCCGGCGCCGACCTCGCCCCGCCCGCGCTCGGTCCCGTCCTCCTCCGCCAGCACCGGGTTGTTGTCGAGCTCCTTGCGGACCTCGTCGATGAGCTCGAGCCTCGAGAGCTGGAGCAGCCGGATCGCCTGCTGCAGCTGCGGGGTCATCACCAGCTGCTGCGTGAGACGGAGTTGCTGCTTCAGTTCCATGGTCCAGGGCCGCCGGTCGCGGGCCGACGGGGAGTCTATCACCCGTGCGTCCGCGGGAAGGGGAAATGCGCCCGGTACGGCGAGGGCCGGGCTCGCCGACCCGCATCGGCCGCTCACGGGTTCGAACGGCGGGCCACGACGTACCGCTGCCGCGTGCCGCCGAGCGGGATGGTGCCCACCAGCTCGAAGCCGCGCTCGCAGGCGTCCTCGGCGACCGTGGCCTCCACGCTCCTCGCGAAGGTCGTTCGCGCCCAGGGGCTCCCCGGGGTCGCGTCGGGGGCGAGCAGGAGCACGACGTGGTCGACGTCCCGCGCGTCGACCAGATCGTGCGGGACGCGCCTGGTGGTGTGCCCGCCGGGGAGCACGGCGATCGTCGGGTCGGTGATCCCGGCCAGGTCGACGACGTGCAGCGGCCCCACGGCGCCGACCCAGCCGACGTCGAGCGCGGCCACGCGCCGGGCATCGTCGAGCAACGGGCGCGCCGCCGCGACCAGCGCGACCCGGCGCTCGCCCACCCGCCGGAGCTCCCCGCCCTGGGCGGCGAGCAGCGCCACCCCGAAGCTCGCCGCGCCGACGGTGCGCGCCCAGGTCGACCAGGACCGCGCGTGGGCCGCGAGCGCCGCGGCGACCAGCACCGCGCCCGGCACCACCGGCACGGCGAGACGGAACAGCGGCATCCAGTCGCCACCCGCCGCGACCAGCGCGCCGAAGTGCACGCCGAGCGCGAGGGCGGCCGCGCGGACGCGGGGCGCCGCGCGCGCGAGCGCCCGGGGCGCCGCGATCAACAGCGGCGCCCCGGTCCAGATGGCGGCGGCCGCCGCGTAGTACGCGCCGTGCGCGAGATCGGAGGGCTTGGCGAGCAGCGCCAGCGGCGTCGGAGAGCCGAACCAGAGGGACCGTGCAGCCGCCACGGCCACCGCCGGCGCGAGGGCGGCCGCGGCGGCCGTCGCGAGGCGCGCGGGGCGCGCCGCGCCCCGCCTCAGGTCGCCGTCGGCCCAGGCCGTGCCGAAGGCGAGGGTGACCGCCCAGGGCAAGAGCTCCGGGCGCCACCCGGCCGCGAGCCCCCCCGCGAGCAGCGCGGGGCGCGGGCGGGCGAGCGCGACCGTGGCCAGGGCCGTGACCACGCCCGTCTCCAGGCCCGCGCCCGCCCACGCCGCCACCGGGATCGACGCCGCGACGAACAGCAGCGGCACGAACCGCGTCGCGCGGTCCCCGCTCGCGCCGACGACCGCCCCGAGCCAGGTCGCCGCGGACAGCCAGGCGGCGACCCCGAGCAGCCGCGCCGCCTCCCACGCCGAGAGCACGCCTGCCCGGGCGAAGGGCGCCAGCAGGTGCGCCCACCCGAGAGGCGTGACGGCGTCGACCACGGGTCCGCCCGGGTTGTAGCGATGGCCGAGTCCCAAGCTCAGGTGGTGCGCGACCCGCGCCGACACCAGCGCGTCGTCAACGGTGAAGCCGAAGGTGAAGCCCAGGGGCACGACCGCGGCGAGAAGGCCCGCCGCCGCGCCGCGCCACTGCGCCCGGGCGAGGGCCGAGCCCGGCGTCCCCGAGCCCCGG
This sequence comes from uncultured Polyangiaceae bacterium, assembly GCA_964454025.1. Taxonomy (GTDB): domain Bacteria; phylum Myxococcota_A; class Polyangia; order Polyangiales; family Polyangiaceae; genus JAFGBI01. The sequence continues at coordinate 12,700 of CAYVRP010000095.1, read as the reverse complement.
GTCGAGCGCTGCTGGCCGTCGAGCACCGGAGAATTCCTGGCCGCGGGCCACCGAACGACCCGGCCCAGGGTGCCTAGCGCCGGCGCCGCTCCGCTGTCCACTCTCCGGCGATCCACGCTCAAAAGTGGGGCACCGCGCGCCGCCTCCCTAGCATTCCGCCTCGGATGTCCGCGTTCCACGTCGTCGTTCACGCCGCGCCCGCCGAAGGTACCCCCCACCCGCCCGCCCCGCTCGCGGGCCTGCTCGACGTGGTGGTCGAAGGGGTGAACGTCACGGCGCGCATCGGCGAGGCGCAGGCGCTCACCGCGCTGGTCGAGCTGGGTCACGCCTTCGACGCCCTCGGTCGGGGACGGCGGACCCGCGTGACCGTCCCGCTCTACTCCGCGCAAGAGGCCTGGGAGCTCGGGCTCGAGGCGGACGGCGCCGAGGTGCTGCTCAGCGTCCTGCGCTGCGGCCCCTGCCCCGAGGTGGTCGCCTTCGAGCGCAGAGTGGCGTTCGAGGCGATCCGCGCGGGCCTGGTCGAGGCCCTGGAGCAGGCCCGCACCCAGCGCCCGGCGCGCGGCCTCTCGTCGGCGCTCGACGCGACGCGGCGGCTGATCGCCGCGACCCCCGGCGGCCCGCTCCCGGCGCGGACGCAGGTGGTGCAAGCGGTCACGCCGCGAACCGTGCAGGACTTCGGCTTCTCCGCCACCTTGCCGCTCCGGGTCGGCACGAGCCCGGGGCGCGAGGCCGAGGAGGCGCGGATCGAGCGGGCGGACCTGCACGCCCTGCTGGCCGAGGGCGCGATGTCCGTGCAGACCCGAGGCCGCCGGGTGGAGCTCGGAGCGGTGCAGGTCTTCCTGCTCACCGAGCAGCTCGTCGCCCTCTCCGAGGAGGTCGTCGAGGCGTGGGAGCTCGGCCGCCCCCTGTTCCGTCGGGTCGCGTTCGGCCCGCTGCGCCTGGGCGTCCGCCGCGGCCCCGTCGAGGGTCCCCTCGCCTTCACCCTCACCTCGCCGCACGTCCGCTCCGAGCGCTCGAGCGTGACCGTGCCGGAGCTGACGCCCGAGGCGTTCGTGCTGGCGACGGCCCGCTTCGCGCGCGCCCTCGCGGACGCCCTGGTGCGCCACGATCCCCGCCAGCGGCACAACCTGCGGCTGGAGACGCTGCGCCGTAACGCGCGCACGCTCGAGCAGCGGGTCGCCGCCGCCCACCTGGACGCCGCGCTGACCAACCCCTCGCCCGAGAGCTACCGCCCCTTCGCGCCGCGGCCGCGGACCCCGCCCGGCGCCGGACGCTGGGAGCACGGCGGCAAGATGCGGTTCTCGCCCCGCTGGGTCGCCACCGTGCCCGCCATCGATCTGCGGGCGACGTTCCTCTGCGGCGACCGGGTGATCATCGGCGCGGAGCGCGAGACGGCCTGCGTCTCCAGCCATGGCGGTGAGATCCTGTGGCGCAAGCCCACCCAGCGCGCCGCCGCCGTGGTCACGCCGGCCGGGCTGGTGCGGGTGCACGCGGACGGCCGCACCGCGTTGCACGACCTCGACACCGGCGCCGTCCGCTTCACGGTCCAGCTCGAGCCGCGCAGCGCCGGCTCGGCCACGGCCGCCGTCGTGCACCTCCCGGGACTGCCGCGGCTGCTGATCGTGCCCGAAGGGGATCGCCGCCTGACGGCGCTCGACCTCGTCTCCGGCGACGTGCGCTGGCGCTTCACGGCGCGGCGTCCCTCGCAGTTTCGCCTGCGGCGCGCGGGCAAGCTCCTCATCGTCGCCGCCGGGGACCCCACTCTGCTCGCTCTCGACGTGGTCACCGGCGACGTGGTCTGGCGCGCGCGGGGCCGCGTCCCCTTCAGCGGCGAGGTCGCCGTCGACCCGGACGCCCTCTTCGCCCTCGCGGGCGGGCGCGGAGCCCCCGCCGAGCTCGTGCACCTGGACCCCTGGACCGGCGCGATCCGCTGGACGACCGCGCTGGAGGACCGCTTCGTGCCCGGGCAGGAGCCGCTCCTGACGCCGTCCACGGTGGTGGTGCCGGCGCGGGACCGCCGCGGCTCGGGCGCGCACGGCTACGAGCGGGCTACGGGCGTCGAGCGCTGGGGACACGAGCCGGGGCTGGTGTCCCCCACCACCGCCTGGCTCGCCGTGGACGACGCCGTCGTCGCCAACAGCGCCGCCGGGGCCCTGCTCTGCCTGGAGGCGAGCAGCGGGGAGGTGCGCTTCCACCACGTCTTCTCCCGCCACGTGGACGCCGACCAGCCCCGCCGCCTCGAGCCGGTCCTGCGCAGCGGCGCGCTGTTCGTGCCGCAGCACCAGGTGCACGTGGTGCGCCCGCGCGACGGGGAGGTCCTCGGGGTCGTGCCCTCCGACCTCATCCCCGACCTCATCCGGGTCGACGAGCGCTGCGGCGTCTACGTCGTCGAGGAGAGCGGCCACGTCGCGGCGTTCGGCGCCGCCCCGCGCCTCAGCCTGGTCAAGTAGGCGGCGCGGCGTCGCTGCCCGCGAACCGCCGCGCCAGCGCGGCCAGGCGGCGCAGGGGGAAACGCGTCGGGCATTCCTGCTCGCGCGCCGCGAGCGAAGAGGCATCGTAGCCGGCGAGCTCGTCCGCCGAAGCGACGAGGTCGCGCACGCTCCGGGACGCCACCAGCACCACCGAGGTCAACCCCGACGCCAGCCCCGCGCCCTCGAGCGGGGCCGCGCGGTCGCACAGGCCACAGGCGATGCAGGTCCCGAGCGCGTCGAAGGCGGCCCGGTCGGCCGCGTCGCCCGGGGCCGGGAGATCCCCCGCGTACTGCGCGCGGAACCGCGCCTCGCCGCGCCGACCCGCGCCGACGGCCCAGCGCAGGAGCGTCACGATCAAGCTGGAGCCGAGCAGCCACCAGGCGAGCAGGCGCGCCACGGCCCGCAGGGTAGCACCGCACGGGGAGATCTCGGCGGCCCCCCGCGTAGAATGAGCAAGGGGGAAAGGTGACGGTGTTACGCGTAACGTTACGCTGCGCGGGGGGGTGTCGCGGCGAAGAACCCGAGAATTTCCGGGGATCGACCGCGGCACGGGGCGTGCATCGGGGTGTCGCCGACTCACCCCTTGCACCCCCGACCCCTTGCCATGTCGCTCCTCGAGCTCACCCACGACCCCGCCTCCTCTCCCCTGACGCCGCGCCTCCCCTGCGAGGTCGCCGCCTGCGAAGCCCCGTCCGACGAGGCGAGCGAACGCGCGCTGGTCGATGGCCTGGTCGCCGACGACCCGGCCGCCTGGCGCGAGTTCAACCGCCGCTACTACCGCCTGATCCAGCGCTGCATCGCGCGCGTGACCGGGCGCTTCGCGGCCGTGCTCGGCCCCGAGGACGCGCAGGAGATCTACGCCCTGTTCTGCGTCCAGCTCCTCGCCAACGGCAAGCGAAAGCTGCGAAGCTTCGAGGCCGGTCGCGGCACGCGTCTTGGCTCCTGGGTGGGCATGCTCGCCATCCACTCCGCCTACGACCACCTGCGACGCGTCAGGCGCGAGGCTCGGCGTGGCGGCCTGACGGAGGCCGCGGCGCTGGTGAGCGACTTCCCCGACCCCTTCGAGTCCCTGGTCGCCCGCCAGCGCGCGAGCCGAGTTTCGGAGCTCCTGTCCGAGCTCAGCCTCAAGGATCGCGAGTTCGTGGCCCTCTACTTCGGCGAGGGCCTCGACGCGGTGGAGGTCGCGCGCCGGATGAACATCAGCATCAAGACCGTCTACTCGAAGAAGCACAAGATCCGCGCCCGGCTCGAGGCGATCCTGGCCGAGCGGCGCCTGGCCGCCTGAGCGCCCCACCGTAGCCCGAGGGCGTGACGACGGGCGCCGGCCCGTGATACTGCTCCGCCGTGACCGAGCCCCCGTGCCCGGCCCGGGCCCGCGCCTCGCCGCCGATCTTCCCCGCGGGGGCGTGCCGTCTCCGTCCGCGCCAGGCCGCGAGGCTCTTCGTCGCCAGCGCCCTGATCGCGCTCGCCTGCGCGCGCCGGACTCCCCCGGCGCGCGCCCCCGCCGCCGCGGGCGAGCCGACCCCCGCGCTGCCCTCGCCGTTCGAAACCGTCTCCGCGACGCGCCGCCCGGTGGTTCGGCTGCTCTTCCGGGCGGGCGACCCCACGGGCGCGGTGGCGATCGTCGTCGCCACCGGGGTGGATCCCCGCGCCGCCGCTGCGCTCGCCGGCCTCGTCGAGCATCGCCTGGCCGCCGCGCACCTGCCGGGGCTCGAGGTCCAGAGCCACGCCCTCGGCTTCGGCGTCGCCGCCCCCTCGCTCACGGCCGCAGAGGCCGCGCGCGCCACCGACGCCCTGCTCGCGGCCCTCCGTGCCCCGGTGGAGGCCCACGCGGCGGCCGCGCCGCCCGTCCGCGCCCGGGTGGAGGCGCTCCGGGCCCATGCCGCGCCCGGGGTCCACGCTGCGGCGGCGCGGGCCTGCGCCGGCGAGCCCGTGGCCGACCCGGCGCACCCGCCCGCCCCGGTGCGCGCGGAGGAGCTCGAACGGTGGCGCGCCGCCGCATGCTCGAGCCGCGCTCTCGCGGTCGGCGCGGTGGGCGCCGAGCCGCTGCTCGAGGCCGTCGCTCGGGCGGTGGCGCGAAGCAAGCCCTGGCCCGATGGCCCCGCCGTGGCGGACCCCTGGCCGGCCGCCGACGTGATCGGCGTCGACCACGCCTCGAGCCCCCGCGGGCTGGACCTCGCGCTCCGCGTGGGCGACGGCGCGGCCGCCGTGGCCGCCGCCGGCGCGCTCGGCGACCCGCGCGGCCCGCTCTGCGAGCGGATCGCCGCGCTCGACCCGCGATGGCGCGTCGCGCGGGTGACCGCGACCACGCGCGTCAGCGGCGGCTGCCTCTGGCTCGAGCTCGCCGGCCCCGCGGACGCGAGCGAGCCTGCCGCCGCCCAGATCGCGCGGCTCGCCGCCGTGGCGCGCGAGGAGAGCGAGCTCGCGGTCGAGGCCGGCGCGGACGGCGGGTTCGCGCTCGAGCAGCGCATCCTCGGGGCGACCGACCCCCGCGCCGCCGCGCGGCTGCTCGCCTGGAGCGCCCTCGCCCGGCCCGCGGCCGGCGCGCCCACGCGGCGCGTCGTCGCCTATGCCACGCCCGCCGAGCGCGCCGCGGTCGATCGGGACCTCGAGCGCATGCTCGCGGCGACGCCCCGCGACGGCGGCCGTGCGCGGCTGACGATGCGCTCCCGCGTGGAGCGGGGCCAGGGTGAGCTCTGGGCTCTGGTCGGCAGCCCCTGCGGCACGGCCGGAGAGAGCACGACGACGGCGGGGCACCGCGCCCTCGCGCTGCGCGCCCTGGTCCGCTCCTACGACGGCGCCGGGGGCGTCGCGCTCGAGCCGTGGATCACCCCCGACGGCGTCGGCCTGCTCGCGCACGCGCCGCGCGCGCGCACCGACGAGACGCCGAACGAGCAGGCCGCGCGCGTGGGCGACGCCCTGGGCCGCGCCCTGGTCACGGCGCGGCTCGACGGCGTGGCGCTGGCGACCGAGCGCGCCCAGCTCGCCGCCGATCTGGGGCCCGGCACCCGCCCCGACTGGTGGCTGCTGCTCGAGACGCTCGCGCCCGGTCACCCATCCTGGCTGGAGCCGCGCGGGACCTTCGCGTCCATCGACGGCGCCGGCACCGAGGCCGCCGAGACCGAACGGCGCCGCCTCCTGGGCGAGCCGCTCCGGCTCGCGGTCCTCGCCAACTGGGAGGCGACGCAGGCGGAGACGCTCGCCGCGGCCCTCGGGCGCTGGCTCGGGACCACGCGCGATCCCGACCGCCGCTGCGCGCCTCTCGCGGCGGCCCCGGCGGCGGCGGCCACCGTCGAGCTCACGGCCGACGGCGCCGCGGAGCGCGCCCGCGCTCACCTCGGCTACTCCCTCGGCCCCGACGCCGCGGCGGCCCGCCAGGAGGCGGAGATCGCCCGCTGGCTGCTCGCGCGCGAGGGCGGCTGGCTCGACGCGGCGCTCGCCGGCCTGACGGCGAGCGCCCGGGTGGAGCTGCTCGGGGGCACTCGGCTCGGGGCGGTGGTGGTCACCGTCGAGGCCACGCCGGAGGATCGCGACGCCGCGATCACGGCCGTCCGCGAGCTCTTCGCGCGCGTCGCCCGCACCCCGCCCGCCGGCGCCGACGTGACCCGGGGGCTCGAGGTCTTCGCGACCAGCGCGGCGCGCGGGTCGCTCGATCCGCGCCGGCGAATCGTCGAGCTCTGGCGCGACGCCGGGGTCCGCCCGCCGACGGCCGCATCGCTCGCGCGGTTCCTCTCGGCGGCCTTCTCCCCGGACCACCTGGTCCTGCTGCGCGTGAGCTCCCCGCCGAGCCCCCCCGCGGCGCCGAAGGGCGCCGCCGCGCGCTGACCCTCCGGCCGCGAAGCGACGCGGCGCCCCGTTTCGCGCGGCGCCCGCTCCGTGCTACCGGGGGCCCCCCATGTCGAGCCGGCAGACCGTCGTCGTCCTGGATTACGGCTCGCAGTACACGCAGCTCATCGCCCGCCGCATCCGTGAGTGCCGCGTCTACTGCGAGATCCACCCCTGCACCCTCCCGCTCGAGCGGCTCCGCGCCCTCGCGCCCCGAGCCGTGGTGCTGAGCGGCGGACCTCAGAGCGTCTACGGCGAGGCCTCGCCTCGGAGCGACCCGGCGCTGTTCGAGCTCGGCGTCCCCGTGCTCGGCATCTGCTACGGCGAGCAGCTCATGGCGCACCAGCTCGGCGGCAAGGTCGAGCCGAGCCCCGATCGCGAGTACGGCCCCGCCAAGCTCGAGGTGCTCGAGCCGGTCGGCGTGCTGTCCGCGTTCCACGCCGGCGAGGAGCTCTCGGTGTGGATGAGCCACGGCGACCGGCTCACCGGGCTCCCGCCCGGGTTCCGGGCCATCGCCCAGAGCGGCAACGCCCCGCTCGCCGCCATCGCCGACCCGAAGCGCCGCCTCTACGGGATCCAGTTTCACCCCGAGGTCGCGCACACGCCGCGCGGGATGGAGGTGCTCCGCGCGTTCCTCTTCGACGTGGCGGGCCTGACGCCGTCCTGGACCCCCGGCTCCTTCGTCGACGAGTCCGTCGCGGCGATCGCGGCCGCCGTCGGCCCCGACGAGCGGGTGATCTGCGGCCTGTCCGGGGGCGTGGACTCGGCGGGGGCCGCCGTGCTCTGCCAGCGCGCCCTCGGCGACCGCCTGGTCTGCATCTTCGTCGACAACGGCGTCCTCCGCGAGGGCGAGCGCGAGGGCGTCGAGCGGATGATGCGCCAGAGCTTCCACCTCAACCTGGTGGTCGTCGACGCGCGCGAGCGGTTCCTCGACGCCCTGCGGGGGGTGACCGATCCGGAGGCCAAGCGCAAGATCATCGGCCGCGTCTTCATCGAGGTCTTCGAGGCGGAGGCGGCCCGCGTCGACAACGCCCGCGTCCTGGTGCAGGGCACGCTCTACCCCGACGTCATCGAGAGCGTGAGCGTGCGCGGGCCGAGCGCGGTCATCAAGAGCCACCACAACGTGGGCGGCCTGCCCGAGCGGATGAAGCTCAAGCTCATCGAGCCGCTGCGCGAGCTGTTCAAGGACGAGGTGCGCGAAGCGGGCGAGGCCCTGGGGATGCCGCACCACGTGCTCTGGCGACACCCCTTCCCTGGCCCGGGCCTCGCGGTCCGCTGCCTGGGCGAGGTCACCGAGCCGCGCCTGGCCGTGCTGCGCCGGGCGGACGCCATCGTGACCGAGGAGATCACGGCGGCGGGGCTCTACCAGACCGTCTGGCAGGCCTTCGCGGTGCTGCTCCCCGTGCGCAGCGTGGGCGTCATGGGCGACGACCGCACCTACGAGGAAACCTGCGTGATCCGCGCCGTCCACTCGAGCGACGGGATGACCAGCGACTGGGCTCGACTGCCCTACGAGTTGCTCGCCCGGATGAGCTCGCGCATCATCAACGAGGTGCGGGGCATCAACCGGGTCGCCTACGACATCAGCTCCAAGCCCCCCGCGACCATCGAGTGGGAGTGATCACCATGCAGCAGCGCGCTCCTTCCCGGCAGCCGCGCCCCGCGCGCCGGCGCGCGGCCCTGGCCGGGAGCCTGGTCCTCGCCGCCGCCCTCGGCGTCGCCCCCGGCTGCGCGACGGCCGGCGCCACCGCCGTCGTCTCCGTCCGCATGGCGCGCACCCCCGCCACCCCCGCCGACGCCTCCGTCTACGTCGACGAGGAGTACGTCGCCCCCTTGTACGTCATCATGGCCCACGGCGGCCTGCTCCCGGTCGGCGAGCACCGCATCACGGTGACCAAGGACGGCTACTTCCCCTACGACGCGCTGGTGCGGGCCGACCGCAAGCCGATCGAGCTCGAGGTCGAGCTCGAGCCGATCCCGGACTGAGGCCGCGCCGTCCAGCGCAGCTCGGGCTCCCGCCGCCCGTCCCCGCCCACGGCGCTGCGCCGTGGCTCGGCGGCCGGCGCTCCCCGCCCCACCGCCGCGCCGCCGGCTGCCGGCGGCGCCGACAGGCCCCGGCACCGTTGCCCGCCGGAGCGATTGTCGCGGCCCGGGCCGCTGGTATATTCCGCGCCCCTCCGGGGTGTACCTCAATCTGGTAGAGGACCGGCTTTGGGTGCCGGTTGTTGTGGGTTCAAATCCCACCACCCCGACCGAGCTGCTTCCGATGAGCTCACGGATGGAGCTACCGTCCCCCGTCGGCGGCAGCGCGCTCCCCTAGCGGGCTGCCGGGAACCGATGCCGGACGGGAGCGGAGCGCGGGCGCGTTGACCAGGACCGTCATCCCCTCCGTCGAGTCCACGCTCGCCACCCTCGGCCAGCCCCGGCTCCTCGATCTCTTCCGCTCGTTCGGGGTCGCCGCGCAGACGGACGGGGCGGCCAAGGCGGACCTCGTGAAGCACCTCGGGCGGGAGCTCGGCGGGCGGCTGCCGGCGGTGCTTCGCGAGCTCAGCCGCGACGAGCTCCGGGCGGTGTGCCGGCGGCACGGGCTCGACGAGGCCGCGCGGGCCCGTAGCGAGCTGCAGGCGCGCGTGCTGGTGGCGGCCGGGCTCGACCCTCGGGCGGCGACCGAACGCCCTCGAGCGGCCGCGCCCGGGCACCTGCCGCGCCCGGGCCAGGTGGTGCAGGCGCGCCACCGGCAGTGGCTCGTCGAGGAGGCGGTCCCGGGCGGGCCCGGCGAGTCGCCGCTGGTGCGGCTCGTGTGCCTGGACGACGACGACCCCGGGCGCCGGCTCGAGACGCTGTGGGACCTCGAGCTCGGCGCCCGCGTGGTCACCCCCGAGCTCCAGGGGCTCGGCGCCGTCACCCGGCTCGACCCGCCCGCGCACTTCGGGGCGTACCTGCACGCCCTCAAGTGGAACGCCGTCAGCGCCGCCGACGCGACCCGCTTCCAGGCCCCGTTCCGGGCCGGGATCATGCTCAAGAACTACCAGCTCACGCCGCTGATGAAGGCGCTCGAGCTGCCGCGCGCCAACCTGTTCATCGCGGACGACGTCGGCCTCGGCAAGACCATCGAGGCGGGCCTGGTGCTCCAGGAGCTCCTGCTCCGGCAGCAGGCGGACTTCGTGCTCGTGGTCTGCCCGGCGAGCGTGTGCCTGCAGTGGCGGGACGAGATGCTGCGGCGCTTCGGCCTCCGCTTCGAGGTGATGACGCGGCAATTCATCGCCTGGCGCCGGCAGGAGCGCGGGTACGGCGTCAACCCCTGGGCGACGCACAACCGCTTCATCGTCTCGCACCCGCTCCTGCGCCGCCCCGAGTACCGCGATCCGCTCCTCGACCGGCTCGGGGATCGCGCCCGCAAGGGCCTGCTCATCCTCGACGAGGCCCACGTCGCCGCCCCCGCCTCGGCGAGCAAGTACGCCACCGACACGGACACCACCCGCGCCATCCGGGATCTGGCGCCGCGCTTCGACAACCGCCTCTTCCTCTCGGCCACCCCCCACAACGGCCACTCGAACAGCTTCAGCGCCCTGCTCGAGATCCTCGACCCCGCGCGGTTCACCCGCGGCGCCCCGGTCGAGGGCCGCAAGGATCTCGAGCCGGTGATGGTCCGCCGCCTCAAGCGGGACCTGCGCCAGCTCGGGGTCGAGGGCGGCTTCCCGAACCGCCTGCTCGTGGAGCTCGCGCTCCGCCACGGGGACGGCCGCTGGCGGGTCCAGGCGACCGCGCACGACACGGACACCGGCCGCGACGCCGCGCCCGAGGACCGCGAGCTCGACGCCGCGCCCCCCTTCGAGCTCGAGCTCGCCCGGAAGCTCGCCCGCTACACCGAGCTCTGCGCCCCGGCGAGCGGCCGGGGGCGGCTGGTGTTCGTGCACCTGCAGCAGCGGCTGCTCTCGAGCCCCGAGGCCTTCGCCCGGGCCATCGACGCCCACGCCCGCGGCCTGGAGCAGCAGGGCGGCCCCCGCGCCGCGCCCGCGTTGCGCCGCCTCGCCCTGGGCGAGGATCCGGACAGCCACGGCGTCGACGACGAGACGCTCGCCGCCGAAGAGGACGCGACCCTCACGGCCGAGACGCGCGCCCTGCCGACCCCCACCGAGGAGGCCCGCGCCCTGCTCGGCGAGCTCCGCTCCCTGGCCGAGCAGGCCCGGCGGCGTCCGGACGGCAAGCTGCTCGCCCTGCTCGACTGGATCCGCCGGCACCAGTGCCCCGCCGCCGGCCTCGGCCCGGAGACGAAGGCCAGCCGCGCCTGGACGGACCGCCGCGTGCTCCTCTTCACCGAGTACGCGCACACGCTCCGCTACGTGGTGGACATCCTGAACCGCGCCCTCGACGACACCGACGACGGCGAGCACCGGGTCGGGATCTTCCACGGAGGCATGGGCGACGACGCCCGCGCCGCCATCCAGCGGGCCTTCAACGCGCCCCCGGGCGAGAGCCCCCTGCGGATCCTGGTCGCCACCGACGCCGCCCGCGAGGGCCTGAACCTCCAGGCCCGATGCGCGGATCTGTTCCACCTCGACCTGCCCTGGAACCCCTCGCGGCTGGAGCAGCGCAACGGGCGCATCGACCGCACGGGGCAGCCGGCGAGCGAGGTGCGCTGCCACTACTTCGTCTACCCGGACCGAATCGAGGATCGGATCCTGCGGACGGTGGTGCGCAAGATCGCCACCGTGCAGCGCGAGCTCGGCTCGCGCGGCACGGTGCTGCTCGAGCAGGTCGAGGGCCTGCTCGCGGGCGGGCTCCGCCCCGAGGTCGAGCCCCGGCTCCAGCGCCTCGGCGAGGGCGCCCGCACCGACACGGTGAGCGCCGAGCTCGAGGACCAGCGCCGGGAGCTCGCGGCCCTCGAGGAGGAGATCCGCCGCGCCGGCGCTCGCCTCGACGAGTCGCGGCGCTTCCTCGAGGTGTCCCCCGAGTCGCTCCGGGGGGTGGTGCAGATCGGCCTCGCCCTCAGCGGGGCCGGGCCGCTCGAGCCCGCGGGCGAAACCAGCGATCACCGCCCTGCGTTCCGCCTGCCCCCGCTCGGGCGGGAGTGGGAGCGCACCCTCGACACCCTGCGCGTCCCCCGCGAGCCGGACGAGAGCTTCTGGCAGTGGCGCGAGAAGCCGCTCCGGCCGGTCACCTTCCACCCCGCCCAGCTTCTCACCGACGAGGCCGAGCAGCTCCACCTGGCCCACCCCTTCGTCCGCCGCCTGCTCGACCGCTTCCTGGCGCAGGGCTACTCCGCCCACGATCTGAGCCGGTTCACGGCCGTCATCGCCCCCGGGGAGAGCGTGGTCCGGGTGGTGGGCTACGCCCGGCTCACCCTGTTCGGGGCCGGCGCCGCGCGCCTGCACGACGAGCTCGTGGCCCTCGCCGCGGCCTGGCCGGGCCAGGCGAAGGCCATCAAGCCGTACAAGGACCGCGCCACCGCGGCCCGCGCGCAGAGCCAGGTGGAGGAGCTCCTGGCCCGCGGCGGCAGGCCCCCCTCGCCGAAGCTCCGCCAGCGCCTCGTGCCCGAGGTCTCCGCCCTCTTCGCCGCCCTCTGGCCCCACCTCGAGGCGGAGGCGGACGCGCATGCGGCCGATGCCCGCAAGGGCCTGGCCGAGCGCGCGCGCCGCGAGGCGGACGATCTGCGCAAGCTGCTCGAGCGGCGCCGGGTCGTGCTCGAGAAGACGAGGGATCGCCTGCGCCAGCAGGAGCTCTTCACGGTGCAGGACAAGCTCCAGAGGCGCCAGGTCGAGCTCGACCTCTTGCACCTCGAGGACCGCCGCAACGCCCTCGCCCAGGAGCTCGAGACCGAACCCGAAGCCATCGCCGCCCTCTACGAGGTCCGCATGACGCGCCTGACCCCGGTCGGGCTCGTGGTGGCCTGGCCGGAGGGGATGACGTGAAGGATCGCGACGTCTCCTTCCACCGCGAGTGGCTCGGCCTGGTGCAGCCCATCGAGGGGCTCGTCTTCTCGGTGCCCGTGCTCGCCGACGCGCAGATCGCCCCCGCCCTGCGCCCCGGGCTCACGGTCGACTTCGAGGCCGAGCTCGACACCGCCGCCGGCGGCCCCCGCATCGCGGATCTGCGCGCGTTCTTCCGCCGCTTCCTCGGCTACGACCGCCCCGGGATGCTCGTCGACCGCGCCGAGCTCCCCGCCGCGCTCGCCTTCTACGCCCCCGAGGGCGGCCAACAGCTCCGCCCGAGCTTCGCCCTCGCCCGCGGCCCCTTCGCCACCGACGACCCCTTCGCCGAGTTCGACGATCCCTCGAGCCCCCTGGCAACCGGTGGTGCCAGCGCCCCAGACCCCCAACCCTCTCCCCCTGCTCCCGCTCCCGCTCCCGAACCCGCCTCCCCGTTCTTCGCCCTCGCGTGGGACCTCACCGACGACGCCCCCG
>CAYVRP010000094.1:0-25755 GCA_964454025.1 uncultured Polyangiaceae bacterium | reverse complement strand
CGTGGACGCTGAGCATGGCCGTGTAGTGCCGGCCCGCGTGGCGACCCTCGCCGCCACCCCGGACCTCGACGTGGGCCATCGACGACCCCGCCGCGGCGGAACCTTCGATCGCGACCACGCCCCAGCGCTCCCCGACGAAGCGGATCGGCGCGTCGGGACGCCCCACGGCGGTGAGGCGCCCCCGCGCGACCAGGCTCGCGCCCGGACCCAGATGCACCGTGGTCCCCGGCTCGATGATCAGGTGATGACCGGCCGCGTAGGTGCGGGTTTCGGGGATCTCCACGGTGCCGGGGCCGAGGCGTTCCTCCGTGGGCGCCGCGGGACGACCGACGCACCAGGGGTGGAGTGACCGTCCCCCGGGCCCTGGCTCGAACCTCGACGCGCAGATCTCCGGCGCCGGAGCCGGCGCGGCGCTGGCCACCACCGTCCGCTCCAGATCGGCACCCGTGCGCCCGTTGCGGGCGCGCACCACCACCGATCCGAGCCGGCAGTTCCCGGTGTCGAGCGCGAGATCGAAGCGCCGGGACGCGGGCGCGAGCCGGACCGGTCCACGCGTCGGCGTCGGCGGTCGCGGAACCCGGACGGTGCCGGGGAGCAGCCGCTCGGGCGCCTGCAGCCGCCCCGCGAGCCCGGCTGGATGCCACGCGTCCTCGGGCGCCCCTGCCGGCGGACGGCGCCGCCAGGAGAGCCCTGGCGCCGCGCAGGAACCGGCATACCGCGGCTCCACGGCCAGCAGCTCGAGGGGCGCGCGCCCGGCGACCTCCAGGCTCAGCACCGCGGGCGCCGTGGCCGCGACCGCCTCCGTGCCGGGATCCGGCGGGGGCACGTGGAGCGTGGCGGTGAGCGTGAGGCTCGAGAGCTCGCGGACCAGGAACTCGTTGCGTTCGCGGACCCGGGCGAGTTCGACCGCCCGCGCTTCGAGCTGTCGCCGCCGGTCCATGGGGCGCGCCATCTCCTCGAAGTACGGCCCGAGCTTGGGCAACAGATCCACGGCGTCCCAGTACGGGTCCTGTTCGAAGGCGTCTTGCACCCGTTCGTCCCATGCCTTGAGTCCGGCGTTGAGCGCCTCGGGCCGCGCGTCCCCCTGGAGCAGAGCCCACGCGGCCCCGTCCCGGAGCTCGACGAACGCGGGCAGCTCCGACAGCCGCAGCACCAGCGGGCTCGGCGCGCGCTGGACCACCGGCTCGTGGTTGGCTCCACGCAGGTTCCAGACCACCGGCTCGAACACCCCGCGATACGGGTCGTAGTAGAGCTTCTGGTTCTCGTCGTAGTTGTGCTGATCGATCCCGAGCACCACGTCGATGGCGTCGAGCTCGGCGAAGGCACGCAGATCGATTCGCTCCTCGGCGAAGCGGGCGAAGCTCTGCGGATCGTCACGGTGCAGCCGCGCGAGGAGCTCCGCGAGCTCAGCCACGTCGCTCTCCTGGCCGATGGGACCCGCAACCTTGGACCAGAACTCGACGGACTCGAAGAGCCGGCTCGTGCCCGTCGCCGGATCCACGGGAGCGCCGTTGCCCGAGTAGATGTTCCAGGGGAAGCGTCCGGCATGCCGCAGCACGGACTCGTCGACCGGGGCCTCGAGGAAATAGACCCCGAGGGGGGACCCGTTCACCTCGAGCCAGACCGGCTCGAAGCGAGTGACCATCAGCCCGCGCCGGCGCGCCAGATCGAGGGCGCCGAGCTCCAGCAGGGGCTCGGCCTCCGGGCTGTTCGCGAGCAGCAGCGTCTCGTGTCCGAGCAGGTGACGGCCCGCCTCCAGGCGGACCTTCCAGCTCTTCTGGGGATAGTTCCAGTTCCAGTGGCGGCTCCCGCGATAGCGCAGCCCGACGTCGTACAGCGCGCCGCGGAGCTCGAGCTCGCCCGGAACGTAGCTGGCGGACCCCTCCTTGGGCGGCAGCTCCGCGTCGAGCCGATCCAGGTCGTCGTTGCGCAAGCGGAGCGAGATCCGCTCGAGCTTCGGCGAGACGCTGCCCGACCCCGCGAAGAGGTGGTGGTAGTCGCGCCGCATCCGATCGTGAAGGTGAAGCTGCAGGAGCTCCACGGTGAGTGGCTCCGCGTCTCCGGTCCCCCGCACCGTACGGAGGTGCGCGAACGTGGCGTGCGCCAGGTAGAAGGCCACGAAGAGGTGCGCCGGGATGGCGATCACGATCGCCGAGCCCAGGCGGAGCCGCCAGAGGCGCCGCAGGGCCGGGGCCTCGCCGAAGGCGGGCGGCGCCACCGTTTCGTCCCAGGTCCGGCGCAGGACGCTGATCAGCTTCGCGAGGAAGGACAAGATGCTCGCTCCCGGCGGGGCAATTGCGGGTAAGGGGCCGTCGCCACGAAGAAGTGGCTCAAGTTTCCCCCTCCTGGTCCCCCCGGACGAGACGACCGGGCAGCGATGGCGGCCCCCCTCTCCCGGCTCCACCCGATCGTCCGCGTCGCCCCGCCCGCAGGTAGGCCCTTCCGCTGCCGGATGTCCGGCAGCAGGGTCGGCGGCCAGCCTCGACCCCCTCCGCGAGCGGGGGGGACGAGGGGCTCGAAATCGAGATCCGGGGGAGCGCGTGCAACGAGGGGGGCACGATACACAAATCCGCCGGCTCGCTGGAATGACCCGACGCCGAAAATCCGCCGAAGGCGCCCACGCCGGGTAGTCGCGCCCGATCGAGAAATTCCAGACGGCAGGTGTGAGCGCTCGCGCGCCCGGGCACGGGGCTCCCACCTCAGCCCCCGAGACGGAGGTCCCGCATCAGCGAACCGGGGACGGGCGGGAGCCCCAGGAGCTCGAGCGCCAGGCAGGCCGCATCGCCGTTGCGCACGGGCTGATCGGCTGCCTCGTAGGAAGGCCGTTCGTCGCCGGGATCGACGCGCCGACCGGCGAGCAACGAGTAGAGGTCCCTGCCTCCGGGGATCGCGGGACCGATCACCAAGAACGGGATCTCGTAGACGGCGGGGTTGGCGGCGTCCATGTGATCGTACCCCTCCCCGCCATGGTCGGCCGTCAGCACGACCCCCCACTCCTCGAGCCCGCCGTGCTCTTCGAGCCGGTCCAGCAAGGCGCCGAGCGCGCGGTCGATCTCGTCCAGACCCTGGCGCCAGGCGGCGGACCCCCACCCGGTCGCGTGTCCGAGGGGCGTGTCGAGATCGGTGACGTGGAGCAGCGACAAGTCGCAACGCCCCGCGCTCAGATCCTCCGCCGCGACCTCGATGAGGGAGCGATCCTCCATGACGACGAAGCGGTCGAGCTTGCCTCTGCCGTCGTCCTTCCCCACCTCGTCCGGGGCGCCGTGGGCCGCGTCGTAGCTCTGCTGGAAGAGCACGAACTTCCGCTTGCTGGCGAAGAGGCAGGTGCGATAGCCGCGATCGTGGGCCACGTCGAACATGCTGGCGACGTAGCCGAGCGCGGGGTTGCCGGCCTCGTGGAGCGTCTCGGCGGGTGCGGGGATCCCGTTCGCGGTGTAACCGTGGTGGGTGTCCGCCGGCAGACCGGGCACCGCCGTCACCGGGCGGCCGGTGAGCACGGTGACGTGGTTCGGCAGCGTGACCGTGTTCTCGTAGTCGGTCCGGGCGTCGAGCGTGAAGGCGCCGAGGTCGCGCAGGCGCCGGAACGTCGGCAGCGCCTCCTCCTGGAGGAGCGGTCCGAGCCAGCGTCCGCCGAGGCCGTCGAGCGTGACGACCAGCACCCGGGAGGCTCGCCGAAGAGGCGGCGTCGGGGTCGCGGGAGCGCGGGACTCGATCGCACCCTCCGGGCCCCCATCGGCCCGGCCGGCGAGGCTGGCGCGCCTGCCCCTTACGGGCGCCGCGCCCTGGGCACCGCGCCCCTCCGTGCCGAGCTCCCCGCGGCCGCCGAAGCAGGCGGGGAGCGACAGGACCAGCGCCAGGGTTCGGGCCGCGCGAGCCGCCGAACTCAACCCCATCGGGCGGCCTCCGACCGCATGCCGAACCTGGGCGCAGGGTCCCGTGTCGTTGGTCCCGCGCTCGCGGCTCCGTGGTGGTCGCGCCGCATCATGCCGGGCCAGAGCGGCGCTCGCGCGCCCCCCGAGTCGATCCCCGGTGGCCGCCCTGCGCGAGCCCGGCTCAGCGGACGACTTGCTCCGAGGTGCAACCGAACATCAACTCGAGGCGAAGCTGCGGGTCCGACTGGACGAGGGCGCAGCTGCCCGGGCAGAGCGAGACGTGCCCCGTGGCCTCGTCCATGTACCACCCCTGATCGCAGTTCGGGTCCATGGAGCGGAGGATCTGGATGGGCTCCGCGTTGCCCGGCCAGACGAACATGTTGATGGCGGAGGTGTCGAGCTCCATGTCCGCCGGAGGCAGCGGCAGGGAGTAGTCGCAGCTCACCACCTTGCCCGCGATCGTCTCGAGCGCGGCGCGGAGCGCGGAGGTGAAGTCCGCGGCCTGCGTCATGTCGAAGTGGCAATACGGCTCCCCTTCGTGCGAGCAGTTGCCGGGCGAGGTCCCGCCCGCCTCCGCGGCCTGGGACAGCCACCAGCGGTTGTCGAGCCCCGTCTCCATGTGCTCCTCGCTCCCCGGCGAACCGAGCACGAAGGTCTTGATGTTGTACTCGCTGTAGGCGTGGGCGATCTCGTCGATCACCGGCTGCTCGTAGCCGACCCCGGACCGGCACTGGCCCGGCTCGCAGCCGAGGGTGAGCGTGGGGGTGCCGTCCGTCATCAGCAGGATGTACTTCTGGCCGACGACGCTGGTCTGCGCCTGGTAGGCCTCCACCGCTACCATGTAGGCGTCGTGCGTCGGCGTGCAGGTTTCCGTCTCGATGGAGTTGAGCCCATCGATGATGGTCTGCCGGAAGCCGGCGTTGCCGAGCACGCCCGGCAGGACGAGCTCGTCGACGTTGACGCAGTTTTCGTGCCCGCCCGGCACCCCATCGACGACCTTGTTGGGGTATCCGAGCAGGCCCACCGCCGTCGCATCGGGAAGGTTGTTGATGGTTTCGATGATGGCGTCCCGGGTCACCGTCCACTTGTCCAGCGCGCCGGTGCCGTTCGCCGTCGCGTCCATGGACGAGCTTGCGTCCACCACGAAGAAGAGGGTCGAGCCCATGGGCTCCGGCTCGGCGGCCCACCCCGTGCAAGAGGCGGTGCGCATCGCATTCACCTCGGCCTCGGTCACGGCCTTCGCCCCACCGACGAACTCGTCCGCCTCGAGCGGGTCCGCTACCCCATCGCCGTTGACGTCGCGGATCTCGCCGTTGTTCGGGCCAGTGACGGGACCCGTGCCCTGCTCCCCCCCGTCCTCGCCATCGCCTTCTTCGGCGCAGCTCACGACGATGAAGAGGCCAATCATCGAGCACGCCACCAGAGCCACGCCACGCCTTGCCATAGTCATCCTCCCGGACGTCACGATCCCCGAACCCTGGTTTCGCAAGCGCCGACCCTTGCTGGCCGCCAGAATTGAGAGGACCCGTACCTTGTCGTTCGCGCCTGTTCGCTCGGCCTTTGGCCGGTCATTTTTCATCCTGGGTGACATTCGGCCGTCACCCGCCGGTTCCGACGCACACTGTACCACGTCTGTCGTCTGAAACAGGGCAAGCGAGGCGGGGAAAAAGCAGCAGATCGCTTCAGGAGCGGACGGCCCGGCTTCTTCATGCAAGCACCCGGACCTGCTCTCGCCTCCCCGCGCGGGGAGGCGGGGCCGCGCCACGGCTCCGGCCGGCCAGGCCTGGGCGCCGTCCTCCTAGCCGCCGCGCGACCCAGTGCCCGGCGGCGGGCGAGCTGGCCGGTGCGGATTTCCAAGGACCCGAACGCGGAGCGCCGAGCTGTCCTGGCCCTCGTCCCGGAGGCGTGAAAGGTCGTCGCCGAACCCCGCCCGGCCGTGAGAGCGGCCCCGCCTGGGCTCAAGCGCTGTGTCGGGCTCGCGGCCGTCCAGGACGGGGTGCCCGCCACCGGCGAGGGTTGGATGTGCGCTCCTGTAGGTGCAAGTCGCTTGGTGGGGCTCGAAGGGGACCGAGCCCGGGCGGGTTTTGGGCTAGCTTCCATCGCGTGGTGCGTTCCCCTCTCCGCCGTGACGGCGTCGCGCTGCTCAGCCTGCTCGCGGCGCTGATCCTCTCCTGCGACGACAAGGACCACGGCTGCGAGTCGGGGGTGCCCTGTCCTTGCGCGGACGGGGACGCCTGCGTGCTCGACTGCCGCGACACCGAGCGATGCGTGCCCGTCTGCTCCCGAGCAAGCCTCTGCGACGTCCGCTGCGGCGCCGGCTGCCATTACGACTGCTCGGACATTTCGACCTGTCGCGTGGACACCGGACCCGGCAGCTCCATCCGCTGCGCCTCCGTGTCGCTCTGCGAGGCGACGGTCGCCGCCGGGAGCACCGTCGACTGCACGAACCTGTCCGCCTGTCGCGCCCGCTGCACCGCGGACTGCGAGGTCCAGTGCACCGAGGTAGGAGACTGCGACGTCGCCTGCGCCGGAGCGACGCCCGCCACCGACTGCGGTGGCGGGCGCTGGGTCTGCGCGCGCGGCTGCTAGAGCCGCCCCGGGCGGCCGCTCCGGGCGCTGCTCAGTCCCCGATGACCGGCAGCTCCCCGGACGCCGCGAGCCCGAGGAACCGGGCCATGTCGTCGTTGGCGCCGGGGACGTCGAAGACGACGAAGTGCCCGTCGCGTCCGGCCGGCGGCTGGTACTGCCTGAGCAGCGCCGTGTAGCTCGCCTCGCCGAAGGTCACGTTGCCAGAGGCGGGCACATCGAGCACCGTGAGGTCGAGGTCGTCCGGCGTCTCCACCGAGGCGTCGGGCTCGGCCTCGTCGAGCCCCGCGGCCAGGGCGAAGGCGGCGAGGGTCGCGGGCGGGCTGTAAGTGTCGCCGAGACCGTAGGGCATGAAAACGTGCTTCGGGGCCTGTCCCTCTGCCGGTTCCGCGGTGAGGAGCCGCGCGAAATTGAGGGGATCGGCGGGGTCGATCCAGTGACTGAGGAGGGTGAGCCCGGGATGCGAGATGCCACCCGCGAGGCGGACAGCGCCGTCCTCCACGCGGGGATCGCCGAGCAGGAAGGGTAGCATCCCCGCGATGTCCACCGGGCTCTCCTTGGTGAGCAGCGCCTGCTTGATCGAGGCCCCGTTCCCGCTCAGCACCGCGGCCGGGATCTGGGGCGCGAAGGGCAGCGCGAGGCTCCCCTCCGTCGCCCCCTGGGAGTGCCCGAAGAAGACGATCCGCGCCGGATCGATCCGGATCGCTTCGCCGCCCGTGGTCGCGGCGTCCAGGTCGAGGGAGGCGGCGAAGCGCGCGAGCGCGAGCTGGTCCGCGGCCCCCTGCAGGGGGTTGCCGCGCGCCGCGTCGGGGTTCAGGAAGTTGTAGAAGAGGTTGTCCGGGGAGGCGTCCGAGCTTCCCCGGCGCGGCCCGTGCGCGACCTGATCGATCCCGAGCACGGCGAACCGCACCGTGCCCGCGCCGGTGGCGGCGGCGGAGAGGGTGCCGGCGATGGCCGGGTCGACGTGCGTGCGGAACGACCCGCCGGTGCCGTGCGCGTGGATGACGAGGGGCCAACCCTCGGCCGGCATGACGCTGCTGGGCACGGTGAGGGACAGGCAGACCGGCTCGGTCGAGACGGGCTCCGGGGCGATGGCGCCGCCTTCTTCGAGGTAGGGCGGCTCGCCCTGCTGGAAGCTCGGGAGCGACACCAGCGCGTGGTACTCGTCGAAGCCCGCCGCGCCGGAGCCGCAGGCGCGGTCCCCGTCCGCCTGGGGACAGGGGCTCACCACGCCGTCCTCGCAGCGCACCCAGTCGCTGGCCACAGGCACCGGGGCCTCGGCGACGGCGGCGGCCAGCGCCTGCATCGGCGCCAGCACGTCCTCCACCGTGATCACGGTCGCCGTCAGGATCCGGTCGGCGACGGGCGCCGGGACGGGCGCCGGGACGGCCTCGGCCCACCATGCCGGCGGGCTGGCGATGAAGTCGCGCAGGGGCCGGAAGCGTTGCCACGCGATCGCGAGCGTCGCGTCCGCGGGCGCGGTGGGGGCGAGCAGCGCGGCGAGCTGCGGCGAGCGCTCGATGTCCGAGCCGTCGGCGGCCTTGCCGTCGTCGTTCACCCAGACCGCGTAGGTGTGCCCCGGCAGGAGCGGAGCCCCCGCGGGCCGCCGCACCGTCAAGCGGTCGCCGCACACCGCGTTGGAGCGCTCCGGGAAGTACTGCCAGATCAACCCCGCGATGGCGCCGTACTCGGGCGCGCCGGCGGTCACGTCGGTCCACCATACCGGGAAGGGGTCACCCCGGAAGGTTTCCGGATCGATGTGCCCCGTGAAGCGGAAGATGACGGTCGGGTCCGTGCCCCAGCCGGTGGCGTGCCGCTCGATCGCCTCCACGTAGCGAGCCAGCGGATCGAACCCGAACAGCGCGGCGCCGGGGGTCGGGAAGCCTTCGAGATCGGGGTGGCCGTCCAGCAGCCGGACGTCGTTCGGGAAGGGCAAGGCGAAGAAGTCGTCGGCGGCTCCCCCCTCCACCCCGGGGACCTCGAAGAGGGCTCGGACCGTCTCTCCCTCGGCGACCGGATCGGCGCAGTCCACGGCGTCGAAGCTGGGCACGCCAAACACGGGGAGCCCCGGCACCGCGGGGGTACATACGCCGTCCACGCAGCTCAGCCCCGCGAAGCAGTCCGCGGGGGTAGCGCAGGCGCCGCCCACGTCCGTCGCTCCTTCGGGCACGCACTCGAGGTACATCCCGACCAGGGCGCAGCGCAGGCCGCCGACGCAGTCGGCGTCGGCCTGACAGGGATCACCGGCCTCGCCGGCCCCGGCGGGCACGCAGGTCGCGCCCACGCACTGCGCGTCACCCGCGCACTCCGCCGAGAGCACGCAAGGCCCGCCCGGCTCGGTGTCCCCGGCCGGGGCGCACTCGTCCCCGGCGCAAGTGAGGCCGAAGCGGCAGTCGCCGTCCGCCGTGCAGGCTTCGCCCACGCCCGCTCCGCCCGGGACCAGGGGGGCGCCCCCGGCGCCGCCGCTTCCCGGTTGGACCTGCCCGCCCTCACCGCCCGTACCCGTGCCCGCTCCCCCCGTCGCCAGCTCGGCCCCGGCCGTCCCGGCGCCGCCCTCGCTCTCGGCACCGCCCTCCGACACGCTGCCGCCCTCCGTGATGCTGCTGCCACCCACGAAGCTGCCCCCCTCCGTGACGCCCCCCTCCGTGGCGCCGGCGGCCGCGGGCGCGCCCCCGTAGACGCCGCCCCCGGACGCCCCGGCCGACACGTCGGAGGTGGTGATCGACGTGCCACCGCCGCAAGCGGTGGCGCCGCAGATGAGGACCGCGAAACCCAACCCGTCGCCGATTCGCCTCGTTGTCGTCATGACACCCCAGCCTCCTGCCCGGACGCGTCATCGCCACCGAGCGGTGCCCTCGAACCTAGCGGATCCGGCGGGAACGTCCAGCCGCGGCGCCCGGTCCACCCCGCCTCCCGGGCTCGCCCCGATCAGTCGTAGCGCAGCAGCGAAACCACGGGCGCCGGCGCCAGGCGGGCGCGACCGCCCAGGAAGCCGAGCTCGACGACGAAGGCGTGAACGACGACGCTCGCCCCCTGGCGCGCGGCGCGCGCGGCCGCCGCCTCGGCGGTGCCGCCAGTGGCGAGCAGATCGTCCACCACGACCACGCGCGCCCCGGAGCGGAGCGCGTCCCGGTGCACCTCTAGCTCGGCGGTGCCGTACTCGAGCGCGCAGGTGATGCGATCGGTGAGGTACGGGAGCTTGCCTGCCTTGCGTACGGGGACGAAGCGCGCGTTCAGGCGCGCCGCCAGCGCGCCCCCGAAGATGAACCCCCGTGCCTCGATGGCGACCACCGCGTCGAGCCCGTGACCCACGAGGCGCTCCGCCAGCGCGTCGATCGCGATCTGGAGGCCGCGCACGTCCCCGACGACGGGGGTGATGTCCTTGAAGAGGATCCCGGGGCGCGGGAAATCCGGCACGTCGCGGACCAGGGCGCGGAGGTAGGCGAGCGGGTCGAGCTCGAACACCCCCCCCGGATCGGGGACGCCGCGACGACCCCGGTGCACGAGCTCACCCGCGTCGCGCTCGACGCCCCGCGGCGTGAGCCCGGGGCGCGGGGGGACGTGCTTCTTGTTCGCGTGGGTGCTGCGCTTCCTCGCTGCCATCGCCGTCTCCTATCACGGTTGCCCTGCGTCATCACCACCCGTGTATGCTGTGGCCCCGGTGTCGGGATCCACTCCGGAGGTCAGCCGCGAGATCGCGCGGGACTTCGAGCGGCATGTGCGCGAGGCCGTGGCGCGGTTCGGGGTCGCCGCCGAGGTGCACCTCGAGGACGGCTCGGTCTGGCTCGTCACGGCCGGAGCGAGCGTCTCCGCCGACGCGGTGAACCTCACGCGCGACTGGGCGCGCCTCTCCCCCGAGGATCGCCGGTGGGCGGCGACGGGGCTGGCGCGGGCGTTGATCGAGCGCCGGCGGGCGCTCGGGTTCTCGGTGGGGCGCCGTCGCCCGTCGCCGCTGATCCCGCTCGCCATCCTGGCCGGAGTGGCCGCGCTCCTGCTCGGTGCCGCCTTCGCCTACCCGCTCTTGTTCCCGGCGGCCCCGGCGGCCGCCCCCGCCCTCGCCGCCGATCCGGACGGCGATCGCCTCGCCCGCGCGCGCCGCGTCTGTGCCGAGGCGCGCAGCCGAGTCGCGCGGGGGGGCACCGTCGGGCCCGGCGACGGGGAGGGCTGGCTCGTCGAGCTCGTGCTCGTACGCCGGAGCTCCGAGGTCCCGCTCGCGCACGACCCCGGGCTCGGCGCCGTCCTCGAACGCCCCGCGCCCGCCGCGCCGCCCCGAATCGTGTGGGCGGGGGCCCCCGCGCTGTCCAAGCTGGATCCGGCGGCGGGTGGGGTCGTCCTGACCGGCGCCGCCCTGCCCGCAAGGGCGACGCCGCGCTGGCATTCCCTCACCCTGACCTTCTCCGGCCGCGCCGCGGAGCTCTACTTCCACCCCGCCGAGCGAGCGGACTTCTTCGCCCTGGCCAACGCGGCGAGCGAGCGCCTGGGGGTCACCTTCACCGGGCTTTTCGCGCGCTGCGACGGGAGCGCCGAGCGCGACGTCGGTACCTGGTTCCGCGGCCCCTCACACGCAGCCGCAGCGGCCGGGTTGCTCTACTTCATGGGCACGACGGGGGCGGCGCCCCAGATCGGACCCGAGCACCTCGGCCGCGACGACGGGGCGCTCGACCCGACCCGCGTCCTGGACGACCTTCCCCCGCTCGGCCGTGATCTCGATCGCGAGCGGCTCCGCTCCCTGCTGGCCCCCAGCGGGGGCATGGTGTCCGGACAGCGCGACGGACCGATCACCATCACGTTCCCCTTCGAGCGCAGCGACCGGGCCAGCCTCGCGAGCGCGCACCTCGCGCGCTACTTCGGCGTCGCTGCGGCGCGCTGAGGCGCGCCGGGACGCCCCCCGCAGCGGCTCAGGCGCCCTCGCGCGGCGGCGGCGGATCGAGGATCTCGAGCTCGCGGATCGCCTCGCGGAACCGCACCTCCTGCTCGCTCCGCGTCATCCGCCGCTCGACGAGGCGCTTGCTGACCTCCTCTTGCCGGGCCGACAGCTCGGCCAGGCGTTTGGTCAGGCGCACGCGGAGATCCGCCGCCTGCGTGTTCTTCTCGATGGCCTGCAGGCTGAGCCGCGTCTCCCGGGCGCTCTTGTCGAGCTGCTGCTCTTCCTCCTCGAGGGCGCGCACCTCGTCGTTCGAGGCGCGCCAACCCTCGCGCAGGGTCCAGGCGGCCCGGAGCTCAGCGGCGAGCTTCGGATCCGCCCGCGTATCGCCGAGGTAGGCCTGGACCGCCTCGCCGGCGAGCTCGCTGAGCCAGTCGACGCCTTGCGGGAACCCCCGCCGCTCGTCCACGGCGAGCTCCGCGCGCCCGCGGGCCTTCACGGCGAGGGGGATCACGGCGTAGCCGAGCGCCGGGTCGTCCTCGGTGCCCGGCAGCGGCCGAAACAGGCGCGAGCCCTGACGGCGCGGGTGCTTGACCAGGATCCGGGCCGGCTCGTCGCTGGCGTTCTTGATCGCGTAGTAGGTGCGATCCACCTGGTCGCGCTCGACCACGATGGCGCCGGCCTCGATCTTGGCCAGGCGGGTGCCGCGCTGCTCGCTCTCGGTGCGCACCTCGACCGCGAGGCTCCGCTCGAGCGCGAACGGAACCGTGGCCTTGCTCCCGCGTGGCAACGGCTCGAGCACCCCCTGCCCCAGGAACGAACCGCGCTCGAACACGGCGATGGGGCCGCGCTCGAGCATCCCGTTGGTGGCGTTCTGGAAGCGCACCACGCGGAAGGGGTGGGCCGACGAGTCCGGGACGCCCCCATCCGGCGCGAAGAGGAACACGGCCTCCCCGGGGATCGTCTTGCTCACCAGGAGGACCATGGTGGCGGTCTGGTCGGGGATCGTCACCGGCGTCGGGATGTCGTAGCGCGTGGTCCCGGACTCCATCGCCACCGCAGCGAGCGCGCTCATCCGCCGCGGCGCGCTCGGCCCGCTCGCCGGCTCGGCCGCGCTCGTCCCCATCCCCGCGCCGCCGCTGGCGGGGCGCCCCGGCGCCGGCGCCATCGCCTTGACGCGCGCCTCCTTCTTCGCGTCGCCCCAGTCCATGGGGTGGTCGTCGAATTCGTAGGCGTAGCCGTCCCCGCTCTCCTCCTCCGAGGCGGCGGCCTCGGGGGGCGGCGCCGCGTCTCGGGCGCCGAAGCGCTCCACCTCGCCCTCGGCAACATCGAGGGAGGTCACGGCCTCGGGCACGGCGGCGATGACCTCGCCCGTGTCGGTCACCACCGGGCGGAAGGGCACCACGGGCTCGCCCAGGGTCGACTGGAACGCGATCGGCGCCCCGGCCACCAGCGCCAAGCGCACCTCGGTCCAGTCCTCGCCGGAGAGGTTCTGCACGATCCCCCAGGTCTGCAGGTCCGCCCGCCCGTCGGTGCCCACGACGATGCGATACGACGGCTTCCACACCGGGGTTTCGGCGACGTAGCCGATGACCAGATCGTGGCGGCGGCCATCGAGGCTCAGGACCACCTCGCGCATCCGCTCCCCGGGCTCCTCCGTCGGGACGGGCTCGGGCCAGGGCTTGAGCAGCGCCTCGGGCTGCGGCGCCGGCGGCTCTTCGGCCCGCTCCTTCTTCAAGTCGAGCGGAAACGACGCCGCCCGCACCGAGCTGCCGCCCCGCTCGACGATGGCGAGGGTCGCGAGGAAGTCGCCGACCATGCGCTGGCGCATCCGGAAATGCACCTCGTCCGCGTCCACCCGCCCCGCGCGCTCGTAATACCCGACGCCGTTCCGGTACACGACGACCCGCGTGAGCGGGAGGGAGGCGGTGCTCACGTTGGGGCCCCGCGCGCACCCCAGCGCCAGCGTCGCCACCAGCAGGATCGTCCCCCAACGCACGCGCGAACCGAACGCCGTCTCCATGGGCGAATCGTGACCGAAGCGGCGCTCGACCGACAGCCCCCGCTCCGACCAGCGCCAGGACCGCGGTTTTCCCGCTCCCGGGCGCCAGGTTGCCTCGTCGGCGCCCCGACGCGCTATCCTCGATCGCCGTGGCCGCCGATCCCAAGCCCGGTCCCCCGCCACCGCCGCGCCGACCGCCACCACCGTCCGCAGTAGCACGGGCAGCGACGGCGCTGACACAGCCGGAGAAGGACGCGCTCGCCTTCCAGGCGCTGGGCCTGCAGCAGGAGCAGGTGCAGGCCCGCATCGTCCACTACCGCGGCGACCTGAAGACGAGCGCGGAGCTCGACGCCATCACGGCCAACGTGGTCGCGCAGATCCAGGCGATGCAGGCGGCCGTCGCTACCCGATCCGAGGCGCGCAAGACGCCCGAGGAGATGGAAGAGCAGCAGGCCCGCACCCTCGCCGGACTCCTGGCCCGGATCTTCCAGCCGGGCTCGACCTTCGTCACCACCTCGCTCCTGCGCATCGGCCGCCGGGTTTCCAAGCATTTCTTCGACAGCGAGCTCCACGAGCGGGCGCGGGGCGAGAAGGAGCGCCGCATCCATGATCCCGAGCAGGGGGTGTTCTACGTGCTCCAGCGGCACAAGCACCGCATACGCGCCGAGCTCGAGCTCTTCGACTTCGAGAGCGAAGCCATCCGGCAGGAGAGCCTCGCGCTGCTGGACCGGATGGAGCGGGACCTGCGCAGCGCCTACCTCTCGCGGCGCTCCCCGGAGCTGCGGCGGGTGATGACCATCTTCACCGACGTGCTGACGGAGTTTCTCACCCGCCACGCGCCGCCACGCCTGGAGGCGATGGCCCGCGTCACGGTGCACGCCGCCGGGACCGCGCGCCGCTCGAACAGCGTCGGGTACAAGGTGTGGCCCGACGCCTTCCCCGAGTTTCGCGCGGAGTGGGAGCGCGTCTTCATGCAGCAGATGGTCAACCACTGCGGCGACGAGATCTTCGCCCGCCTGAGCGAGCAGGGGGGGGACTTCCGCGAGGAGACGGTCGGCTTCTTCACCGACCCCGAGCTCTTCGCCACCTCCGGTGCGGTGCTCTGCGACGCCTTGTACGACTTCCTCTGCCTGGAGGGCTTCCTGGACCTGCCGGTGGACTGGCGGGTTCAGCACGGGCGGGGCGCGTGACCGGACGCCATCCCGGCGTCTCCCCCACGGCGGAGCGCCCGCGAGACGGGGGCGCTCGTGTCCGGCGCGGGCTGGGGCTCCTCGGCGCGCTGCTCGGGCTGGGAATGATCGGGTATTCCCTGTTCGGGCGCGCGACCGACGAGGAGCGGATCCACGCGCAGCTCCGGCGGCTCGCCGCGGCCGTCTCGTTCGCGGAAGATAGTCACCCCGCGACGCGAGCCCCCCGTCTGCGGGGGGAGTTTTCCGCGGTCCTCACCCCCGAGGCGATCGTCTCCGTCAGCGAGCTCGGCGTCCAGCAGCGAGGCCGTGAGGAGCTCGTCGCCACCACGCTGCAGGCCTCGAGCCTCGTCCGCCGGCTGGAGGTGACGCTCACCTCGGTGTGGATCCGGATCGCGGACGACCGCGCCTCGGCGCGCGCCGCCGCCACCGCCGTGGTCGCTGCGCTCCGGCGCGACGGGCAGCCGGACGCCGGCGAGCGAGAGGTGCGCTTCGACCTCGTCCGGGGCGCCGATCGGACCTGGCGGGTCGCGACCGGGCGCGTCTACGCCCCTGACGAGGAGCCCGAGGAGGACGCGGAGCACGACGCGGATCCGCCGCCGCGCTGAGGCGCGGGGCGGCTCCCGGCGCGGTCGCCCGCACCTCACTGCCGGTCGCGATCGTCACCGAGCTCCACGGCGACCGCCACCACGGCGGCGCTCGCGCCGAGCGGAGCGAGCGGGTTCCAGGGGGGCGCCACCGCGCCGAGCTTGGTGCTGTTGTCGATGACGACGTAGTACCGGCCCGGCGCGAGCTTGAGCCGCTGGCGTTGCTCGAGCCCCGCCGGCACCGCGAAGGAGGCGACGGGCGCGACCGGCGGCGGCCCGAGCGCGGCTCCGAGCTGGAGGCTCTCTCGCCAGGGATCCGCGGCGGTCTGCTCCAGCACCAACACCTCGACGCCGGGTCCCGAGCGGACCTGGAACCGCAGGAAGAGCGCCTGATCCGGCTTGACGACGGCGAAAGGTCCCAGGAAGTCCACCTGCTGGACGTGCACCTCGGTGGTTTCGTTCGCGTAGACCAGCCGGCGGCCGACGGTGGTGTCGAACGGCCGGACCGGGACCTGTGGTGGGTAGAGGATCCCGAGGGAGAAATCGTCGCCGCGGCGCGGGTGGTGGATGACCGTGAAGCCCTGCGCGAGCTGCCCGGCGCCGAGCTGCTGCCCGAAGGTGCTCGCCACGTAGCCGAGCGGCGTCTCGTGCGCCGCCCAGCTCACCGCCTTGTTCTCGACCCCGCCGAGCTGGAACGTCGGCGGCGCCACCATGCGCGTGAACCGCCCCCAGACATAGGTGGTCCGGTGCTTGGCCGCCTTCCAGTCCATCGCGTACTCGACCGAGGCGTCAGCGCTGAAGCCCACCCGTCCGCCGACCGGGGTCCACGTGTATCCGGTGCCGCCGAAGTGCAAGACCACGGTGCGCGTCGCGGCGTTCACCTGGTGCGAGCAGCGCGAGGGGAAGAAGCGCCCCACCGTGTTGCCGTTGGGCACGAGCGAGAGCGGGACACCGCGCGACAGCAGCTCGGGGCACATCCGCGGGACCCCGTAGGCGCTGAAGAGGCGCCAGCGCATGCCGTCGCCGGCCATCCCCTTCACGCAGCTCGCCCCCAGGCAGAGGGGCGCGAGGCCGAGCAGCGCGAGCCCGCGCCAGAGGACCGCGCGAGACGAGGGCGAACGAGCTGCGCGCGCGGGTCCCATGGCGAGGGCAGAAGCCTAGGGGAACCGCCCCGAGGGCGCAACGAGCCGGCGGGTCGCGCCTCAGAGCATCCGCTGCGCGTGAGCGAGCACCAGCAGGTGCACGGCGAGGTCGGTCGCGCCCGCGGTGGAGCGCCGGGTGACGCCGCCGAGGGCGTTGCCGTCCACGCGGACGTCCGGATCGCGGCGGCGCTGGCGCACGAAGCGGTCGTCGTGCAGGGCGCCGGGCGCCCGCGCCGCGAGCTCCGTCATCAGCGCGCGGAACCCCTCGGCCGTGGTGCGTCCCCGAAGCTCCCCGAGGCCGTCGTAGCGCAGCTGGTGCTCGCGGAGGACCCACGGCCCCGGGCCGCCCGTGACGTAGAGGTAGGCGACCTCCTCCCGTCCCTCCCGCTGCTCGTGGCTCTCGGTCGTCACCCGCTTGGTCAGGGCCAGCCCGCCCGTCAGCACGGCGCGACCGATCGCCAGCTTGCGCTTCGAGGTCTGCTCGTGGAGGTCCTCCTCGACCACGTGCAGGGCGCGCACCACCGCGGTGAGCTCCCGGTACCGCACGCGCTGCCTCGCCGCGGGCGGGTCGAGGAGGGTCAGGGTTTCTTCCCCGAGCTCGAAGCCGCGCCAGCGCGGCAGGGAGGCCGAGTCGGGGACGGCCCCCACGTCGCAGGCGACCGCGCCGTGCCCCTCCCCACGGAGCCAGGCGAGCAGGCGTCGCGCGCGCTCGAGGTCCGCGGTGCGCTCGACCACGACGGGGAGCGCCCCCGCAACCCGCAGCCGCAGGTCGTATGCGGAGACGCCGATCTGCTGCGCGAGGCGGCCGAGCGCGACCTCGAGCGGTGAGCCCCAGCGGCTGACCGCGACCGCGTACCCGCTCGAAGCGCCCGCCGGCATCCCTCGCGCAGCCTACATCGGAACCGCCCGGCAGGAAGTAGTTGGGGAAACCGGCGACTACCGGCGGGCGCCGCGCGCGGCGAGACCGGCCGCCCGCGCGCCTCTCACCCCGGGGAGCCGCGTGGGCGGTGATCCCGCTCCCGGCGACCGGGCGGTGCGGGCGCGCGGGCGGCGGCGCCGCGCCGCGCGGGTCAGGCAGCGCTCCCGGGCGGGCCCTCGCGCCCATCCGGTCCCTGTCGCGCCGGACCCGGGTCGTCCCCGCGCGCGGCCTCGGCGGTGGAGGCGCCGGAGGCGGCGTCATGCTCGGGCGCCCCGCAGACGGGCGCGGCCGGAGGCGGACCTTGGCTGATGGCGGCGGACACCGACTCCGGGTCCAGCGCCGGCACCACGCCGCCGCCCGCGGCCGGCGCCGACCCGTACAGATCGCTCTCCTTGTAGGCGGCGATCGCCCGCACCAGGAGCGTCTTGATCACGGCCGCGGCCGGGACGGCGAGCACGACGCCGAGGAAGCCGAAGAGCTCGCCGAAGCCCAGCAGCGCCAGGATGACCCAGACCGCGGGCAACCCCACCTGTCCGGCCATGATGCGGGGCGTGACGACGAAGCCCTCGGTCCACTGGATGGTCAGGTGCAAGGCCACCACGAGCCCCACCTGCAGCCAGCTGGTGCCGTTCAGCGCGCAGGCGAGCAGCGCGGTGCCGAGCGCCACCGCCCCTCCGACGTGCGGGATGAAGGAGACGGCGCCGGCGAGCACTCCGATCACGACGGCCAGCGGCACGCCGACCGCGGAGTAGGCGACGGAGTAGGCCACCGCCAGCAGCGCCATGACGACCAGCTGCCCGCGGATGAACTGCGCGATCACGGCGTCGATGTCACGCGCGATTTCCTGGGCCAGGCCCCGCCACCGCCAGGGGACCAGATCCAGCGCCGCGGCCCGCATCCGGTCGAAATCGTACAGGATGTAGAACGTCAGCACCGGAACGAGGAACAGCGTGACGACGGTGCCGAGCATCGACGCCGTGCTCGCCGCCACCCAGGGCGCGACCCCGCCGACCGCCATCGCGGCGCGCTGGGAGAGGTCGCCGACATGGTCACCGAGCTGCGCCTGGAGCTCCTTGAGGCTCTTCGGGATCACGATCCCCTCGGCGACCAGCCAGGGCTCCACCTGTTGCCAAGTGGCGTCGACGCGGTGCGGGAGCTGCCGGAAGAACTCGACCGCCTCCCGCACCGCCTTGGGGAC
This sequence comes from uncultured Polyangiaceae bacterium, assembly GCA_964454025.1. Lineage (GTDB taxonomy): Bacteria > Myxococcota_A > Polyangia > Polyangiales > Polyangiaceae > JAFGBI01. The sequence goes on along the minus strand of CAYVRP010000094.1, from coordinate 7,398 downwards.
GACGAGGAGCGACACGGCCGTCAGCGCGAGCAGGAAGAGCCCCAGGAGCACGGCGATGGCCGGGCCACGCGGGATCCGCCACCGCTCCAGGCGATCCACGACCGGATCGAGCAGATAGGCGAGCAGCACCGCGATGAGCAGCGGCGTCAGCACCCCCCGCAGCAGGTAGATCCCGTAGCCTGCCAGCCCGATCCCGGCCAGCGCGACCATCCAGCGCGGCAACCAGGGATGAGCGGGCTCTCCAGACGGCATCGCCCCCGACTTCTACCACGGCGCCGCCAAGGCCGCGTCATGGGTCGGGCGGCGTGCTCGAGGCGCAGGCGTCCTCGTCGGCATGCAGCGCCAGGAGCTCGCGCCGTGCCGCGGAGAGGCCCGGCGCGAGGCGCAGCGCGAGGCAGAGCGCGCCCACGGCTTCGGCGCGTCTGCCGGCGCGACGGAGCGCTACCCCGAGCTCGGCTGCGAGCTCCGCCGAGTCCGGCGCCAGCTCGAGCGCCGCGAGCAGGCGGGCGAGCCCCGGCGCGATCTCGCCACGGCGGACCAGGAGCGCGCCGAGGCGCCCCAGGGAGACCGGGTCCGCTGGCTCGGCGCCGAGCGCCGCGGCGAAGGCCGCCTCCGCCCCCCGCGCGTCGCCGAGGCATTCGAGCGCCTCGCCGAGGAGCCGGTGCGTCGCCCCCACCGTGGGGTCGAGGCGGCGCGACCGGTCGGCGCTCCGCCGCGCGGCATGGCAATCGCCGAGCGCCAGCGCCGCGCGCGCGAGCAGCGCCTGGGCCTCGGCCCCGGCCTGGTCTGCCGCGACCAGCGGCTCCAGCAGCTCCCGGGCTCCTCCGGGGTCGCCGGCGGCGAGCCGCGCGCCCGCGAGCGCGAGCCGCGCGCTCGCGGAGCCGGGCTCGAGCTCCAGGGCGGTCCGCAGGTGATTGGAGGCCACGCCGGGCTCGCCCGCGTCGAGCAGGATGGCGCCGAGGTTCTGGTGCACCAGCGGCGCGTCCCAGCGCTGGCGGCGCAGCTCCTCGAGCACCGCCAGCGCGCCGCGCGCGTCCCCCGTCGCCCGCAGCGCCAGCGCGTAGTGGAGCGCGATGCGAAAATCCCGGGGCGCCAGCGCGCGCGCTCGCGCGAGGACGACCAGCGCCGCCTCCGGGTGACCGAGCGTGCCGAGCTGGGTACCCGCCTCGTAGAGCACCGAGGGATCGTCCGGGTACCGGGCCGCCAGCGCCTCGTAGTAGGGTCGCGTGAGCTCGCGCTGGTGCGCGTAGAGCGCCAGCCGATGGCTGTCCGGGGCGAGCTCGCGCGCCCGTTCGAGCCGGCCCGCGCGCACCATCTGCTCGGCCCGAGCCGCGCGCTCGCAGCGCGATCCTCCCCCGCCCTCGATCCCCGGGTGCGGGACCGGCGAGCAGACCCGGGCGCGGGTCGCCGGGGTCCCGACGGCCGGGGGCGACGAGCCGCTGGCGCCGAGCAGCAGCCGCGGCACCATGCGGGGCCCGCGCGACCACTCGGTCGTGTAGGCCACCAGGGGGCGGTCGTCAGTCTGGACCGGGACGCCACGCGTGTACTGCTCGATCTCGGCTGGCCCCCCCACCCAGGCGGCGAGGCTCTCACTCGGCTCGTCGAGCCCGTAGCGCGCGAGGGACGCGCGCACCCGCGGCGCCGCGAGCCGCTGGTCGAGGCGGTCGAGGTCGATCTCGACCGGCCCGTCGCGACGCGCGACGAGCTTGGCGTAGCCGACCTGCCCGTAGGTTTCCCAGCCGACGTTCGCCCAGAGCGTGGCGGATGGCAGCTCCGTCAGGAAGGTCCGCGCGATGATCTTGAACTCCTGCTCCGAGAGCCCGTGCAACGGGACCCACTGCACGACGATCCCTCCCGGCGCGAGCCGCTCCCGCACGAGGGCGTAGAACTCGCGCGTGTACAGGATCCAGGAGTCCACCGCCTTCGGGTGGGTAGAGTCGATGATGGCCAGGTCGTAGGCGCCCGGCGCGTCGAGCAGGAAGCGACGCCCGTCGTCGATGTGGAGGCGCAGGACCGGATCCGACAGCACGCCGCCGTTCTCGACCACGAAGTGCCGTGCCCCGCGCGCCACGGCCGAGGACAGGTCAACGACGTCGAGGCGCTCGAGCGGATGGGTCGCTGCCGCTCCGGCCGACAGCCCGGCGCCGAGGCAGATCATGACCGCGCGGCGCGGCGCCGGGTGGAGCAGGGGGCCGAGGTGGCCGAGCAGCGCGAAGCTCTGGTCGTGGACCAGGCGGGTGGTCACCTCGTTCACGGCGTTGATGACGAGCTGTCTCTCGCCGTTGAGCTGGTTCTCGATGACCGAGACGGTGGCCGTGCGTCCCTCCTCGTAGTGCAGCAGCGTCTGGTGTCGCGGGCCGACCGCCGCGAGCAGCAGCCGCCGGGGGAGCGCGGGGGGCAGGCAGAGGAGCGCGGCGGTGAGCGCGACCAGCGGGACCACCACGCCGGTCGTGCGCGCGCGGCCGCGCCCGGCGAGCATCGCCACCGCCGCTCCCCCGGCGACGCTCAGCGCAGCGAGCAGCCGGAACCCGTCGTGGATCGCCAGGCGTGGCCCGAGCGCCCAGGAGGCGCTGACCGCGCCGAGCGTCGCGCCGACGCCGTTGGCCAGGACGACCGTTCCCACGCGCCGCCCAGGGTCGTGGTGCCCGCGAGCGTGCGCGGCGCCGACCGCCGGCAGCAGCGCCCCGGCGACGATCGCCGCGGGCAGCACCAGCACCGGTGTCAGCACCAGCTCCCGGGCGAGCTCCAGCCAGGGCGAGGTGGCGAGGCGTCCGGAAGCGTCGAGCCCGAACGGGTCGCGCCCTTGCGCCACCACCAGCGTGGCCGCGATCCCGTAGCTCGCGAGGAGGAGCAGCCCGAGCAGGGTCGGCAGCACGGTCAGCAAGACCCCGTCGGCGCCGCGAGGGAGCAGGCGTTGTCCGAAGCCGCCCAGGGCCAGGCCGACGAGCACGAGCGCGAGCAGGCTCGCGAAGGCGTAGGTGTCGTGCCCGAACACGAAGGTGAGCACTCGCGCCCAGAGCACCTCGGCGGCGAGCATGACGAAGCCCCCGAGCCCGGCGACGCCGAGAACGAGGGCCGGGGGCAGCTCGGGCTCGGCTGGCGGCGGCTCCTCCCGAGGTGCGGCGCTGGTCCTGCCCTCCAGCCGCGCAGCCATGCGCCGGCGCGCGCGATCCCCGAGCGCCGCCGCGAGCGCGAGGCCCGCGGCCAGGACGGACGCCACCGCACCGGCCCGGGAGCAGCCGGCCACGCCGACGCGCGCCACCCCGAAGAAGCCGGTCAGGCAGGCGCCCAGCGCCGCCCCCAGCGTGTTCACGCCGTAGGTCACCCCCACCCGGAGGCCGAGCTCACCGCCGTCTCGAGCCAGACCCCGCAGGAGCAGGGGGAAGGTCGCCCCCATCATCAGGCAGGGCGCTGCCACGAGGAGGAGCGCCGCCGGGTAGCGGAGGAGGGGTGGCAGCCACACCAGGGCGCGGAGACCCACCGGCAGCACCAGCGCGGCGACCGCAAGCCCGCCTTCGAGCAGGCCATAGAGCGCGAGCGGCGATCCGACGCGCTCGGCGCGGTCTCCGCCCAGCCCGGCCCCCAAGGCCAGACCGAGCATGAACCCGGCCAGCACGAGGGTCGCCGCGTCTGCCGAGTTGCCGAGCGGGATCACCAGGGTCCGCGACCAGCTGACCTCGTAGGCGAGCGCGGCGGCCCCGGAGAGCAGCGCGGCGGTCCACACGGACGCCGTCCGCAGCCCCTGCGCGGCGGTGGCCGAACCCCTCATGTCGCCGCCGCACGCGCCCGCTCCGCGACCGCGGCGAGGGCCTCGATCAACCCCGGTGAGGTGCCGAGCGCGGGGACGCGCTCGAGCTCCAGACCGAGCTCGGCGGCCCACCCTCGAGCCTCGACGTCGAGGTCGTAGAGCGTCTCCACGTGCTCCGCGAGGAACCCCACGGGCGCGAGCAGCACGCGGCGCCACCCCCGCGCCGCGGCCTCCTCGAGCACGGACCGCAGGTCCGGGCCGAGCCACTCGCCCTCGGCGCCTCGCGACTGGAACGCGAGCGTGAGCTCGCGCCCGAGCTCGCGCCCGATCGCGGTCACGGCCGCGCGCGCCTCCTCCGGGTAGCGGTCACCCCGGCGCACGATCGCGAGCGGCAGGCTGTGGAAGCTCGCCACCACCACGTCGGCCGCCGCGAAGCCCGGCGCCGCCCGGATCTGTGCCCCGTGCGCCGCCACGAGCTCGGGCGACGATCCCCAGGGCGGGACGGGGACGAGCGTGAGCGCCGCGGCGCCCGGGCGGCTTCGCTGAGCCGCAAGCGCCGCGGCGTGATAGACGGCGACGCTGTAGGGCGCCAGGGGGAGCACGGTCACCCGCTCGATCCCTGCGGCCGCCATCTGCTCGAGGGTGTCCTCGACCCGAGGGTGCCAGAGGCGCATCCCCACGAAGACGGGGCAGCCCAGGCGCTCACCGAGCCGGCGAGCTTGCTCGCGCGTCACGTCGAGCAGCGGCGACCGCCCCACGGCCAGGTAGCGCCGGCGTGTCTCGGCCAGGAGCGCCGCGGTGGGGGGGCGGCCCTGACCGATCGAGCGCAGAAATTCCGGGAGCTCGTCCACGGAGGAGACGGTCCCGTGTGCAACGACCAGGACGGCCTCGCGCATGGCGGGGGCGCAGCATAGGTCGAGAACCGCCGCGCCGTCACCCGGTCGGCCGCCGGCCGGGGTGGCGGCGGTCGCGCGCGCTCGGCCGCGCCACGTCAGCGGCGGGCCGCGGGCGCGCCGCGCTGCCCCGTTCGCGCGCGGTCGCCCGTCCTACCAGGACGATCCGGCCGCGGCGCGGCAAGAATCTGCTACGGTCGAGATCCCCGGCACCCGGTCGCGAACCCCCCGAGCGCATGCTCCGCCGCCCCAACCCCGTCGAAGCCCTCCTCGCGCTGCCCCGCCTCGAGCTCCCCGAGGAGCGCCGGGCCAGCTTCCGCCAGGCCATCGCGGCGCTCGGGGCCTCGGCGCGCGTCACCGGGCCTCCGCCGCTCGACGACGTGGACGGCAAGGACCTGTTGCGCGCCATCGGGGTGGCGCTGGAGGCGGGGCTCTGCGACGATCTCGACTGGATCACGCCCGGCAGGGCCGCGGGGGCGCTGTTCGAGCTCAGCTCGGCCCTGCCCCCCGGACGCGAGCGCCGCGAGCTCGGGCGCCGCGTCTTCGCGCGCCTCTACGAGGGCAACGCCGAGACGTTCGCGGCCGTGGCGACACGGATGGCGCTCGGCAACGCGCGCCCGCTCGCCGCCCCCCCCCTCCGTGCGCGGGTCGGCCTGGTGCTCGACATGCCGATCGGTTCGTCCATCAACCCCGATCCGCTGGCGCTCGCCATCGCCAGCCGGCGCGAGCTCACGACCCACTGGATCGGCATCGCCTCCACCGGCGCCCTGCCCGCCCGCCGCCTCGCGGCCAAGCTCCTGGAGCACGCCGCCCGCGAGGCGCTCACCATGGCCCAGCAGGGCGATCAGCAGCCGCGGCGCGTCCTCGTCGATGGCCACAACCGCCCGGCGCTGGAGCGGCTCCTGGCGGATCGCGAGCCGCTCGTGTGGCGGCACGCGGCGGTCGCGCGCGGGCTCCTGGCCACGCTGGATCCGCGACTGCAGGGCGAGATCGAGCAGGGGCTGGATCCGGGGCTCGACCCCACGGCCTGGCGCCGCGCGGCCGTCTCCCTGGTGGCGGCCGCCGTCGCGGATCCCGCGGGCGGTCTCAAGCACTGCCATGGCCTGCTCGACGGCCCGATCACCGCGCGCGACCCCGGGATCGTGGCCACCATGGTCTGGGGCCTGCCGCGACTGGTCGAGGCCGAGCCCGACGCGGCGGAAGCCCTGCTCGAGCGGCTCGCCACCTTCGGGCGTCCGGACGTCGCCGAGGCCGTCGCCGAGCTCCTGGCCGACGTGGTGAACCCGGCCTTCGGTGCCGCGGCCGTGGACCGCCTCCGGCGCGACCTCGGCACCCGCCAACAGGCGGACGGCCCCGTCCTGCGTGCCCTCACCGACCAGGCCCTGCGCCAGCTCGAGCGGGCGCGCGACCGCGGCAACGTCCACGACCACATCCGGCGAGCGCTGCAGGCGTTCGAGCTCAGCGGCGCGCGCGAGGCCCACGAGCAGGCCCTGGCCGCGGTGCAGGCGGCGCAGCGCGAAGTGATCGAGATCGCGGCGTTCGACCCGGAGGAGGAGGACACCCTGCCGGACCTGCTGACGCGCCTGAGCGACATCGACGCCGCCGCGCTCGAGTCGAATCGCCTCACCAACCTGCTGTTGCTCGGGCGCCGGCCCGGGGACACCGACACCTCGGTCCCGGAGATGGAGCGCGTCTACGACAGCGTCGGCACCTGGGCGCTCGACGCCGAGGAGGCGGTGGACGAAACCGCGGAGTGGACGCAGCTCCGCACCGTCGCCCGCCAGCGCCGCCTCCGGACGCTGCTCCACCTGGTGGACCTCGAGACGGCGGGCAGCGCCGAGGGCGACGGCGGCTCGGGGCGAGTCCGCGCGCGGCTCCGGCGTACCATCGAGGTCCTGCTCCAGCGGCTGGCGAGCGGCCCTGACGGCGCCATCCATCGCATCCTCAGCGCGGCGCTGGCGCGCAGCTGCGACGCCGCTGTCCGCGAGGGGCTCGCCGATCCCAGCGACGTGTTCCTGCTGGTGGCCCACACGATCACGGATCACGAGACGTTGAGCGCGATGGGCGAGGCCTCCGCCAACCCCGACGTCCGGGGCCCGCTCGTCGCCCTGCACCGCTTCCTCGAGGGATCGACCGTCGATCCGCTGGAGGACGACCCGGCGGCGGTCACCGGCAACGCCAGGCTCTCGCTCTCCGAAGAGAGCCCGGCCGACCTCGTCCAGCGGGCGCGTTCGGTGCTGGTGCTGAGCCATGCCCTGGGAGCCAGCGGGTCGTACCGTGGCGAGGCCCTGCGCCACGTCGTCCTCTCGCTCGGCCGGGCGCTCGAGGCGGTGGCCACCGCCCGCGGTCTGAGCGAGCTCCAGGAGTCCGCGAGCGGCGGCGGCAACCCCACCGGAGACGTCGAGGCAGCCTGTGACGCCCTGCGCCGGCTGGTGTCGGGCGCGCGGCGGCGGGTCCTCGGCGCCGACACCCGGGGCGACATCGAGGTCGTGACCGACGTGGCCCCGATCTCGGCGCTGATCGAGCGCGCCACCAGCGGCGCGCAGCCGAGCCCGCAGCAGATGGCGATGGCGATGACCGAACTCGTCGCCGATCTGCCCACGGGCTTCGCCTCCGTCGTATGGGCCGTGATGGAGCGGATTGGCTCCCTCCCCGTCCACGCGGCCGCGGACGTCTTCGCGATCCCGCTCGGCAAGCGCCGTCCGGCGCTGCCGGGTTGGCTCTTGCCCCGCCGGACCATCGGCGCCTTCTACGTGG
>CAYVRP010000093.1:0-26612 GCA_964454025.1 uncultured Polyangiaceae bacterium | reverse complement strand
ACGGGTGGGGGGAGGCTGGGGGGGCGGGGCGCGGCCCCCGCCCGTGCGGCGGCGGGTCGTGCCGTGACGCCGGTCGCCCAGGGCGGCGGCGTCACCTCACCGGGAGCCCTCGCCGCCCCGCCGCGCGCCCAGGGCGGCAGCGATTCGGACGCCGCGTGGCCGCAGCGCGTGCAGGTCGCCGTCGCCGAGCTCAGGGTGGCTCCGCATCGTTCGCATCGCGGCATCGGTCGCTCCTCCCCGGCGAAGCTACCATGACTCGGGCCATGGGTGCCGCCGCGCCGGCGCCGCGCCGGTGCTCGCTCCGCGGGCGGTGGGAGCACGCGCCGCCCCGCCCGTCAATCCTCAGGGCTCGAGCGTGACGCCGAGGCGTGCGCCGAGGAACCCACCGCCGACGACGCCCACGCGCCGCTCGTCGGCATAGATCTCGAGCCCGCGCGCGGCGCCGCCCTCGAGCGCGAGGCTCCCGGCCACGGCCGGCGTGAGCTGGACGGCGCCGCGGAGCTCGAGCGCGAGGTCGACGTAGGCCTCGCGCGCGGCCCCTGCGCGAGCGGCGTCGCTGGCGCGCGCCGCGGCCAGCGCGACCCCGGCGGTCGCGCGCGGTCCCGCGTGGAGCGCCCCGAGCTCCCCGCGGTGACGGAGCAGATCGGCGCCGACCGCCCCGGCGACGACGCCGAACGTGACGCGGCCCAGCGCGTCGTCGCGCGGTCCGGCGAGCCCTTCGGCGCCCGCCCACAGGCGCTGCCAGCCGACGCGCGCGCCCGGGCCCACGAGGGCGGGCGACGCGGGCAGGTAGAGTCGCCCCACGAGCGCTGGTGTGATCGTGAGCCGGGGGCGGGCGGGCGCGCTCCGGCGAGTCGTGGTGACCGAGGCGCTGGCGGCGCTGGCAGGTGACGGGAACGCCCGCGGGGCAGGGGCCGCTGCGGGGGGCGTGGGGTTCGCCGACGGCGCCGCCTCCCCAAGGGCGGTTTCGGCAGCGGCGTCCGTGCTTTTCGGTGGGCGCGTCCAGACGGAGCGGCCGAGCTCCGCGGCCACGAGCGCGACCGCGCGGGGGCGATGGGGCGGGGGGACCTCCGTGAGATCGGTTCGCCGCAGCGCGCCGCTCACCCGCGGGTCGACCACCTCGACGGTGACCGCGCTCGCCGCCTCCACGCAGTCGGCGTGGATCACGATGCGCGCGCCGTCCGCGCCGAACCCGACCGGCAGGCGCTCGACGCGCTCGACCCCCTCCAGAGCGAGCTCGACGCGGAGCGCCGCGAGGGAGGCCTCGTACGGGAACGGCTCGCGGGGGCAGTCGGGGAAGACCACGCCCACGGTGGTGGGGGCGAGGGGCTTCTGCTGCGCGCCGGCGGCGGTGACCGCGAGCAGCGCGGTGATCGCGGCCCGGAGGGCCCGAGCGGGCCTCGGTCGCGATCCCATCACTCGGCGGCCCAGCGTCGGACCTCCGCCAGCCGGGCACCCGCCGGGAACCGTTGCTCGTACTCGGCCGCGGCGCTCCGAGCGCCCTCGCGGTCCCCGGCGCGCGCGCGGGCCTCGACCAGGCGCGCCAGCACGTCTTCCTGCAATCCCGACGGCGCGTCGGAGAGCGCGCGGTCGAGCGCCCGAGAGGCGCGGTCCGGCGCGCGACCGCCGTCGAGGCGCGCCAGGGTGAGGGCGGCGAGGGCGCGGCGTGGATCGCCCGGGGGCGCCTCGCGGACCGCCCGCTCGAGCAGCTCCGCGGCCAGCGCGACGTCCCCGCTCGCCCGCGCGGCGTCCGCGCGGAGGACCAGCTCGTCGATGGGATCGCCCGCGGGCGCCCCCGCGCGGCGCGGCGCGGGCAGCGCGCGGTCCGGGCTCGCCTCGCGCGCCGCCGTCGAGGCCGCGGGGGCGGGGTGGGCGGGAGCCGCCGGCGCGCTCGCCCCGCGGGGAGCCTCGATCACCAGCCGCTCCCCGGCGGCGAGGCGCTGGACCTGGTCGGGGACACGATCGCCGCGGACGAGGACCGTCCCTCGCTCGACCGCCACCTCGAGCCGATCTGGACGACGGTCGACGGTGAACGCCGTTCCCACCACCTCCACGGTGGCCAGGCCGCACTCGATCACCCAGCGGCGGTCCGGGTCGGGTCGCACGTCGAAGCGCGAGCGACCGCGGCGCAGCGCCGTCAGGAACGAGCCCGGTTCGTTCGACAGCACGTCGAGCGTGGCGCCGGCGGCGAGGACGATGCGCGATCCGTCGGTCAGCTCGACCGTCTGCTCCGCCGCCGTCGCGGGGCCGACGAGCACCCGCGGCTCTCCACCCCCGGCGAGCCGGAGCGGACCCGAGTCTCGCGCCGCGCGCGGCGAGAGGAAGAGCAGCAGCGCCGCCGCGGCGGCCAGCACGGCGGCGGGCACGGCCCAGCGGCGGGCGCGGTCGCGCGCGGTCGCCGCGGCGCCCCGGGTCTGGATGCCGCGCCACACCCGCTGGACGTCGACCTCCGTGAAGCCGTCGCGGAGCGTCTTCCCCACCGGTATCGGAAGCCTACTCATCAGGCGCCTCCTCGAGGTCGAGGTGTTGGTGGATGCTGGCGTCGGCGGCCGCGATGCGCCGCTTCGCGGTCGCGAGCGAGCACTCGCAGGCGGCCGCGACCTCGTCGAGCGAGTGGCCGTCTACCCGCCGGAGCATCCACGCCACGCGCTGCGCGGGCGGGAGCTCGCCGAGGACCCGATCGAGGCGCCCGAGCTCGACGCGCACCTCGGGCCCGCAGCCCTCGGCGGCCAGGAACTCGAGCCCGCCGTCCTCGAGCCCGTGATCCATGCCCAGCGCGCGGAGCATGCGGCGCCGTCGCAGGCGCCGGTGTACCTGGCGCACCGTGATCTTGAGCAGCCAGGCGCCGATCGCGCCGGGGTCCCGGATGGCGCCGATGTCTCGGAACGCCGCGAGGAAGGCGTCCTGGGCGACGTCCTCGGCCTCGGCCCGGCTCGCCAGCAGGCGCAGGGCGGTGACGAAGACGGCCTGGAAATGCTTCCGATACAGGGCCTCCCGGGCCCACGGATCCCCGGTGAGCAGGCGCCCGACCAGCTCCTCGTCGCTCGTGGAGCCCACCACCGGCACGTCGGGGCGGGCACCGACCGACCGGACTGGGCTGAGCGCGGGGAGAGGCATGCCTGGTCAGGAGGGCCGTGAGCGCCCTCGATCGGCTCAAGAACTCGAGCATACTCCCGGAGCCGGGCCGCCGCTTGAGCCGAAAGAGGCGGGCATCGGCCCCAACCTGGAGGATGTCCTCGCGTCTTGGCACTTCGCTCGGCTTCGTCGCGACGGCCTGGCTCCTCTGCTGCAGCAGCCCCGCGCACGAGCTCCTCAGCACCCCCGGGCGTGGCGGCGCTGGGGGGGCCTCGATGGGGGGGACGGGTCCTCTCGGGGGGGGCGCCGGAGGGCCCACCGGCGGCGCGGCGGGCTCCACGGGTGGGGTATCCGGGACGGGCGGAGAGCCGGCGCTCCGCTGTCGCGACGATCAGGACTGTCCCCCGCCCGCGGTCTGCATCGCCGGGAGCTGCGCGCTCTGTGACCAGGCGGAAACCTGCTTGGCCGACTGCCCGCCGGGGTTCCGGACGGTGCGCATCGATTGCGCGCGCTGCGGCTGCGCCTCGCTGGCGGCGTGCCAGGACGATCAGGACTGCATCGACCCGCGCCGGCCGGAGGACGTCTGTCACGAGGCGCCGGACGGCAGCCGGCTCTGTGGTCACCGGAATTGTCCCAACCTCACCATCGCGCTCGCCGGTGCCGATCCGGGCTGTCCGCTCTCCTGTCTCGGGTGTCGGTGCGGTCCGGAGGGCGTCTGGGAATGCGGGACCCAATGCGTGAACGACTGCGTCCCGTGAGCGCTCCGGCGGCGGTCACGTGACTGGAACGAAACGCTCCTTCGACTAGAATGGGGCGGCGGCGTGAGCCGTTCTCGGCGGCCGGCGGCCCCTGCAGGGCGGTGCGGTGCCGTCGCCGTCGCGGACCCGCCGCGATCGTACCCCAACGTCGCCTCCTTCACCCCCTGGGAGCCTGCCTTGCGCCCGTGCCGAAGCCCTCGTGAGCTCATGCGCCAAGCCGCCGCGGCGAGCGCCGGAGGGCAAGCGCTGCCGGGCGGCTCCACCAGGCCTCGCTCCGCTCGTGTCCCGCCGCCTCTGGCGCGCGAAGGCGGGACTCTCGGCCCGGGAGAGCACGGTGTGGTGGGGCGCGGCGGGCTGCGTTCGCCCGCGGGTTTCGCCGCGCTCGGCCTGGTCGTCGCGCTCGACGTCGGGTGGGCTCGTTCGGCGTTCGGCGCCGATCCGCCCCCGCCGGCCGTGGGCGAAGAGAAGGCGGGCGGAGAGGACGAGGACGAGCTCCAGATCGAGGTCCGCGGGCGCGCGGTGACGCGCGCCAGCCTGGTGGAGCGCGAGGCCACTGTCCTGACGAGCGCGGGCGAGCTCGACGAGGATCGGATCACCTCGCTCGATCTCGGCGTGCAGCAGGCGCGGCTGGGCGCCAAGGTGCGCCTGCCCGGCGACGTCTTCAGCGCGGAGGTCGAGGGGGAGCTCGCCGGTCGTCCACGCCTGAAGGACGCCTACGCGCAGGCGCGCGGCCGGATCTTCACCGCTCGCGCGGGGCAGTTTCGCGTGCCGGGGGTCGCCGTCGAGACGGAGTCGTCCTGGAGCCTGCCCGTGGTCGACCGGGGGCTGCTGAGCCTCATCCTCGAGGACCGGCTCGAGGTAGGGGGCCGGAGGCCCGGCGTACAGCTCGCGGCCCGCAGCCACGGAGAGCCACGGCTGCGCCTCACCGTCGGCGCCTTTCAGGGCTCCCGCCTGGAGGACGCGGTCACTCGGGAGACGACCTTCCTGTCCGAGGTGGCGGTTCGCTCGCAGAACCTCGTCGCGCGCGCCGAGGCCGAGCTCGGGTCCGTGGAGCTCGGCGGCTTCTTCCTGGATCGGGTCGGCACTCCCGAGCAGTTCCCCCTGGGCGAGGAGCCGCCGCACTTCCCGGCCGGTGGCCTCGACGCTTTTTTCGCGCGCGAGCTGGCGCACGGCGGCGTACGGCTCTGGATCGACGGTGTCTTCGGCGCGAGCTGGTACGAGCACGGGGCGAAGGCGCCGGACGATCGCGACGCGGTCTTCGCCATGGCGCGGGTCCTCGGGGCCTGGCGCGCGGGCGGCGCGCGTCGCGGGGCGTTCTACGTCGAGCCCTTCGCGCGGTTCGGCTGGCTCGACCCCGATCTCGAGGTGGAAACCGACGCGGCCCTCGAGGAGGCGGTCGGCGTCCACGTGGGCGCGTGGGAGCGCGCGCGCGTCGGGCTCGAGCTCGGCGCCTCGGAGGCGCTCCGCAATTTCCCGGCCGCCTACGCGATCGATCCCTGGCTCGGCCGCCGGTCGGCGTTGCTCCAGGCGGGGGTGGCGTTCTAGTGGCCTCGCGCGGGCAGGTCACTGGTCTGGGCGCCGGCAGTCGCGCGCTCGACGGGGGGTACGTGGCTGGCGTCACGACGCGCAGGCGTCCTCGCCGAGGAGCCTCGACGTTCTCGGATCTTCGGCCTTGCCCGGGGAGGCACCAGTGAGGAAGGGAGGTTTGCCATGCTGAGTTGGACGGGAACAAGCCTGGAACGTGGCGCCGTGCCGTGGGGCCTCCTCGCCCTCACCGCCGTCCTGACGGCGGCCTGTGGGACAGAGGACCCGGGCGCGTCCGACCCGGATGACGTGGCCCAGGGTCCGCTCCTTCCCTGGCAGCCGGGCAACACCTGGACCTACCGGGTCACGGACGCCCAGGGTCTGGTGACCGAGAAGGTCACCGTCGTCGGTGACGAGGAGCCCGTGGGGGGCACGGGTCCCCACGCGGCGGAGCTGGCCAACCGCGTGGTGACGTCGAAGCGCGACGGCGCCGACGAAACCGTGAGCTGGCAGCGCCAGGATGGTGACCGCGTGCTGCGCTACCGCGAGCAGTCCTTCAACGGCACGACCGGCATCTTGGACCTCGAGGAGCACTGGGATCCGTACAAGCTCCACATCGACGGGAGCGCCGAGCACCTGCTCGCAGGTGTCGAGTGGGTAGAAACCTACGTGGAGACGAAGATCCAGGCGGGCACGACGAGCAGCGCCACCGTGAGCGACCGCTGGATCGTGGTTTCGATCGGGACCACCATCACCGTGCCCGCTGGTACCTTCGAGGTGGTGGTGCTGAACAAGCTCCCCGCCGGGAAGCAGTATTTCTACGCGCCCGGCGTCGGGAAGGTGAAGGAGCTCGGCGGGCAGACGGAGGAGCTCCTCAGCTTCGACGTGGCCCCTTGACCGAGGTGCCAACGCTCCTCCCCGGGCAGGGAGCGCCGCGGTTGCGGCGGCGCGACCGGCTCGGGCTGGGGGCTGGCGCGCCGCCGGCGCGGTGGTAGCCTCGGGCGAGGGGGTGACGGAGACATCATGGCTCAGACCGGCGACGCCTGCGCCGAGGCCGGCATCTACGAGACGGACTGCGGGCACGCGATCACACGGCGCTTCCAGGTGGGGGAGCGATTCCCTTCCTGCGCGGGCTGCGGCGGCGGCGTGAGCTGGCTCCTCGTCGCCTCCGGCGTGAGCGCGGCGGCGCCGCGGATCTGCTGTCCCGTGCGGCGCGAACCCGGGTCCGACGCCGACGAGCCGGGCCGCGACGGCGGGGATCCCTGCTGTTGACCGCGCTCCCGAGCGCGCGGCGCGCCGCCGCGCCTCAGTCGCCCGCGATCCGCCGCACGCGGGGGGTGAAGACGCTGCTCGGGTGGCGCGCGACGAAGGCGCGCGCGCGCGCGGTCGCCGCCGCTCGGTTGCCGCTCCGCGCCAGCGCCTCGATGCGGAGCACCTCGGCCTCGAGCGCGAGCCCGCCGCGCGGGAACCGCCGCGCGTGCTCGTCGAGCAACGTGAGGGCCTGGCTCGGCTCGCCTGCCGCGAGCGCCCGGCGCGCGGCGTCGAGGGATCGCGTCTCCTCGGCGAGCGAGGCGCCGGGCAGCGGGCGAGAAGCGAGCGGGGAGGGAGCCGCGGCGCTCCGGGTGGGCGCGGTCGCCGCTGGAGCTGGCGGCTCCGGATCGGGCGTCGTGGCGAGGTTCTTGGTCGCGGCCCCGGGCGCCGGGCTCGCGCTCGTCGCGGGGACCGGCGCGCTCGCCGGGGCGGGGGCGGGCGTCGGGCGACCGACGGTCAGCGCGAGCACCCCGATCGTCGCCGCGATGGCGACGGTCCCGGCGGCGATGAGCTGCTGCGTGGAGCTCGTCGACAGTGTGGCGGCGGCGCTCTTGCCGGCGACCACGGCCGAGCCGGCGATGCCGAGCGCGGCGAGGGTGCTCAACCTCGCGCGGCTCGACGCGCGGGGCTCGCGGCCGGCACGCAGCAGCGCGGCTTCTAGCTCCCCCGGCGAGTCGTCGATCAGACGGCGTGGCTCCATCATGCGCTCTCCTCTTCCCCCTTCGGCTCGTGCAGCGAGGCGACCTCTGCACGGAACCGCTCCCGGGCGCGCCGCAAGCGCGACGCGACCGTCCCCGATGGGATCGCCAGCGTGGCGGCGATCTCGACCATAGTGAGCTCCTCGAGCTCGTACAGCACGAACACCTCGCGCAGATCCTCGCCCATCGCGTCGAGGACCCGATCGAGCAGCGCGCGCGCACGCTGGCGATCCGCCAGCACGTCGGGCGTCTCCACCAGATCGGCGCGCTCCGGAGTGTGCTCGCTCGGCACCTCACGCCGCCGCGCCAGGCCGCGGCGCGCGTGCGCCGCGACGTTCGCCGCGGTCTGGTAGAGGAACGACCGCTCCGCGCCCGGGCGCACGTCGTCCAGTCGATCCGAGAGGACCATGAACGTCCGCTGCACGGCGTCGTCGACGTCCGCCGCCGGGGTGCCGAGGTTCTGCAGTACCCGGGCGACGAAGTCGATGTTGGCGTCCACCAGCGTCCGCAGGCGCCGCTGCCGTTGATCGTTGCGCGAAGCGATGATGCCCTCCTGCGGGGCGGCCCAGGTTAGGGTCAGTGCGTCGGCGGCGATCATCGGACAAGGTGGTTCGGCTCGGCAACGTCCGAGCCGCCCACCGATGCCCGCGGCGCGCCCAATTGATCATTTCTCGCCGTCCTGGACCCGGACCAGACCGGCAGCCGGGCGCCGATGCCGACGCCGACGAGCGGCACCAGGGCCGGAGAGGAGGCGATTTCTCGCGGCGGATCGCCGATCGTGAAGCGACGATCGGTCCCCGGGAGCGCCAGCCCGGCCGCCAGGCTCGCCACCAGCCTGGAGTGCAGCGTGATTTCGAGACGTCCGTCCAGCCCCGCGCTCCAGTAGCCGCGGGTCACGGTCCGCGTGGTGTCTAGGCGCTCCCCCTCTGCGCGCAACGCACCTACCTCGGACGCCAACCCCACACCCACCTCCGCCATCTGGCCCAGCGGCGCCCGCAGCGGGTGGAGGAGGAGCCGCGCCACCTGCCAGGAGAAGCGCGCGTGATCCCCGTCCCCCAGGGCGAAACCGAAGGCGACGGCGGCAGCGGGACCTCGTCGCCCGCGCGCGACGCCCACCTCGGCCAGACCGCCCCAGAACGGCATGGGCGCGAGGGGCTCCGCCACGATCGCCGCGGTGCCCAGCCGGAGCAGGTACGGCTGCTCGGCCTTCGCGCGCGGCCGCGGAGATCGCGCGGGCTTCTCGGGCGCGGGCGGCGGCGCTGACGTTGCCGTCTCCGGCGGCGGCGCGTTCGCGGGTCGCTCTGGTCCGAGCAGCGCCGTGGGGTCCAGGCTCAGGGCCGTAGCGAGCGCCAGCGCGTCGACGATCTCCTGGCAGGACTCGCCCTCCACCCGGCGCCGACCGGTTACCACGCCCGCCTCGATCAGCATCAGGCTGCCCCAGCTCCCGCGCGCGTCTTCGCCGATCGTCACCTGGACCACCGTGGCGTTCGTCACCTCCTCGGGCGCGGCCGCCCGCACCCGGCTTGTCCGTGCCTGGACCGAGCCGAGGAATTCGATCGCCGCGGGGCAGTCCGGCGGCGCCTCGTACACCAGCGCGATGGGCGTGGGCTCCTCCGCCGCTGCTGGCGGGGTGAACAGGGCCAGCGCGAGGCAGCCGGGGGCGAGTGGCCACCGCATGGCGTCGGAGCGTTGCACGACGGGGCGGGAGGGCGCCAGCCGGGGGAGGGTTCTCCCCTGCCTGGCCCTCCGGCAGCGCGGTTACTACTCCGGTCCTGGCCCCCGTCCGGCCCCGTCGCCCCGCAGGGCCAGGTACCGCGCGTGCGGCCCGGGGAACGGCCGGAGCGCTCGGTCCAGGATACCCAGGCTGTACGCGATGCACACCCCGTAGTTCGTGATCGGGACGCCCCGCTGCTGGCAGCGGGCGATCCGCGTCAACACCTCGCGGCGGTTCTGGGTGCAGCCCCCGCAGTGCACGACCAGGTCGAAGGCAGACGGGTCCACGGGGAAGTCGTGCCCCTGGACGTGGATGAACTCGAGGCGAGCGCCGACGTACTGGGTCAGCCAGCGCGGGATCTTCACCCGCCCGATGTCCTCGCCGATCGGGTGGTGCGAGCAGGCCTCGGCGATGAGCACGCGAGAACCCGCGCGGAGCGCCTCGATGGCGAACGCCCCCTCCGTGAAGGTGGTGAGGTCGCCCTTGAGGCGGGCGAAGAGGATCGAGAAGCTCGTGAGCGGAACCTCGGGCGGCGTGTCCCCGGCCACCTTGAGGAAGGCCTGGGAGTCGGTGACGACCAGCGCGGGGGGTCGGCGCAGCCGATCGAGGGCGTCGCTGAGCTCGCGCTCCCTGACCACGAGGCAGTAGGCGCTGGCGTCGAGCAGATCCCGGATCGTCTGCACCTGCGGCAAAATGAGGCGCCCCTTCGGGGCCTCCTTGTCGATGGGGACCACCAGCACCGCGAGCTCCCCCGGGGGGACGAGATCCGAGGCCAAGGCCGGCGTCTCGAGGAGCTCGGCGGGCGCGACCCGCACCAGCGCCTCGCGCAGGTCGAGCACGCCCTCGCCGCGGTGGGCCACCGTGCTGACGCTGCCGATCCCCTCCGCGGCCAGGCGCGCGAGCAGCGCCGGGGCCGGTTCGCCGCGATCGCGCTGGTTGAACACGACCACCGTGGGGACCCCGCGCGCGCGGAGCTCGGCGAGCAGCTCCTCCTCGAACGCCTCGAAGCGCCCCGCCGGGACCACCAGCAGGGCCAGATCGCACCGATCGAGGACCCGGCGCGTGCGCTCTACCCGCTTTTGGCCGAGCGCGCCGTGATCGTCCACCCCCGCCGTGTCGATGAACACCACCGGGCCGAGCGGGAGCAGCTCCATCGGCTTCTCGACCGGGTCGGTCGTGGTCCCGGCCTCGGCGGACACGATCGACGTCTCCTGCCGCGTCATCGCGTTCAGGAGCGAGGATTTCCCGGCGTTGCGCCGCCCGAAGATGCCGACATGGGGCCGGAGCCCGCGGGGCGTCGTCCTCACGGGCGCTGCCTCCGCGCGCCGCTCGGTGACCCGAGGCGGTTGACGGCCTCCGGCGTGGTGAGCTCCGCGAACTGCTCGGCCGAGAGCGCCCCGTCCTCGACCACGATGTCGGCGAGCGGGCGCCCGGTCGCGCTCGCGCGCCGGGCGAGCGCCGTCGCCCGCTCGTAGCCCAGCGGCTCCACCAGCGCCGTCGCCGTCGCCACCGCGCCGGCCGTCCACGCGCGGCAGCGTTCGCGGTTCGCCTCCAGCCCGTCGACGCAGTGGGTGCGGAGCAACGAGGCGGCGCGCGTCAGCAGCTCGAGGCTGCCCAGCAGGTGCTCGGCGATGAGGGGGAGGAACGGGTTGAGCTCGAGGGAGCCGAGGGAGGCGGACTGCGCGATTACCACGTCCGAAGCCTGGACCTGGATGGCGACCTGGGTGACCGCCTCGGGGATCACCGGGTTGACCTTGCCGGGCATGATGGATGAGCCGGCCTGCCGCGCCGGGAGGCGGAGCTCGCCGAGGCCGGCGTCCGGTCCCGACCCGAGCAGGCGCAGATCGCTCGCCACCTTGAGCAGGTCGACGGCCAGCACCTTGAGGACGCCGCTCACCTCGACCAGCGGGTCCACGTTCTGGGTCGCCTCGAGGAGGTTCTCGGCGCGGGCGCCCCGGAGGCCGGTGACCGCGCGGAGCCGCTCCACCACGCGGAAGACGTATTCCCGCGGCGCCCCGAGCCCGGTCCCGACGGCGGTGCCGCCGAGGTTCACGGTGCGCAGGCGCTCCTCGCATTGATGGACGCGCCACCGGTCGCGCCCGAACGCCTCGGCGTAGGCGCCCATCTCGCGCCCCAGCGTGACCAGGGCGGCGTCCATCAGCTCCGTGCGGCCGACCTTCACCACGTCCGCGAAGGCGCGCTCCTGTCGCTGGAAGGCCTCGACGAGGGCGACGAGGGACTCCTCCAGCCCGTGGAGCCCCCAGATGGCCGCGATCCGCAGGGCGGTAGGGAAGGTGTCGTTCGTCGACTGGTGGAGGTTCACGTGGTCGCTCGGGGAGACGCGCGCGGAGTCGCCTGGCACGCCGCCGAGCAGCTGCAGCGCCCGGTTGGCGAGCACCTCGTTCACGTTCATGTTGGTGCTGGTGCCTGCGCCGCCCTGGAGCGCATCCACGACGACGTGCGCGCCGAGATCGCCGCTCATCAGCTCCTCGCAGGCCTGGCGCAGCGCGGGCACGATCTCCGCCGGGAGGTGGTCGAGCTCCGCGTTCGTCTCCAGACAGGCGAGCTTCACTGCGCCGTAGGCGCGTACCAGATCCCTCCGCACCGGGCGCCCGGTGAGCGGGAAGTTCGCGAGCGCGCGGGCGGTGTGGATGCCGTGCAGGGCGCCCGCGGGCAGCGTGAGCTCACCGAGCAGGTCCCGCTCGGTCCGGGAAGGGGTGGGGGGCAGGGGGGAGCCGGTCATGGGCGCCGCGACGCTGGCGGAGGGAGGCGCCCGCGGGCCGCGGCGCCCGCCCTCCGCGCTCACTCGTACTGATCCCGCTCGTCGGTGGACTGGATGAGCGCGAGCCGGCGGAGCAGCCGCTCCTTCTGGGCGCCCTCGCGGAACGAGCCGAGCTCGGCCGCGATCCGGACCTGCCCCGCGGCGCGGGTCGCCGGGGACGCGTAGTCGGTCAGGTACTCCTGGAAGGTCGTCAGGGCGTTGGGCGTGCAGAAGCGCTTGATGAAGCCCGGGATCGCGAACTCCATGAAGTGCTCGCCCGTGCGCCCCAGCCGGTAGCACGCCGTGCAGAAGCTCGGGACGTACCCGTCCTCCGACAGCTCCCGGATCACCGCGTCGAGGGTCCGCACGTCGCCGAGCTCGAACTGGCTCTGGTTCATCTGCTGCGCGTCACCCTCCTCCGTGTAGCCACCGAGCTGGATGCGCGACCCCGCGTCGATCTGCGACACCCCGAAGGCGAGGAGCTCGCGCCGGAGCGCCGCCGGCTCTCGCGCGGTGAGGATGAGGCCCGTGTAGGGCACGGCGAGCCGCAGGACCGCCACCAGCAGCCGGAAGTCGTCGTCGCTCACCAGCGGGCGGTCTTCGACCGCGATGCCGGAGGCGGGGCGGAGCCGGGGGAAGCTGATGGTGTGCGGCCCGCAGCCGTAGCGCTCCTTCAGGAACACCGCGTGCGAAACCAGCCCGAGCACGTCGAACCGCCAGTCCGCGAGCCCGAAGAGCGCGCCGATGCCGACGTCTTCCTGGCCGACCTCCAGGGCGCGGGACAGCGCGTCGAGGCGGAACAGGTAGTCCGACTTCGGCCCGCGCGGGTGGACCCGCGCGTACACCCGGTGGTCGTAGGTTTCCTGGAAGATCTGGAAGGTGCCGATCCCGGCCGCCTTGACCGTGCGGAACCCCGCGTGGTCGAGCGGCGCCGCGTTGACGTTCACCCGCCGGATCTCCCCGTGGCCCTCGCGCACGTCGTAGATGGCGCGGACGCAGGAGGCGATGAACTCGGCGTCGTACCCGGGGTGCTCGCCGAAGACGACGATGAGACGCTTGTGGCCCTGCCGCTCCAGGGCGACCACCTGCTCCCGGAGCTCCCGCGTCGACAGGGTGCGGCGCAGCGCCGCCGGGTTGTCGCGCCGAAAGCCGCAGTACGTGCAGTAGTTGACGCAGCGGTTGCCGACGTACAAGGGGGCGAAGAGCACGATGCGGTTGCCGTAGACTCGTTCCTTGAGGGCGCGCGCGGCCGCGAAGATCTCGGCCCGGAGCTCGGGCGTGCCCGCGTGGAGCAGGAGGGCCGCCTCGTCGACCGCGAGCGGGACCTTCTCGAGCGCCTTCGCGATCACGTCGCGCACCGCGTGCACGTCGCACAGGCGCCTCGACTCCACGAGCGCGCGCAAGCGCGCGTCGTCGATGAAGTCGGTGGCGTGGCGACTCAGGCGGGTGCAGAGGGGGAGCATGGGGCCGCAGTGGGGACCGGCGAGGTCCGCGCGACGTAGTTCGGGCTCGGTCCCGGGCCGCGGCCCACGTGGCGCCCCATGAGGGCGATCGTCTCGAGCACGAACTCGTGGGCGATCTCGTCGTGGCGTGGGCTCGCCTTGCCCGGGTAGATCTCGTACGAGGCGCGGAAGCGGGGCGGCGTGAAATTCGGCATCCAGACGTTCGCGCCCGCCCGCAGCCCCTGCATCCGACCGCCCGGGGAGAGGGTCGCCAGCGCGGTGGTGGCGGGGATGCTGGATCGGGGGCAGAGCAGCCGGGTCAGCGCCATCGCCTTGCAGCTCGTCACCACGTCGTTCGGTACCTGGTCCGCCGTGGTCCGCACGCCGTGCCGCCCGAGCGGCGTCTGCGGGTGCGGGATGTAGGGGCCGATGCCGATCATGTCGAGGTCCAGCGCGCGGAAGGCGAGCAGGTCGTTGGCGAGATCCTCGAAGGTGGTGCCCGGCAGACCGACCATCACCCCGCTGCCGACCTCGAACCCGAGCTCGCGCAGGCGGTGGAGCAGCTCCCGCCGGGTGGGCTCGCCGGGTTGGTGCGGCGGGTGGAGGCGCGCGTACAGCGCCGCGTTCGAGGTCTCGAACCGCAGCAGGTACCGCTCCGCGCCGGCGGCGCGCAGGCGCTCGAGATCCGCCGGGGCGAGCTCGCCGAGGGAGAGGGTCACCGCCAGCGGTGTCTCGGCCTTGATCTGGCGGATGATCTCCGCGCACGACTCCACGTCGAACGCGGGATCCTCACCGCCCTGGAGCACGACCGTCCCGCAGCCGAAGGCGGCTACCTGCTTGGCGCAGGCCACCACCTCGGCGGCGGTGAGCCGGAAGCGCTCCACGCTGAAGTTGCCGGCTCGGATCCCGCAGTAGGTGCACTTGCGCCGGCAGTAGCTCGAGATCTCGACCAGGCCGCGGAGGTGAACGGCGTCGCCGACGTGTGCGCGTCGGACGGCGTCCGCCTCGGCGTAGAGCGCCTCGAGTCGCTCGGGATCGCGCTCGCGCAGCCAGCGCAGGATCGTGGAACGGTCCATGCTCGTCGAGGGCGAGGGCCGGGGCGTCTCGGCACGCGGCCTCCCGCCACGCTCTTTCATGGCGCCGAGGAGCCCCAAGATCAAGCCTCCGGGTGGGAGAAGTACATCTGCTGGACCTGGACGCCGCGGAGCTTTCGCAGCGCGTCGCAGAGCGCCTCGACGTTCTGCGGGGGGCCGATCGTTTCCAGCAGGATGAGCCCGCTCGGCTCGGCGGAATCGCCGGTCGCGTCGTGCAGCCCGAGGCGGGTGCGGATGCAGGCGCCGTACCGGGTGAGCACGGCCTGGACCTCGCCCGCGTTGGTCACGCGGTCGGTGATGTGGACTCCGACGATGATGTGGTCACGCATGGCTCCTCTTGGGATGGTGATGCCGGGGGGCGAGGCCGAGGGCGGTGACCGCCCCCGCCGCTCGGGCGGCGGGCGGGCGGCGCTCGCCGACGGGGAGGTGGACGATCAGGGGCTGGCCGTGGCCTTCCGGGCGAGCGTCACCGTGAACGTCGAGCCGACGTCGGGCTCGCTCGTCACCCGGACCTCGCCCCGGTACAGGGCGGCGATCCGCTTGAGGATCGAGAGCCCGAGGCCGCTGCCGAGGATGTTCTTGGTCTTCTCGTTGCGGATCCGCACGAACTCGCCGAACAGGCGCCCGCACTCCTCCGCGGTCATGCCGATGCCGGTGTCCTGCACGGTGATCGTCACCTGGTGCTCGTCCCCCCGGACCGACAGCGTGACCGCGCCCCCGTCGCGGTTGTACTTGACCGCGTTGGAAACCAGGTTGTTCAGCACGATGTCGATCTCGGCGGGGTCGGCCTCGAACTCGAGCGCGGCGGGCGCGTCGAGCGTGAGCGACACCGCGCGCGCCTCCGCGGCCGGCCGGGCGGCGTCGAGGGCCAGCGAGCACCGCTCGACCAGGTCGATCCGGGCGAGGTTTCGCGGCCGCTCACCGGACTCGATGCGGGTCAGATCGAGCAGATCGAAGATGAGCTTGCGCATCCCGTCGAGGCGTACCAGGCTCCGCTCAATCATGCGGGAACGTGTCGCCGGGTCGGCGCCGGTGCGGGGATCCTCGAGCAGCCGGAGATAGCCCTCGATCGCCGCCAGTGGGCTCTTGAGCTCGTGCGCCACCACGCTGATGAGCTGGAAGCGGAGCCGGTGGCGCTCGCGCGCGAGCTTCTGCGCCTGGCGCTGGAGCATCAGGTGGCGCGCGGCCTTGGTCACCGTCGCCTTGAGCTCGGCCGGGGTGAAGGGTTTGGCGAGGAAATCGTAGGCGCCGCGCTTGGTGGCGCTCACCGCCGTCTCGATGGACGCGTAGGCGGTGATCATCACGGTGAGGACGTCCCCGTGCCGCTCCTTGGTCACCAGGTCGAGCACTTCGAGGCCCTGGATCCCGGGCAGCTTGTGGTCCAAGAGCAGCAGATCGACGCCGCCGGCGCGGAGCACCTCGAGGGCCTCCTCCCCGGAGGACGCCAGCCTCACCGTGAAGTCGACCTCGCCCTCCACGTCCGGCAGCGCGGCGTGGAAGCCGCGCAGGGTGCGCTCCACCCCGAGCCGCATCCCCGCCTCGTCATCGACGACCAAGACGCGGATGGTTTCCATCGGGTTCGGCGGGGCGGGGTCCATCGGGGGCAGGGCGGGGAAGGGGGGGCGCCCGGGCGCCGCGGCGGCGGCGCGCGGCGGCCGATCACGGCTACGGCTGGGGGAGCAGACGTCGCAGCTCACGCTCGAGCTGCTCGAAGCGGACGGGCTTGTTCAGGAGCGCATCGGCGCGGATCCACGCGCGCTCCTCGGACGTGGTGGCGTCGAAGGTGAGCCCGAGCTCGCTGGTCACCGCGGTCACGACGATCACCGGTACGTCGGGGTACCGGCGCTTGACGTGGTGCGCGAGGACGAAGCCGCTGTCCTCGTGCTCCATCATCAGATCGACGACGGCCGCGTCGGGGCGCTGGCGCTCGAGCAGGGCCTCCGCGGCGCGCTGACTCTCGGCCTCCATCACCTCGCAGCCGAGGCTCCGGAGCTGGATGGCCATCTGGGCCAGCAGGTCGACGTCATCGTCAACCAGCAGGATGGACTTCCCTTGGTAGTTCATCGTCTGTTTCGCTCAGGATAGGGGGGTCTTCGTCTCCGCGCCGAGGCAGCCGCACGGTGAACGTCGAGCCGGTGGGGCCGACGCTCCGGTCGGCGTTGGAGGTCACCTGGATGACGCCGCGGTGCATCTTGACGATACCGTACGTGACCGCCAGCCCGAGCCCCGTGCCTCGGCCCATCTGCTTGGTGGTGAAGAAGGGCTCGAAGATCTTGTGGATGTTCTCCGGCGGGATGCCGGTGCCCGTGTCGGTCACCACCAGCACCGCCTCGTCGCCCTGCTCGCGGGTCCCCACCGTGAGCTTGCCCCCGTCGGGCATGGCCGCCACCGCGTTCGACACCAGGTTGGTCACCACCTGGGCGATCTGGTCCGGGTCGAGCTCCGCGCGGAGCTGCGGGGCCGCGTGCTCGGTCGTCACGGTGATGTTGGGCGGGATGGCGACCATGCCGAGGCAGTGATCGACGAGCCGCGGCACGTCCACGGACTGACGGGCCACCTTGTTACGGCGAGCGAAGTTGAGCAACCCGCTGACGATCTTCTTGCAGCGGTCGGCCTGCTCGACCACCATCTGGAGGTCTTCGCGGAGGCCGTCCTGGGTGGCCTCCGCCAGCAGGTTGTGCGCGTACAGGAGCACCACCCCCAGGGGGTTGTTGATCTCGTGGGCGATCCCGGCGGCGAGCTGGCCCATGCTCGCCAGGCGCTCGGACTGCATCAGCGCCTGCTGCGTGGTCGCGAGCTCCTGGTGGCTCGAGGCCAGATCCCGGCAGGCCTCGTTCAGTCGCTCGATCGTGAAGGGCAGGCACATCTCCGGCTCGGCCAGGCCCTTGTGGATGGCCACCGCGTGCTCGCGACAGGTGTCGTAGCCGCAGGCGCCGCAGTTCAGCTCGTCGTCCTGGGAGCGCTTGCCGAGCCGCGCGAGGATCGCGTCCAGCTCCTCCGACGAGGGGGCAGGGATGCGGCGATCCCGGGCCAGGAATTGCCGGCCGAGGTCGACGTCCGCGAAGCGATCCATCTTCGCGTGCCACCGGTTCAGGTTGAGCTCGTTGAAGCGGTCCCGCGCGTAGGCGCTAACCTGGGCGCGCCGCCGGAACAGCGGCTCCTGGGTGGTCATGCCCGGGCCCATGATGCAGCCGTTGCAGCAGAGGACCTCGAGCAGCCGCGCCTCGAGCTCCCCGGCCGTGAAGTCGCGCACGGCGGCGCCGAACTCGGTGCGGCCGGCCGCGCTGACCACGCGCGTCTGCAGGAGGTCCTCCTGGATGTCCGCGGCTTGCAGCAGGCCGCGGCTGATCGGGAAGAGCTGCCCGAGGCCCGGCTCGGGAGGGTCGAAGGAGGACGGCGTGGCCGTCTCGACGGCGCCGTCGTGGGCGGCGAACATCCGCCAGAGTTCGGCGAAGGTGAGCGCCGCGTCGACCTCGCCGGTCACCAGCGAGTCCGCCGCCTCCGCCTTCTTGCCGATGCAGGGGCCGACGAACACGATGCGGAGCGTGGGGCCGTGGAGCCGGCGCAGCACCCGCGCCGTCGCGATCATGGGCGACACGATGGGCGCGAGCCGGGGGACGGCCTCCGGGTGGTAGCGCTCCACGAACGCGACCAGCGCCGGGCAGGTGGTGGCGATCCACTGCTGTCCGTCGTCGCGCTGCAGCAGCTGCCGGTAGCGGTCGGCCACCAGGTCCGCCCCGAAGGCGACCTCGTTCACCAGATCGAAGCCGAGCGCGCGCACGGCGCCCACGAAGCGGCGGTAGTCGTTGGTGCCGAGCTCGGCCGGGAACGCGGGGGCCACGATCGCCGCGACCGGAGCGTTGGACGCGAGCAGGGCCTCCACCTCGTCGACGGCGGAGCGGTACTGCTTGGCGTGCTGGCTGCACACCCGGACGCAGTTGCCACAGCCGATGCAGCGGCTGTCGACCACCTCGGCCTGCCCGCCCCGGATCCGGATGGCCTTGGCGGGGCACTCGCGCACGCAGGTGTAGCAGACCCGGCAGCGCTCCGGGATCGTGCGCACCAGCGAGACGAACGCCGGGGCCGCCGCGGCCGTCGAGCTCGTCACCGCAGGACCTCGCGGCGCTGGTACTGGGTGTGGAGCAGCTCGTGGCTCCGGTGGCCCAGGGGCTCGCCGAGATACTGCGCGTAGAGCTCCCGGATGTACGGGTTCGCGTGGGCAGTGCGGAGCTCGTCGTCGCGGTCGATGTCGTAGAGCGCCTTCAGACGGGCGCGGATCGCCTTCGCGTCCGTCCGGAGCGGCTGCCCCCCGCCGTTGATGCACCCGCCGGGGCAGGTCATCACCTCCACGAAGTGGAGGTCGCTGCGGCCGCGGTCGAGCTGATCGAGCAGCTCGCGGGCGTTCGCCAGGCCGCTGACCACGGCGACGCCGAGCTCGAGGCCGGCGACGGACACGGTGAAGTGCTTCTGGCCCTCCAGCCCGCGGAGCTCCTTGATGGACCTCATCGGCAGCTCCTCGCCGGTCAAGAGGTGGTGGGCGGTCCGGAGCGCCGCCTCCGCGACGCCACCGGAGGCGCCGAAGAGCTTGCCGGCGCTGCTCCGCAGCCCGAAGGGGTTGTCGGGACTCTCGGGGGGGAGGTTGCCGAGGTCGAGCCCGTAGAGCTTGATCATGCGCGCCAGCTCGCGCGTCGTCAGCACCGCGTCCACGTCGGCGATGCCCTCGCGCAGCATGGCGTTGCGGCCGATCTCGAACTTCTTGGCGGTGCAGGGCATGATCGACACGGCGAAGATCGACCGCGGCTCGAGCCCTCGCTGCTCTGCCCAGTAGCTCTTGGTGACCGCACCCAGCATCTGCTGCGGGCTCTTGCAGGTCGACAGGTTGGGGATCCGGTGAGGGTAGAAGGTTTCGATGAATTTCACCCACCCGGGAGAGCAGCTCGTCATCAGGGGCAGCGCTCCCCCCGACTTGATGCGCGTGACGAGCTCCGACGCCTCCTCCATCACCGTGAGATCGGCGCCGAAGGAGGTGTCGAAGACGGCGTCGAACCCCATGCGGCGCAGCGCCGCCACCAGCGCCCCGGCGGAGTCCACGCCCGGCTTGAGACCGAACTCCTCGGCGATGGTCACGGAGACGCTCGGCGCGTGCTGGACGACGACCGTGCGCGAGGGATCACGCAGCGCGTCGGCGACGAGCTTCGCGTGGGACTGCTCGTGCAGCGCCGCGGTGGGGCAGACCGTGATGCACTGTCCGCAGTTGATGCAGGAGGAGACGTTCAGGCCGGTGTCGTAGGCGGTCCCGACCCGCGCGCGGCTCCCGCGGCCGATGAAGTCGATGGCGGCGACGCCCTGGACCTCCTCGCATACGCGGACGCACCTGCCGCACAGGACGCACTTGGCCGGATCGCGCACCAGGGACGGGCTCGACAGATCCAGGCGGTACTCGTTCTTCCGGCCCGCGTAGCGGCGGTTGCGGACGCCGTAGCGCGCCGCGAGATCCTGCAGGTCGCAGGTGCCGTTCCGGACGCAGTAGAGGCAGTCGTCCGGGTGGTTCGCGAGCAGCAGCTCGATCATCGTCTTGCGGGCCCGCTGAGCCCGCGGCGTGTCGGTCCGGATCACCATGCCCGCGGCGCCCGGCGCCGAGCAGGAAGGGACCAGGGAGCGAGCGCCCTCCACCTCGACCACGCACATGCGGCAGGTGCCCGTGGGGGTGCGATCACGCAGGTGGCACAGGGTGGGGACGTGGACGCCGGCGCGGTCGAGCGCGGCGAGGATGGTCTCGCCCTCCTGGGCCT
The DNA here is from genome assembly GCA_964454025.1 of uncultured Polyangiaceae bacterium. Lineage (GTDB taxonomy): Bacteria > Myxococcota_A > Polyangia > Polyangiales > Polyangiaceae > JAFGBI01. Next base: position 6,443 of record CAYVRP010000093.1, on the reverse strand, counting down.
GGACGGGCTGATCATTGACGGTGATCTGCATCATCATCATCCTCGCGTTCACGCCACGATCACGGCGTTGTAGCGGCAGTTGTCCACGCAGGCGCCGCAGCGAATGCATTTCTCGTCCACGACGTGGTGCACGCTCCGCTGGGCGCCGAGGATGGCGTCGGCGGGGCACTCGCGAGCGCAGCGCGTGCAGCCGTTGCACAGCTCGGGATCGATCCGGTAGGTCAGCAGGCCACGGCACACGAGCGACGGGCAGCGACGATCGTAGACGTGGTCCTCGTACTCGTGGCGGAACCAGCGCAGCGTCGACAGTACCGGGTTCGGGGCCGACTGGCCGAGACCGCAGAGGCTGGTGTCCCGGATCACCTCCGCCAGCCGCTGCAGGTAGAGCACGCCCTGGAAGCGCTCGAGCGCGTCGGCACCCTGCTCGCCGTGCCGGCCGCGGGTGATCATCTCCAGGATCTCCAGCATGCGTCGGGTGCCCTCGCGGCAGGGGATGCACTTGCCGCAGCTCTCGCGCTGGATGAAATCCATGAAGAACTTGGCGATGTCCACCATGCAGTTGTCCTCGTCCATGACGACGAGGCCGCCCGATCCCATCATCGCCCCCACGGTCTTCAGGGACTCGTAGTCGATCTGGATGTCGAGCTCGCTCTCCGGGATGCAGCCGCCCGAGGGGCCGCCGATCTGCACCGCCTTGAAGGCCTTCTGTGCCGGGATGCCGCCCGCCACGTCGAAGACGATCTGGCGGAGGGTCGTGCCCATCGCCACCTCGGCGAGCCCGGTGCGCGCGACCTTGCCGGAGAGGGCGAAGACCTTGGTGCCCTTGGAGCCCTCGGTGCCCAGGGCGCGGAAGGCCTCGGCGCCGAGCGCGACGATCCGCGGGACGTTGGCCAGGGTTTCCACGTTGTTGACCACGGTGGGCTTGCCGAAGAGCCCGCTCGCGGCTGGGAACGGCGGGCGCGGGGTGGGCATGCCCCGCTTGCCCTCGATGGACCGCATCAGCGCCGTCTCCTCGCCGCACACGAAGGCGCCGGCGCCCATCTTGACGGTGACGTCGAGGGCGAAGCCGCTGTCGAGGATGTCCTTGCCGAGCAGCCCCGCCGCGCGCGCCTGGACCAGCGCCGCCTCCAACCGGGCGATGGCGAGCGGGTACTCGGCGCGGAGGTAGACGTAGGCCTTGCTCGCGCCGATGGCGTAGGCGGCGAGCGCCATCCCCTCGATCAGGCGGTGCGGATCCCCCTCGATGACCGCCCGGTCCATGAACGCGCCGGGATCGCCCTCGTCGGCGTTGCAGATGAGGTACTTCTGATCCGCGCCCTGGGCCGCGGCGAGCTTCCATTTCTGGGCGGTCGGGAAGCCCCCGCCGCCGCGTCCGCGGAGCCCCGAGGCGAGCACGATCTCGCGGATCTCGGCCGGCGTGCGCGTCGTCAGGGCCAGGGTCAGGGCGGAGTAGCCGCCGCGCGCGACGTAGGCCTCGAAGGAGCCGGGATCGATGATCCCGCAGTTCTCCAGCACCCACCGGGTCTGGGGGCGGAAGAACGGCAGCTCGTCCAGGTGCGGCACGCGTGGCCAGTCGAGCCCGTTCGAGTCACGGAACTGCCCGATGGCGTGCGGGCGCGGGACCTCGCCCTCGAAGAGGGCCTCCAGCACCGGCGGCACGACCTCGGCCGTCACCCGCGCGCAGCAGAGGCGCGGGCGCCCCGGGGTCGCGAAATCCACCAGGGGCTCCTCCGAACAGAGCCCGATGCAGCCCACCTCGACCACCCGCGCCTCGAGGTGCCGGTCGGCGAGGAAGGCGAGGATCGCCGCCTTCGTCTGCACGGCGCCGGCGCCGAGGCCGCAGGTCCCCGCGCCCACGTAGATGGTCGCGAGGTCCGGCGCCTCGCCGGACGGCCGCGCCGGGTCGGGCCACGGGTGATCCGGTTGCCGCCGGCGGAGGTAGGCGAGGAGCGTCCCGGACGGGGCGAGGGGCTCGGGCCAGCAGCCGCTCATGGCTGCACCTCCTTCGCCGCGCGCTCCGCCGCGTCCCGGTTGCGGTAGGTGGCGAGGATCTTCGGGAGCTGCTTGGTGGTCACCCCCGCGTGAAACTCGCCGTTGACGCTGATCACGGGGGCGAGCCCGCAGGCTCCGATGCAGGCGACGACCTCCACGCTGAACAGGCCGTCGCGCGTGGTCTGTCCCGGGCGCACCTTGAGCAGCTTGCAGAGGCTCTCGAGCACGGCGAGCGACCCCTTCACGTGGCAGGCGGTCCCCCGGCAGACCTGGATGTGATAGCGCCCGAGCGGCTCGAACCGGAACTGGTTGTAGAAGGTGGCGACGCCGTAGATCTTGGAGGCGGGCAGCTCGAGGTGTCGTCCGATCTCGACGACCGCCTCGCGCGAGATGTAGCCCTGGGCGCGCTGGACCTCCTGCAGCAGGGGGATGAGCGCGTCACGTCGGGCGCGGGGAAAACCCTCGAGGATGGCGGAGAGCGTCACTTCATTCCTCACGTCGGTGCGGGGGGCGCTGGCGGGCGAAGTAGGCGACTCGCTCGAGCGCCGTGGTCATGTCCTGTTCTTCGAGGTAGACGTCGGGGGGTACGCGCAGGGGCACGGGGGCGTAGTTGAGCAAGCCGCGGCCGCCGGCGGACACGAGGCGGTCGGCCGTGGACTGGGCCTCGTTGGCCGGGACGGCGAGGATCGCGGCTCGGATGTCGTCGCGTCGAAGGACCACCTCCAGCTCCTCGAGCGGGTAGCAGTGGCAGCCGTGGAAGATGCGGTTGACCTTCTCTGGCTCGCGGTCGAAGGCCGCCATGATCGCGAGGCGCTCGCGGCGGCCGTGGAAGTAGGTGATGAGCGCGCGGCCGAGGTTGCCGATGCCGACCAGCGCCACGCTCTGGCCGGCGGCGTGATCGAGCTCGTCGCTGAGGCAGGCGACGAGGTGATCCACGCGGTAGCCCTTGCTGGGGCTGCCGCTGCAGTTAAGGTGCATCAGGTCGCGTCGGACCTGGGCCGGCGAAACCCGCGCCATGGCCGCGAGCTCGTGGGAGAAGACGAACTGTGTCCCCGGGGGGAGGTGGTTCGTGAGCAGGCGGCGGTACAGGCTGAGCCGTCCAATGGCGTGGGGATGCACCATGGTGGCCTCATCTTGGACCGTCGGGGTCGCGCCGTATTGTGATTTTGGTAACGCTGTGAGACGGGTCACAATGTGGCGCGTTACGTGGCCCGATGCAAGTGCCAAGTGCAAGGAATTGCAAAAGTGACGGAGGGGAATCTCCGTGCTCCGGGGTGTCCAGGAGGCAGCCGGCGTTGGGGGCGCGCGCCGGACGACGGCGGGAGGCAGGAGGGCAACGCACGCCGGCCGCGGCCGGTTCACTCGGCGTCGGCGAGGTCGCCGAGCGCGCCGTCGCGGCGGACGAACAGGTTCGCGGCCGTGCCGTCCCGGAGCGGGAGCCGAGCCGGCGCGTAGCGCTCCCAGAGCGTCGGCGACGCGAAGAGCGCGGCGTAGCGGTGGAGCGAGCCGCGCGCCACCACGGCCTCCACGACGCGGTGGTCGGCGAACGCTGGGGCGGGGAGCCCGTCGAGAACGGAGAGGTAGATGACGTCCGGCGCGCGCTCGAGCACGTACGCGGGCGCCGCGCGCTCGTGCCCCGCGTAGCCTCGGCCCGCGTCGCGCGTGGGAGTGGTCGCGATGACGCGGTCGGTGAGGCCGAGCAGGTCGAGCGTGCGCCAACCCGAGCGGTAGGGCACGCGTCCGGCGACGTTGGTGGCCAGCAGCGCCGTCGGGGTGCGGCGCGGAGCGAGCGCGGCGCCGACCGCGCTCCAACGTTCCTCCCAGTCGCGGACCTCGGCCAGGGAGTATCCGCGGAAGAACCGATCGGACGTGAGGGGGACGAGCGCCGTCGCGAGCGGTCCCGCCAGCGCGACCGCGCGCCAGGGTCCGCCGCGCCGCCAAAGCCGCTCGACGCCGCTCGTCGCGGAGAGCATGAGGAGCGGGATCCAGGGCGCGAGCAGGCGGGCGCGGTAGAGACCGTCGCCGCCGGCCGCGATCGCGAGCGCGCCGCCGAGGCCGATCCCGAAGAGCAGGACGCGGTGTCTCGTGGCGCGCAGATCCCCGAGGAGCACCGCCGGCAGGAGCAGGTAGAGCGCGTCGTCGCGGAGCCCCTCCGCGACGTAGGCCGCGCCGCGGGCGAGGGACGCGCCGGTGAGGGTGAGCTTGGCGAGCACGGGGTTCGGGACCCAGGCGCCGTAGTAGGCGACGCGCCACCCGAGCGCGGCGAGCGGCAGCGCGGTGGCGATGACGAGCCCGGTCGCGATCTGGGGCGGGCGCGCGCCGCGGAGCCACAGCAGCACGCCGACCAGGGGCAGCAGGCCGTGCCCCTCGGGGCGCGTGAGCGCGAGCGCGCCCCCGATCGATCCGCGCAGCGCCGCGTCGCGGCGGCGACCGCGCTTCGTGCTCTCGGCCACGTGCCACCCCGCCAGGATCAGCAGCGCGAAGACCGCGGTCTCGAGCCCTCCGTTCGCCCAGAACACGAAGCTTGGCGAGAGCGCGAGCGCCAGCGCCAGCGCCGCGCCGACGACGGGCGAGCCGCCGAGGTGGCGGTGGGCCCCGTGCGCGACGCCGAGCACCGTGAGCGCGCCTGCCGCGAAGCCCATGGCGGTGGCCGCGGTAGGGGGGGCGACGCCCAGACGGGCCGCGGCGGCCAGGAGGAGCGTGAAGGAGAGGTTACTGAACCCCTCGACCCGCTCGCCGGCGTTGTAGACGAGCTCCCCGAGGGTCACGAGGTTGTCGGCGTACCGGAAGCTGATGAAGGCGTCGTCGGCGAGGAGGGAGTAGCCGGTGAATCGGGCCGCGAACGCGAAGACCAGCCCCAACGCCAGGGCGGCCCGCAGCTGCACGCTGGCCCGCTGGTCGGGCGGCGCGGACGGAGCCGGAGACGGGTCGCGCGGCGGCAAGGGGACGGAGCGGCGAGGCTACCAGGGCGGCCGCGGCCCGCGAATGGCGCGCGCCGGCCCGGGGGGATGGTGGCGCCGTGACGGAGCGGTTACGCGTTCCTGACGAGCGAGCGCGAACGCCATGTCCCATCCCCGCGACGATTCGAGCGACTCCCCGATCGGGGCGCCGCGCGCCGGGCAGGGGACACCCGACGAGTCGCTCCGGCTCGGCCGTGAGGAGCGCCGTGCGCTGCTGGGTCTGGGGCGGCGATCGATCACGGCCGCCGTGCGCGAGGGGCGTCGCCTGAGGTTGCCCGCCGGGCTCCCACCCTCGCTGCTGGTGCACCGCGCCGTCTTCGTCACGCTCCGAATGGCCGGCGCGCTTCGTGGCTGCATCGGCGACCTCAGCCCGCGCGGGCCGCTCGCGCTCGCCGTGGTCGAGAACGCCCGCGCCGCGGCGCTGCGTGATCCGCGGTTCTCCCCGGTGGTCGCCGAAGAGATCTGCCGCCTCACCCTCGAGGTGAGCGTGCTCGGCCCGTCAATTCCGCTGGCGTTCGCCGATCCGGAGGATCTCCTGCGGCGGCTGACGCCGCGGCGCGACGGGGTCGTCCTCGCGCTGGATGGGAAGCGCGCGACGTTCCTGCCCCAGGTCTGGGACAAGCTTCCGGACCCGGAGGCCTTCCTCGATCAACTCGCCCGCAAGGCCGGCGCCAACCCCGGCGCCTGGCGGAGTCCTGGCGTCGCCGTGGCGACCTACCGGGTGGAGGCGTTCTCCGAGGACGATCCCGGCGACGAGTGAAGTGTGAGCGCCTCCTGTCCGGTCGGTAGGCGCGCCGGGTTCCCGGGGGCGCGCGGCCGGTGTAACCTGCCCGGGACATGAGCCAGCAAGATCAGGGTGGTCCGGGCGGGTTCCCACCGCCAGGCTTCGGCGGTCCTTCGGGCGGTCAGCCCCCGCGGAGCGGCAGCCCCACCGACGGCGCGGCCCCGGCGGGGATGCCGCCCGGGTACGGGGCGGCGCCCGGTGCGCCGGCGCTCCCGGGGCCGATGGCCGTCCCCACGCCCGGCCCCGCGCCGGCGCTCTACCCGCCGGAGGACGTCGAGCCCGGCAAGACGTGGGCGCTGCTCGGGTACCTGATCTCGCCGCTGTGGATCGTTCCCCTCGTGCAGCGGGACAACGCCTTCGCGCTCTACCACGCCAAGCAGGCGCTGGCGCTCCTGATCGCGGTCTTCATCGCCACCATCCCCATCAGCATCATCGGGACGCTCACTTGCGGGATCGGGTTCATCCTCTACCTGCCGCTCATGTACCCCTGGATCATGGGCGTCGTGTACTCGGCGCAGGGGCAGTACCGGCCCGTGCCCTGGTTCGGGTTCATCGCCGATCAGTACCTGCAGGGCATCCAGGCCGACAAGCGGCCGGGCGGACCGCCCCGCTGAACGCCGCCCCCGCGGCGGAGGCCTCGGGGGTTTCGCCGTCGGCAACCCCGGCACGCCCGACAGGACTCGAACCTGTGACCCGCGGCTTAGAAG
>CAYVRP010000092.1:0-26884 GCA_964454025.1 uncultured Polyangiaceae bacterium | reverse complement strand
AATCGTCCGCTCGCGCGATCCAGCGTCCCCCCCCAGCGCGAAATCCAGGCTGAAGGCTCTCGGCTACCCCCGCGCCGCGTTGTTCGGGTTCGCGGTGGCCTTGGCTGCCTACAACGTCTTGTCGACGGTCCAGGCCGCCCTTCGCGCTAGCCACGGCACGGACAAGGTCAACGACGAGGTGTCCGGGTACTACATCGCCAACGAGGTCCGCATCATGCAGGTGGGCATGTCCGTAGCGCTGGAGCAATCCTGCTGGGTCCCCTTCCAGACCATGACCACTGCCAGCCTCGCCCGCCACCTGCTGCGGTACGCGAAGCAGGTGAACCTCCGTGCGCTCAAGCGACACCCACGGGGTCCGAAGAAGCCCGTCCCCAAACGCACGCGCTTCACGGACAAGACTCATGTGTCGACGGCTCGACTCCTGGCAGAATCTCGAAAGAAAGCACCTTGAAAGGGATGGGGTCCGTACCTCCGTGGACCCCCCGGCCGCCCGCGCCGGGAGGCCCGCCAAGCCGGCCTCCCGCCGATCCTCGCGCTCGCGGCAGCGCTGCTGACGGACGGTCTCCGACCGGTGCCCTCCGGGGTGCCTGGTCGACGTGCTACGACGAGCCGAACCGTGCGACCGAGCTCGCTCCGGCGGTCGCTCCGGGCGCGGCGTCCAGCGCGGATGGCGGTTCGACCGCGGCGGGCCCGTAGCCCAGCCGCCGCGACGGCGCCGCGGTGGCCCGATCGCGTCTGTCCCTGCTCGGGGTACTGCACGCCGCGCCGCGCGCGGTAGCTTCGCTACCACGGATCCTGAACGCTGTGCGAGCCGGCGCCGTCGCGAGCTGGGCGCCTGTGCGCCGGTTGGTGGTGATTGCGGGCTCACCGCCGACGCGGACTGCGGGGCGGCGGATGCCTGACGCGGCCGGGGGCAGTGCTAGCTCGACGGCTCGAGGTGCGTCCCGAAGGTGGCCGAGGATGGTGCGTCGAGCGAGGGCGGTCGCAGCACTGGCGCCTGCGCGGCGGTGGGCGAAGCCTGGCGACCGACTCGCCAGGAGCACTGCCAACGCGCGGAGATCTGGGCCTGGCATGGTCGCTGCCAGTGCGACTGCGCCCGGGACTTCCGCGCTGGCGACCCCTCGAGATGCGGCGATTGTACGCAGGAGGGGCCCGAGCGGTACGGCTTCAGCCGTTGTTGCCCGGGGGATGCGCCCTGCGGTCGTCTCTGGCCGGATCGAAGCGCCGCGCCCCGTGTGCCGGGGCTGCGGCCGCGAGCTTCAGCCTGCTCTCGCCCGCGACTTCGCGCGCCGCCGGCGCGCGAGCAGGGCCAGTCCCAGGCCGCCCAGCGCGGCGAAGGCGCCCCGGTCATCGGGTGCGAGGGGTACTCGACAGCCGCAGCCGCTCTCCCCCGCGGTCGGTTCGCCACCGCCTGCGGCGAGAGTGGTGTCGGTGTTGGTCCCTTGCCCGGTGCCGGTGCCGGTGAAGACGCCCGTGCCCGCACCGGTGCCCGTGCCCGTGAAGGTCGTGGTGTTGGCGCCCGTCCCCGTGGTGCTGACCGTTGCGCTCGCGGTGCCAGCGCCCGTGCCGGTGTCGACGCCCGTGAGGCTCGCGGTCCCCGTCCCCGTACCGGTGCCGGTGTAAGTGGCGGTGTCCGCACTCGTGCCGGTGCCCGTACCCGTGAAGGTGGCGGTGTCGGCGCCCGTGCCCGTGTCGCTGCTTGTGAAGGTGGCGGTGGCGGTGCCCGGGCCGGTGTCGGCGCCGGTGGAGGTCGCGCTCGATCCCCCGGTGCCGCCAGCCGGCGTCCCGCCCACTGCCTCCGCGCCGCCCGTCGGCGTCCCGCCGTCGCCTCCGGTACCGCCCGTCGGCGCTCCGCCCTCGCCTCCGGTGCCACCCGTCGGCACTTCCACCACGGGCGGGACGCAGCTCCCGGGGGTCACCGTCGTCACGCTGCCGGCGCGGTAGGCCCCGATGTCGGTCGCCCCCGAGCGCGTCGCAGCGTTGAAGCAGGCGGCGACCCCGCCGATGCTCTGGATGTACTCGATGTCCACGTCGTACTGCCACCAGCTCTCGCGGGCGACGGCGCCGACCATGACGGGCGTGCGCTTGACGATGCACCTCGGGTCGAAGCCGATGTCGCTGGCAGGCGCGCCGCTCCCGTTCCCCGCGCCGATCAGCTCGCCGCCGGTGGGTGTGAAATTGGGGTTGGAGCCCGTGGGGTCGGTGAAGAACGAAACCGAGCCGGTGGTCACCACGTTGTTCGTCCACCCCGTCGTCGGCTGATTGACGACCGCCTGCTGTCCCGCCGGGGCCAACCCCGTGCCGACGATGACGTTGTTCATGAACGTGACACCCTGCACCGTCACCCCGCCGTTGGTGAAGTAGAGCTCGGAGGGGTTGCTCGGGCCGGTGGCGAGGGACCCGAACTGGGAGTTGTGATAGCAGGTGTTGTTGATGAACCGGGTGCCGGAGCTCTTGGTGAGGCGCAGGCAAGACCCGCCGTTGCCGAAGGCGATGTTGTTGAGGAAGCTGGCTCCGTTCGACTCCTCGTCCACGATGAAGCCGCTGCCGTCGGTGTGCCGCTCGGCGTCGGTGTTCTCGAACGAGACGGTGCCCTCGACGATGTTCGTTCCCGTCGCCTCGAACAGCGTGACCCCGCTCGACCACGAGTGCAGGACGCTGCTGCCGTTGTGCGCCGAGATCGAGTTTTTTAGGTGGAAGTCCGGGGCGCTGAAGAAGGTGAAGCCGGTGCGGCCGTTCGAGTAGGAGGCGCAGTACTCGATCTCCCAGTGTCCGTTCGACACCTCCTCCGAGTCGGTGCCGCCCGCCCAGCCGTTGCCGAAGCCGATGTTCCAGCCCCGGGAGACGAGGCCGCGGAAGCGGACGTACTCGGCCTCGGCGGAGCCGACGCCCGTGGTCTGGGTGTCGTCGTTCGGCCCCGACCCCTCGCCCTCGATGATCGGCGTCGCGCACTCGTCCGCCTCGAAGGTGATCCAGGCGTCGGGCGTGCCCGAGTTGACCACGTAGAGCGGCTCCAGATAGACGCCGTCCATGAGCACGACCGTGTCGCCTGCCACGGCCGCGCTCGCCGCGGTCGCCAGGGAGCAGGGAGTCGCTCGGGAGGCGCAGTCGCCGGTTTCGGTCGCCGTCGGCGAGACGTAGAGCGTGTCGGCCAAGGCGGGGGAGGCGGCCAGGAGTGAGGTGAGCGAAGGCAGGAGGTGAGCGAATCTCATGGCGGAAGGACCCGTGCGTCTGTAGGGGGCAAGCGGCGTGGCCCGCGAGCGGGGTGGCGATGCTCGCGCCCCTCGACGGACCCTGACAAGGATGCGACGACGAGACAGGGGAAGGGCTTCTCCCCTCGCCCGTGGATTCCACTCTGGCAGGACCCGCTCCCCGGGGCGCAGCCCCGCCCGACGTCACCTGCGCTGGGCCCCGACGACCAGCACCGAACCGTGTCGGTTCGGCCCGAGGGGCTCGACCCGCCCCTCGGTCCAGCGGTAGCCACCGATGATCGCGCACGAGGTCGGCGGCCGTGCGGCTCGGCGGCGCGCAACGGAGATGCGGGGCGCGCCACGCATTTGGCCCCCGCGCTCCGTCCGGGGGACGATCGGAGCCCACGAGCGCGCCGGGCCACGTCGCCGGGAGCGCGCCCCGTCCGCCAGGAGCCCCATGCCCGAGCTCGTCGAACGTCGCCGGTCGCGCAGCCCCTACCGTGGCGAGGCCGCGGATCTGTACCTCCGCGCCCTGTCGGAACGTCACGGCCTCGGGGCGGTGGTCGTCGCCGACGAGCTGGGTCTGCCCATCGCGGCGTCCGGCCCGGCTCGCGCGCGGGAGGTGCTCTCCACCTACGGCGTGCTCCGCGCTGCTGCCGCACCTGGCGCGTGCGCTGCCGGCGAGGCGGGGGGACCGGTTTCGGTGGCGCTCCGCCTCGGCGCCTGCCGGGCCATCTGCACCTGCCGCGGCGGCGGGGAGCTGCCCTGGGACACCGTCGCCGCGGATCTGGTCCGCATCCTCGACCTGGGTGCGGCCGTGCCGGTCGCCTCGGGGGCCTGAGCCGCTCGCCGGGCACGGCGCTGATGCGGGGGAGAACGCCCCGCTCGACTCCCGCCGGGTTGCCTGCGCGGCCCGGCGCCAGCCTCACGGCGGGCCGCGGTCGGTGTCGGGGTTCCGTGGCTGGGCGGGCGGGCACTCGCAGGGACCGAACCGCTCCCCGTCGGGAGCGCAGACTTGGGCGCCCGAGCAGCCGGCGACCGACGCGCACGCGATGCTCGTGCCGGGGACGCAGCGCGGCGGGGCCGCCGGTGGCGGCGGCGGCGGGGGCGGACCGGCCACGGTCCCCGCCTCGGGCGGCAGCGGGGCTGCGGCGTCGGACGCCGGCTGGGGCGGTCCGGCGGCGCTCGTCAGCGCCGGTGGCTCGGGGGTAGGGGGATTAGGATCGTGACCCAGGAGGGGCACCGGTTGGCGACAGCGGACGATGGCCTCCGATCGGGCGGACGACGCCGGCAAGTCGGCGGAGCCGGTCTGTGTCCGCCGCTCGGTGGCGTAGAGCACGTCGTACCCGTAGCGCCCGCAGTCGTTGGCCTTCTCGACCCCCTTGAGGCACGAGGAGAGCGGGGTCCGGCATTCGGTGTGGAGGGTGCCATCCTCGCGCTGTGTCAGGCCCGGGCTGGCCGCACACCCAACGGCCGCGATGGCCGCGGCGAGGTGCGCCACCGCGACGCGGAAGCGCCCGGCATGGCCGGAACCAGGCAGCATGGCCACGGCCACAGCCTAGTCCGGGAGACTCGGTTTCGGCTACACCGTGGTTCGCGGGCGGTTCCTGGCGACCCGTCGACATCAGCGTCGCCGTCTCCGCTCGTCCCGCGGCCAAGGGATGCCCGGCGGCGGCGAGTGCGCGACGTTCTCGGCTCCGCAGCGGCCCCGCGACGACGCCCGGTGCGGGGCGATCCGGGCGGTTCGCCTCCCTCGTTGATTCGGATATTCGGGGGGGATAGGCTGCCGGAGCCATGACTCCTCCGCGACGATCCGCCGTTTCCGTGTTCGTATGGGGTGCACTCGCGCTCGCGACGGCGTGTGGGGGCGCTCAGAGCGCGGCGGAGAGCCCGGCCGGTAGGGGGGCGTCGGTGCGAACCTGGAAGGGCGATCCGCCGCCGGAGTGCAAGGAGCTCGGGATCGTCGAGGCCCCCGCCCAGGCCTGCAACGTCGCCTGTCAGATCAAGCAGATGAAGGATGCTGCCGCCGATCTGGGCGCCAACAGCCTTCGCATCGACTACACCAGCGGGGGAAGCGCGGCGTCGGGCACGGCGTTCGACTGCCCCGGCCAGCCCTCGCTCGCCGCCGCGCCCGAGGCCGATGAGCCGTCGGCATCCAGGGCCTCCGAGCGAGAGACGGAGACGGACGCTTCCGACGCGGCTGATGCCGAGAAGGCCGCCGCCGCGCCCGAGCCGTGATCCGGCGGCCCCGCTCGTCGATCGGCCCTCGCCGCGCGTGCGTCGTGGTATAGGCGCGCCATGCCGGGCGACCCCTTCCTCGCGCAGCTCGCGGCGCTGCGGATCCTTGCCATCATCCGCGCCCCCTCGTCCGCGGCGGCGCTGGAGATCGGCGTCGCCGTGGCCCGGGGCGGGATCGGCGCGGTCGAGGTGACCTTCACCACCCCCGGGGCCGCGGACGCCATCGCCGCGCTCACGGCCCGGCTCCCCGGCGTCGCGATCGGCGCCGGCACTGTCCTCGACCGGCCGACCCTGGAGGCGGCCCGGGCGGCGGGCGCAGCGTTCGCCGTGAGCCCGCACCTCGACCTCGAGCTCGTGGCGGCCGCGCGCGAGCTCGGCGTCCCCTACCTCCCGGGCGCCCTCACGCCCACCGAGGTGCTCGCCGCCTGGCGGGGCGGGGCGACGGCGATCAAGCTCTTCCCCGCCGCGCAGGTCGGGCCTGCGTACCTCGCCGCGCTGCGCGGTCCCTTCCCGGACGTCCCGATCGTCCCCACCGGCGGGGTCGACGAGCAGAACGTCGCGGCCTGGCTCGCCGCGGGCGCGGTTGCGGGCGGGGTCGGCGGGCACCTGGTCCGCGGCGATCCGGCTACCATCGAGGCGCAGGCGCGCCGGCTGCTCCTGGCGGCGGGCCGCGCGCCGGGAGGCTAGGGGGGCCACGATGGCGCGGATCACCACCTTCGGCGAGCTGATGCTGCGGCTCCGCGCCCCGGGGCACGAGCGCCTCGGTCAGAGCGCGACGCTCGAGGCCTCCTTCGGTGGCGGTGAGGCGAACGTCGCGGTTTCCCTGGCGGCGCTCGGGCACGAGTCGCGCTGGGTGTCCGCGGTCCCGCCCGGCCCGATCGGCGACTGGGCGCTCGCCGAGCTCCGTCGGCACGGGGTCGACGTCGGCGAGGTCCTGCGCCGGGGGAGGCGCCTCGGCCTCTACTTCCTCGAGGTGGGCGCGAGCCAGCGGCCGTCGCAGGTGATCTACGACCGCGCGGGGTCCGCGGCGTCGGAGCTCGGCGCGGGCGACGTGGCCTGGGCGCGCGTGCTCGAGGGGAGCGCCTGGCTGCACACTACCGGCATCACCCCTGCGCTCTCGGCGACCGCCGCCGCGGCGACCCTCGAGGCGCTCGAGACGGCGCGCCGCCTCGGGATCGCCACCTCGGTCGATCTGAACTACCGTAGCCGGCTCTGGTCGCCCGCGGCGGCCCGGGAGGTGCTGACCGCCGCGCTGGCGAACGTGGACCTGCTGATCACCAACGAGGAGGACGCCGAGCTGGTCTTCGGCATCCGCGCCCCCGCCAGCGACGTCGCGCGCGGCGACCTCCAGCCGGCGCGCTACCTCGACGTCGCCGGCGAGCTCCTCGGGCGGTTCTCCGCCCTGTCGGCCGTGGCCGTCACGCTGCGCGAGAGCCATGGCGCGACCCGAAACGGCTGGAGCGGGCTGCTCGTCGAGCGGGCAGGGCACGCCTTCGCGCGCCGCTACGAGATCGACGTCGTGGACCGGATCGGCGCGGGGGACGCCTTTGCGGCGGGGCTGATCCACGCGCGCCTTGCCGGGATGGGCACGGCGGAGGCGGTCGAGTTCGCCGCCGCGGCCGGCGCGCTGAAGCACACCATCGTGGGCGACTTCAACCTGGCCTCCGCGGCCGAGATCGCCGCGCTCGTCGCCGGCGACGCCTCCGGGCGCGTGCGGCGCTGACCGTGGCGCGGGCGCGGCCGTCGGCCCGCGGGGGCCGCGCCGGGTGGCGTCAGCGACGCTCGAACGGCACCGGTTCGAACCTCGGCGCCAGCGCGTGGTTCACGCCGAAGGCGATCAGGTAGGCGAAGCCGCAGATGGCGAACAGGAACGCGTATCCCGCGGTGACGTTGCCGCTCGCCTGGAAGCGGTCCAAGAGCTTGCCCGAGTAGATGGGGAACAGGATCCCGCCGATCGAGCCGGCCATGCCGCCGATGCCGACGATGGAGGCCACGGCCCGCTTCGGGAACATGTCGGAGACGCTGGTGAAGAGGTTGGCGGACCACGCCTGGTGGGACGCGCCAGCGACGCCGATCACGATCACCGCGGTCCAGTCGCCGACCTGCGTTACGAGCAAGATGGGCAGGACCGTGCACGCGAAGCAGACCATCGACAGCTTGCGGGCTCGGCTCACCGTGAGCCCACGCCGGGTCAGATACCCCGTCAGCCAGCCCCCGAGGATGCTGAGCAGGGTTACGATCGCGTAGATCGTCACCAGGTGCACCCAGCTATCCTTGATGGAGAGCCCCCGGGTCTTCTTGAAGTAGTCCGGCAGCCAGATCAGGAAGAACCACCAGACCGGGTCGGTCAAGAACTTCGCGACGACGAACGACCAGGCCTGGCGATAGCGCAGCATCTCGAGCCAGGGGATCGCCTCGGCGTCCATCGGCTCGGCGTCGCCGTCGCTCTTGATGTGGTCCATCTCGCGGCGCCCCAGCCGGCGCACGCGCTCGGGGACGTCGTACAGGGGGATCCACAGCACGATCCAGCACAGGCCGGCGAGGCCGGCGAGGATGAAGGCCCAGCGCCAGCCCCAGGTGAAGGCGATCCAGGGGACCAGGGCCGGCGCCACGATCGCCCCCACGTTGGTCCCGGAATTGAAGAGGGCAGTCGCGTAGGCCCGCTCTCGCTTCGGGAACCAGAGCGCCACCGCCTTGATGGCCGCGGGGAAATTGCCGCCCTCCGCCAGGCCGAGCGCGACGCGGGCGTTGAAGAAGCCGCTCACGCTGCCGACCAGGGCGTGTCCCATGGCGGCCACGCTCCAGGCGGCGATCGACACCGCGTAGCCGAGCTTGGTCCCGACCCGGTCGATGAACGCGCCGAACGCCAGGAGCCCCACCGCGTAGGCGCCCTGGAAGGCCGCGTTCACCGCGCCGAACTGCTCGTTGGTCCACCCGAGTTCCTCATCCAGGATCGGCTTGAGCAGCGCCAGGATCTGGCGGTCGACGTAGTTGATGGTCGTGGCGAGGAAGAGCAGCGCACAGATGAGCCAGCGGTAGCCGCCGATGCCGCGCCGCGCGGCGGCGGGGGTCGAAACCGGGCTCGGCCCGGTCGGCCCCCGCTCGGCGGGTGACCCGTGGGGTTCCGTGGCGCCCTGCCTCATGGTCCAGATCCCTTCGCTCGAAGATCGAGAAACCGGGTACGGGGAGCTAGCCGGCCGAAGCCGCAGTGATCGTCACGTCCACGGGCGTCGCGAGCCGCCGAGACTGGCTCTCCACCTCGCGGATCCAGTCGTCGAGCCCCCTGACCCGCCCGCCGCGATCCCAGGCGGTGCCGAGGGAGTACTCCGCCGCCGTTCCCCCCTGCACCGGCAGGACGAGCAGCTGATCGGTTTCGGTCTGCTGCTGGGTCACGCTCGCCCCGGGACGCAGCACGATGGCGCAGCCGAGGTTACCGTCCTTCCCCTCGTTGAGCGGCTCCCAGGCCCGCATCCAGGCGGAGCTCGCGTCGAAATCGATGGTGCTCCCGGGGTGCTTCGCGATGCCGATCGCCACCGAGAGGGCGGCGCCACCGGAGAAGGTCGACCGGACCTGATTGAACAGCGACCCGGCGTCGAGGATCACCCGCTTGGTTTCGGTCACCCGGGCGCCCCCGGCCTGCCACGCCGGGTAGTCGAGCTCGAACACGAGCCGAAGGGGCCCGCTGGCGAGCACCCGGGAGGTCGAGAAATTCCGGGACACCGCGAGCTTCCCCCCGGCCCAGATCCCCTCGCCGCCGCAGCCGCGGGAGGGCCCGACCTTGTAGGCGTCCAGACCATCCCCGTGGTCCTGGTGGTAGTTGTCGGTCAGGTACCAGTCGTTCACGACGAGCCGGCGGACGCGCTTGACCCAGACGTCGATGCCGCTCGAGATCAAGGCGTCCTTCGGCGCCGTCTCCAGCGCCGGGCCATACACCCGGTGCGCGACCCAGTCGTTCTCCCAGGCGAAGTCGTCGAGTCGCTCGCGCACGAAGCGCCCGTAGACCCGGTATTCGCCCGCCGCCGCCGGCTTCCGCTCGCCGGCGCGGAGCCTCACCGTCCTGGTTTCTCGAGCCGCGAGATCGACCTGGAACACGAGCTGGTCGGGGGTCTTGTCACCATCCAGATCGACGAGCTGGGACAGCACCGTGGCCCCCGCGGTATCGACGACGAGGAGCCGGTCCGGCGCGAGCGCCGGCACGGCCCGGGCGACGTCCGCGAGCGAGAGCGCGATCGTCTCCTGGCGGCGCGGCTCGGGGAGCGGGTTCACGATCGCGACGGAGGCCACGTCGGCCGCGGGCGTGGCCGGGCCCGGCGCTTCTGCCGCCGAAGCCGACGGTGCGGCCGCGGCGGATGGCGCGGGGGACCGGCTCGGCACGGGAGCGGCGGGAGGCAGCGGCGGATTCGCCGCGGGCGGGGCCGACGCGCAGGCGCAGGCGAGCGAACCGAAGGCGACGACCAGGAGGACTGGGTTGCGTTGCATGCGCTTCTCCTCGGGTGAAGGCGGAGGGTCTGGCTCGGGTCCTGATTGCGATCGACCGCGACCGAAAGCCAGGAGGCCGAGCCGGCGGCGTCCCGGCGTCAGCGCGCCAGCCCCCCGCCGTCCACTGCGACGGTGTACCCGTTCATGTACGCCGACGCCGCGGAGGCCAGGAAGACCACGGGTCCCACGAGATCCTCGGGGGTGCCCCAGCGACCCGCCGGGATGCGAGCCAGGATCTCCGCGCTCCGCACCGGGTCGGCGCGCAGGGGCGCCGTGTTGTTGGTCGCCATGTAGCCGGGGGCGATGGCGTTGACGTTGATCCCGTGCTTCGCCCACTCGTTCGCGAGGGCCCGGGTGAGGCCCATGACCGCGCTCTTCGAGGCGGTGTAGGACGGCACCCGAATCCCGCCCTGGAAGGAGAGCATGGAGGCGACGTTGATGATCTTGCCGCCCGAGCCCTGCCGGACGAATTGCCGCGCGGCGGCCTGGCAGAGGAAGAACGTGGCCCGGGCGTTGATCGCGAGCACGTCGTCCCAGTCCTGCTCGCTGAAG
Source organism: uncultured Polyangiaceae bacterium (assembly GCA_964454025.1). Classification (GTDB taxonomy): domain Bacteria; phylum Myxococcota_A; class Polyangia; order Polyangiales; family Polyangiaceae; genus JAFGBI01. Next base: position 16,424 of record CAYVRP010000092.1, on the reverse strand, counting down.
GCCAGGGCGTCGTCGCGCCGGATGATCCCCGCGTTGTTGACCAGGATGTCGAGGTGTCCGAAGGTCGCGACGGCCTCCTCGACGATCCAATCGAGGGGCGCCGTCGAGCGCAGGTCGGCGACGATGCCGTGGAACCGGCGCCCGAGCTCGGCGACCCGCGCCGCGGTTTCCGGGGCCTCGACGCGGTCCACGCCGACGACTTCGGCGCCGGCCGCTGCCAGCCCGAGCGTCATCCCCTGGCCGAGGCCGGTGCTGGCGCCGGTGACGATGGCGATCTTCCCGTGCAGATCGAAGAGCTTCAGGGCCATGACTGCGCACCCCGTCAGCGAAGGGTCCCCATCGGCACCGCGTCCATGTCGGTGAAGGTCTGGTTCTCGCCGACCATGGCCCAGACGAACGAGTAGCTCCGCGTGCCGACGCCGGAGTGGATCGACCAGCTCGGACAGATCACGGCCTCCTCGTTGCGCACGGCGAGGTGCCGCGTCTCGGCAGGCTGGCCCATCAGGTGCCAGACCACCGCGTCCGCCGGGACGTCGAAGTAGAGGTAGACCTCCATCCTGCGCTCGTGCGTGTGGCAGGGCATCGTGTTCCACACGCTGCCGGGCTCGAGGCGGGTGTAGCCCATCACCAGCGAGCAGGTCTCGACGACGTCCGGGTGGATGACCTGGTGGATCGTGCGCCGGTTCGCCTCGTCGGTCGAGCCGAGCTCGACGTGCTTCATCTTGGCGCCGGTGATGACCCGGGTCGCGAGCCGCCGGTGCGCCATCCCCGACGCCAGGTAGAACCGCGGCGGGTCGTCCGCCGCCGAGGCGACGAACTCGACGTGGCGGGCGCCGCAGCCGACGTAGAGCCCTTCGAGCCTGGACAGGGCGAGGTCCTCGCCGTCGACGCGCACGGTGCCGGGGCCGCCGAGGTTGAGCACGCCGAGCTCACGCCGCTCCAGGAAGTAGTCCGACCCGAGCGTGCTGCGATCCGCCGCGAGCTCGACGGAGCGTCCGGCGGGCACGGCGCCGCCCACGATGATGCGATCGGTGTGGCTGTAGAGCAGGCTCAGCTCGCCGCCGCGGAACAGGCCCTGGACGAGGAACTCGCGGCGAAGGCCGGCCGTATCGAGCGAGCGGGCGTGGTCCGGGTGGATTCCGTACCGGGTTTCCATGGGGCAGCGTTGGCTCCTTTCGCGTCCGCGTCAGGCCGATGGCGCGAGCGGACTCTAGATCCGAAGCCGGCGGCCTCCAAGGCGCTGTTCAGCCCGTGCCGGGCGGGTCAGCGCGGGCGATCTCGCGCTGGCGGGCCGCGCGGTGGGTCGCGATCGCGGGCGCTCCGCCCACGACCCGCCGCGAGGCGGGGGCGGCCGGAAGTTCACGACGGGCGCTGGTCGGACGGGGACCGTCTTCGTCCAAGGCCGGGCGAGCCGTAGCCCGGTGCGAGCGCCCACGCGGGAGGCCCGTTCCATGGCCGCCGCTCGGGTCGTACTGACCGCGTGGGTGCCAGAACTGCGAAATTGCAGCGTAGCGCGGGCCGCCGGCGGGAGATGCGCCCCGTATCGACGGGCGCGGAAAAACGTTATTCCCGGGCGAAGTCGCTTTGATCTCTCGCCGTCGAGAAGAATCGGTTCGAGCAACCGAGGTCAGGCAGGTCGGGGCGATGGCCGCGCCGGGGTCGAGGCTCGCTAGCCGCGCGGGAGTCGGGCAAGTCCACGTTCCATTCGCCTTCTCCGACGTGCTAGCTTGACCCGGAAGGCGTCGGTCGGTTGGCGCTGGGGGCACCACCTCGGTTTCGGGTATGGTTCTGGGTTTCGGTAGCTGGGGCCGTCGTCGGTGACCGGTGGCGGTGTGCGCCTGTCGGAGGAGAGTCCAATGAAACGAGCGGTATTGCTTCTCATCCCGTCCCTGTCCCTCGTCCTCGTCGCGAGCTGCTCCCAGGAGGAGCAACAGGCGACCATGAGCTCCGAATCGGGCGGTGTTGGCGGCACCGGTACGGGTGGCAGCGGCGCAACCGGCGGCAGCTCGACGGTGTGCCCGGCTGGCCAGCAGATGTGCGGCAACGCCTGCGCGGACCTGCTCACCAGCGCCGCCAACTGTGGCGCCTGCGGCGTCGCCTGCCCGGCCGGCCAGAGCTGTACGGGCGGGAATTGCGCTTGCCCGACCGGTTCGGAGCTCTGCGCGGGTGCCTGCGTGAACACGGCCCAGGACCTCAACAACTGCGGCGCCTGCGGCACCGTCTGTCAGACGGGCACTAGCTGCCAGGCGGGAAGTTGCACCTGCCTCGCCGGTCGTACCGAGTGCGCCGGAGCTTGCGTGGATCTGCTCACGGATGGCAGCAACTGCGGGCTCTGCGGGAACGTCTGTACCGCCCCACTGGTCTGTTCCGCGGGCACCTGCAGCACGGACTGCGCCGCGGGAACGACGCCTTGCAGCGGGAGCTGCGTGAACCTGCAGACGGACCTCGGCAACTGCGGAGCCTGCGGCAATGCCTGTCCCGTCGGACGAGAGTGCGTGAGCGGAGCGTGTAGCTGCGCCGGCGGGACGACGCTCTGTGGCAACTCGTGCGTGGATACCTCGAGCGATCTGAGCAACTGCGGGGCGTGCGGGACCGTCTGCGGCACCGGGCAGTCCTGTCAGAGTGGCGCCTGTGTCTGTCCGCAGGGCCAGGTCCTCTGCGACACCGCGTGCACGAACACCGCGACCGACGCGTCGAACTGCGGAACCTGCGGCACCACCTGCGGTGCCGCGCAGAGCTGCGAAGACGGTGCCTGCGTCGGCGGTCTGCAGACCGGAGGCACAGGGCCCACCGGCGGCGCGCCCCCGGTCGGCGGCGGCGGCTCGGGCGGCGCCCCCAGCGGTGGCGCCCCCAGCGGCGGCGGCGGGACGGGCGGGGCCCCGTCCGGCGGCGCCCCCAGCGGCGGCACCGTCGCGATCGATCCAGCGGTCTTCGCCCCCGACCTCGACGGCTGGGTCTGGGAAGGCACCTGCGACGGTCCGGGCAGCGACAACCGGCAGTGCGCGATCAACAACGAGAACGGGACCTGTAACAACAACGTGATTCGGGACGTCAACATCTCCGTCCACGGGGAAGCTGGCACCGCGTACGTCATGGACGTGGAGGTGCGGGGCCTCCTGGGCAGCCGCTGCTACACCGGCGGCACGCGCCGCGCTGGCAACACGCCCGTGAACTGGACCGGGCCGAACGACGGCCTGTACATCGGGGGCACGGTGCCGTCGAACTGGTGGAACACCTACGAGGTCCACGTGAACAACGGCCCCCCGGGGGCGGATAGCGTGTTCTACCTCAACTGCTACTACGACAACCCGTCTCCCACCATCGAGTTCAACAACCAGACCTGCACCATGGAAGAGGTGCTCGAGGTCGGCTATAGCTTCGAGATCCCGGTGATGGGCAACAGCACCATCACGTTCCGCCTGAACGACCAGAACTGCCAGGCCCAGATGAACTGCGGCGCCTACCAGGGCGTGAAGGAGTGCCCGAGCCCGCGCACGGTCGATCTCTCGGGGATGGATCCCCCGGCGAATTTCACCCAGCCTCGCATCAACGCCATCGGTGGCAGGAACTACTACCCGCAGTGGGCCTACTTCGACGTCAAGTCGGTCACTGAGATGTAGTAGTCCGGACCGAGAGCGACAGGCATGACGTCGGGGCCCACCCGGGCGGGCGCGCTCGTCACTGACGACCGCGACCCGTCCGCGCCCCGGGGTTGACCTCACAGGAGAGGAACACCGTCGTGAATCGCATGAGAAATTGGCTCCGGGTTGCGGTAGTCGCCGGGTTGCTCGGCTCCGGGCTCGGCCTGCCCTCGACCGCCAAGGCGGAGAAGATCCTCGTCAAGACGGACCAGTACGAGATCTTCACCGACGGTCGCGCCGCCGGCTTCCTGAGCTGGGTCTATGGGGAGGGGACGCCGGTAGCCCATCAGGTGGCTGGAACAGACCCCGCGACGGGCGAACCACTGGAAACCGTGACCTGGAACGTCATCGGTCAGGATGTGCAGGCGCTGGACGAGGCAGAGCTGTCGGACTATCCCACGCTCGCCGAGGCGGGGAGGGTCAAGCAAGGGACCCTCAACTCAATGCGTCTACGCAGCGGCCTCGTCGCGAACGTCTTCGGCTTCGGGGTGCGGTCGCCCCTCGCCGAGAGGACGACGGCCACCGCGTATCTTCAGTTCTGGTCGTACATCGAGAGCTCGGCGCGCAACAAGGCGAACACGAACCCGGCCGATCTGAAGCTGGGGTATGCGCAGATCGAAGGCCCCTTCGGGAAGTTTCTCGCGGGCCGGGCGCGTTGCCTCTTCTCGCGTGGGGCCACCGACATAAACAGCAAGTATGCCTACGCCTACGCGGTGGGGTTCCCTGCCGAGATCGACAACATCGGACCCACTCGCGGCATGATCGGCTTCGGCGTGATGGGGGCCGGCTGGGCCAGCTCGATGCAGTACGCCACGCCCGAGCTGGCCGGGTTCCAGCTCACCGTCGGTATCTTCGATCCAATCCAGAACCAGGCGGCCGGCTTCACGCGAACCAAGTACCCGCGACCCGAAGGAGAGCTGCGCTACAAGCTGGAGTTCGGCCGTTCGGGGCTGATCGAGCCGTTCGTCAACGGCGCTTTTCAGAAACTCTACCGGAGCGGCTACTGTGATCCCAACGCGGTGCCAGACCCTGCCGTGGATCCGGATCCAGGGCTCTGTGAGGTTCAGGCGTACGGCGTGGGGTACGGTGCGCGCTTCGAGTACGGACCCTTCCACCTCGGGGTCGCGGGTCACTACGGCGAGGGCCTCGGGCTCAACCGGGCGCTGGAGGCCAGCGCGGCGTCGACCGACTACTCGAATCACCTCCGCACTTTCGACGGGTACTACGGACAGTCGCAAGTCGTGGTCGGAGATTTCGATCTCTTCGCCGGAGCCGGCATGGTTCGCGTCTTTCTGACGGACTTCGACAAGGCCCAGCGCATGGCCGACCCGTTCATCGTGGGCGTGACGATCCCGGAGTACAGCCTTATCAAGAACCAGATCGGCATGAACGCCGGCGTCGTCTACCACTGGACGGACTCCGTGCACTTTGCGCTCGACTACTTCCGGGCGGAGCTCAACTGGCAGCTCGGCGAGCAGCAGGTCATTCACGCCCTGAACAGCGGCATGACCGTCACCTGGTAGCGCGTCGGGAGGATCGCGGGAGAACGGGGAGCCCCCGGCCTCGAGAGGCGCGCCGCGCAGACGCCAGCGGTGAACTCCCCGCGGGGATCGCGAGGGCCTGGCGGCCCGACGACTCTCCGCGGCGCTCGGCGTCGGCGGCGCTGAGGAACCTGCGGTCGAGGGCGGCGTGGGGGGCGGGGAGCGAGCCGAGGGCCGTTCGCGGCGTCGCGGCGCTCGGCGGTTTCTCCCGCTGCCCGAGGGTGATCGGCGGCGGTGGAGAGCTCCGTGGCCCGCTCACGGGCGGCTCCAGCCACGCTGGCATGTTCCGTCGCCGCCGACCGCGCCGCTTGGGGGGACAAAACGGTCCCTTTCACGGCGCGGATCGGCGGGCCACTCAATAGCGTCATGAGAACCACACCCGGCTTCTGCCTGCTGACGACCCTCTGCGTGACGCTGGCGTGCTCGGACGCCCAGGAGTCGACCAATTTCCAAGAAACGGGCGGCATGGCCCCGACCGGTGGCCAGCCGTCAGCCGGGGGTCAGACCGCCACCGGCGGGAGCGCGACGGGCGGGGCGTTCCCGGCCACGGGTGGGCTGATGGGGACCGGCGGCGTCGGGGGGGGCTCGGGCGGCGCGCCCACGGGCGGCACGGCCTCGGGAGGGAGCCCGCCCACGGGCGGGAGCTCCTCCGGTGGGATGCCCACGGGCGGCGCTGCCCCGATGGGCGGCAGCGCCTCCGGGGGGTGGTCGACGGGCGGTAGCCCCTCCGGCGGCGTGTCCACGGGCGGCGTGCCCACGGGCGGTACCGCTTCGGGCGGGATGCCCACCGGCGGGATGCCCACCGGCGGGATGCCCACCGGCGGGATGCCCACCGGTGGCTTCGCCAGCGGTGGCGACGCGTCGGGTGGCCTCGCCACCGGCGGCACGTCTACCGGCGGCGTGTCCACGGGAGGAACCGGGGGCGACACCGGAGGCTGCGAGAGGGGCCGGATCGCTGCCTCGGAGGTCATCATCATGGGCGAGTCGTTCTATGCGTTCCAGCCCCCGTACATCCAGTACCGGATCGAGGAGAACGCGAGGAACGCCGGCGCGCTCGGTCCGAACGAGAGTTACCGCAACATGGCGATCAGCGGGCAGCCGATGAGCGTGGTGGCGGGGGAGTACGACACGGCCCTCCAGGGCGGCCCGGTGAAGGTCGTCATCATGGACGGGGGCGGCATCGACTGCATGTCCTCCTCGTGCCCCTCGTGTCCGGGCACGTTCGAGACGCTGCTGCAGAAGATGGCCACCAACGGCGTGGAGGACGTCATCTACACGCGCTATCCGGAGCCCGGGAACCCGCCCGGCTCGAACACGACGTTGAAGAACAACCTCGACGCCCTGATGCCGCAGATGGAACAGGTTTGCGCGGCCGCCACCGGGCTTCGGTGCCACTGGGTCGACCTGCGACCGGTCTGGCAGAACGGCGACACCAACGATGGCCTCCACCCGACCGAGTCGGGCGGCGAGCACTGCGGGGACGCGATCTGGGCGAAGATGGTCGAGGAGTGCATCGCCCAGTGATCCCCACTCACCGGAAACCGCCCGGTTCGGGAGCGGTTTCGGCGAGGATGGGCCTCGACCATCGCGTACCGGCGCGCCAGCGTCGAGCGGATCCGTCGGCCGGTGGTTCCGACACGGGTTCCCATCGGGGATGGGTGTTCATTCAGGGAGACACGATGCGCCCCAACCCTACGCGAAGGTTCGTCTTCGGTGTCGCGCTCTTGGTCGCCGCCTGCGGGAGTGACTCCGGAGACGGCCCCTCCTCGACGGAGAGCGGTGGATCGACGGGCAACATCGCTGGTGGCGGCGTGAGCGCGACGGGTGGCGGCGGCGGACCCGGGACCGGGGGTGTCACCGCCCTGACCGGTGGCGCCGCCACGGGCGGCGCGGCGACCGGCGGCGCCACGGTGCCGCCCGAGCCGCTGGAGATCCGGGGGTCATGGCTGTACCTGGGCCCCGGGGGCGCCGGACACACGCTCGAGATCGACGAGACGGCGGTGTCGTACGCAGCGATCGACGGGGGTTGGTCGTCGAGCTGGACCATCACGGAAACCGACAACGCCCTGGACCACTTTCGGCTCGTGCTCGAGTCCGGTACGGGCACGTACTACCCGGTCGGGCCGAACGTGAGCGCGACCTACGTCACGAGCGGCGCCATCCTGACGGTGCAGCTGGCGGACGGTCTGGGGCCGTTCCCCGTGGTGGCGAGCCCTGATAGCTGCATCGACGAAGCTTCCGTCCCCATCCCCGACTGTGCGCTGTACATGCGCCAGGACTGAGCCTCGATTTCGGCGCGCGCTGTCGCGGCATTGCGGGGCGTGCGTGTTCGGGGGGCCGGTTCGTGGATCCGTCCCTTCCCTCACGCGCGAAGCCGAAACCTCCACAAGGGGACAGGGCGTCGGAGCGCGGTGCAGCTCCGCTGCCTGAACGACCATGGTTGCAGCCGTGGTCGTGCGTGCGTGTCCCGCGCGCTGTCCCACGGAGGGGGCTGTACGTTCTTTCAGGCGCCGTTTTCCCGTGAGGTTCTTGGCGCTTGCGATGGTGTCCAGGGGCGGAATTGAACCGTCGACACGTGGATTTTCAGTCCACTGCTCTACCAACTGAGCTACCTGGACAGGGTCCCGGTCACCCGGGGCGCCCGTCGCTCGAAGCGGCGGCCGCCCAAGCGAGGGAGAGAGTGTTTAGCCCACGACCTTGCTCCTCTGCAACCAGCGATCATCGCGAGGCGGTGCTGGCCGCCTGCGTCCGACGGGCGCGCCCCGCGTGGGGTGGCGGTCCGCGCGCCCGGCTCCTCGGGGCCGCGGTCCTGCTCGCGGTGCCGCACGCCGTGGCGTGCAGCGGCTGCTCGCGAAAGCCGGAGGTGATGCCCGGGGAAGCCTCGGGGAGCGTGCGCCCTGCCGAGCGACCGGTGCGGCCGCAGGCGCCGAGCTTCCGTCCGGCCGATCCTCCGGCAGGTTCTCGGGTCGCGGTGTCCGTGTCCTGGCGCCGCGCCATGGCCGGGGATCCAGGGGCGCTGGTGGAGCTCGCCGTCGCCGAGGGGGCATTCGGCCTGCTCGAGGTGGCCCGCGAGGGCGGCACGGCGGGCAAGACCGCCCTCGCGGCGCTCCCGAACGCGGCGGACGCCGAGGCGGTGGTGGGCACCGTCTGCGAGTGGTCGCGGACGGCCGAGCCGGCCGACGCCGCGCTGATCCTCGGGGCCGTGCACCCGGTGCTGGCGCGCCCGCCCGCGGGCAACGAGCGCCTCGATCCGGACGGCGTGGTCGGCTGCGCCGCCGCGTTGCGTGCCGCGGCGGCCCGGCCCGATCTGGACCCCGGGGCACGCGATCTCGCGGTGAGCGCGCTCGCCATGCTCCGCGCCGGGGCGCCGCGCCGACCAGAAAAGGGACTATCCTCCTCCCCGTGAGCTCACTGGCTGCGACCACCCCCTTCGCCTCCGAGGACTACCTCCGCCAGCTGCTCGCCAAGGCGGTCGCCGCGGGGGCACGTGACGTCCACATCAAGGTGGGCCAGCCCCCGGGTGCACGCGTACGCGACGCGATCGTGTACTTCCGGCTCGACCGGGTGCGCGCGGAGGACACCGTGGAGGTGGCCCGTCACCTGATCCGGGACGAGCAGCTCCGCGCCAACCTCGACGGGCTCCTGGAGTTCGACACCTCCTACTCCGTCGAGGGCCTCGGGCGGTTCCGCGTCAACATCTACCGGCAGCGCGGCACGCTCTCGGTGGTCATGCGCGCGATACCGGCCAAGATCCCCACCTTCGAGGAGCTCGGTGCGCCGGGCGTTTGCGAGACGCTCGCGGAGAAAGATCGCGGTCTCGTGCTCGTGGTCGGCGCCGCCGGCAACGGGAAGAGCAGCACGCTGGCGTCGATGGTGGGGCACATGAACCGCACCATGTCGCGGCACGTCATCACCATCGAGGACCCCATCGAGTTCATGCACATCGACGACAAGTGCTCGGTGAGCCAGCGCGAGATCGGCCTCGACACGGGCAGCTTCACCAGTGCCTTGCGCGCGGCGCTCCGGCAGGATCCGGACGTCATCCAGGTCGGCGAGATCCGGGACGGGGAAACCATGGAGATCGCGCTGCAGGCGGCGGAGACGGGGCACCTGGTCCTCTCGACCTTGCACACCCCGGACGTCGTGCGGACGATGAACCGCATCATCGCGCTCGCGGAGCGCAGCTCCGATGACATCCGCGACCGGATCGCGGACTCGCTCCAGGGGATCATCGCCCAACGGCTGCTCCCGCGCGCCGACCGACCGGGGCTCGTGCTCGCCGCCGAGGTGCTCATCGCCACCGGCTCGGTGCGCGAGTCGATCCGGCGACCTCAGGGGAACCCGCCCCTGAAGGAGCTGATGGAGAACGGCGGCGATCTGTACGGTATGCAGACCTTCGAGATGCACATCAAGCGGCTCGTCCGCGAGGGGTACCTCGAGCGAGAGGTCGCGCGCGCCGCGATTGGCTTCTAGTCCCCGGCCGGCGCCGCGGCCGCGGCGCGCGGGAAAGTGGCTCGACGGAGCCCCCCGGATTGGCTAGACCCGCGCGCATGCCGCGCCACGACTGGTCCTTGCCCGAGGTCCGCGCCATCCATGACCTCCCGCTCTTCGAGCTCGTGGATCGGGCGCGGGCGGTCCACCGTGAGCACCAGCCGGCGAACGAGGTCCAGCTCTGCAGCCTGGTCAGCGTGAAGACCGGTGGGTGCACCGAGGACTGCGGCTACTGCGCCCAGTCCTCGCGGCACCACGCGCTCCCGGGCGAGGCGATGCTCTCCGTCGAGGAGGTGCTGCGGCTCGCCCGCGAGGCGAAGGCGATGGGGGCGACCCGCCTGTGCATGGGGACGGCCTGGCGCGGGCCGCGGCCGGGGGCCGCCTTCGAGCGCGTGCTCACCATGGTCCGGGAGGTGAAGGCGGTCGGGCTCGAAACCTGCGTGACGCTGGGGTTGCTCGAAGACGAGCACGCGCGCGCGCTTCGCGCGGCGGGGCTCGACTCGTACAACCACAACCTCGACACGTCGCGCGAGTACTACCCCTCCGTCGTCACCACGCACTCGTTCGAGGATCGGCTGGCGACGCTCCGGCGGGTCCGCGCGCACGGGATCGGGATCTGTTCGGGCGGGATCATCGGGATGGGCGAGTCGCTCGACGATCGCTGCCGCCTTCTGATCGAGCTCGCCGCGCTGGAACCCCACCCCGACAGCGTCCCCATCAACGCCCTGGTGCCGATCGCCGGCACGCCGCTCGCTGAACGACCTCGCGTAGACCCGCTCGAGATCATCCGGATGGTGGCGACGGCGCGGATCATGATGCCGGCCGCGCGCGTGCGTCTGAGCGCCGGCCGGAAGGAGCTGGAGCGGGAGGCGCAGCTGTTGGCCATGTACGCCGGCGCGAACAGCATCTTCTTGGGCGAGCGCCTGCTCACCACTCCGAACGCGAGCGCCACGTCCGACGCGGAGCTGCTCCGCGCCGCGGGACTGCGCGGGCAGCCACCGCGTCCCCGCGCCCCGGAGCCGTAGCGGCTCGCGGGGGCGCGCGCCCGATCACCGCCGCCTCGTGGCCTCGCGGACGAGGCTGCGCGCCTCGTCCAGGGTGCGATTGACCAGGCGCTTCACGGCACCGTCCGCCTCCCCGACGAGCTGGGGGAGCACCGGGCTCGGTCGGAGGCGGACCACGCCGCGGGAGTCCGTGCGCAGCGGGTAGTGGCCCTGGGCGCGGCCGGTGACGACCAGCGCGCCGCTGGCGCTGCGGCGGAGGAACACGAGGGCGTGTCCGCCGTCGCGGAGCTGGGCCTCGCCGTGGACGATCTGTCCCTGCTCACCGACGACGCCGCCCAGCGTGCGCACGAGACACACCCCGTCACCGGTCCCGTCCAGGTCCTCGTCCACCACCACCCGGGTGTAGCTGACGATCCGTCGCGACCCGCCGATGGGCTCCCATCGGGAGCTCGTGCTCTCGGGCGTTCCGAGCAGGATCCGGTGGCGCTGGCCGACCAGCTCCGGCAGCGTGAGCGCCACCGCGGTGGTCGCGGCCGCCGGGCGGACCAGCAGCGCCGCCGCGCCGAAGCCCAGGAGCGACTCGAGGAGCACGCGACGTCCGACGAGGGAGCTCATCGCCCTGCAACCTACCACGGGCGCTCGTGGCGCGCCCGTGGTCGGCGGGGGGCCGCCTGGATCCGCTGGCGCGCGCGCGATATGTACGCCGGGGCCGCGCCTGGCCCCCTCCCTCCATGGCCGACCCGACCTCCCCCCCCACGCCGACCCCTGACCCGCGGCCGCTCCTCGACGGACCGCTGGCCTCGGTGCTGGTGGTCGAGCTCAAGCGGTACCTCGGCCGCCACGGCGCCGAGGTGGAGGCGATGATCGCGGGCGCGGGGCCCGACTGTGGGCTCGTCGCGAGCGCGCGGCTCGCCAAGATCTACGACGGGCTCATCGGCTCGATGTTCCACGCGGTCCGCGCCGTGATGGTTCGGGAAGGGAGCTGGCGGCCGGCCCTGGTCGCCGCGGTCGGAAGCTGGGGCCGGGGCGCGGTGAACTACCGGAGCGACCTCGACGTGCGGCTGCTCTGCCCGGCGGCGTCGCCCGCGGCGGCCGCGGCGATGGAAGCGCTGCTCTACCCGTTGTGGGACGTGGGGCTCTCCATCGGACATCAGGTGGTGACGCTCGACGAGATCACCGAGCTTGCCCGGACCGACCTGCCGACCGCAACCTCCCTGCTCGATTGGCGCACGGTGGCGGCGGACCCCGCCTACGACGTGGACCTGCTCGACCGGGTGTACGATCGGCTCTTCGGCACCGGGGTGGTCGGGCCATTCATCGAGCGGCTGGCGCTTCGCGCCGAAAAGCGCGTCGAGCGTTTCGGGGGCTCGGTGTACCTGCTCGAGCCCGACGTGAAGAACGGCCCGGGCGGACTGAGGGACCTCGACGTGGCGCACTGGGCGGCGCGGGCGCGCTGGCGGGTGAACGGGCTCAAGGATCTGGTGCGCGTGGGGGTGCTGGAACCGCGGGAGCTGCGCCAGATCACGCACGCGAACGATCTGCTCTGGCGGGTCCGCAACCTCTTGCACCACCTGGCGGGTCGGCGCTCCGACCGCCTGAGCTTCGAGCGCCAGGAGCAGCTCGCCGCGGTGCTGGGCTACGGCGAAGGGCACCAGTCGGTCGAGGAGTTCATGAGCGAGTACTACCGGAACGCTCGCGAGATCACCCGCGCGCGAGATCTGGTCCTCGGTCGCGCGATGCCGGAGCCGACGCGTGCACCCCGCTCCGTGTCCATCGGACGCGGGCTTCGGATCACCCAGGACGCCATGTCCATCGAGGATCCGGCGCTGCTGGAGCAGGATCCGGCGCTGGCGCTGCGGCTCTACGACGAGGCGCTCCGTCGCGATCTGCCCATCTACCCCTTTGCGCGGGATGCCGTCGCCCGTGCCGCGCTCGCGCCGAGCTTCGGGGACCGCCTGCGCCTGTCCAGCGAGGCGGCGCGGCTCTTCGTGCGCCTGGTCACCAGCACGGCGCCCGCGCGGGTGAAGCGGCCATCCTTGCTCCACGAGCTGCACGACGTGGGGCTCTTGCTGGCGATGGTGCCGGAGTTCGCTCCGGTCGTTGGCCGCGTCCACCACGACATCTACCACGTGCTCACCGTTGACGCGCATTCGGTGGCGACGGTCGAGCGGTTGGGGCGTCTCTGCCGCGGCGAGCTCGCCGCGGAGTTCCCGCTGGCGTCTCGGGTGGCCGCGGAGATCAGCCGTCCGCAGGTGCTGTTCTTCGCGGCCCTGCTCCACGACGTGGGCAAGGACACCGGCGGCCCGCAGCACTCGCTCCGAGGTGCCGCGCTGGCGGAGGAGATCCTCGCCCGCTGCGGCTTCTCCCACGACGACACCGTGGAGGTGCAGCACCTGATCCGGGAGCACCTGACGATGTACCACGTGGCGACGCGGCGGGACATCGACGATCCGACCACCATCGCGGAATTCTGCCGTCACGTTCGCGGCGGGGAGGGACTCCGAGAGCTCTACCTGCTCACGGTCTGTGACGTGTCGACGACCAGCCCGGACGCGATGACGAGCTGGAAGGCCCGCATGCTCGACGAGCTCTACGTGGCTGCGGACCGCGCGCTCGGCCAGGGTGCGGAGTCGCGCAACCGCGAGCGGACGGAGCGCATCCGCGAGCAGGTGCGGGGCCAGTGGGGTGGCGACGACGACGGTTTCCTGGACCACTTCCTGGCCGCCATGCCGGAGCGATACCTGTACGCCAACGCGCCGGCCAGCATCGTCGATCACGCCCGCTTCACTGCCGCCACCGCCGGCGCGCGGTGTGGGGTGCGGTTGCTGAGCAGCGAGCCCCCCTACTACGAGGTGGCGTTCGCCGCCGCGGATCGTCCAGGGCTGCTCGCGCTCGTCACCGCGACCCTGGCCGCCGCGCGTCTCGCCGTGGTCGGGGCGCAGATCTACTCCTGGCGCGCCCGCGATGGCCTCGTGCGGGCTCTGGACGTCTTCTGGGTGCGGGCCTCGACGGAAGCGGACATGGGGGTGGTAGTCCGGCGGCTGGAGCGAGATCTGACCCGCCTGCTCGACGGCGAGGCGACGCCCCTCGAGCTGGTCGGTAGCCCGCGGGCGCCGTCCGCCAGCGGCGCGAAACCGTCCCCGGAGGTCAGGACGGAGATCACGGTGGACAACCGCGCCGCGACCTCGCACACGGTGGTGGAGGTGGCCACGCGGGACCGGCAGGGGCTCCTCTTCCGGTTGGCGACCGCCATCCAGGCCGAGGGACTCACGATCTCCCTTGCCAAAATCAACACCGAGGGCGACCGTGTGGCCGACGTCTTCTACGTAGAGGACGCCGACGGAGCCAAGCTCCTGGAGGCGGCGCGCATCGAAAGCCTGAAGAACCGGATCCGCGCGGCCATCCGGGAGCTCGAGAACGGGAGGACCACATGAGCCGAGGGCGCACATCAGGGCAATGGGTGAGCCGGCTCGCGACGGCGGCGTGCCTCGCGGGCCTGGGAGCGTGCGGGGCGCGGCAGGGTGGCGCGGACCAGCCTGCTCCGCCACCCCCGTTCGACTCCGGAGGGAGCGCCGCCGCCGTCCCGGCCACGAACCAGAAGGTGCAGGCCGGGATCGACGCGATCCAGGCGGGCGATTTCGCGACCGCGGAGACGGTACTGATGCAGGCGAGCGCGGAGGACCCCCAGGACGCCCAGGCCCCCTACTACCTGGGGGTGGCCCTGGAGGGACGTGGCGATACGGCGGGGGCCAAGCAAGCCTACCAGAAGGCGATCGCCCTCGACCCCAGCCTCGTCGAGGCACGGATCAACCTCTCCGGTCTCCTCATCGACGCCGGGGACGGGGCAGAGGGGCTCACCGTGGTGGAGGAGGGGCTACGCATCGCCCCGGACCACCCGGCGTTGTTGATGAACCACGCGCTGGCGCTGGAGCTCGTGGGGGACCGCAAGCGCGTCGTCGCTGCCTACGCGAAGGCGGTCGAGAAGAACCCCGGTGATGTGCGGCTCCGCTACGCGTACGCGGAGAACCTCGCCAGAGAAGGCAAGATCGCCGAGGCCAAGACGGAGCTCGGCAGGGTCCTGGAGTCGAAGCCCGATCCGGAGCTCACGATCGCCGCCGCGCAGCTCGCCAGCAAGGTTGGCGACCACGCCACCTGCGTCCAGGTGTTCGATGGGCTGATCAAGGGGCAGGCGACGCCCGACCTGTACGTTCGGCGCGGGCGCTGCAAGGCCGAGGGCGGGGACCTCAAGGGCGCGGAGGCCGACTACCGCGCGGCGCTCGCCCAGGACAAGAACTTCGCCGGCGCGCACTTCTACCTGGGCCTGCTCTTGCAGAAGCAGGGCAAGGCCGCCGAGGCGAAGCAGTCGCTCAACAGGGCCGTGGAGACGGGCCGGGGGACGCCGTTCGAGGAACTCGCGAAGAAGGCGCTCGCCGGCGACTGAGCCCGACCACCGAGAGGGGGTCCTGGCCCGTCGTCGGCGGCGCTCGCGCTCAACTCTTCTCGGCTTCGGCGTTGGCGGCCTTCACGATCGCGTCCACCAGGTGCGAGGGGACCTGCTCGTACTGGGCAAACTCCATCTTGAAGCTGCCCGCGCCCTGCGTCAGCGACCTCAGGTCGGTCGAGTAGCGGAAGAGCTCCGCGAGGGGGACTTCGGCGCGGACCACGTGCAGGTCACCCTCCTGATCCATGCCCGAGACGCGCCCGCGCCGCTGGTTCAGGTCGTTGGTGATGGGGCCGACGTACTCCTCGGAGGCGGTGACCTCTACCCGCATGATCGGCTCGAGCAGGATCGGGCCGGCCTTCTCCTCGGCCTTCTTGAAGGCGAGGGAGCCGGCGATCTGGAAGGCCATGTCGGAGGAGTCGACGGAGTGGTAGCTCCCGTCGAAGACGGCGCAGCGCACGCCGACCACGGGGTAGCCGCCCAAGATCCCCTTTTCCATCGCCTTGCGGACGCCCGCCTCGACCGAGGGCACCCACTTGGTCGGGATCACGCCGCCCTTGATCTCGTCGATGAACTCGAAGCCGTCGCTGCCCGGGATCGGCTCGATGCGGATCCAGCAGTCGCCGAACTGACCGTGTCCGCCCGACTGCTTCTTGTGGCGCCCCTGGGCCTCGACCTTGCGGGTGATGGTCTGACGATACCGGATGTGGGGCGCTCCCCAGTCGAGTTCCACGCCGTATCGCTCGCGGAGCCGACCGGCCACGAACTCGAGGTGGACCTCGCCCATCCCGCTCAGGATGGTTTCGTTGAACTCGGAGTCGATGTGATAGTGGAGGGTGGGGTCGGTGAAGCACAGCTTGTTCACCGCGGGCCCCATCTTGTCCTGGTCCTTGCGGCTCTTCGGCGTGACCGCGACCGAGTGCACGGGGTTCGGGAGCCGGAGCGGGGCGAGCTTCACCGGCTTGCCGGCGGCGAGCGTGTCACCGATGTTGCTCGCCTTCAGCTTGGGGACGGCGATGACGTCGCCGAGGGTCGCGTCGGAGACGTCCTTCTTCTCGCGCCCTTCGATGCGGAAGGGGTGTCCGATGCGCTCCTTGTCGCCAGTGGCGGCGTTGATCAGGTCGTCGCCGGACTTGATCGTCCCGTTGACGACCTTGAGGAAGAAGATGTCCCCCACGCCGGGGTCGCTCGAGATCTTGAACACCTGCGCCACGGCCGGCGCGTCCTCGGCGAGCCTGAGCACCTCGGTTTCGCCCTCGGCCAGCGGGGGCGGCGGCAGCTCGGCCGCCGACGGGACGAGGTGGAC
>CAYVRP010000091.1:5039-27133 GCA_964454025.1 uncultured Polyangiaceae bacterium | reverse complement strand
GTGAATCGGCTCGCCCCAGTCAGCCGGCTCCGGGGCCGCGCGAAATCCAGGTTGAATTGGGCGGCCAGTCCGCTCCCTCGTGGAAGCCGCGGTCGGCGAGCCCCACCCTGATCGACTGCTCGAGCATCCCGGCGAGCTCCAGCAGCCGCCAGGCCTCGGCCACGCCGGCGTTCCAGACGCCGCCCGTCTGCATCTGCGGCCAGGCGAACGGATTCGATCCAACGTTTTCGTTGCTGTTGTCGACGCCCTCCGTGATCGTCCTCGTCACGAACGGTCCCGTGAGCGCGTCGTCCTTGACGAGCCACTCGAGGTCCACGTCGAGCCCGGCGAGGGTGCTCTCGGCCGCGGCCGCCAGGAGCTCGCGGACCATGGGGCTCGAGGCGCGGTGGGTACCGTAGGGGCGGTTGTCGAGCTCGGCCAGGAGGGCGGGGAGCGCCTCCGCGTGGGCCCGCGTGGTGTCGATGCCCGCGAAGTAGGTCGTCTCGGGGCCGTCGTCGTCGGGCTCGGCCAACGCGATCTGGGCGTTCCAGCGCGTCACGAAGTCGGCGAGGACCTGGGGGTCGTTGGTGGTGAGCAGGAGCTCGTTGGCCACGAGCTCCGTGGTCAGGCCGTCCGGATCGGCGATGACGCCGACGGGCAGCGGCGTGCCCGCGGGGTCTTCTCCCGTGATGGTGGGCACGGATGGCAGCAAGGTCGGATCCACGTCCACGGCGAGCGGCGGCAGGGTCGCGACCAGCGCCGGGTCGCGATGGAGCGTCGATACCCGGAGCCTGGGCCCGCGGCTCGACTCCCGCGAGCCGAAAGTGGCTCCCGGGCCGCTCGACCTCACCGCCCATCCGAACCGCTCCTCCTCCAGGTACGCGGCGCGCTCCACGTCCGCGGTGACGTCGATGAGAACCCGATCCCCCACGACGGTGACGCTCGGCGCCGTGCCGGGGTCGCGGTCCCGCCAGGGGTTGAAGGGGGGATAGCCCGGTGTGCCCAGCGTCCAGCGGGCGTCCCCCGTGCAGTCCGGGGACGCGTTCGCGGGGTTGGCGTCGTCGGAGCAGTGATAGGTCGCGTGCTCGGTCCAGGGGTCCTCCATCTCCAGGAGCTCGAGGCCCGTCGCGGAGCCGCCGAGCAGGTCGAGCTCGAGGGTCGCGGAGTCGACGTAGGTGGCCGCGCCGAGCGTGGCGCGGAGCGCGCGGAGATCGAACGCGAGAAACGCGACGTTGCCCGGACTCGCCTCGAGAGTGGCGGCGGCGCCGAGGGCCGCGTCCGGGGCGCCGGCGCTCGCCGTCGTGTCGCGGAGCGCGCCGAGCTCGACCGGGGCGCAGGGGTTCGAGCGGCGGGAGCCGGTGGCGGTCACGCCGTCGAGCGTCCAGGACACGGAGTCGCCGGTGAAGGCCGCGGTGTGGGAGCCGGTCCGGTAGCCGGGCAGGAACGTCGCGAACCCATTCGACTCCGTGGCGCCAGTGAAGGTGTTCCCGGCGCCGGGCGGCAGGGTCACGGGCGCTGCCCCAGCGTTGCCGTACCCGAACAGCGCGAGGTACCGGCCACCCCCGAGGGGCTCGACGCAGCCGGCGAGGGGCTTGAGGCCGTGCGGTCCTGGCGCCTGGAGCAGGCCCCACCGGAACGGCCGGTGCACGATGCGCAGGCCGGGCTCGATCTGCACCGAGCGCGCGAAGAACGAGCCCTCGTGTGCGACGTCGTTGCCCCCGAGCTTCAGCGTTCCCGACGGGGCGAGGATGGTGCCGCGGAACGGGGCCTCGATGGTCACCGGGTCGGTCCCCAGGGCCTCGAGCGCGAGGTTCGGGAAGAGGCCGTCGTCCGTTTCGAGTGTGCCGCGAAAGATGACGGCCGAAGCCACCGCGATGGTGGTCGGCGCGAGCGAGCTCAAAAGACGAACGCTTGCCGCCGGCTCAATGGTGACGCTCTGGAAGAAGTAGTGGCCTGAGTCGAGCGTGAGGGTTGCGCGCGACTTGACGTTGAGGGGGCCGTAGAAACCCGGCGCGAGCGTCCGCTGCGTGTCCGGCTCGAGGGACACCGGCGGCGGCACCGTGGCGGCGCGCCGCACGCGGAAGCGATGGACGACAGCGGGGAGCGGGGTGTGCGCCACGACCTGGCCGGTGACGGAGGCGCCGCTCTGGAGCGTGATCGCGCGGGCCGATCGCGCGTCGCCGGTGACCTGCGCCCGATTCCGGAGCGTGAGCGGGGCTGCGCTCCAGACGGAGCCGGTCTGCGCATCGACGCCGACGTTGGTGGAGCTGGTGCCTGAGTTGACGATCGGCGAGAAGCTCCCGTCGGGGGCCACGACCGTCACGCGATCAGCCAGCGCCAGGCTGTTGGCCGCGCCCAGCGCCACGGCCTCGAACGGCACCGCGACCGGCAGCGTGAGCCGTAGCTCCACCTCGCTGGTGACAACGCGCTGCGCTACGGCGGCGATCTGACCGGCTTGGGGGGGGGGATCACCGCCGCAACCGGCGAGGAGCAACCCCCCCAGCCCGAGCAGGAGGCGCGCGCGCCGCCGCGCTGTCGTGGCCCCGCGTGCAGGAGGTTCGACGCCGCAGCTCCGAACCGGAATCGCCCCCTCGTATCCCCCCCGCGCCACAGCCCCCATGATGGAAGCCGAGCTTACTCGCCTGCACCACCTTCGGCAAGCGCCTCGGCGAGTAGACCTAGACATGTGCTCCTGCCAGATCTTTGCGGAGGTGGTGAAGGCTCAGCTCGGGGTGGAACGCGACGGATTCGCTCGAACCTCGGACTCTGGCGACGGACCGGCCGCCCCTCGATCCCGCGTCTACAGCAGCAATCCGGTCGATGGCTGCGACGACTCACCACCACGGCGCCGTGGGGCCGGACAGGGCACCCGCGCCTCGCGCGAGGTCGGCGTCAGGCCCCGCGTCCTCCAGCACGTCCACGTTGGTGCCCGGTTCCGGCGTGCCCGCTGCGGCAGACCGTGGGAGGGGGCGCGTCCACGCCTGCTCGGGGCGACGCTATGGCCAGCGG
The DNA here is from genome assembly GCA_964454025.1 of uncultured Polyangiaceae bacterium. Lineage (GTDB taxonomy): Bacteria > Myxococcota_A > Polyangia > Polyangiales > Polyangiaceae > JAFGBI01. The sequence continues at coordinate 24,145 of CAYVRP010000091.1, read as the reverse complement.
AGGTGGGGAGGGCGGCTCCGGGTGGCGTTTCTGTCGCTCCCCAAGGGGTCGACGCGGGCGTACCCTGAACCGAACCGCTCCCGAGGCGAGCGGGTGGGTCGGCCCCGGTGACGATCGAGCTCCTCATCCAGTCCCTCGTGCGTCAGACCACCGTGCTGATCGCGCAGCTCGCGACGTCCGGGGGCTCGCGGGCGCCGCTGGCGCAGGTCGCCAACCAGGTGTTCCTGGATCTGGTGCGCGAGCTCGAGCGGCAAGGGGTGAGCCGCAAGGTGAGCGCCGACATGTTCGGGCTGGGGCTTCGCACCTACCAGCGCAAGATCCAGCGCCTCACCGCGAGCGCGACCGAGGGGGGGAAGACCCTGTGGGTGGCCGTGCTCGACTTCGTGGAGGCAGCGGGGCCCGTGTCGCGCGCGACCCTGCTCGCCCATTTCGCGCGCGACGATGACACGCTCGTGCGCGGGGTGCTGCACGATCTCTGTGAGAGCGGGCTCATCGCGGCCGAGGGCGCCGGCGCCGGTGTCACCTACCGCGTCGTCTCCGAGGAGGAGCTCAGCCGCCTCCGCCAGGCGCAGCGCGACCGGGGGCTCGACGAGCTCTTGTGGGCGCTCATCTACCGGCACGGGCCGTTCGGCGCGGGCGAGCTCGCGGCGCAGTTCCCGGACGCGGCCGGGCTCGAGGCGGCGCTCGCGCGGCTGGTCGAGTCGGGACGGGTCGAGCGCTCGCCGGAGTCGGGCAGGTACCGCGCCAGCACCCTCGTGATTCCGCTGGGGGCAGAGGTGGGCTGGGAGGCGGCGGTCTACGACCACTTCAACGCGCTCGTCAGCACCATCACCGGCCGGCTGCGCGCGCCGCGCATGGCTGCGAGCCCCGCGGACTCGACGGGCGGCAGCACCTACACGCTGGAGGGCTGGTCCGGTCACCCGCTCGCCGAGGAGGTCCGCGGCACGCTCGGCACGCTCCGCGAGCAGCTCGGTGAGCTCAGGGGCCGGGTCGAGCGGTACAACGCGGACCACGCGCGCCCGGAGGACTTCGAGAAGGTCTTGCTGTACGTCGGCCAATGCGTGATCCCTCAGGAGGCCGACCGAGACAGCGACCATGGCTAGCCCCTCGACCCCCGTGCTCGCGCGCGGCGCTCCCGGATCCCTGCTTGCCGCCGACGCCCCGCGGGGTCCCCGCGCGCCGCGCGGCGGCACCTGGTCGCGGCGGGCTCGGGTGGGGCGGTTCCTCCTGGTCGGATCGATGGCTGGCGCCCTCGGCAACTGCCGGAGCGAGCTCGCGCCCACGGGCGGGAGCGAACCCCACTTCTTGAGGCTGTGCGACGCCGACTGCCCCGGGGAGCTCGAGTGCGTCTGCGGCGCGTGCACGGCACCTTGCGCTCGGGCGGCGGACTGCGCGGGCTGGGCGGACGCCGCCGACTGCGTCCCCAGCGCGGTGCGCGTGCTCACCCGGCGCTGCCCGGCCACGACCGCGCCCGCCTTCTGCGATCGGTCCTGCCTCTTCGACGCCGACTGCGCGGCGCTCGGCGAGGAGCACCGGTGCGTGTCCGGCTACTGCCGCCGGTCGGACGGGGACGTGGCGCCTCCGGTCAGCGGCGGCGAGGACTGCGCACCGGCGCCGCTCGCCGCGGACGAGCTCGTGGTCCTCGGCGACTCCCTGCTGACGCTGAGCGTCTTCACGAGCGAGCTCGAGGCCGTCGCGGTCGCGGCCGGGGGCGTCGCGCTCGGGGCGGACGAGCACCTGCGGGACTACTCGTCGGAGCTCACGTCGATGCTCGCGGAGGGGCCGCTCGGCATCCAGAACCAGTACGCCGCCAGCGTGGCGGAGGGTCCGGCGCGCGTCGTGATCCTGAACGGCGGCGCCACCGACATGCTGCAGGACACGTGCCCCTCGGGCCCCGCGCTGGACTGCCCCGCGGTGCAGGCGGCCGCGCTGGGGGCCGAGCGCCTGCTCGCCCGGATGGCCGACGACGGCGTACAGCACGTGGTCTATTTCTTCTACGCCGACGCCACCGCGAACGACGCGCTCCGGGCGGGGATCGACGTGCTGCGGCCGCTCGTCGAGAACGCGTGCGGTCGGAGCCCGGTGCCCTGCCATTGGCTCGATCTCCGGCCCGTCTTCGCAGGCCACTACGCCGAATACGTGACGGGCGTGGACGGCATCGTCTTCTCCGACGCCGGCGCGCGCGCGGCCGCCGAGGCCATCTGGAGCCTCGTCGAGGAGCGCTGCATCGCGCCGTGATCGGACCGCGCGGCGCGACACCGAGCGGACGCGCGGCTCAGGGCAGGTACTGCTCGATCGCGTCGAACCAGACCTGGCCCATCCGGGCGTAGCCCGCCACGGTGGGGTGGACCTGATCCTCGAGCTCGCTGGTCGGGAAGCCGGTGAACTGATCGACCAGGATGATGTGGGCGCCGGCGGCCGCGCGCTCCTCCACGATGGCCGGGATCGCCGCGTTGTAGGCGCTGATGCCCGAGCTGTTCATGGGCAGGGGGATGAGGGTGCTCACCACGAGCAACGCGTCCGGGCACTCGGCGATGATCGCGTCGAGGAGCTGGGGCAGGAGCACCTCGGGGCCGGCCGGGTGGGACCCGTACATGTTGTTGGTGCCGATGTGCAGCAGGATGATGTGCGGATCGACGTCGGCGCGGCTGAGCTTGCCGGCCTCGACCACCGTCGACTGGAGCCCCTCGATGGAGATCCCGCTCGTGCCCTCGTGCTTCTTCGGGAAGGGTACGCCGTCGACGTCGTCGGGGCTGGTCGAGCTGCGGGTGCCGACGAAGGTGATGTTCTTGCCGGCCTGGTTGGCGAGGCGGAAGAGGTTGACGCGGTAGCCGCCGGCATAGTGGATGTCCTCGGTGATGGAGTCGCCGAGCGGGGAGATCCGGCAGGGCTCGTCCGTGGGGCAGTAGCCGGCGCTCTGTCCCCCGGAGCCCGCGCCGCCTGCGGTGGAGCCGCCGGTTTCCGTCCCGCCCGCGCCGCCCTCCCCGCCGGTGGCGACGCCGCCCGTCGGCATGCCGCCGGTGGGTGCCCCGCCCGTCGGCACGCCGCCGGTGGGGACCCCGCCTGTGGGCACTCCACCGGTAGACATCCCGCCCGTGGGCGCGCCGCCGGTGGGAGCTCCGCCCGCGGGCATCCCCCCCGTGGGCGTGCCGCCCGCGGCCAAGCCGCCGGTGCTGGCACCGCCAGTTGCCAGGCCACCTGTCGAAACCCCGCCGGTGGGCGACCCGCCCGCGGAGGTCCCGCCCGAGGGGCTCGCGCCGCCGGTGCCGCCGCCGGTCACCGCGAGCCCTCCCGAGCCCGCGCTCCCGCCGGTGGTCGGTGTGGTGCCGCCGGTCGTCGCCAGCCCGCCAGTCGCAGGCAGCCCGCCGGTCGTGCTCGCGCCGCCCGTCGCCCCCGTCGAACCGCCAGAGCCCTCCGTGGACTCGTCCGAGGCGGGGCTGGAGCAGGCGCTGACCCAGGCGATCAGTGCCCAGCCAAGCCAGGTGACGGTGCGGTGCTTGCTCGGCGGTCGGCGCGAGGAGAGGGAGCTTGCCATGGTGCCATCCTGTCGTTGCGCGATGGCCGACCCGGGGGGCATTGGACCGGAGCCGCGGACCCGCCGATAGCGACAAATCGGTCGCCCCCCTCCGGTGCGGGCGGTCGTGGCTCCGGGGCACCTTCACCAGACATGTACCGGCCAGAGGTCACGGCTCGCTGTCGTGAGGTGGGCACTCGTGGCCGGTTGCGAGCGGGCGCGACCGGCCCCCTCGGCGGGCGCTGGCGCGGGGGTGGCCGAGGCGACGGCCGAGATCGCGCCGGCCGCGGCGCAGGCGCCCCGGCGCGGCGTGTCCGTGGGAGAGCCGGCGTCGGGCTTCGAGCTCGTTGCCCCCGACGGTGAGCGGGTTTCGCGCGCCGACCCACGGGGCAGAAGGCCATGGTGCTCGAGTGGTTCAACTCGGGATGCCCGTGCGTCAAGGCGGCGCACGCCCAGGGCCCGCCGATCGACGCGGCCGCGCGGCGCCGGGTCGACGGGGTACTCTGGCTCGCCATCGACTCCAGCGCGAGCGGCAAGCAAGGGCACGGCGTCGCCCCCAGCCGAGAGGGCGCGGGCACGCTCGGGATCGACCACTCGATCCTGTGCGACGAGTCCGGCGGCGGTCATGGCGAGCTTGCGCGCGAGCCGGTGCTTCGCCAGGGCGACCCCGACCCCGAAGAACGAGAGGCCTACGGCAGGGAACCACCACGCCCGGTACCCGGCCTGGGAGGCGCCGCAGACGATCGGGTACGCCACCGCCGGCACGGGCACGCCGGCGACCGGTGGCGATGACGGCTTCGCGGGCCACTCCGCCGGCGAAGCGACGCGATCACCAGGGACGACCAGGGGCGCAGGGCCACGGTGCTCCTCCACCGCCGGCGGCCAGCGGGTCCGCGGCGGGATCGGTCCATGAGGGCTCACCGCCGGGAAATGGCGCGCCAGCACCGGCCTCGACGCGAGCCCCTCGCCGACTCGGATCCCGGGCAGGGCGGGGAAGACCGACCTGGACAATTGGGGGTTCACCTGCCCATTTCCTCCCCCTCCGCCCCTGGTAGTACCCTATACCACCCTGTCTCCTCATCATGTGGAATCGGGTCCGGGCATCGAGATCCGTTGCCGAGAGGACGCCATTCGTGCTCGGATGCGCCGCATGGCGATCAAGAAGACCCGATCCAAGAAGCTCGCGAAGAAGTCACCTGCTCCGAGGAAGCCGAAGAAGCCGGCTCCGCCGGCGGTCGCGGCGAGCGCGGCGGAGCCGGGGAAGAGGACGAAGACCGCCTTCGTCCTCTCCTTCGCCCACGACGTTCCCGCCAAATTGGTGGTCGCCAGGGGCAAGGAGGAGGGGATCTCCCTCACCGAGCGAGCCGTCTACAAGACGCGGTACCTCGCCAAGCGCCGGGCGAACAAGGCCGGCAAGAAGGCGGCCGTGACGGCGGCGCCCGCCGCGTCCGCGCCGGCGGTGCTCAAGGGAAGGGGAGGGCGGCGCGACGGCCGCGCGTCGGCGCTCATCCGCTCGACGCCGTTCGACGTGAAGGCGTCCGCGCTCGTCGCCGAGGCGAAGGCGAAGGGGATCCCACTCACGGCGAGCCTCGTCTACGCGGTGCGCGCGCAGATGAAGCGCTCCGGCCAGGTCGCCCGCGCGCCCGGGAAGGCCGTGGTGGCGGTGACCCGGTCCACGGTGGCCCCGGGCGGCGATCGGGAGCGCCAGCTCATCTCCCTGGCGGTCGACCTGGGGCTCTCCCGCGCCATCGAGCTCATCGAGGGCATGCGGGAGAAGGTGAACGCGATGATCTGACCCTGGCGCGGCGACCCTGCTCGCTCGACCGGGCGGGCGGGGCAGCGCGCCGGGGGGCGGCCCGCTCGTGCCTGGTGGAGCGAGGGCGCGACGCGCGCTCGACCTGGCTCGAAGGAGCGGCCCGATGAGCGATTTCCCCCCTCACCGTGGGAGCGCCGTGTCCCTGCTCGGCGTGTCCCTCGCCTTGCTCGGATCCTCCTGCCTCACCCCGCCCGGTCACCTCGCGGCGAGCCCTGGCGGCGGCGCGAACCCGGTCGCGGCGAGGCCGGGCCCGCGGCCCTTCACGCAGAGCTCGGCCGAGCTCGTGGCGAGCCTTCAGCTCGGGTGGAACCTCGGCAACAGCCTGGACGTCCCCGGCGGCGAGACCGCGTGGGGCAACCCACCCGTCACGCCCGAGTTGCTGCGCGCGGTCGCGGCGGCTGGCTTCGATCTGGTCCGGATCCCGGTCACCTGGGCGCCGCACACCGGCCCCGGTCCGGACTTCGTGATCGAGCCGGCCTGGCTCGAGCGCGTGGACGAGGTCGTGGGCTACGCCCACGCCGCGGGGCTGTACGCCATCATCAACCTGCACCACGACGGCGCGGACGGCTTCGCGGGCGTGGAGTGGCTCACCCTCAACGACGCCGCGGGCAACACCACCGCCGCCAACGACGCCGCCGTCCGCGCGCGCTTCGAGGCGGTGTGGGGGCAAATCGCGCGCCACTTCGCCGACCACGGGGAGGAGCTCCTCTTCGAGTCGATGAACGAGATCCACGACGGCTACGGCACGCCCGACCCGCGGCACCTCGCGTTCGTCAACGACCTGAACCGTAGGTTCGTCAAGCTGGTCCGCGCGAGCGGTGGCCACAACGCCGAGCGTCACCTGGTCCTCCCCGGGTACAACACGAACATCGAGCACACGGTCCAGGCCTTCGAGCTGCCCCCGGACCCCACGCCGGATCGGCTCATCGTCACCGTCCACTTCTACGACCCCTACCTGTTCGCGCTGCAGGCCAAGACCCACACCTGGGGGCGCGGCGCCCCGGGTCGGGACGACTGGGGACAGGAGGAGCACGTGGTCGCGCAGTTCGACCTCGTCAAGGCGACCTTCGTCGATCGCGGCGTCCCCGTGATCCTCGGCGAGTACGGCGCCACCCACCAGGCGGGCTACGAGGACTACCGGCGCTACTACCTCGAGTACGTGACCAAGGCGGCCTCCGATCGGGGGATATTGCCCATCTACTGGGACAACGGTAGCCGTGGCAGCGGCGGCGAGTCCTTCGGCCTGTTCGACCGGCGCACGGGCAAGATCCTGCACCCCAAGGTCCTCGAGGCCATGCGGCGCGCCGCCGCGCACGACTACTCGCTCGCCGACGTCGCTCCGCCCGAGCCGTCGAGGTGACCCCGAGGGGCGCGCCGTCGCGCGAGCGCCGTCCGGCGCGCGCTCGTCGGCGCCAGCCCGGGCTTGCGAGTCACATCGCAGACGCAGTCTTCCGCCTACCGAGGCGGAGTGGGAGCAGGCCGCTCGCGGCCACGACCGCCGCGAGCACCCCGGGGGCGCGGCCGCCCCGACCTCGCGGCACGCCACCGTCTGGCTCGACGCGACGAGCAGCAGGCCGGTGGCGGCCGGCACCGGCCGCGAGGGGCCGGGGCCTCGTGGGGCAACGGACCGAGGGGGTAGCGTCGGGGATTGGTGCCGCGACGTCCGGGACGAGCTGGCCCAGGTCTGGCGTGCGGGCAGCGAGGCGCCCGATCCGGTCATCGAGACGGGCGACCCGGCGGTGCGCGTCGTGCGCGGTGGCTCCTGGCACTTCCCCGCCGAGGACCTGCGCGCGGCGGCGCGGGCGCGCAGCGAGGCGACGAACCGCGCCGCCGACCTCGGCTTCCCGGTCTTCGTTCCGGCGCGGTCCTGGCCCGCCGAGGGGGAGCTGCCGCGCGTGCGGATCGAGGAGTGACCTGGCCCGAACCCGCCCGGGCGGCGCCTTCAGGCGCGGCCCCGGCTCTTGCCCGCGACGACGCCACCCGCGATGAGGTGCGCGAGGCGCAGCGGCTCCGGGACGTGGCCGTGGAGCGTGGTGGCGAGGACCACGTCCCGCGCCTGCTCGAGCGTGAGGCCGGCGCGCTGCAGCCACAGCCGCTGGCCCGTCGGCGCGAGGCCGGTGGCACCCAGCCGGCGGACGGCGCGCCGCGAGGGGCCGAGCAGCTCGAGCTCGCCGGCGGCCTGGATGAGCCGCCATTTGCGCGCGGCGCCGCGCACCCGCGGCCGCCCCGGCGGGTCGTCGCTGAAGAGGGCCCGGTGGACCGCGGCCATGTCGGGCCGCCGGCGGGTGACGACGAGCACGCCCACGCCGAGCCGCGCCGCGAGGCCGTGGACGTCGACCACGTTGAAGCCGCCGACGGCGATGCCCTGGAGCAGTACGGCCCGCACGGTGGCGGCGAGGTGGCCCCGCTCGACGAGCTCGGCAATCCGGCGGGTGGCGTCCGTGCCGTCGCGCTCGACGTGTCCGCTCACCACGCCGTCGAGCCGGGTCCCCGAGCAGAGCGCCCCTATCAGCAGGACGCGGCCGCGGTGCTCGCGCGGGAACGGACCGTCGTCGAAGCCGATGACGTTCACGACCGGGAACGGCTCGTCACCGATTCACGGTGAGGCGCACCTCGCTGCCGGGCGCGACCTTGTCCCCGGCCTTCGGCGCCTGCGCCAGCACGACGTACTCGGGCGTCTCGGCCTGGCTGATCCAGGCGATGACGGCCTTGAGCCCCAGGGCCTCGATCTGCTTCTGCGCTTCCACGTGGCTGCGGCCCAGGAGCTTCGGGACCTCGACGTCCACGGGGCCGCTCGAGACCTGTACGGTCACCGCGGCGCCCTTCACGTAGGCGGAGTCGGCTGCCGGCATCTGGCGCGCCACCTGCCCCGCCGGCACCTTGGCGTCCGCGACCTCGCCCACCACCTGCACCGTGTAGCCAGCCTCCTTGAGGCGCTGGGTCGCCGCCTCCACGGTCAGGCCGGTGAGCGCGGGCACCTTCGGCAGCGCGGCCGCCAGCACCCCGCTGACGGGGTACTTGACGGGCACCCGCTGCCCCGCGGGCACCGACTGGCGCAGCACGGTCCCCGGCTTGGCCTCGGCCGTGGGCTCCTCCGCCGACACCGTGAGCGTGAGGTTCACCGCGGCGGAGCTGACGCGCGCGGCGGCCTCCGTGAGGCCCGTGAAGCTCGGCACGACCGTCTCCGGCGGGGCCACCTCCTGGCGCGGCACCATGCCATAGCGCTCGACGACGTAGACCGTGCTCACCGCGGTCACCGTCGACGTCGCCACCGCGATCAGAATCACCGTCGATGCGTTCATGGGTCGTCCCCCGGGGCCCCGCGCAGCGCGGGGCGACTGGAGGCAGGGTAGCCCAGCGCTGCCGCGGTTGGAAGGCGGCCAGGGCGGCCGCGGTGCCGGCGCGACCCGGGCCGTGCTCGCCCGGTGGCGCACCGCACGTGACGGGGCGCCGCGGCCCCTACTCGACGTCGAGCACGCGCACGGCGCGGTGCTGCTTCTCCGCCTCGGTCGCCGCGCGCAGCCGCTCGTAGAGGGCGACCACGTCGGTCTTCAGCCCGACCAGGCGGACCTCGGGCGTCGTCTTGTCGCTGGTCCGCAGCACCAGGTTGCCGGTGCCCATCACGCGCTGCCCGAAGGGTCGCTCGACGACGTAGTCGACCACCCGATAGAGGTCGATCTGATCCATCCGCTTCGAGAACAGCCCCTCCTCGACGACGATGCGCTGGGTGGTGAGGCGGTAGTACACCCTCCGACTCTGCAGCCAGTACACCAGGGCCGCGATCCCCAGCGTGAAGAGCGTCACCATCAGCGCCCCCGCGCGCCCCAGCACCGCCGGGTGGCCCTCGAACAGCACCTGCTCCGGCCGGTTGGCGGCGGGATTGTCCTCGCTCATGGCGGGAGAATCGGGCTCGTTTCGGGGCGCTGTCAACGGCCGCCGGGCGCGCCGGCGACGCGCCAACCTCCAGCCAGGTCGCGCCCGCTCCCCGGGGCGGAGGAGGCGCCGCTGCCCCGTCGACCCGATCGGCGATCCCTGCTATCGACGGCTCCATGAAGTGCCCCCGCGACGGCGCCGAGCTCAAGGTCGAGCGCTACGAGGCCCAGATCGACGTCGAGTCCTGCCCGAGCTGCCTGGGCGTGTGGCTCGACAAGGGAGAGCTCGAGGCGATCCAGTCCACCATCGAGCGGGACTACCAGCGCGAGCTCGACCGGGGGTTCTCCCCCGATGAGGTGAGCCACGTCGTGGAGCCCATCCGCTGCCCCCGCTGCGGGGGAGAAATGGAAACCCGCGAGCACGGCTACTGCTCGCAGGTGTACGTCGACACCTGTGTCGAGGGGTGCGGCGTCTGGCTCGACACGGGCGAGATCGCCGCGCTGGAGAAATTCTACGAGCGGCAGCGGGGCGCGCGCGACGCCGGGGACGTGGTCATCGACCTGTACGCCTCGCTGCTCGGCGTGTTCCAACGACCCCGGCGCGCGAAGAAGCCCGGCGCGCACGGCTGAAGGCGCGCGCCTCGGTCCGCGCCCGCCGGTGGCCGCATCGCCGCGCGGTGGCGCGACGCTACGCCATCGCGCCGCTCCGCGCGGGACGCCGCCGGCGCCGAGCGCCGAGGAGGGCGAGGACGGCGAGCAGGTGGGTCGGGCCGCTCCCGGCGGGCGCGGTGGCGCAGCCGCAGCCACCGTCTTCGCCCGGGCCGGAGTTCTCGTCTGCCGGCGGCGCCGCGCCCGTCGTGCCGGCGCCGTCCGGGTCGCTCGCCGCCCCCGCGGCGTCGCCGCCGCGCGCGGGCGCTCCGCCGCCCGCGGTCCCGGCGCCGCCGGCTCCCCCGTCGCCGGGGGCGGAGGCGCTGACCGCGATCCGATAGATGTGCACTGCGAGGGCGTCGAAGGCGTCGGTGAAGGCGCTACCGCTCGGGGTCAGGCTCCGGTCCTCGTCGTAGACCTGGACGGGCTCGTCCGGGACCAGCGCCGGCAGGTCGACCCGCACCTGTACCTCGCTCGTCGCCACGTTGACGACGATCAGCGTCACCTCGTCGCCCACCTGCCGCGCGAGCCAGTCGACGCGGGCCTCGGGGTGCGGGGTGACCGTCACCTCGCCCGCGTAGGGCGCGGAGAGGATGGGCACGGTGAGCGCCGTGAGCTGGGCGTTGGTGCGGGTGAGCTCCGCCTCCTGCGCCGCGCTCAGGCAGAACTGGGTGTAGGCGTCGCACTCCCAGCTGTGGGTGAAGTACCCGATCGCCTTGGCTCCGTGGGCGATCGCCTGCCATACCTGGTTTCGCACCTCCGCGGGCGTGGGGCCATCGTCCGGCTCGCGCTCGTCGAGATCGCACCACCGCGAGGAGGTGCGGGCGCACTCGATCCACTGGTACGTGGCCCGGTCCGGCGCGTAGCTGGTGACGAGCTCCTCCTGGGCCGCTCCCACGCGGTAGAGCCAGTCGGGCCGGCACCAGCCGTACACCGGATAGAGGTCGAAGCCCACCGCGTCGGTCGCCGCGGCGTAGGCGTGGTAGCGACTGCGATCGCCCTCCATCCAGTCCGGGGGATCCATCTCGCGGTAGAAGCCCGACGTGAGGGTGAGCAGGGGCGGGTGCGCCGGATCGACGGCGCGGATGGCCTCGTACTGGGCGAGGATCGCCGCGGGCTCGACGGCGTTGCCGTCGAGATCGGGCTCGTCGCCGAAGATCCACCCGAACAGCGCCGGGTGGGAGGCGACCGACAGGTCGGCAGGGTCCATCACGCACCACACGCCCTGCGCCTCGCATTCGGCGAGGTATTCGGCCGAGCTCTCGCCGCCGCCGTTGCCCACGAACGTGTTGATGCCGAGGCTCCGCTGGTACTCGAGGCGCGACGCGCTCTGGAGCCACTGCATCACCGGCAGGAACGGCGCGCCGTCTACCAAGAACTCGTGGTTCGGGCCGACCGTCACCGTGGCCGCCCGCGCGGCCGGGGTGAGGAGCAGCAGCGCCCCGCCGAGCAGCGGGCCACACTTCGAGATCCGGTTCATGGTGCCCTCCTCGTCGCGCGCGCCGCGGGGCGCCGACCCTGTCGCCGGACGCCGTCCCCGCGCCGCACTCGCCGGGTCGATCCTAGCAGGCTCGATCCGCGGCGTCGCCGCCCTCACGTCCCCGCGGCCGCCGCGGACGTCGCAGCCGCCGCGGACGTCGCGGACGGCGGCGGGCCGGCGAGGGGCAGCTCGAGGGTGAACACGCTCCCCCGCCCGACCTCGCTCTCCACCTCCACGCGGCCGCCGAGCAAGCTCGCGATGCGCTGGACGATGGACAGCCCGAGCCCGGTTCCTGGGGGTCGCTCCCCGTCCGGCAGGACCGTGTCGAGGCGGGAGAACTCGCGGAAGAGCTGCCCTCGCCGCTCGGGGGGGATCCCCGGGCCCTCGTCGGCGACGCTCACGCGGGCGGCGCCGCCCGTGACCGCGAGGCGCACCCGGATCTGCCCCTCCCGAGGGGTGAACTTGATCGCGTTGCTGACCAGGTTGACGACCGCCTCGAAGAGCAGCCGGTCGTTGCCCCGGACCCAGGCCGGCCCCGCCGCACGCTCGAGCTCGAGCGACTGCCCGCGCGCCCGGGCGAAGTCGCGCTGCTCCTCGACGAGGCGCCCGAGGAGCTCGCCGAGCTCGACGCGCTGGTCGAGCGCCGAAAGCTCGTGGGCCTCGAGGTTCGCCAGCACCCCCAGGTCGTGGAGGAACCGCTCCGAGCCCGCGAGGCGCTGCCGAGCCCGTTCCACGAGCTCGCGCTGCCGCGCCTCGAGCGCCCCGGCGAGCCCCAGGCTGAGGCTGTCGAGCAGCATCGTCACCGCGGCCAGCGGCGATCTCAGGTTGTGCACGGCGACGTGGAGGAAGTCGCGGCGGGCCGCCGAGAGGCGCGCGAGCTCCGCGCTCCTGGCGACGAGCCCCCGCTCCAAGCGGCGCATCGCCTCGGCGAGCGAGGTCAGCAGCCAGGTGGTCACCACGAAGAGGAACGTGTAGGCGGCGGCCACGCTGACCGCGAAGCGAGGGTCGAGCGGGCCGCCGCTCGCCACGGCGCCGGCGGGGAGCACCGGGGTCAAGAACCCGGCGAGCTCCCCGAAGACCGTCACGTTCACCAGGGTGACCGCGAGGAGCGCGTACACGAAGGCCGCCGTCCGGCTCACCATGACGCTGCCGAGGACGATGTGGAGCAGGAACACGGGCAGGAAGGGCGACCGCGCGCCGCCGATGAGGTGAATGAGGAGGGTCAGCGTGAGGTAGTCGAAGACGATGGTGGTGTGGCGCAGCGCGAGCAGCCACGCCTGCGCGCGCCGGTCCGGCGACAGGTGTGGGAGCCACCGGAGCCCGGCATGCACCCCCAGGTTGAAGAGGGCGAGGCCGAGGGCGGTGCCCAGCAGCGCGTCGAGGGGGAGCCCGACGACGCCGACGACCAGCGCGGCGACCAGCGATCCCGCGACGATCAGCCCCACGACGCCGAAGCGCAGGCGGCAGTGGACGCCGAGCTGCCGCACGAGCAGGCGCTGGTACGGTAGCGCGCCGTCGAGCGCCTCCTCGGCGCTCGGGGAGGGTGCGGCGTCGGCCAGCTCGGCGCCGTCCTGGAAGCGGAGCACGGGTGCCACCGCCCGAGCCTAGCCGGGACCGTGCATCGGGTGCACGCGGCCGGTACGTGGGCGTGCTCCGCCGCCCCGCGACGGGCGGTCAGCCCGCGACCGGCGTCGCCGACCCACCGCCGGGACCGCGGCTCCGGCGCGGACCCCACGACGGGGGGCGTCGAGCCGAGCGGCGGACTGCCGGCGACGGGCGGCGATCCGGGCGACGGGGGCTCGCCGGGCGCCGGCGCCGGCCGGAGCCGGGAAGCAGGCGGGTCCGGCGCGCCCTCACCGCGCGTGCAGCGGCTCGAAGAAGAAGAGGTAGGCGACCATCGTCAGGCGGTGCGCAGGGGTGCAGCCGTCGAAGCGCCCCTGCCCGCCGCCGCCGCGGTCGCGCACCGTGCAGCCGTCGAGGCGTCCGACGGCGGTGCCGGAGCGGTCGCGCAGCGTCCCGTCGTCGCTCACGCCGCCCCGCGCCGCGCCCGAGGCGTCTCGCACCCTCCCGCTCGGATCGATGTGTCCGAGCGGCGCGCCGGCGCGATCGCGGACGGTGCCCGGGGCCGCGATCCGACCGCGCAGCGCGCCCGCGCGATCCCGCACCACCCCGTCGTCCTGGACGCGGCCGACGAGGGCGCCGCTGGCGTCGCGCACCGTGAGGGTTTTCCCGGCCCAGGCGAGCGAGGCCAGCAGCAGCGGCGCCAGCGCCACGGATCGGAGCCCTCGCCGAGCGGCCGCGCCCGGGACGGCGCGGTTTCGCCCCGGCGCTCCTCGCCCGCGACCGGCGGCTCCGTACATCCCCCGATCCTAGCGCATCCCGTGGCGTCGGGGGCGTCGCCCCCCCGGCACCCTCGCGCTCGTCAGGCGAAGATCCTCATGCAGACCAGCGTGGCGAAAAAGGACACCAACCCGCTCAGCGGCAGGGTCAGGATCCAGGCGACGACCAGGTTCCCCGCGACGCCCCAGCGCACCGCGCTCAACCGGCGGCTCGCGCCCGACCCCAGGATACAGGCGTTGATGCAGTGGGTGGTCGACACGGGCAGCCCGAAGTGGCTCGCCGTGAGGATGGTGATCGCCCCCGTGCTGTCCGAGGCGAAGCCCTGCAGCGGGGTGATCCGGATCAGCTTGGTCCCCATCGTCTTGATGATCCGCTTGCCCCCCGCGAAGGTCCCGAGCGAGATCGCTCCGGCGCAGACGACCTTGGTCCAGAGCGGCACCTCGCTCGGGTCGGCTGCCACCATCCATTCCGGCAGCGTGCGGCCGTGGTGAGCGACCCAGGAGGCGAGCGCGAGGGTGATGATCCCCATCGACTTCTGGGCGTCGTTGGAGCCGTGGGAGAAGGCCATCGCGCAGGCAGAGAGGAGCTGGAGACGCCGGGACACCTTGGTCACCGTGCGCGGCAGGGTGCGCCGGAACCCCCAGGTGAGCAGGATCATGGCCGTGAAGGCGAGGCAGAAGCCGATGGTCGGCGAGAGCACCAGCGGCAAGACCACCTTCGTCCAGAGCGCGCTCCACCGGAACGCGGCGGCGCCGGCGTGCGCGGTGACGCCGCCGGCGAGCCCGCCGATCAGCGCGTGCGAGGAGCTCGAGGGGATCCCGAACCACCAGGTGAGCAGGTTCCAGACGCAGGCCCCGACGAGCGCGCCGAGCACCACTACCTGCGTCACCTGGGCGGCGTCGGCGAAGCCCGAGGCGATGGTCTTGGCGACGGCGGTGCCGGCGAGCGCCCCGGCGAAATTGAGCACCGCGGCGACCAGCACCGCCAGGCGCAGGCTGAACACGCGCGTCGACACGCTGGCGGCGATGGCGTTCGCCGCGTCGTGGAAGCCGTTGATGTAGTCGAAGAGGATCGCGGTGAAGATCACCGCGATGAGCAGGCTAGCCATGCTTGACCGCGAGGTTGCACAACGTGTTGGCGATCCGATCGCAGCGGTCGACCGCGTCCTCGACGTGCTCGATGATCTCCTTCTCCTTGAGGAGCTGCTTGGCGTCGATCCCGGGGTCCTGGAACAGCGCGCTCAAGGTGTTTCGGAAGACGGTGTCCGCCTCCTTCTCCAGCACCCGGACCACCCGCCCGGCGGCGAGGATGCCCGCGTAGTCGTGCCTCCGCAGCCGGGGGACCGTGTCGGCCAGCACCTGGGTGGCCCGGTCCAGCGTGTCGACGAGCCGCTCCATGGGGGGAGTGAACGCGTCGATGTGGAACAGCGCGCAGGTGCGGGCCACCAGGTTCACCATGTCGATGACCTCGTCGATCTCGAACGCGATCTGGTGGATGTCCTCGCGATCGATCGGGGTCACGAAGGTGCGCGCGAGGCTCGTCTCCACCTCGTGGAAGGCCTGGTCGCCGTCGTGCTCGACCCGCTGTACGGCCTCCGCGACCGCGTCCGGGGTGGCGCCGTCGACGCCGAGCCGGCGGAGCTCCGTGACCGCGCTGCGGGTGAGGACGGCGAGCCGCTCGAGCAGGCCGTAGAACGACTCCTCGCGGGGGAAGACGCGACGGATGAACCTCTGAAGGGACATGGGCGGCCGGCGGGGGGCGATGCCTGTGCGACGCCACGGCGGGAGGACGGAGCTCCGGGGGCGGGCGTTCGGGGACGACGGTCACCGATCCCGAGCCCAGCAGGCAACCACCAATTGGCCGCGAGGGCCCGGCCCTCTTCACCGGCCGCGGTGCCGGGGACCCAGGATGGCCCCGCAACCCCCGAAGAACGCGCCGGTCCGGTCCCCCCCGGTTGTCGCGGGGTACCGAGGCGGTATGATCGAGGGCATGCAGGGTTCGTCGGCGAGGGCGGGGTGGTTGCGGTTCCGGGGGCTCGGGACGGCGGCGGTGGCGGTGGCGCTCTTCTCCGCCTCGAGCGTCCTCTCGCAGCCGAGCGCCGGGAGCTGGGGGCCGGTGGCCGAGCGGGTGCGGGAGCTGGAGGCTCGCGTGGCGCGGCTCGAGCTGCGTCTCATCGACGCGGAGCGGCTTCTCGAGTCCCGCGCGGCGCCGGCGGCGGTCAAGGCGTTCCCGTCCGCGATGGACCTCGGCTACGAGTCCTGCGATCCACCCACCGTGGTCGACCCGTTCGGCACGCGGCTGCTCAAGGCCGGCTGTGAACGTCACGTCCAGGGCGATCCGTGCCAGCCGGCCCTGGTGGTCGATCGGGCCGGGGTCCGGAGCCCGCGCCCGGGGTGCGAGCATCTCGTGACCGGGACCGTGTGCGATCCCCCCTTCGTGACCGACCCCAGCGGCGCCCGGATCGTCCGGCGCGAGTGCCTCGACGTCGGGTACTGATTCGGCGAGCGCGGGCCCTGCGCGCCCCGGGGGTCGAGCCCGCCTGGCAGCCTGGTCTTCGGGAAGCAGGCTGCTTCCGGCCTCGGGCTCCTAGCAACCGCGCCCGCCCGGGCACGGCGCGCCGGTGGTGCGCGCGCAGGGCTCGTCACGGGTGCAGGGGAAGGGCGCCGGGTCCCGCGTGGGACCGGCAGCCGCCGCCACGCGCACGATCCGCGCCGCGCCGCAGTGCGGGCAGCAGAGCGGCGCTGGCTGCTCGGCGGCGCGCCGGATCACGCGCTCGCAGGCCTCGCACCCGTAGGCGACGATCATCGGGACCAGGGAAGCACCGCGCCGCTCCGCGCGCCAGCGGGACCCCTCGGTCCCCCGCGTTCGGTGCGCGCGAGCTCACCGGAGGGCGCCGGCCAGCGCCGCGACGGTCGCCGGATCGAGCCTCACCGGAGCGCGGGGCACGGACGCCATGTCGAAGCGGGCCACGCAGTCGGCGGCGGTGACCCGGTCACCGGGCTCGAGGCCGGGGATCCCCGCGCTGCGCGCGGCCCAGGCGACGATGGCGCGCGGATCGGTGCCGCCCGCGCGCAGCGTGGCGAGCCCCAGATCGTCGGCGCGCTTGGCCAGGCGGCGGCCGGTCGCGTCGACTACCAGCGGCACGTGGAACCAGGCCGGGGAGGGCAGCCCGAGCGCCCTCTGGA
Organism: uncultured Polyangiaceae bacterium; assembly: GCA_964454025.1. Taxonomy (GTDB): domain Bacteria; phylum Myxococcota_A; class Polyangia; order Polyangiales; family Polyangiaceae; genus JAFGBI01. The sequence goes on along the minus strand of CAYVRP010000091.1, from coordinate 7,290 downwards.
GCAACCACTGGCGCGGCGTGCTCGGCAGCAGATCGTCGCCGCGCACCACCTCGGTGACGCCGGAGGCAGCGTCGTCGACCACGACCGCGAGTTGGTAGGCCGGCGTGCCGTCGCGGCGGCAGATGAGGAAGTCGCCCACTTCGGCGGCGACGTCGTGGCAGAACGGGCCGACGAAGCCGTCCACGAGCGCGATGGGCCCTGCCGGGACCCGGAGCCGCAGGCCCGGCTCGCGCCCGGTCGCGGCGGCGGCGGCCTCCAGGGTCGCGAAGCGCCCGCGGCAGGTGCCGGGGTAGCGCGGCTCCTGCTCGCCTTGCTGCGGCGCGCTCATCGCGGCGCGCAGATCGCCGCGGGTGCAGGTGCAGGGGTAGGTGAGGCCCGCCGCGCCGAGCTGCGCGACGGCGGCGGCGAAGCGCTCCCGGCCCGTCGACTGGAGCAACGGCGTCCCGTCCCAGTCGAGCCCGAGCCACTCGAGATCACGGAGCGCGGCGTCGGTCATCCCCGGTCTGACGCGGGGACCATCGAGATCCTCGAGCCGCAGCAGCACGCGTCCCCCGCGCGACCGGGCGTGCCACCAGGCGAGCAGGAACGAGCGCGCGTGCCCGAGGTGGAGAAGCCCCGTGGGGCTCGGCGCCAGGCGCCCGGTGACGGGCGGGCACTCGGCGGTTGCAGCGGCAATCATCGGCGCGCGTCCGGGGCAACTCTAGCCGGTCCCGTTGACCCTCGCGAACCCGCCGCCTATCTTGCCCGCTGGAGGAGGCATGATGAAGTCGTCTCGACGGTCGTGGGAGTCGGCGAGCGTGCTCGGCTGCGCGCTGGTCCTCGGGGGGGCGCTGCTCGCGTGCAAGGGCAGCAAGCCAGAGGCGAAGGAGGAGCCGAAGCCTCCGGCGTCGGTGCCGGAGCGGGTGACGGCACCGGCCGTGCCGGACTGTCCGGCGCGGTACGCGGCGCTGCCGAACGATGGCGTGGGCGAGCACACCTGCTTCTGCGCCAAGGACGCGATGACGGGGAGCGTCTGGGGCTCGGAGATCTACACCTCCGACTCCTCGATCTGCGCTGCCGCCCGGCACGCTGGGGTCCTCGGCGCCGAGGGTGGCACCGTCACCGCGCGCTCGGCCCAGGGCTGCCCCTCGTACGAGGGCAAGGAGCAGGGGGGCGTCACGTCCTCGAGCTGGCCGGCTTTCCCCGCGAGCTTCTACTTCCCGGCCAAGGGCAACGGGAAGTGCCCGGCGTCGGGGCCCTGCCCGGCGACGTTCAAGAGCCAGTCGGCGTCCACGGTGTCGTGCTCGTGCGGCACCATCAACCTCGGCGCTTCGGTCTGGGGCTCGGACACGTACACGACGGACTCCAACCTCTGCACGGCCGCCGTCCACGCCGGCGTCATCACCACGGCGGGGGGCCCGGTGGTCGCCCAGCAGTCCGGCGGGTGCGCGCGGTACACGGGCACCGTCCGCAACGGGGTCACCAGCCGCAACTGGGGAGCCTTCCCCGCGAGCTTCTACTTCCCGGAGAAGGGCGACGGGAAGTGTCCGTGAGCGGCGCCGCCACCCGGGCGGCCGCGCGGCTCAGAGCTGCTCCACGCTCTTCGAGAGTTCGGCGACGAACTCGACGCGCGGTCGGATGAGCAGGACGCGGGCCGTCCCCGGGCGGCGCCGGATGGTGGAGGCGAGCGTCTCGTAGCCGGTGGCGGCGAGATCGTCGGCGTCGAAGAAGTACTCCGAGTCGCCGCCGTCCCGGTGGACGCGGGTGACGTCGGCGCGCGCCGGCGGACACAGGGTGCATGCCGCCAGCGCGACGCTGGCGATCAGGTCGGTGCGTCTCATGTTCGACTCTCCTGAGGTCACCGACACCCGAGCGGTGCCCGACCTTGGGACGGGCCTATCGTGCAAGAGGGCACTGGCAGGCGGCGGCGCGGGTTTCGCGCCGTGACACCGTCGCGCGTGCCTCGACGCAGCGCCGATCGTCCGCCGCCGTGAGGCGGCAGATCGCTTCCGCCGCGCGGCGCAGCGAGGAGAGCGCCCGGCAGGCGGCTTCGCACCCCGCCACCGCGCCGGCGGGCGATGGCCCCGCGCCCGCCGCCCTCGCCTTCGCCGCGGCGTGGCCACCGGGAGGCGGCGCCTCCGGCGCGGCGGCGCCGAGCGCCGCGTCGAGCTCGGTCGCGGCGGCCACCAGCGCCCGCTCCGCGTCGGGCAGGGTCACGAGGGGCTCCTCGTCCGGCGCGCCCGCGACGAGGCCGAGCGAGCTCGGCCTCGTC
>CAYVRP010000091.1:0-5029 GCA_964454025.1 uncultured Polyangiaceae bacterium | reverse complement strand
CCGGCCCGCGCCGCCCCCCCCGGCCGGCCCCCCCCCGCGCCCCCCCCCGCGGCCGGGGGAGCTGGCGGTGCGCCTTCGCTCGCGGCCGGCTCCCCGTGTGCCGGCGGGGCCTGCTCCTCCGCCGCCGCGGGCGGCGCCGAGGGGGCGGCGCGGGAGTTGGCGGCGCCGCAGCCCCCCGCCAGCGGGGCCAGGAGCAGCAGGTGCTGGAGCCGGGGCGGGCGACGGAAGCTACGCACCGAGGATCCTCCCGGGGTACCCGCAGGGCGCACCGGACCGGGTCGTGCGCCGCTTCATTTGCACGCGACGACGTAGGCGAGCCAGCCGGGCTGATTGTCGGCCCGGGTCCGGGGCTGGTAGTCCTCCTCGTCGCCGTCCTCGGCGACGTCCCAGTAGACGGTCACCGCCGCGAAGCCGCTCTCCAGGAGCAGCTCCCGGATCTCCGCCAGCGACCAGAGGCGCCAGTCGTAGGTGAACGCGCGCTGGATCTCGGTGCCGTCCCGGAAGCGGAAGTGGATGTGGTTCACGATCCCGTTGTCGATCGGGTTCACCGAAGACTGGTCCCAGACGTAGGTGAACTTCCCGTCGATGGCGCGCCGCTCCTGCATCGGCTCGTGCGCCTCCCACCCGCCGTAGGCGTCGAGGAAGAACACGCCATCGGGCCGCAGCGACGCGTGCACCGCGGCGAAGTACTCGGCCATGGCGCGGCGCGTCTTGAAGATCCAGTAGCTGAAGTTGAACGCCGCGACGACGTCGAAGTCCGGGGGCGTCGTCTCGCGGACGTCCTGCTCGAGGAGCGTGACGCGTTCGGCGAGCTCCCCGAGGGGGGCGACGTTGTGCGCCCGGCCCCAGGCGAGGACCGCGCGGTCCACGTCGAGCCCGGTCGCCCGGTGTGTGGCGGGCGCCAGGCGCACCCAGCTCGCGGAGAAGGCCGCGGTCCCGCAGAAGTCCTCGCGCAGCGTCGTCGCTTCGCGGCCGCGCAGCTCGCGGAAGGTCTTCGCCACGAACTTGGCCTCTTCCTCCGGGTTCTGGACCGCCCGCTGGTACAGGTCGTGCTTGTCGGCGGTGCTCGCCGTCAGCGGTGCGCGCGCCGCGCGCGCCGGGGGCATCGAATTCCCGCGCCGCCGCTCCGCGGCCGTCCGCGCATCCCTTCGGGTCGCCTTGGCGCTGCGCGCCGCTCGTCCATCGTCTGCCCGTACCACTGTCTTGGCCTCGCTTCGGGGGCGGCGGCGCGCCCGGCGCGCCGCCCGCCGGGGCTCATACCAGACTCGCCGGGCGAAATCCGCTACGCTCGGTCCGTGCGGTCCGGGAGGCGGCGTGGCTTGCTCGTGGCGGTCGTCTCCTTCGCGGGCTGCCAGCCGGGGTCGCGGGGCGCCGCCGCGCCGAGCGCCGTGGTAGTGGCGCCGGTGGCGAGCGGCGCTTCGCCCGCGTCCGCGGCCACCACGGCGGCGGGACAGGGCACCATCGCCTGCGGTGATGGACGGTGCGTCGTGGGAGCCGAGTCCTGCCTCATCGTCCCGGGCGCGTCGCCGCGCTGCGTGCGGCAGTCCTTCGAGCGCCCGGCCGAGCTCGGGGGGTACGAGGCGGTGGTGCTGTTCTGCGACGACTCGAGCGACTGCCGCGCGGGCGAGCAGTGCTGTCTCGGCAACCACTGGGCCGGGCCTGGCCCGCTCGGCGCCGCCTGTCTCGCCGGCACCTGTCCGGACTACGTCGCGTGCATTCCGGGCGGGGGCTGCCCGGCCGGTCTCGCCTGCGCGCCGGTGGTCTACGGCGGCGCCTACGGGAGCTGCCAGCCCGCGAGCCCCGGCGCCGCCTGCGGCGCCGCGCGCTGCGCCGGCGCGACCCCGGTCTGCTGCCAGGACCTCGCCGCGGGGACCGCACGCTGCGCGGCGAGCCCCGGCGATTGCGCCCCCGAGGAGGGGCCGTATCGTTGCCGGAACCGCAGTGACTGCGGCGGCCACTACGTCTGCTGCGCCGAGATGCCAGCGGGCTCCTACTGCATGGGGGTGTGTCCCGGGCCCGCGCTGGGGGTGCTCTGCGACACCGTCGCCGACTGCCCGCCCGAGGGGCCGGGTCCCGGCGGTGTCCGACAGCGTTACGAGCGGTGCGAGGACCACGCCTGTACCGGAGACCTCTGCCAGCTCGGCGAGTGGGCTCCCTGCCCGAGCGATTGAGCGGGACGAGGTTCTCCGCCTTCGGTCACGGAGTCCACGGCGCGACGGACTCACGTCGCCGGCGGGGACTCGGCCCGGTCGGTGGAGCGGCGCGAATGGACGGAGCCGGTCGCTGCCGTTCCGCTCACCATCGAGGCACGGACGGCGGCGAATGACGTGACCTCGCGGGTCCCGGCCCGGGGGGAGGGATCACCGAGCTGTCGGCGGGCGCCGGCTGCGCTCGTGTACGCCTCGGCGGTCGCGGGTGTCACCGGCTCGCGGGAGCGCGGGAGGCGCCACGTCGCGTCGCGGGGCGAGCGTGCTCTCCCCTGGTCGCTGGGTGCTCGCGAGCGGACGCGGCCCGGTGCTCGCGAGCGGACGCCGCGGCTCCAACCTCTGCCCGGCCAGCGTCCTCAGTTGCCCCGCGCTCGCCCGCTGGCGGCGGCGGCCGATGGGGGAGCCGTCGCGCCGTTCTCGTGCCAGCCCCGCCCCACGACGTGGCCGCCGCTGCTGCCGGATCTCGTCCACGCCTCGCGATTCCTGGCGCGGCCCTCCGTTCACGCGCGTGAAGCAGGCTCGGGAGGGGCACCGGCACGCTCCTGCCTCGTGGTGACGGTGCGGGCCGCATGACACGATGTCTGCCGCTGGGGATCCACGGGTGCGTCCTGACTGCCTCGGACGCAGCCTCACCACGAGCGAGGTGGGCAGCCATCGTCGCCGGTTCATCGTGGCGCGGGCCGGGGAGGGGCAGCGGGTTTCCTTCCGGTTCGAGGGCGCGATGCCGGACAGGGAGGGGTGGGTCAACGGGCGGAGCGCGGGCCCGGTCCACCAGGGTGGCTTCTGCGCCTTCCCGCACGACCTCTCCGATCTCGTCGAGATCAGATCGGAGAGCCTGCTCGAGGTGACCGGGTCGAAGAGCTCCGCCGACGACTCGGTGAACGCGGCGGCGCGGCGCGGGGACTGCTGGGTTTCCGGGGGGCGGTACCGTCCGGTCCTGTTCGCCGCGGCGCTGGCGCAGTCGCTCCAGCGGGGTGCGGTCGACGCCCGGGCCGACGGGCACCTCTGCGTTCGAGCCAGGCCCGACGGTGTGGTCGAGCCGGGGCGGGCTTCGGTGACGGCGCGCGACGAGGATCTCGCGCCGGGGGGCGAGCCCCTCACGGCGCCGGTGGTTCCGGGTGACGAGGCGGTGGTCCTCGCGGGGGGCCCCGGAGTCGAGCCCTGGACCGCCGAGACGCCGCGCCGCTACCGGGTCGCGTGCGCCTCACGCTCGATTCGGGGCTCGAGCACGAGGTGCGCGAGCACGTCGGGTTTCGCACCGTCGAGGTGCGCGCCGGTGGCCCCGGGCGGCGGGGGATCGTCGAGCTCGAGCTCCCCGAGGACTGGCGCGCGGCCGATCCGCTCCGCGTCGAGGCCCTGGACGCTGCCGGGTGAGGTCGTCTCCCGCGTGAGCGTCATGGCTCGCTCCGCCGCCGAGACGAGCGAGGCGTTGATCGATCGGGCGAGCGCGGAGGCCGCCCACGTGACCAGCGCCGACGGAGGCGAGGACATCGTCGTCGAGGCCGGGGAGCGCGCCTTCACCTGCTCGCGCACCACCGCCCGGCTCACGGGCGTCCGCTGCGCCGGTGCGGCGATCGCCTCTGCTGGCGGCCCCGTCGTGCCCTCCGAGACGGCGGCCGAGCTCGGCCCTGGCGGTCAACCGCACCTCGTGGAAGGTACCTGCGGGGGAGGCTCCACCCCTTCGTCGGGGAAACCTGCGACGTCCCGCGGCGCTGATCGCGCCGCCGGCGGGGGTGACGGGGCCGCCCGGCCGCGGGCGGGTGCTCGCCCCCGACTCTGGCGGGGCGGCTCCGGCGCCATGAGCCCATCCGGTCGACTTGCGCCACCATTCGAGGTGGCCCGCGTCCGGACGCGTCGCGCCGGCGTGCGGCCAGGGAGGCTCGGTCATGGTTCGCAGTGCAACGTCACCGTCGATGCTCGCCTCGCTCCTGTTGCTCGCGTCCTGTAGCCCGGCGGGCGGGGACGACGAGGGCGCTGACGGGGGCGGCGGCGGGGCGAGCGGGTGCCCGGCCGGTTCGGTGCTCTGCGGGGGGATCTGCACGGACGTGACTCAGAGCGCGGCCAACTGCGGCGCCTGCGGGGCCGCTTGCGGCGTCGGCCAGGTCTGCGCGGACGGGATCTGTACCTGTCCGTCGGGGCAGGAAATCTGCGGTGGTAGCTGCACGGACACGCGCGTCGATCCGGCGCACTGTGGTGCGTGCGGTGCCGCCTGCGTGACCGGGCAGACCTGCTCCGACGGCGCATGCCAGTGCCTCGCGGGCTTGACCGCCTGCGGCGCGGGCTGCGTCGACACGGCATCGGACGCGACCAACTGCGGGGGTTGCGGCGTCGCCTGCCCGAGCGGGCAGGTCTGCTCGGCGGGCCGCTGCGGCAGCTCCTGCGCCGGGGACGAAACCCCGTGCGGGTCGGCGTGCGTCGATCTCGCGATGAGCCCGCTCCACTGTGGCGCCTGCGACGCTCCCTGTGCGCCCGGGCAGAGCTGCGCGGGCGGGGTCTGCGGCTGCCCGGCAGGACGGCTCGCCTGCGGCGGCGCCTGCGTGGATCCGCTCACCGACCCGAGCCACTGCGGAGCCTGCGGCGCCGCCTGCGCGACCGGTCAGACCTGCCAGGCGGGATTGTGCGCCTGCGCCGCGGGGCAGCAGCTCTGCGGCGGTGCCTGCACCAGCACGGCGAGCGACCCGCGGCACTGCGGCGCCTGCGGGATCGCCTGCGCGGTCGGTGAGCGCTGCGAGGCGGGCGTCTGCACTGGCGCTCCTGGCAGCGGCGGCGCGGGGGGAACTGGGGGCGCGGCGACGGGCGGGGCCGGGGGGACCACGACGGGC
>CAYVRP010000090.1:5752-27300 GCA_964454025.1 uncultured Polyangiaceae bacterium | reverse complement strand
ACCCCCGCCCCCGCGCGCGCTCGCGCCCCCGCGACCCCCGGCGACCCCACGCGCGCTCGCGCCTCGCCGGCCGGGGGCGTCACACGCGGTCGACCTGCACCACCCCCTCGATCCGACTGAGCGCCTTCATCACGCTCTTGAGCTGAGCGAGGTCCGCCACCTGGAAGGCGAAGACGTTGCATGCCCGCCCGTCGTCCCCGGCGCGGCAGTTCGCCTCGCTGATGTTGATCTTGAGCGAGCTGAAGGTCTGGCTCACGTGGGCCAGGATCCCCGGCTTGTTCTGGGTCATCACCCTGACCTGCACCGGCCGCGTGATGCGCGCGCGGGCGTCCCAGGCGACGTCGATGCGCCGATCGGGGTCGTTGTCGAACGCCTTGGTGCAGTCACGCCGGTGAACGGTGACCCCGCGTCCCCGGGTGATGAACCCCACGATGGCGTCGCCCGGCAGCGGGCTGCAGCACTTGGCGTAGCGGACCAGCACGTTGTCAATGCCGTTGACGCGGATGCCACCCTGATCCCGACCCGTCACCTTCCGCACGATCTGCTCGAGGCGGCCGGCCCGGAACTCGCGCGGCGGCTCGTGCCCCTCCGGCTCACGCGCCCGGATGGTGCGCACCACCTCCTCCGCGTCGAGCTTGCCGTAGCCCACGGCGAGGAGCAGCTCGTCGCGGCTGCCGAACTTGAGCGCGGACACCACGCGCCGCACCTCGGCCTCGTTCTTGAGGAACTTGGTCAGGCTCATCCCGGCGGCGTGCATCTCGCCCTCGAGCAACTCCCGCCCGAGGTTGATGCTCTTGGTGCGCTGCTCCCCCCGCAAGAATGAGCGGACGCGCGTGCGGGCGCGCGTCGTCACGCAGTACTCGAGCCAGTCCTTGCTCGGCTGCTGCTGCGGCGAGGTCATGATCTCGAGGACGTCGCCGTTCTGGAGCTTGTGCCGCAGCGGCACGATCTGGCCGTTGGCCCGCGCCCCCGAGCAGTGGTGCCCCACCTCCGAATGGATGGCGTAGGCGAAATCGATCGGCGTGGCGCCGCGCGGGAAGACCTGCACGTCCCCCTTGGGCGTGAAGACGTAGACCTCGTCCGGAAACAGGTCGATCTTGACCCCGTCGAAGAACTCCGCGGGATCCTTCACGTTGCGCTCGAAGTCAGCGAGCTCGCGCAGCCAGCTGAACTTCTCCGCGTCCCGCGGGTCGATCCCGCCGCTGATCCGCTCCTTGTACTTCCAGTGCGCCGCGACGCCCTGCTCGGCGACGCGGTGCATCTCGTGGGTCCGGATCTGGATCTCGATCCGCTGCCGCCCCGGTCCGATCACCGTGGTGTGGAGCGACTGGTACATGTTCGGCTTGGGGAGGGCGATGTAGTCCTTGAAGCGCCCCGGGATGGGCGTCCACTTCGAGTGCACGACCCCGAGGGCCGCGTAGCAGTCGGCGACGCTCTCGACGCAGACCCGAAACGCGATGACGTCATACACCTGCTCGAAGTCGCACTGGCTCTCCTTCATCTTGCGGTGGATGGAGTAGGCGTGCTTCGCGCGACCGGTGACGTCGACGGCGAACCCGTGCTCGGCGAGGCGGGACGTGAGCGTCTTGCTCACCTGCTCGATGTACCGCTCACGCTCCCGCTGCGTCCGTGACAGCTGCTGCTGCACGTACCGCGAGGCCTCGGGCTCGAGGTACTGGAAGGCGAGATCCTCGAGCTCTCCCTTGATGGACTGGATGCCCAGGCGACTCGCCAGCGGCGCGTAGATCTCCATGGTCTCGCGCGAGATCCGTTCCTGCGCCTCCGGGCTCATGTGCGCGAGGGTCCGCATGTTGTCGAGGCGATCGCAGAGCTTGATGAGCAGCACGCGGATGTCGGCCGCCATCGCGACCACCATCTTGCGGAACGTCTCCGCCTGGCGGTCCTCGCGGGAGACGAAGTTGATCTTGCCGAGCTTGGTGACCCCATCGACCAGCCCCGACACCTCGGCGCCGAACTCGCGCCCCAGGTCGGCGAGCGTCACCCCCGTGTCCTCGACGGTGTCGTGCAGCAGGGCCGCGCACACGCTGGCCGCATCGAGCTTGAGCTCGGTGATGATCTCCGCGACGCGCGCCGGGTGCACGAAGTACGGATCCCCGCTCTTTCGCAACTGCACCCGGTGCGCGTCCTGGGCGAACAGATACGCCTTGCGCAGCAGGTCCGCGTCGGCGTTAGCGTGGTAGGCCTGAACGCGACCGATGATCTGTTCTACGTCCAAGTGTGAGCTGGCCAAGCGGGAGGCACCTGCCGAAATGAGGGTATCATCGGGGATCGACCGTCGCAAAGCGAGGCCGGGGCTCGGCGGCCGCGACGCACCGCCGATCCGCGCGCGGCATTTCGCGGCCGCGACGGGGCCGCGGTCCACCGTGAGCTCCAGCGTGAGAGGCCGCCCCCACGCCGAGCGCGTGCCCTCCGGGAGCGCCGGCCGGCCTGCGGTGGGGCGCCGGCGCGGTGCGGTGGACGGCGGTAGTCTCCAGCGCCACCGCCCATGTCCCGCGCCGCGCCGCCCTCGCCCGTCCCCGCCCGGGAGATCGGCGTCTACGTCCACTTCCCGTGGTGCCTGCGCAAGTGCGGATACTGCGACTTCGCGAGCGAGGCGATCGAGCGCGGGGCGATCCCGCACGCGGCGTACGCCGACGCCTTGCTCGCCGAGCTCGCGTTTCACGCGGCCCACCTGGCCGCGCACCCGCCGACCGCGGGCGGGGCGGCGGCCGACGCCGCCGCGGGCGGGATCCGGGTCACGAGCGTCTACTTCGGCGGGGGCACGCCGTCGCTCTGGGACCCGGCTGAGCTCGGGCGGGTGCTGACCGGGATCGCGTCGGCGCTCGAGCTCGCCGCCGACGCCGAGGTGACCGTCGAGTGTAACCCGACCAGCGTGGACGCGCGGCGCGCGGAGGCCTGGCTCCATGCCGGCGTCAACCGCGTCAGCGTCGGGGTGCAGGCGCTCGACGCGGCGCGGCTCACGCTGCTCGAGCGGCAGCACGACCCCACCCAGGCCGTCGCCGCCGTCCGCGCCCTGGCGACCGCCGGCGTGCCGCGGATCGCGGCCGACCTCATCTTCGGGCTGCCGGAGCAGCCGCCGGAGGCCGCGGCCGACGACGCGCGGGCGCTCGCGGCGCTGCCGCTCACCCACGTCAGCGCGTACGCGCTCACCCTCGAGCCGGGCACGCCGCTCGGCGAGCGCGCCCGAGCGGGCCGGCTGCGGCCCGCGAGCGAGGACGCGGTGGCGGACTCCTACCTCGCGGTGAGCGACGCGCTCACCGCGGAGGGCTTCTTGCACTACGAGGTGAGCAATCACGCTCGCGACGGTCACCTGTCGCGCCACAACCTCGGCTACTGGCGCGGACGCGATTTCCTCGGGCTCGGCGCCGGCGCCTGGGGTACCCTCACCGACGCCGCCGGCCGCCAGCGGTATCGCAACACGCCGTCGACGGCGCGCTACCTGGCCGGGTGGACCGCGCGCGGCGGGTCTGCCTGCGCCGGCGCGACTCCCCCCGCCTGGCCCGCGGCCTTCCCCGGCGCGATCGCCGAGCAGGAGCCCATCGACGCCCCGACGGCCCTCCGCGAGCGCCTCCTGCTCGGCCTGCGCCTCGCCGAGGGGATCGACGTCGCCGCCGCGGCGGCCGAGCTCGGGCTGGAACCACCGGGGCCCTCTCGCACGGGCACCCTGGCGCGGCTGGTGGCCCAGGGGCGCCTCCTGGTCGACGGCGACCGCTGGCGGATCCCCCGCGCGGCGTGGCTGCTCGCCGACGCGACCATCGCGGCGCTGCTCTGACGGAGCCGCGCCGCTCGCGGGCGCGGGCGGAGCCCATGACGTCACACGGCGTAGAGGCGGGCGATGAAGAACAGCGCCACCAACACCACGACGAGCATCACCAGCCAGAACTCGAGCGGGAGGCGGAAGGCAGGCCCGGCGTCGACCTTGGCCTTGCGCCGATCGCCACGCGCCGGGGCGGGCGGCGTGGGCCGCGGCCGGGGCCGCTCCGCGCACATCGTCCCGTCGACGTCCTTGACCACGAAGTCGGCCGGCATCTCCACGGGGAGCGTGACGTCCTCCTCGGGGCCGTCGAACCCGGGCGGCGGCAGGTTGAGCAGCATCGCGACCCGGGACGACGGCGCCCGGCTGTCGGGACGGCGCGACGGGCCCGCGCTGGGGTGCCGCGAGCGGGGCTCGCTGGCAGGAGAGGACGGCGGCGAGCTCGAGCCCCGAAGGCCGCGCCGGCGGCCGGTCACGGGCTCGCTGGGCGAGGTGTCGAGAGCGACGGTCGGGATCGCCGCCGCGAGCAGCAGCTCGGCGGCGTTCCGAGGGCCGCTCGGCGCACCCGACGGCACCGGGGACGGCCGCCGCTCCGAGGGCGCACCCCGGTTTGACGGGGGCGGCAGCCCCAGCACGAGCTGGGAGCCGTCGCTGTCCCGGACCAGCACCCCATCGATGGGGAGCGCGGAGCGCACGAGCTGCCCCGACGGGGGCTCCTCCTCCTCCCACGGCCCTGGCTCGGTGGACCCGGCGGCTCCAGCCGCACGGGACCGCCTAGGCGTCGCCGGGGCGTCTTCAGGCGGAGGTTCGGAGCTCACGATCGCGCCGCAAGCGGCGCAAGGCATGCCCGCCGCGGCGTCTGGAGCGAGAGCACCACAGCGACCGCAACGCATCCAGCCCAGTCTTACACCGGGGGACCCCGAGGTGTAAACGCAGGTGCACCAGCTGATCGCTCAGGGCCGGGCCTCGCCGCCACCGTCGCCACCCGGCCGCGCCGCGCCGTCGAGGACCGCCCCGACCTCGCCAGGGAGCCCGACGCGGCGGCACCACGCCTCGAGATCGCAGAGCGCCCGCTCGGCCATCGCGGCATAGCGCGCGCGCCGGGCGTGCCGCGCTCCGCCCCAGGGAGAGAGGTGGGCGTAGGTGAGGTTCGACGGCTGAAATGGCCCGTCGGCGCGGCGCAGGTGCGCGAGCAGCCCGCCGTGCGCGGTCGTCCCCGGAGGGAGCACCGGCTCGCGCCCCCCGAGCCGCTCGGCCACGAAGTGCGCCGCGAGCCAGCCCCCGGCGGCGCTCTCGACGTAGCCCTCGGAGCCGGTGAGCTGCCCGGCGAGGTACAGCTCCCCCGCACCCCGCAGCCGGAGCGTCGGATCGAGCAGCCGCGGCGCGTCGATGAAGGTGTTGCGGTGTACGGCCCCGTACCGCAAGAACTCGGCCCGCTCGAGCCCCGGGATGGTGCGCAGCACGCGGGCCTGCTCGGGCCAGGTCATTCGCGTCTGGAAGCCAACGAGGTTGTACGCCGTCCCCGCCTCGTCCTCCCGTCGCAGCTGCACGACCGCGTGCGGCCGCCGACCGGTGCGGGGATCGATCAGCCCCACGGGCTTCATCGGCCCGAAGGCGAGCGTCTGCGGGCCGCGCGCGGCCATCACCTCGATGGGCAGGCACCCCTCGAAGTAGCGCGGCTCCTCGAACGCGCGCGGCGGGACCTTCTCCGCCGCCAGCACCGCGGCGACGAAGGCGGCGTACTCGGCGGCGTCGAGCGGGCAGTTGACGTAGGCGGCGCGCTCGTCGGGCGTGTCCCCCTTGCCCCACCGCGACGCCACGAACACCCGGTCCCAGTCGATCGAGTCGGCGGCCACGATGGGCGCGATGGCGTCGTAGTAGGCGAGCGCGCCGGCGCCCGCGACGCGCGCGAGGTCCGCCGCGAGCGCGTCGCCGGTGAGGGGACCCGTGGCGAGGATGGCGGGGCGCGCCTCCGGCAACGCGCGCAGCGTCTCGCAACGGAGCGTGATGCGCGCGTCGCCGCGGATCTGCTCGGTGACGTGACGGCTGAAGGCCTCGCGGTCCACCGCGAGCGCCCCGCCCGCCGGGATCCGGCACCGGTCCGCGGCCCGGATCACGGCGTTCCCGAGGCGGCGCATCTCCTCCTTGAGCAGCCCGACCGCGTTGGTCAACGCCGCCCCGCGCAGCGAGTTCGAGCAGACGAGCTCGCACAGCAGATCGCTCGAGTGCGCGGGGCTGCGCGCGTGCGGCTTCTGCTCCACGAGGACGACCGAGACGCCGCGCCGGCTGAGCTCCAGCGCGGCCGCCGAACCAGCCAGGCCGGCCCCCACCACGGTGACCGGGCCTCCGCCCGGCGAACACGCCTCGCTCATGGGGCCTCCGCTCGGCGGGCTGGTGGGCGCAGCCGCGCCGGGAACCCAGGCGCCGTCCCGCGACCTCCGGCAGGCGCGGGATGGCGCGGCGAGGACGGCAGCACGGCGGTCGGAGGGGGCACCCCGAGAGCTGCAACCAGTCTGATCGCTGCGTCAAGTCGACCGGCCCGAGCACCGCGCCGGCGGCGAACCTCACCGGCGACTACGGCGCGTACGCCTCCTCGCCCCGCCCGGTTGCGCCCGCCGATCTGCCGTGGCCGTCGGCAACCCGAGCGGTCCTCTAGGGGCGCCTCCGAGCCCCGCGACGGGTTCGCACGAACGGCGGGGCCTGCGGAGGGGGGCGCAACGCGAACGGCAGGTCCTCGAGGTGCGCCGCCCCGTCCGGAACCGACGGGAGCGGCGGAGCCGGGGCGATCTCCGGCGCGCTCGAGCGGTCCCCCGGCGGCGCCCCCACCCTCGGCGCGCGCCGCACCAGCAGCTCCGCGCCTGGCAACGCGAGCGGATGGAGGCGCTGCTGGGCGCGCGCGGTGAGCACGTCCTCGGCGCGCATCAGCAGCCGGGCGCCGAGCCTGAGCTCCTCCAGCGCGCCCAGGGCGCGCTCGTTCCAGGGCGCACCGGGGATCGCGAAGAGCCAGCGGCCGAGCCGCCTCGCGACCCGCGCCGTGTGGCGCGCGCCGCTCCGCAGCGGAGCCTCGGCGACGACGACGACGTGGGCGAGCGCCGCCAGCACCTCGTTGCGCTGGTGGAAGCGCGGCAGCTCCGCCCTCGCGTCGGGGCCGGCCAGCGACAGGTACGCGCCTCCGTGTTCGAGCACCTCGCGGAAGAGCGCCGCGTGCTCGGGCGGGTACGGGCGATCGAGGCCGCTCGGCGCCACGACCACGGTCACCCCGCCCACGTCGAGGGCGCCGCGATGGACCGCCGCGTCGATCCCGCGCGCCCCGCCGGAGAGGATGGCGACCCCCGCGGCCCCGAGCTCGCCCGCGAGCTGCCGCGCGTAGCGCGCACCCGCCGCCGTCGGCCAGCGCGTGCCCACGATGGCCACCGCGGGGCCACCCGGCAGCTCCCCGTGCAGGTACAGCTCGAGCGGCGGGCGCCCCAGATCCAGGACGCGCGCCGGCCGCGCGCCTCCTTCCAGCCGGCGCGGCGTGAGGCGAACCATGGCGCACCATCGGCCGCGCGAGCCGTCGAGTTTCCGGCAAGCCACGGCCGCGGAACCTGGAACGGGCGCCGCCAGCCTGCGCGACGAGCGGCCAGCGGCGCGACCGCGGCGCCCCCCGCGATCCCACGCTCGAGGTCGCGTGGGACCGCTGGCCAGGGCTCACTTCGCGTACACGCGCGCCGCGACGGGTCCGGCACCCCCGCGCGCGACGAGCGACACCTTCGCCGGGCCGCCGAGGAGCGGCTTCCAGCAGGGCGTGATCGCCGCCGCGGCGCCGGAGGTGTTGTCCACCGCGAGCGTCGGCTCGAGGCCCGCCGGGACCAGCCCCGCGCCACCGAGCAGCTTGATGTCGAGCTCGGTCACGCCCAGCCCACCCTGCGCGAGCACGACGTAGCACTTGGCTTGCTCGACCATGAACACGGGCGAATCGACCTGCCCGCCCGCCGCCGCCGAACCCCCGAACGCCTCACCGACGGGCTGCATTCCCGCCGCCTCCTTCGGCGCCCGCGCGTCGATCATGGCGGCGAGCGCGAGCCGGGTGGCGTCGTCGAGCGGGGCCGCGGCCGTCGGCGCCGCAGTCGCCGTGGCCGTGGCCGGCGCGGTGGCGGTCGGCGCGCCCGGCGCCGTATACGTGGGCGGCGCGGTCGGATAGGTGGCGGCCGCCTGTTGCTTCTTCTTCTGGCCGCCGCCCGCGAACACGGCCACCCCGACCCCGAGCGCCACCGCGATCCCCAACGCGCGACCCTGGCGCCCACCCGGGCGACGCTCCACTCGTCCCACGTCCGTTCCCACTGTGTTCATGTCCGCTCCTCGCTCTCCGGTAACCACCGGTCGTCGCGATCCGCCGGCGACCGCCGCCGGGGCACGACGCGGTCCCGCGGCGAGCCGCAGGCGCCGCGACGAGTCTCGTGATAAACCGGCCGCGATGCAAGTCGTCGTCGCGACCCACGGCCACTGCTTCGACGGGCTCGCCAGCGCGGTCCTGTTCGCGCGCTTCTTCGCGGCCGTCCGGGACCCGCACGCGACCTTCACCTACCGCTGCTGCGGGTACGGTGCCAAGCAGCCGCGACCGGAAGGGCACCTGCGGGGCGAGGAGAACGCGGTCCTCGACTACCGGTACACCCAGGATCCCGCGCTGAGCTGGTACTTCGACCACCACCTGACCGCGTTCCCGGCCGCCGGCGACCTCGAGTCGTTCGCCGCGCGGAGCGCCGGCGGCCAGATGTTCCACGACGCGGAGGCCTCCTCCTGTGCCCAACTGATGGCAGAGGTGGCGCGCACTCGGTTCGGCTTCGTCGCCCCCGAGCTCGAGGAGCTCGTCACCTGGGCAGACCGGGTGGACGCCGCGCGCTTCGACTCGCCGGAGGCGGCGACCGACGGATCCAACCCGGTGATGCGTCTGGTGGCCGTGATCGAGCACGGCGGCGACGCCGCGTTCTGCGCCTGGATGGCGCCGATGCTGCTCCAGCGGCCGCTGGCCGAGGTGGCCCGCTCCGCAGAGATCAGCGAGCGCTACGCTCCGCTCGGCGCGCGGCAAGGTCGGGTGGTGGAGCGGGTCCGCCGCGTCGCCGAGCGCCTCGGGCGAGTCGTCCTCGTCGATCTGACCCATGCCGTGACGGAGGGGGTCGGCAAGTTCATCACCTACGCCCTCTTCCCGGACTCGGTCTACTCCGTCGTCGTGGGCCTCCGCCGCACCGACGTCAACATCTCCGTCGGCTACAACCCGTGGTCGGGCGCCGCCCGGGACATGGACCTCAGCGCCATCTGCGCGCGGCACGGCGGCGGCGGCCACGCCGTGGTGGGCGCGGTGTCCTTCGCGCGCCGCGACGTCGCGCGGGCGCGCGACATCGCACGGGCGATCGCCGTCGAGCTCGCGGGGTGACGCCGATGCGACTCGCCCCGCCGCTCCGAAGCGCGCGGCCGTCTGACCGCCGTGGCGAGAGCTTCCGGCGCCCCGTCGGCGCCCGCCCGCTGGTGCTCGGCCACCGCGGCGCGCGCCAGCGCGCGCCCGAGAACACCATGGCGGCCTTCACCCTCGCCCTGGACGAAGGCGCGGACGGGGTCGAGCTCGACGTGCGACTGGACGGCTCCGGGCAGGTCGTGGTGCTGCACGACCGCACCCTCGAGCGCGTCAGCCCGTCCGGTGACCCACGCGATGTCGAAACCCTCTCGAGCAACGAGCTGGCCACGGTAGACGTAGGGGCCGGGCAACGCGTGCCGCGACTCGAGGAGGTGCTCGCCTGGGCCGCGGCGCGGGGCGCCCGCGTCAACGTGGAGCTCAAGCTGGACGTCTCGAACCGGGCGCTGCTGGTCGCCCGCGTGGCCAGCCTGCTGCGCGCCGCGCCGGGCGCCGCCGCGCGGAGCCTCTGCTCCAGCTTCCACCCCGGCATCGTCCGGCGGCTCGCTCGCGAGCTCCCGACGGTGCCGTCCGCGCTGCTGGTCCAGGCCGCGGCCCCGTGGGTGGCCCGGAGCGCCTGCTGGCGGGCGCTCGGCGCGCAGGGGCTCAACCCCGCCGCGAGCGCGACGACGGCCGCGGTCGTGGCCGCCGTCCACGCGCATGGCGGCTTCGTCTGCGCCTGGACCGTCAACGCCGGGGAGCGCGCGCGAGCCCTGGCGGGGCTCGGCGTGGACGCCCTGATCACGGACGACCCACGCGGGGTCCTGGCCGCGCTCGTATGACCGGCGGCGGTGCGCCGAGTCGGCCCCCTCGCGGCGGCCTCAGGGCGACCGCCGGCGCTCGCGCTGGCGGCGCGAGCTGGGCGCGGGGCGCGCGCTACGCCGGGTTTCAGCCATGGCGGCGAGGAGCTCCTGCAACACGCCGACCGCGGCGAGGGCGGGGAGGCCGCCGAGATCCCGCGCGGCGACCAGGCCCGTGACGTCGAAGCCGACCACGTCCGCGCCGACCAGGGCGCGCAGGAGCTGCTGGAGCTCCCACGTGGTGAGCCCGCCGGGGACCGGCTCCGCCACGCCGGGCGCGCAGGCCGGCTCGAGCACCGGGAGATCGACGGCGACGTACAGCGGGCCCCGGCGCGCCACCTCGCGCACCTGGGTGACCGCGGCGTGCAGATCCCAGCGGACGTCGTCGGTCGTGATCACCTCGAAGCCAGCGCCGCGCGCGTAGGCGAGCTCGTGCGCCGTCGCATACGGCCCGCGCAGACCGACCTCGGTGACCCACTCCCTGGCGACCAGCCCCTCCTCGACGGCGAGGCGGACGACGGACCCCGCGCTCGCGTCGATCCCGGCGCCCGGCGGCGCGCAGCCGGGCTGGGCGCCGAAGCGCAGCAGGCCGAGGCGCCGCAACTTGGCGCGGTGAACGCCGCGGAGCCCGGCGAGGGTGACGCCCCGGTCCGCGCCGATCAGGCCGACGACCACGCCGCAGCGGGCGTGAGCCTCGACCCGCTCCCCCAGCTCCGCCAGCGCGGCGGACGCGCCGCGTGGACCCGCGACCCGATCGCCGCCGTCGACTACGACCAGCTCCTCGCCGAAGTCGACCCCGAGCGCGGCCGAGAAGGGCCGCGGCGGGAGCGAGGCCGCGCGCACGGCCGCAGGCACCGCGGCGCCCCCGCGGCGCCGCCGCGACGTCGCACGCAGCTCGACGCCGAAGAGCAGCACGTCCGCGTCGAGCTCCGCGGCGTCGCCGCCGGGGTGCGCCGGCACGCCGAGGAAGGTCGGCTGGCGCGCGCTCCGGACGGACGCCCCCGCGCGCGGCGCGGCTGCGGCGCGCGCGGGGCGGCGTGGCAGCGGCTTCGTCGACGGGCGACGGGCGACGGAGGTCACTCGCAGGTAGCGTACACCGTCTTCACGTCCGTGCGCTCCTCCTGGACGAAGGCGCCCGGGTCGTAGGGGGGGTTGTGCACCACCTCGGTGCCGATCCGCCCGTTGGCGACGATGAGCTCCTGGCCGCTGTCGGGCACGAACAGGCGGAGCCGCCCGGGCACCGGCGCCGCGCAGGGAGGGCCGCTCGGCGCCCGGTCGGGCAGGAGCCCATCGGGATCGACGCGCGGCGCGGCGGTCCTCCCCGCCCGGTGGCCGCGCATCTCCGCCGAGTAGAGGACGACGCCACGCTGGCGAACGACGACCTTCTGGACCTGTACGCGCTGTTCTGACCAGGGGCGCTCGAGGTCCTCGGCCAGGGGTCGGAGCCAGATCTCCTGCTCGGCGTCGTGCTCGCGCGCGATCCTCACCTGGTAGGCGCCGGGCTTGCCCAGCGGTTGGCGCCAGCGGATCCGCACCGACTCCGGCCGGTGCACGAGCACGGGCGCCTCGCCGCGGAGCAGCTGCACGAGCGCGAACGGCGGAACCGGCACCTGGGTGAAGCGCGCGACGTTGCAGGCGGTCGCTGGCCCCCGGAGCACCACCCCCTCGGCGACGTCGAAGAGGGAGAAGTCGCGCCCGTCCGCCGTCAGCGTGGCCAGCACCACGCCGAACGGGCTGATCACGTCGAAGCGCAGCTGCTCGGGGAGGACCGCGAGGTAGAAGATCCCGCCGCGCACCCGCCCGCTCGGTCCGGAGTAGTCCACGGCCGCCTCCCCCTCGATGCCACGACTGCACGCGTAGGGGGCGTGCATCCGCTCGAGGGCGTCGTCGGCCGTCGGGAAGCGCGAAGGTGGGGTGCGCCCGCAGCCGAGCGCGGCGAGACAGGCGCCCGCGCCCAGGGCCAGCAGCCCCAACCCGGGGCGCGACACCGCCCGCGGCGGCTGGCGGCGGTCGCCGGTCATGTCAGCTGCCGCGCAGGGCCTCGAGGAGCTCTCCGTCCAGCGCCGGGAGCGAGATCCGCGTCCCCACGAAGCCGACCCCGAGCTCCTCGCAGAGCTGCGCCAGCCGGACCCCGTCGATCAGCGTCACGGGCGCCGCCCCCGGCACGGTCGCCTCCTCGCGCGCACCGCTGAGGATCTGGCCGGTGACGACCAGGAGCGCCGCCGCGGCCGGGCCGTAGTGGGGGAGCGATCCTCGGACCTCGTTGACCCGCTCGCGCCCGACCTCGCGCCCGTCGCGCTTGATGACGATGGCGACCCGGACGTCGCCGGAGGGGCCGCTCTGCAGCCCGGTGAAGTGCACCTCGCCCCCGGGCACGCCCGCCCGCCGCACGGGCGCCACGGCGCTGACGCCCGCGCGCTCGAGCACGAGGAGCACGAGCTCCGCGAAGGCCCGCGCCGGAAGATCGCCGAGGCGACGCAGCAGCGCGCGACGAGCCGCCTCCCGGTAGCGCTCGACGGCGGAGAGCACCTCGCGCTCGAGGCGGAGCAGGTCGCCGTCGAGCGACCACTCCGTCAGACCGATGCGAGCCCCGCTGAGCCGGAATCGTGGCCGCTGCTCCGCGGCGACCCGGCGCAGGTTGTCGGCCCGCGCGGCGGTGAGCAGGAGCGACTGGAGCTGGGCCAGCTCCATGGTCGTGCGCCCGCGCCGCTGGAACGCCTCGGCGAGCCGGAAGGCCGACACGGCGCCGCCGCTGCGATCGAAGGTCGAGAGCAGGCTCGCCAGCGCGTCCGCGAGATCGCGCCCCGCGAGCAGATCCGTGGAGACTCCGCCATTGCCCCCCCGGTCCCGATCTCGGTCCCGATCTCGGTCCCGATCTCGGTCCCGATCCCGGTCCCGATTCCGCTCCCGCACCCCCTCCCCTTCTGCCTCACGAACCTCTACCTCGACGTCGGCCCCGTTCGCGGGCGCGTCGGAAACCGTGTAGGTCGGCAGATCGTCGCTCTTCTCGTCCAGTCCGCCCCGCCCGCGCTTGCGGCGGCGGCGGCGGCGGCGCCCGCCAGCGTCGCCGTCCGCGTCTCCCTCGCCGGGCTCGCCGTCTTCGCGCTCGACCGGCGCCGCGGGGCCGAAGATCGGCTCGTCGTCGTCCTCCTCGGGCTCGAAGAGATCGGTGGCGGCCGCCGCGATCTTGGCGCGCTCGGCCTCGCGCTCGTCGGCGCGGGCCTGCTCCTCGGCCTCGAGATCCTCGGGCGCGATGGTCGCCTCCTCGTCGGCGTCGAGCTCGGGATCCTCGAGGTGGGTCGGTTCACCCGCGGCCAGATCGGCGCCCTTCGCGGCGATGATCTCGAGCGCGGGGGTGCGATCGGCGAGCCCCTCGTCGATGGTGCGCTGGTCCCACTCGCGCAGGGCGAAGACCCCAGGCTTCACGCGCACCAGCGGGTTGTCCTTCTCCCCCTTCTTCACCAGCGCCGCCAGGCGCGCCCCCATGGTCACGTCGGGGCTCTTGCCGACGTGACTCAGGAGGTTCTTCTCGATCGCGACGTCAGTGATCTCTTTGTAGTGGAGGGGCTTTCCCACGAGGCGCAGCACCTGCGCCGCAGCTTCCGTGAAGGTCATTCCGCTTCGTCTTTCTGGGCGGCAACGGCGCGAGATCCCCCACGCATCGCCGCCCGGCAACGCTCGGCGCGCGGCCCGCGCGCCGAGCAGGGGCGCTAGGACCGGGCGCGCTCGCCGCGACCGTCAGCCCCGCCACCCCAAGTGGCAGCCAGCAGCCGAACCGCGGCTCGACGAGCGCAATCATCGGCCGGCCCATACCACGGCCAAGGGGCCAGGGACAGCTTCCGGCGCGGCCAAGAGGCCGATCGGAACCCGGGCCAGGAGCCGGCCGCGCCGGAACTGCCGCACGGGGGGCCAGTCAGGCATACTTGCGGGGTGGCGACGCGTGAGCTCCTCCGCTCGCTCCTCGGGCTCGCCGCGAGCCTGGGCATCGAGGTCCGCTGCGAGCCGTTCGAGCCGCGCTCCCTCCGGGTGGGCGGCCTCTGCAGTGTCCGCGGCCGCCAGCTGATCCTGCTCGACGCGAACGCGCCGGCGGTCGATCGGGTGGCCGCCCTCGCCGACGCCCTGAGCCAGCTCGACCTGTCGGCGATCCCGCTCGACCCGAGCTTGCTGCTCGCGCTCGCCGATGCCCGGGCGCGACGGCGGTGGGAGGACGAGCGCCGAGCAGGTGCGAGGCGCCGCCGGGTGCCGCCGAGCGGCCGCCCCTCGCTACCCTCCGCGCCCGGCGTCCGCTCGGCGCGCCCTCGCAAACCGCCCTGAGGCCGCGTCCGCGCACGTCGGCACGAGCCACGCGCTGGGTGAGCCGGGACGGAGGATGGTATGCGAGCAGACGTGGAGCTCTCCGCCGCCGTCCCGCTCGGACCCCGCACCACCCTGGGCGTCGGCGGCCCGGCGCGGTACCTGATCGAGGCGCGCGAGCTGGACACGCTCCGCGCGGCACTGCGCTGGGCCGCGCGCGCGGGCGAGGACGTCGCCCTCCTCGGCGGCGGGAGCAACCTCCTGGTGGCGGACGAGGGGTTCGCCGGACTCGTGATCGGGATGGCGCTGCGCGGGGTCGAGGTCGAGCGCGACGGCATGAACGCGCTGGTCACCGCGGCCGCGGGCGAGCCCTGGGACGAGGTCGTGGCCCGCACGGTCGCCGAGGGGCTGGTCGGGCTCGAGTGCCTGAGCGGCATCCCGGGGAGCGTCGGCGCCACCCCGGTCCAGAACGTCGGCGCCTACGGCTGCGAGGTGAGCGAGGTGATCGCGCGGGTGCGGGTGCTCGACCGGCGCGACCTGACGATCCGCGAGCTCGGCCCCCTCGACTGTCGCTTCGGCTACCGTGACAGCCGCCTGAAGCGCGAGGACGCGGCGCGCTACGTGGTCCTCGCGGTGACCTACCGCCTGCGCGCGGGCGGCGCGCCGAGCGTCCGCTACCCGGAGCTGGACCGGCACCTCGCCGCCGCGGGGATCACCGCCCCATCGCCCGCCGACGTGCGCGCGTCGGTGCTCGCGATCCGGCGCCGGAAGTCGATGCTCCTCGATCCGACGGACCCCAACGCGCGAAGCTGTGGCTCCTTCTTCGTCAATCCCGTGGTGTCGAGCGAGACGGCCGCGGCGATCTGCGCGCGCTGTCCGGCGGGAAGCGCCGAGCCGCCGCGGTACGCCCTGCCCGACGGGCGCGTGAAGCTCGCCGCCGCGTGGCTGATCGAGCACGCGGGGCTCGCGCGCGGGACGCGGGACGGTCTCGTCGGCCTGTCCGAGCACCACACGCTGGCGCTCGTCGCGCGCCCCGGCGCCACCGCGCGCGAGGTGGTGCGGTTCGCCTGGCGGGTGCGCCGGGCCGTGCACGATCGCTTCGGGATCACGCTGGTGCCGGAGCCGGTCCCCTGGGGCTTCTCGCGCCTGATCGACGGTCTGCCCGCGCTGGACGATTGAGGTTTCCTCGCGCCGCGCGGGTGCGTCGGCCCCAGGACGGTGCGGTGCGCTAGGGCCGCGTCGCCGCGGGGCGCAACGGCGCGAGCGGGAGTCGCTCCACGGCGAGCCGATCCCGTCCGGCGTCCGTCACCCAGACGACCTGGGCGGAGTCGGCGGCGATGGCGGTCACGGGGCCGCGCATGCGCTCGACCAGCGCGACGGGCGGGGACCCCTCGCCACGGAGCTCGAACAGCCCTCCTACCTGCGCGCAGAGGATCCGATCGGACACGGCGATCGGGGAGCAGATGAAGCGTTGGGCCAGGATCGTCTCCTGCTCGAGGTCCGGCGATACACGGCGCACCGTCAAGGTGGACCCATCGTAGAAATAGAGGTCGCTCGCGGTCGCCAGCGCCGCCGGGGTGCGGCCCTGCTTCGCCGCCGTGAAGGTCGGCGTGCCGCCCGCGAGGGAGACGCCGCCGAGGCGCCAGGACGAGGGCGCGAGCTGCTCGACGAAGAACACCCAGTCGTGCAGCATCGTCAGGGTGGCGACGGGGCCGGCCGGGGCGTACACGACCCGCGCCCGCTTCTCGTCGAGGGTCTGGATGGTGAACCGCCCGTCCTCGGCTCGATCCAGCCAGGCGAAGCGGTCCCCCGAGGTGACCAGGTACTGCGGCTGGTGCGGCACCTCCCCGAGCCGCCGGGCGGGTCCACCGCGCTTCGGCGCGGCGAAGATCGCACCCTGGGACCAGAAGACGACGGAGGTCCGCGTGAGCACCGGACCGAGCCCGAGATCGAGCGGCATCCGCAGCGGCGCCCGGCCGGGCACCAGCCGGTGAGCCCCGTCCGCGACGAAGAGGTACGCGGCCTCGTCGTCGAGCGCGATGCGCGCGCCGTAGGCCGACGAGTCCAGGGTGAGCAGCGTCTCGGGCGCGACCCGGAGCGGCGCCTCCACGGAAACCGGGGCGGCGCCGGAACGACCGGAGGCGACCGGGGCGGGCGCGCCGGACGGCGCGGCCGAGGCCGCCGCCTCGCCCCGTGGCCGCCGACCGCAGGCGAGCGCCGCGACGAGCCCGGCGACCACGAGCGCCCGAGCGACGCCACCGGGGCGCCGCGCAGCGGCGATCAGGATCGGGACCAGCTCCTCGTCCATGCGGTGCTCGCCGTGCGAGGATCGCGCCCACGGACTCAGAAGTCCAGGCGACGGAACCAGAGGTAGCCGGTCGTGAGCAGGAGCAGGAGCCAGGCGGTCCCCACGACGAGCGGCTGCGCGTCGAAGACGGGGACGTCGAGCACCGCCGCCTGCGCGGCGATGCGCAGCCGGCCGAACCCGGGGAACGCCCACCGTGAACCCTCGCTGAGCGCCGTGACCCACCGGTACTCGACCCCGCCGCGCGCGAGCACCTGGTCGAGCACCTGGAGTCCCCAGACGAACCACTCCAGCACCACGTAGTAGACGTAGCCGACGATGACGGCGAGCGCCGTGCTGCGGGTGAGGGCGCCGATCCAGGCGACCAGCGCGTAGAGCAGCGCCGCCGAGAAGACGATCACGGGCATCGCCGCGAAGAACTGCAGGTGCCAGACGCCGGTCCGGAAGCCGAGCCCCAGGAACATCACCCCGAACGCGGCCGCGAGCGCGGCGCTGAACAGGACCAGCCCCCCGACGTACTTGCCGAGGAAGATCTCGATCCGCCGGATCGGCTTGGATACCAGCAAGTCCACCGCGCCGGCGGCCAGCATGGCGGGGAAGTAGCCCGCGCAGGCGGCGATGAACCCGAACATGGTGATCCAGACCAGGATCATCACCCCGGTGCTCATCCAGACCTGGACGCCCTTCTCGAGCGCGCTCACCCCGGGGCTGCGCGCGTCGACCGCCCGCTGCGCGGCGTCGTCGACCTCCTTCACCAGCGCCTGGAGCGCCCGATCCTTGCCCTCGAAGTCCTCCTTGGCCGCGGCGAGCTCCGCCTCGAGCGGCTGCTTGACCTCCGGGGCGGCCTCCCTCGCGCGGGCGAGCAGGAGCCGCTCGGCGGCGCGCTCCATGCGCTCGAAGGCCTGGCGCCGCTCCCGCTCGGGGCCCCGCAGCCGGTCGCGGGCCTGCTCGCCGGAGAGGGCCTCCTTGTACTGGCCGTCCCAATCGACCTCGAAGCCCGACTCGGCCGAGCCGCCCATGGCGAGGGTGAGCACGTAGGTGCCGTCCGGCGTCACCTGCACCCGGCACAGGAACACCCAGGCGACGGAGAAGAGCAGCATGACCCCGATCAGCAGCAGGAACACCACCTGCTGCTTGGACTGACGCCAGGTGTCGCCCACGATGGCGAGGAAGGGGCCCATCAGCGGGTCCCCCCCACGTCCTGATCCTCCTGCTGGTCGATGAGGGAGATGAAGGCCTCCTCGAGGTTGGCGCGCTGGGGCTCGATGGCGGTGATGCGCACGGCGTGCTCGCGCAGGGCGTCGATGACGGTGGTAATCTCGTCCTCCCCCCGGAGCGCCACGCTGATCCCGCCGTCCTCCCGATCCGTCACCGCGCCGATCGCGGCCACGGCGGCCCGCGCGGCCGCGTCGAGCGGCCCCGTCACGAAGCGGACGTCGAGCAGGGCGCGGTCCGCGCGCACGGCGTCCCGCACCGCGTCGATGGTGCCCTGCTGCAGGACGCGGCCGTGGTGCATGATGGCGACGTGATCGCAGATCTGCTCCACCTCGAGCAGGAGGTGGGAGTTGAGGAACACGGTGGTGCCCCGGCGCCGGAGGTCCCTGATGAGCTCGCGGATCTGGTGCCGTCCGATCGGATCCACGCCGTCGGTCGGCTCGTCGAGGAAGACGAGCTCGGGCCGCCCCAGCATGGCCTGGGCGAGCCCGATCCGCTGCAGCATGCCCTTCGAGTACTTGGTCACCCGGGTGCTGCCCCACTCCGTCATCCCCACCAGGGTCAAGAGCTCCTCGACCTGCTCGTCGAGCTCCTCGCCGCCGAGCCCCCCGAGACGGCCGAAGTACTCGAGCACCCCGCGCCCGGTGAGGTACCCGGGAAAGCGGTGCCCCTCGGGCAGGTAACCGATCCCCCGGCGCGCCCGGGCGAGCGCGAAGTCCTGTCCGAGCAGCGTCGCGGCGCCCGCCGTCGGGGTCACGATCGACAGCAAGACCTTGACCAGCGTGGTCTTGCCCGCGCCGTTCGGCCCCAGCAGCCCGAAGGCGCTGCCGACCGGTACCCGCAGATCGACCCCCTTCAGCGCCTGGACCCTGCCGCGGTACACCTTGGTGAGCCCGAAGGTTTCGACCGCGTGGCGCAGGTGCCGATCCCGCCGCTCGCGGCGCGCGGCGGGGCGCTCGTCTCCGTCCCGGCGTTCCTCGGCGCCCCGAACCTCGTCGCCTGCCTGGTTCACGCTGGTCACGGTGCCGTCGCCTCGCCCGCCCGCGGGGCGGCGGCACTCTCTATCACTGGGGGCCGAGGCTGGCGAGGGGGGCGGCGGCGCCACGCCCCGGTCACAGCGCCGCGGCGATCCGCGCGGCGAGCTCACGCCCGGCTTCGGCGGTGAGCGTGCCAGGGTTCCAGCGGATCCCGAGCCCCGCGTCGGGTCCGGGCTTGGGGATGACGTGGAAATGCACGTGCATCACCTCCTGGTGCGCCGGCTTCCCGTTGTTCTGCAGGACGTTGTAGTCGCGGCAGCCCGTGGCCGCGCAGACCGCGCGGCAGATGCGGGGGAGCGCCGCGCCGATCGCCGCGGCCGCCGCGTCCGAGAGCTGGTCCAGGGTCTCCGCCGGCTCCTTGGGGATCACCAGGGTGTGTCCCGCGCTGAGCGGCCCGATGTCGAGGAACGCGAGGACGTGCTCGTCCTCGTAGACGCGGTGGCAGGGGATCTCGCCGGACAGGATGCGGGTGAAGACGGTGATCGCCATGGCGGGGCGGAGGATAGCGCGATCCTGGGGTATCGTGGGACCACGATGCCTCCCCGCGGACCGACCCCGCCGGCTACCCCCGAGGGACGCCCGACCTGCGCGGAGTGCCGCCAGCCGCTGGTGCGCTGCGTGTGCGCCGTGCTGCCGCGCGTCGAAACCCGGACCCGCGTCGTCATCGTGCAGCACCCGCGCGAACGCCACCACCCGTTCGGCACCGCGGCGCTCGCGGCGCGCGCCCTCACCCGCGCCGAGCTCGTCATCGCCTGGCGCCCCGACCAGGCGCTGCCGTTCGACGCGGCCGCGGGGCACACCTGGTTGCTCTACCCGGGCCCGGGCTCGATCCCCATCGAGGCGGCCCTGGCGACGGGGCGACCGGACACCCTCGTCACGGTGGACGGCACCTGGCACACGGCGCCGTCCCTCCTCGCCGCGCACCGCTCGCTCGCCGCGCTCCCCCGCGTGCGCCTGACGCCCAGCAGCCCCGGCCGCTACCGGATCCGTGCGGAGCCGGCGCCGCACTGCCTCTCCACGATCGAGTCCCTGGTCGCCGCGCTGGCGGCGATCGAGCCCGACGCCGCGGGGCTCCCGGCGCTCCTGGCCGCGTTCGACGTGATGGTGGAGCGCCAGCTCGCGCTCCGGGCCGAGCGGGTGGGCTCCGGTGCGCGCCGCCGCGCACGCCCCCGACCAGACCGCGCCGTACCGCGCGCCCTGGCGGAGGACCTCGCGCGGTGCGTCTGCGTGTACGGCGAGTCCGCGGCGGCGCCCGGCGCGCGCGCCGCCGTCGCCGCCCGCGGGCGACGGGCGGGGACCCCGCCCGTCCCCTTGCAGTGGGTCGCCGTCCGTCCGCACACGGGCGAGCGCTTCGAACGCCTGGTGGGCCCGGCGCACGCCGCGCCCGAGGACTGGCACCTCGCCCACCTGGGGCTCACGCGCGAGGAGCTGGCGGCGGGAGTCGCGCCCGCCGAGCTGGCGCGCGACTTCGCCGCCTTCGCCGGACCCGGCGCGGTCCTGCTCGCCTGGAACCAGAGCACGCTCGATCTGGCCCTGGGCCTCCGCGCCAGCGTGGGCGAGGGCGCCTTCGAGCTCGCGCGCCCGCTCAAGGCGGTCGCGGCCAGCGTCCTACGCCAGCGCCCCGGGACCCTGGACGCGTGCGTGGCCACGCTGGGGCTGACCGTCGACCCCGCGCGCGCGCGCGGCCGCGCCGCCGAGCGCGTCGCCCGCTGCGTGGCCGTGGCGCGGTGGTTGCACGCGCTCGGCAGCGCGCGCTGACCGCGCGTGCTCGCGCCGGGCGACCACCCGCGCCCGCCGGGGCGCCGCGCGCGTCAGCCGACGGCGCTCGTGCGTTCCTCCTGCGGACCGCTGCGCACGACGACCAGCCCCGGCCGCACCGAATCGACGAGGCGCCGCTGCACGACGTCCATGACCGCCGTCTGCACGTCGAGGTGGCGCTCGGCCGCCAGACGCGTGCCGTCGCGCTCGGAGAGCCGCAGCCGCTCGAGGACCGAGCCGCCGCGCACGCTGACCTCCACCGCGGCGATGTGCACCCCGATCGCGAAGAGCGCCTGGTGGATGTCGGCGACGACCGGTTCGGTCCGGGGGATCTCGAGCTCGAGGACCGAGAGCACGCCCTCGTCGTCGTCCACGAAGCGGATCCTGAGGACACCGCGTCCCTCGAGCCCCTCGACCTCTTGCATCGGTCCCCCTGACGCGAACCCGCCGAGAATAACACCCTCGCCCCATCGATCCACCGCGATCGCCCGCGAAGACGAAATATCCTGGCGGCTCATTTGTTCAACCACTTCGCGCCGGTGCGAACGGAGCAACCCGACCGCACCGGATCCTCCGCACAGGAAGCGGACTCGCCCCAGGATCCGCGTCGAATAGGTCACCTGCTCTACTGCTCCGCGGTTCGACGGCACGGAACGGGGTCACCGCCCATGCGGGTCCCCAGGGCGAGCGCCCCAGGGACGGCCATTGTCGTCGAGATCGGCGCGCGGCCGTCCTCGCTGATGGCCGAACCCGCCCTCGAACCGGGCCGTCTCCAGGGTGGCCAGGGCGAAGGAACGACCCCGTGCGGCCTCGACAGGGCTCCGCATGGCGCGCTCGACGTGAAAGGCGCTCGCGGGTGCGCGGCTGGGGCTCGGACCTCGCGCTCGGTTGAGGCGGCAACGCCTCGCGGTCGAACGACGACTCGCCCGGTCAGCGC
>CAYVRP010000090.1:0-5652 GCA_964454025.1 uncultured Polyangiaceae bacterium | reverse complement strand
GCACCGGCGGCGGCCCCGACGACCGCGGTGGCAACGACCGGATCGAGCGCGCGCTCGGCGAGGCACGCGAGCCCGGCCAGGACGCCGCGATCCTCGGCGCCTGCACCCCGCCGTGCGCGCCGGGTCCCTGCTGCGGTGACGAGATCGAAGACCCGGAGACCGAGCAGCACGAGGACGGTGACGACTACGATTCCTGCCCCGGCAACCGCGTCCCCACCCCGGTGCGGCGATGGGCTGCTGCAGGTCGGTGAGGAGTGCGACGACGTCGATGGGGGCAGCGACGAGGGCTGCCTCGACGACGGTACCCGCAAGCCCGCCCCCTGCGGCGACGACTTCGTCTGGAAGGACGTCGAGCTCTTGGACGACGGCATTGAGATCGACGGCGACGGCTGCGGCGTCGACTGCGCCCCCTCGCCGTGATGGTAGCGCGCAGCGCTGCTACCCTCGCGCCGTCCCGCCATGTCCGACTGGGAGAAGCTCGCCGAGGCGCGGATCCAGGAGTGGCTCCGACGCGCGCCCGAGGACCGGTCGCCGCGCCGTCCGGACGATCCCTGCGCCCCCCTCGAGACGCAGCTGCTCGATCAGGCGCTGGAGCTCTCGCGCGAGGCCTGCGTGCTCCCGGACGGCCCCGAGCGCAAGGCCCTGCTAGAGCGAGCGAGCGCGGTCGAGACACGGCTGCTCATCCTGCTCGAGAGCTCGGGACGACCGCTCGCGGCCGCGCGGATCGCGGAGCTCCTGCTCCAGGCCAGGGCGCGCCTGCCGGTCACTCGGGGATGACGAGCTGCTGACCGGGGCGGATCGGGCGCTTGGGATCGAGCCCGTTGGCGCGCGCGAGCGCCGTGGTCGTGACGCCGTAGCGCCTGGCGATCCCGCTCAGGGTTTCCCCGGAGCGCACGACGTGGACCCGCGGCGCCGGCGCGGCGGCCGCACCCCCGGGCGCGCCAGCACCCGGCTTGGCGGCCCCCGACGGCGGAGCCGCAGCGCCCGGCTGGCCTGCACCCGACCCGGGCGCCGCCGCGACGTCGGGCTTGCCAGCGTCCTTCGCCCCCGAACGTGGCGGCGTGGCGGCGCCCGGCTTCGCGGCGTCCTTCGCCGCAGCGCCCGCCGGCGTGGCGGCGCCCGGCTTCGCGGCGTCCTTCGCCGCAGCGCCCGCCGGCGCGGCGGCGCCCGGCTTCGCGGCGTCCTTCACCGCGGCGCCCGCCGGCGTGGCGGCGCCCGGCTTCGCGGCGTCCTTCACCGCGGCGCCCGCCGGCGCGGCGGCGCCCGGCTTCACGGCGTCCTTCGCCGCAGCGCCCGGTTTCGCGGCGCCGGGGGCGGCGGGCTTGCCCGCACCTGCCGCAGCAGGGGCCGCCCCGCGCGGCGACGACCCGTCGGGATGCCCGGGCGGGGTGGCCACGCCACTGGGCGTGGCGGCTGGCGCGGCGCTCGGGATCGTGAGTTTCTGCCCGATGCGCAGCGAGCGCTTCGGATCGAGCCCGTTCGCCCGGGCAAGCGCGGTCGAGGTCACCCCGTAGCGCCTGGCGATGGCGCCGAGGGTGTCGCCCTTCTTCACCACGTGGATCCGCGGCGCCGCGCCCGGGCCGCGCGCGCCCGGCGCCGAAGGCGGCGTCCGCCGGTCACCCTTGGCGCCGGGAGGGAGCCGCAGCTTGTCACCCGGGAAGATGGGCTTGCTGCGTGGGATCGAGTTCTCTCGAGTGAGGGCCTCGACGGTCACCCCGTAGCGGGCCGCGATCCCGATCAGCGTGTCGCCCGGCTCGACCAGGTGGAAGCGCCGCGCCGCCCGCGTGGGACCGCCCGTCGGCCAGCCCGGCGGGTACACCTCGACCACGCTCCGGCCCGTCTCGGTGAGGTACCCGGAGACGACGCGCCGCACGTCCGCCTCCGTCACCGCGCGGTAGCGCTCGGGCTCGCGCTCGAGGCTGCCGAGGTCGCCCGTCACGAGCTCGCGCGTCGCGAGCTCGAGCGCGCGCGTGGGGCCGCCGTCGAGGCGCTCCAGGAGCTCCCCGAGCCGCGCGGCGCGGGCCCGCGCGATCTCGATCGCGGTGGGCCCGGCGGAGGCGAGCCGGCGGAGCGCGAGGGTCACCGCGGACTCCACCGCCACGAGCGGCGCCTTCGCGGTGAGCTCGACCTCGATCACCAGCAGCCCCACGCCGCGGTGCGCGGTGGTGAAGGCGCGCACGGAGCGCGCGAGCCCGGCGCGGACGACGAGCTCATCGTGAAGGAGGGTGCCCGGGCCGCCAGCGAGCAGCCCGGCGGTGATCTCGAGCGCCGTCTGATCCGCCGAGCGGTAGGCGGGCGTGACCCAGCCGAAGATCGCGAGCGGGGTCGTGAGCTCCTCCTCGCGCAGCGACGAGAACCGCTCGCTGAGCTGCCGCGCCGGCGCCCCGACGCCAGCGCCGCGCGCCGCAGGAGCGCAGGCGGGCGCCGGCGGCAGGGCACCGCCGAGCGCCGCGAGCAGGGCCGCCGGCTCGAACCCACCCGACACGGCGAGCACGCCGCGCTCGGGGCGGAAGGCGCCGGCGACGAACCGCTCGACCTCCTCGCGGCGAGGCGCCGTGACCCCGCGGACGGCGGCGACCGCCGACCGCTCCGTCCGGAGCGCGCCCCGCAGCGCGAGCACCTCGAGGCGCTCCTCGCCACGATCCCGCGCGCCGGCGGGGGCCGGCGCGCGGGCCAGACGCTCGGCGCTCCGGCGCGCCGCCTCCAGGCGCTCGGGGGTCAGCGCCCAGTCGTGGAGGCGCCGCGCCTCGGCCCACACGCCCAAGGCGAGCTCCCGTGCTGGCACGGTGGTGCAGAAGCTCGTGCGGTCGAGCCCCACCGCCGTCGCGGTGACTCCGCCGCGCGCGGCGACGACCGCGGCGGCGCCGTCCAGGTCACCGAGCCACCCGGCGGCGAGCCGCGTGAAGCCATCCTGGGTCTCCGACTCGTTCGCCAGGCCGACGTCGTACACGGAGCAGAGCGTCACCGTCTGATCGCCGGGGCGCGGATCGAGCACGACGCGGAGCCCGTTCGCCAAGGTGCGGACGTCGAGCGAGGGGCGGAGCGCGGCCGCCGCCGCGCCGTCGAGGCGGGTCCCGTCCTCCACCGCCACGGTCGCGCGCGGGGCCGCGGGCAACGGCTGCGCCGACGCCGCGGCGGCGACCGAGAGCCAGACGAGCGCGATCCCGAGGTGAGGTGGACGGCAGGGCCGCACGCGACTGCCCGTATCACGGATGCCCCGCGGCGCCAGGTTTTCGGCGGGCGGGCGCGCGGGCCGGCGCCGCCGCCCGCGCCCCGGGGAGCTCACCGCGCGCCGGGCCAGGCGTCCGGGGGTGGCGAGCGGCGCACGGGGTTGCGGGCGGCCTCGTAGCGCGAGCAGTAGCGCTCCCAGAGCCCGAGCACGCGGCGGACCTCCGGATCGTCGTCGATGCTCCGGGCCATCGCCCCGAGCTCGTCACGTCCCCGCGCGCACTCCGCGTAGGCCTCCGGGTGGTCGATGGAGCCCGGCCCGACCGAACCGTAGCCGTAGCCGCCGGGGGGCGCGTGCCCCGCCATCCACGCGAGCCCGTCGATGAAGCGCATCAACAGGCGCCCCTTCTCGACGTTGCGCTGGCCGGCCCGGAGCTCCCCGAGGGTGAAGGCGTATTCCTCCTCCTGGGCCTGCCCGGTCTCCGGATCCTCGTACTCGATGGTGAGCATGATCTGATCCTGAGCGAGCTCGGGTCCTCCCCGCGCCATCAGATCCTGGAGGAAGAGCTGCGAGGTGTTGGCGAAGTAGTGGATCGCCTGCACGTCCTCCTTGTGCACGCTGCTCTCCTCGCCGTAGAAGACATTCATGCGGAGCGAGGGCGGCAGGTGCAGCCGGAAGTGCACGTCCTCCGCCGTCGTCTCGATCAGCGAGACGAAGCGCGACCCGAAGACGGCGTCCACCTCGGCCTCGCTGCCGAGGAACACGTAGGCGCCGCGCCCGCGCTCGGTGAGCCGGTCGAGGAGCGCATCGTTGAACTCGCGCCCGACGCCGACCCCGCTCAGCCGGATCTTGCGCGCGTCGTAGTACTTGCCGATGGTCGCGATCAGCCGCTCGTCGGTTTCGCCGGTGTTGGCGAGCGCGTCGGTGATCATCACCACGCGGTTGGTATAGGTGGGCTGGTAGGCGCGATCCGCGAGCTCATAGCCGCGGGTGAGGCCGGCGTGCAGATCGGTCGAGCCCTCCGGGCGCAGCCGCTCGATGGTGCGCCGGAGCACGCCCATGTCGTCGCGACCGACGACGAAGTTCTGGATGGGCACGCAGACACGGTGATCGAAGATGGTGACGTGGACGATGTCGCCAGTCTTGAGCTGGTCCGTGAGCTGGAGCAGGCCCCGGCGCAGGTAGTCCATGCGTCCCTCCTCCGCCATCGAGCCCGACCGGTCGACGACGAGGGAGAGCTGCGCGTTGCGCCGCGTGGCCGTGTCCATCGGCCGCCCGCTGACGGCGAGGGCGAGGGTGAAGAGCCCGGGCTCGCCCGGCTTGGGCTCGAACCCCGCCAGCACCCCGAAGTCGTCCGTCTCCTGGACCTCGGCGCGGTCGAAGGAGAAGTAGTTCAGGAGCTCGTGCGGGCGGATGTGCTCGGCCGGGAGCGGCAAGAACCGGTCGATGGCGTAGAGCACCCGCTGGGCGGAGGACAGGCTCATGGTGTCGTCGTTCGAGAGGTACAGCGACTGGCCCCAGTCGTAGTAGCCGCCGGGGTCGCCGTAGGGGTCCTGGGTGGCGACGAGCGGCGCGTCGTCGTCCGCTGCCATCTCCTTGGCCGGCGCCTCCAGGGGAGCGGACGGGGCCGCGGCCGCCGCCTTCGCTCGCTTCTTCTCCGCGCGCCGCTCGCGCTTCGACGCCCGATCCCGCGCTGGCGCGCGGTCCATCGAGGGCTGCGTCGACGCGACCGCGGGCGAGGGCTCCTCGGCGTCCGCGGAGAAGGCGATCCCGCTCTCCGGGGCGCCGGCGGGCGCCGGCGGCGCGCTCGTCGGAGGAGCGCGGAAGTCCCCGGGCGCGGCGCCCGGCGAAGGGGTGGTCGGCTTCGGCGCCGACGCGGCGCTCGCCTTGGCGGCGCCGCCCATGCCCGTCCCCCCGCCGCTCGCGGCCCGGTCCGGAGCGCTGCGCGAGGCCGCGCCGCCGACCGCGCCGGAGGGCGCGCTGCGCGCCCACGACGAGGGCTGCGCGATCTCGGCGGCCTCCGGCGTGAAGCAGGCGCTCGAGCCGTCCACGAGGCGCGGCAGCGTGTGGAGGGGGGGCGGCGGGGGCGGCGGCGGGGGCCGCCGCGCCGGGTGCGGCCGGGGCGAGAAGCGGAACGGCGCCCGCGCTCCCGCGGCGCCGGGCTGACCGGTGTAGTACGGAGTGGTCTGCGTCAGCGGCTCCTTCGGCCTGCCGCCCCGGCACCCGGTGGCGAGCAGCACGGCAGCGATCGAGCAGAGGACGTGGCGGGTGTTCACTCGGATCATGGCTCTCCTCCAGCGGCGCCGCGACGAGGGCCGCGCGCGGCCTCGCCCCTGACAACGGCGATCCCGAGGAGAGCTTACGCGAGAGCGAGGCGATGGATCTCGGTCCTGTCGTTCCAGCTTCGTTTCTCCCCCCGAGTCCGGTCCCACGGCCGTCCGATCTCAGCGCGTCGCTTCCCCGCCCCGCCCCCTTCCCCTATA
>CAYVRP010000089.1:0-27324 GCA_964454025.1 uncultured Polyangiaceae bacterium | reverse complement strand
AGCTCCGTGGTGAGCTCGTGCGCCCCGAACGCGAGCACGCTCTGGTGACAGACCTCGCCGGCGGCGAGGGCGCACAGCCCGGTCCCGCCCGCCCCGAGGTCGAGCACCACCACGCCGCCCTCGACCTCCTCCGGCGTGCAGACGCTGGCGGCGCTCGCCACCGCCGCCGGCACCACCCCGGCCAGCCGGAGCCCCGCGCGCTCCACGGCGGCGAGCGCCCCGCGGACGCCCGTGGTCGGCACCCACACGGCGTCCGCCGGCTCGTCCACGGCGACCCCCACGGACCGCGCGACCTCGCGCAGGCGCCGCGCGGCGCGCGGTGAATCGACGACCACTCCGTCCGCCACCAGGTCCCACGCCTCCTCGCGCGCGCCCCGCACGACGAGCTCCCCCTCCGCGCCCTCGGTGACGAGCACGGTGGCCTTCGTGGTACCGACGTCCACGACCACCGCCCGCTGGTTTCGCTCGGGGGGGCACCGCGTCATCGCAGGGTCCGAGGCAGGCGCCCGCCGCTGGGAAGGATCAGAGCGCCACTGTCCGCCGAGCTAGCCCCGCGCGCGCCGTTCGGGCAAGTTTTCGTCAGCGCGCCGCGTCACGGGCGCCGCCCCGACCGCCGGCGTTCCTCTCCCGCCTGGGCCGGCGCTCACGGCGACGCCGGCGCGGGCGCGCCCGTGGTCCAGCGCTCGTCTTCGCCCCGGAACCAGGCCCACTCGCCCCCGATCAGCTCCGAGAGCTCGCCGCCGTACGAGTGGCCGGCGCCCTTCGCGAAGACGACGCGGGCCTCGAGCCCCGCCGCCTCGAACCAGCGGATCGCGGCCCGGGCGCCGCGCTCGCAGTCCCACTGGCCGCACGCGAACAGGACGCGGCGCCCGCCCGCGGCCGCGAAGGCGGCCACCTTCGCCGACGTCCAGCGATCGAAGCCGCCCTCGATCAGCACCGCGCGGTCGAACCACTCCGGCCGGCGGCCGAGGATCGCGACCCCCATGATGGCCCCCTGGGAAAAACCCGCGAAGGCGTGGGGCGGCGGGGCGACGCGGTCCGGGAAGGCCGTGGCCAGGCTGGCGAGCCCCTGCTCGATCTCGCGCTCGAGGTGCTGGTTGGTGAGGTAATGGTAGCGGGGATCGGACAGCGCGGGCGGGTCGGGGCGGGCGGCGCCGCGGGGGCAGAGGACGAAGGCGTCGTTGCCGACCACCTCGCGCCAGACGGCGCAGGTCCAGTCGGGGCGGTCGTAGTTGCCGTGGGTCGCGACCAGCAGGGGTCGCGGCGCCGCGGCGCCGAGCGGGAGCGACACCACCGCGGCGCCGTGCCCCGGAACCTCGAGCTCGACGAACGGCGCCGGCGCCACGAGCGGCGACAGACCGGGCCGCTCGACGCTGCCGGGGGCCACCCCTCCGGCACCGTCGGCGCCCGCGTCGGGCTCGGCCTCCGGCCCCCCGCGCGGCGGCGACGCCGCGGCCGCGCGGGCAGAGGGCTGCGCGCGGGGCGCCGGCCGGCTCTGCGGCGGCGCCGGCCGGGAGCAGGCCAGGAGGACCGCGACGGCGCCCCCGCCCCCGGCGCGCTGGAGCGAGGCGAAGCCCCGGCGCCAGCGGCGACCCGCGGGCAGGACACCGCGGGCGCTCATGGTGACGGCTCCACCTCGGACGAGCCGCTCACCCGCGAGGTGGCCCCGAGCGCGGGCAACGGCAGCGAGGTGGGGACGGGCGGCAGCCGCCACCCCGAGGGGACGGGCGGCAGCGCCGAGGGTAGCGCCGTCGGCAACCCTGGCGGCAGATCGCTCAGATCGAGGCCAGAGAAATCGACGGTACCGATCCCCGGGATCGCAAGCGGCCGGAGCCCGCACCCGACCCCGATGGTGCGGGTCATGCGCGCCTGGTCGAGCTGATCCGTCCGAGCATCGATGTCGATCCGCACGGCGACGGTGCCCTGGACGTACTCCTGGGCGAGGCGGGCGGTGAGGCGGCCGAGCGCCTCCCCGAGCCGGCTCTGCGCAGCGGCGCCCGCCAGCGCGGCACAAGGCAGATCGCCCCGCAGGGCGAGCCGGACGCGGGCGGTCTGCGCCGACCGCGTCACGTCGCCCTTGCCCTTCACCACGAAGCGCCCTGCGGTCACGCGGGTCCGGTTCAGGGCCACCTGCGTGCGGTCGGCCGAGACGGCAAGCTCGGTGACCAGCTCCGTGGTGTCCCCGAAGACGAAGCCGTCGAGCTCCGCAGGGTGCGGCGGGACGTAGCCCCGCAGAGCGAGCCGCAACGTCCCGGTGACGGGGCCAACCCCGAGGCCCTCGGGGAGCGCCAGCTCCGCCGCGCCGCTGGCCGTCACGCCGCTCAGCGGCAGCGGGACGCCGAGCGGGCGGGCGAGCTGCTCGAGCGGCGTCGGACGCAGCGTGATGGTCGCCACCGGGGGCGTCGCCGCATGCCGGACCACGATCCGCACCGGCCCCTCCGCCGGGGGTTGCGCGCCGAAACCGAGCTCGATCTGCGCCTCCGTCGATCGGTAGCCGGCCGTGACGCGGCCCACGTCCACGCCCCCGATCGCGGCCCGGTCGGCCGCGAAGGCGCCCCCGACGGGGTTGGGGACGACGCTGCCCCCGGCGAGAGTGAGCCAGGGGTCCGCCGCCGCCGCCTCGCGCCACTCGACGCCGATCCCGTCCGCGGTCAGCGGCACCGCGTAGGTCGCCGGGTGCGCCCGCGTCCACTCCGCGAGGGCGAGCGCGAGCGCCGGCGCCGAGCCGACGAGGTCGAGACGACCGCCGTGGACGGTCGCGGCGACCGGCTCCAGACGAACGAGGGCGAGCTCGATCCGATCGAAGCGACCGGTGATGCCCTCCACGCCGACCAGCGTCAGGGTCACCCCCTCGAGCTCGAGCCGGGTGAGGGAGGGGTGGAGCGCGACGAACTCGACGGCGAAGCCCCTCGCCAGCGCTGCCTGGTGCACGCGCCGCCGGAGGTACGGCTCCCAGAGCCTAGCCGACAGGAGCACGCCGATCACCACGATCACCGCGCCGGCCGCGAGGAGCGCGCCGAAGCAGCCGAAGCAGACGAGGCCCCGCCGGCGGCGACGCAGGGGCGAAGGAGCGGCCGAGATCATGGGCGGGGCAGGAGCATAGCCCCCCCTCGCCGGTCGCGCCCCTCCCCGCCCGCGCCCGCTGCTCCCCGCGCGTCCGGGACCCGCGCGCGCCCGCCCGAGGACAGGAGGCGGACTCGCTTGAGCCGGCGGCGAGAGGATCCGTATGATGTCCGGCCGCGGCGCGGCGGCGGTCCGTGGTGCCCGATCGACCGCCGCCGGCCCGGAGCGTCCCTGGCGATGACCACCTACTTGACCCCCGACGGGGCGCGCAAGCTCGCCGCGGAGCTCCGCGA
Source organism: uncultured Polyangiaceae bacterium (assembly GCA_964454025.1). Lineage (GTDB taxonomy): Bacteria > Myxococcota_A > Polyangia > Polyangiales > Polyangiaceae > JAFGBI01. The sequence continues at coordinate 23,968 of CAYVRP010000089.1, read as the reverse complement.
CCTGCTCGAGCATGAGCGGCCGCGCGTGGTGCAGGAGGTCGCGGAGGCCGCCGCGCAGGGTGATCGCTCCGAGAACGCGGAGTACATCTACGGCAAGCGGCGCCTGCGCGAGATCGATCGTCGGATCCGCTTTCTGACCCAGCGGCTCGAGCGCGCCGAGGTCGTACGCACGGCGGAGGTCCCGCGGGACACCGCGCGCTTCGGCGCGCGGGTGGAGGTGGAGGACGAGGAAGGTCGGCGGAGCACCTACGTGCTGCTCGGCCCCGACGAGGCGGATCCGGCGCGAGGTCGGGTGAGCTTCCGGTCCCCCCTGGGCCAGGCGCTGCTCGGGCGGCGGGCGGGGGAAACGGTGATCGTGCGCCGACCGGCGGGCGAGGTCACGCTCTCGGTGCTGGCGGTGTCGTACGACGACTGATCGGGGCCGGATGCGGGAGCCGTTCGCCGGGACGCAGCGCTACTCGATCCGCCGCCGGATCGGCGCCGGCGGGATGGGCGTGGTCTACGAGGCCTTCGACGCCGAGCGCGGGCGCACGGTGGCGCTGAAGACGCTCACGCGCGTCGACCCGGCCGCCATCTACCGCCTCAAGCAGGAGTTTCGCTCCCTCGCCGACGTCGTCCACGGCAACCTCGTCGCGCTGTACGACCTCGTCTCCGAGGACGACTCCTGGTTCTTCACCATGGAGTACGTCCCGGGGAAGAGCTTCATCGAGCACGTCCGGGGCGCGCCGGCGGAGGGCGATCTGCAGCCGGCGGCGCGGCGGGAGGCGCCAGGGCTGCAGACCCTGCAGTCGCCGGGCGCGGTGGCGCCGCTGCCGGGCGACGCCCCGGAGCACCGGGCGCCGGACCCCGCGCGCCCGGGCCCACCCCCCGCCATCGCGCGCTGGCAGCCCGATCTGACGCGCCTGCGCGCCGCCCTCGCCCAGCTCGCGGAGGGGGTGCGCGCGATCCACGCCGCCGGCAAGCTCCACCGCGATCTGAAGCCGAACAACGTCCTCGTCACGGCGGAGGGCCGGGTGGTCGTGCTCGACTTCGGGCTGGCGCGCGCGCACGACGACGGCGGCCTCGAGCGCTCGCTGGAGGACGCGCTGGTGGTCGGCACCCCCGCCTACATGGCGCCGGAGCAGGCCGCCGGGGAGCCGGCGACCGCGGCCTCCGACTGGTACGCGGTGGGCGTGATGCTCTTCGAAGCGCTCACCGGGCAGCTCCCGTTCAGCGGGTCCGTGCGCGAGGTGCTGGCCCAGAAGCAGCACGTCGAGCCGGTCGCTCCGGGGCGCGTCGTCGGGGGAGTCCCGCCGGATCTGGACCGCCTCTGCCAGGCGCTGCTCCGGCGCGACCCCTCGCTTCGACCGGGCTTCGGCGACGTCGCCGCGCGCTTGCGGCTCGGCCCTGTCGTGGTGGTCCCGTCGCATCGCGCCTCGATCCCGGCGACCACCGCGCCCGAGTCCACGCCCCCCTTCGTGGGGCGCGCCCGGGAGCTCGCCGCGCTCCGCGGTGCGCTCGCGGACACCCGCCAGGGGCGGCCGGGGATGGTCAGCGTGCGGGGCGCGGCGGGGACGGGGAAGACCCTCTTGCTCGATCGCTTCCTCGAGCAGCTCCGCGCCGAGGGCTCCGCGGTCGTCTTGACCGGGCGCTGCTACCAGCGCGAGTCCGTCCCGTACAAGGCGTTCGACGCCGTGATCGACGCGCTCAGCCGCCACCTGCGGCGACTCCCGGCAGCGGAGGTGGAGGCGCTCCTCCCGCGCAACGTCGGGGATCTGGTGCGGCTCTTCCCCGTGCTCGAGCGCGTCGAGGCCGTGCAGCGGGCACCCCACTGCGGCGTGACCACCAACGACGAGGAGCCTCGCCGGCGCGCCTTCGCCGCCATCAAGGAGCTCCTCGGGCGCATCGCCGATCGACGCCCGCTCGCGATCGTGGTGGACGATCTGCACTGGGGCGACCTCGACAGCGCGGACCTGCTGACCGAGCTGCTGCGGGCGCCCGACGCGCCGGCCATGCTGTTCGTCGCGGGCTTCCGCGGCGACCTGATGGAGAACAGCCCGATGCTCGCCTGCGTCGAGGAGCCCGCCGCCCCGCCGACCCAGGCGCAGCGCCGGATGCTGGAGCTGGGGGCGCTGGGGCTCGAGTCCGGGATCGGGCTCGCGCTGGATCTGCTCGGGGCCTGTGACGACGCCGCCTGGACGCTAGCGAAGGCCATCGCGCGCGAGGGGCGCGGCAACCCCCTGTTCATCGCCGAGCTCAGCCGCCATTTCGGCGCGCTGGGCAACGACGAGGCGCCGCTCGATCGGCGCGCCCACGTCGGAGTCACGCTGGAGGAGGCGCTGGCCGCCCGGGTCGCCAAGCTGCCGGAGCCCGAACAGCGACTGCTCACCGTGCTCGCCGTCGCCGGCGCCCCGCTCGAGCAGGAGATCCTGGCGCGGGTCGCCGGGCTCGCCGGCGACCCGCGCCTGGCCGTGGCCAACCTCCGCCGGCAGCGCCTCGCCGAGTCGAGCCGCCGGCTCGGCTACGAGGTGGCGGAGATCGCTCACGAGCCGCTGCGCGACGTGCTGCTCGGGCGGCTCACGCCCCCGCAGACCCGCGAGCTGCACGAGCGCATCGCCGTCGAGCTCGCGGCCACCGGGCGCAGCGAGCCCGAGACGCTGACGCGGCACTTCGCCGACGCCGGCCGCCGGGAGCTCGCCGCCGAGCACGCGGTGCGAGCCGCGGAGCGCGCGCAGCAGTCGCTCGCCTTCGCGCGGGCGGCGCACCTGTTCGAGCTGGCGCTCGCGCTCCGCGATCCGGACGACCCCGAGCGGTGGCACCTCCTCGGTTCCCTCGCCGAGGCGCTGGCGCGCACCGGGCGCACCGACGCCGCCGTGGAGCGGTACCTCGAGGCCGCGCGCGGCGCCCCGACGCCGGACTCCGCCAGGCTCACCCGCAAGGCCGCCGAGCTCAAGTTCCAGGGTGACCGCGTCGAGGGGCTCTTCCACGGGTCGGCGAGGGGCGACGCCTCGCTCTTCGACGGGATCCGGCGCGAGGAGCTCCACGCGTTCCTCACCGAGAGCGAGATCGTGACCGGCCAGGCGGGAGAGATCCTGGTCGAGGCGGCCGAGCGCGCCGACTGCTTCTACGTGGTGCTGTCGGGGGCAGTGGCGCTGGAGCACGGCCGCGGCGCGTCAGCGCAGGTCGGCGAAGGAGCGATCGTCGGGGAGGTCCCCTTCCTGCTCGGCGCGCCCCGCCCCTCACGAGTCCGCGCCGCGAGCGACGACGCGCGCCTGCTCGCGATCAACCAGCGCTCGCTCGAGGGGTTGAGCGAGACGAACCCCCGCCTGGCGCTGCGCCTGGTCGCCAACCTGGCGCGGGTCGTCTGCGCCAAGGCGGCGGGAGTGCAGCGGCAAGCGCTGGGCGAGCCGGAACGTCGCCCGGGCTGATCCGCGGCGGGGTCGGGACGCGCCGTCCCCAGCGACGGCGCAGAGAAGCCGTAAAGACCCGGCGCGCTCGCGCCCGGCGGCATGGCCGGGGCCACGCCAGGCGCTGGACGCCCCTGCCCGGTGCCGGTCCGCGAGGCGACCGCTCGCGGACCCGGCCGCCCCCGCCGGCGAAATCGCGACGGGGCCGTGGTAGAGTCGCTCCGGTGGTGCCACTTCGCGGTCGCGGGGACGGAGACGTCGTCGAGCCCGGACGCATCCGGCGCCGGTGGCCGACGCTGCCCGCGCGGGGCCGAACCGGGATCGGGCCGGCCGCGGTCGCCTGCCTCGCGGCGCTGACGCCGTACCCGGCCGGCGCCGAGGAGGCGGCCGAGGAGGCGGCGCCGGTCACGGTGGGGGACGCGGCCTCGGCGTTGCCGGGCGTGGCGAGGGTCGGCGTCCCGGGGCCACGCGCGAGCGTCCTGTCCCTCGCGGTGACGGGCGGCTACGGGGTGACCGAGGCGCAGGCGGAGCAGCCGGGAGCGAACCACCGGGCGCTCGGCGTGATCGCGATCGGGGTCGCCCCCAACGACTGGCTCGCGCTCGATCTGCGCCTGGACGGACGCTACGACGTGCATCCTGCGGACGCGCGCGGGGGCGACGCCGGCGGCGTCGGAGAGCCTCGCCTCGGGGCGCGCGTCGGGCGGCGCTGGCGGGCGCTGGGGCTCGGGGCCGAGCTGGTGGCGTGGCTGCCGGGCAGCGAGGCCCCGTCCGTGGAGCTCGGAGCGACCACCCTCGATGCACACGCGCTCGTCTCGGCGACGCCGGGCGCGGAGCGCACGACGATCGCGGGGTTGCTCGGGTATCGGGTCGACCGCAGCGCCGAGACGGAGCCGGAGCCGGAGCGGCTGCGCGTCGGAGACCGGGTTGCCCTGGGCGTGAGCGAGTTCGATGCCCTGCTGCTCGGCCTCGGCGTGAGCCAGCGCGCAGGGTCGCTCGAGGTGCTCGGCGAGGTGAGCGCCGACTGGCTCCTCGGCAGCGACGCCCCCGGCCTCGCTCGCTCTCCGCTGCGCCTGACGGCCGGGGTACGACACCCGATCCTGCGGCCCTTGAGCCTCGAGGTCCTGGCCGAGGTGGTCCCCACTGGACGTCCCTCCGTCGCCCCCGACGCCCCGCTGGTGCCGATCGAGCCACGGTTCGCCCTCTACCTCGGGCTACGCTCCCGGCCGGCCCCAGCCCCCTCGGCCGCGGCGGTCGCGGCGCCGCCGCCCGCGGTGACCCCCGAGCCCCCCGCGCCGCCACCTCCCCCCGCCGCGCCGCCGCCGCCGCCGGCGCCCGTCGTCTGCTCGACGCGAGGCAGCGTGGTGGACGAGAGCAGTGCGCCGGTCGTCGACGCCGAGGTGATGGCGAAGGTCGGCGAGCAGGAGGTCAGCGCCCGGACCGACGCCGCGGGCCATTTCGAGGTCCGGGGCGAGGTATGCGGAGCAGGGACGCTGAAGATCACGGCCGTCGACTTCGACCCCGTGACCCGCGACGTCGAGCTCGCGGAAGCCGCGGGGCCCGCCCTGGAGATCCTGCTGCGCCCGGCGGTGCCCGCCGGGGAGCTCCGCGGCCTCGTGCGGGCGCTCGACGGCACCCCCGTCGCGGCACGGGTGCGCGTCGTGGGGACGGATCTGGAGGCGGTCACGGGGGCGGACGGGTCCTTCTCCCTGCAGGTGCCGCCCGGCAGCTACACGGTCGAGGTCGAGTCCGACGGATACGCCCGGCAGCGCCGCACCGTCCGCGTCGAGAACCGGGGCGTCACCATCCTCAACGCCGATCTGCGTCCACGGCCATGAGGTCGCTGCTGCTCACGCTCCTCGGGGTGCTGGTGCTGGCGTCGCTCGCCGGCTGCCGCTGCTCCGAGGATCCCGCGGTGGCGGAGCTGGTGCAGACGACGGGCGTGATCACCCGCGATTTCGCGGGCCGCGAGCGCGCGTGGCAGCCGGCCGCCCCGGGCGCCCGGTTCCACATGGGCGACGGCGTCCGGGCCGCAGCCAACTCGCGCGCGACCCTCGCGCTCGCCGGCGACGCGCGCCTGCACCTCGCCGCGGGCGGCACCATCCGCTTCTTGCCTCACGGGCCGAAGGGGTTCTTGGTGCTGGATGTCGAGGTCGGTGAGGCGGTGCTCGAAACCTTCGGCCAGCAGATCCGGGTAAGCTCGTCGTTCGGCAAGGTGGTGATCGATCCGCAATCGCGCGTCGTGATGGCCCGCTCGGACCGGGGCCTGAAGTACCGCGTGGAGCTCGGCCAGATCACGCTCGGCGAGGAGGGCGCCGAGGGGGGGGCGGGGCCCGCCGGCCGCGGGAGCGCGGGCGAGCTCGGCGGCGTGGTGCTGGAGCCCTTCGCGCTGCCGGGGGCGGCGAGCGCGAGCGCGGCGCCGGCGACGCCGGGCAGCGGGGCCCCCCCCGAGAGCCAGCCCATCGTCGCGACCACGCGTGGCAACGGCGCCCAGCAGCGGGCGCCCGGGGTCGCGGCCTGGCAGCCGCTCCCGGCCGGCGAGAGCCGCCTCGCGCCGGGTACGGGCGTGCGCGTGGACGCCAACACCGCGGTGTCGGTGCAGCGCGGCACCGAGCGGGCGGAGCTGGCGCAGGGCGAGTTCGTCATCGGGGTCCCGGGCGGGACCCTGGTGCAGGCGACCGGGCCCGTGCGCCTCACCGCGACCGGCGGCGCCGTGACCGTCCCCGGCGGCGTGATCGTGACCAAGGGCGACGACACGTCCGCCGAGATCCAGCTCGGCGCCGACCGGAGCGCGCGGGTGCGCGTCTTCCTCGGGTCGGTCGATCTGCGCGGCGAGCGGACCGAGGAGGTCCGTGGGGGTGAGACCGGCACCCTGAGCGCCCGGGGCCAGATCGAGGTCTTCGGCCGCGGGCCCGTCCCCGCCAACCTGGTGGTGGACGGCGGCGCCACCTTCACCGTCCACGACCCCGGTCCCCCCCCCGTGGTCGGCTTCCGGCTCGGCGGGCGGTGCCCGCGTGGCGCCGTGGTCGAGGTGTCCGGACGGACCTTCGCGAGCCAGGCGGAGCCGGTGACCGCCTCCTTCGCCGTCGGCACCGGAGCCTACGGCGTGCGGTGCCTCGAGCGGCTGGGGCCGAGCCGGGCGACCGTGGCCACCGGCACCGTGACCGTGCTGCGCGACTCGGGCCAGCAGACGGTCGCCGCCCAGGCAGCGCCGACCAGCCACGTCAACACGGACGGGCGCCGCTACACGGTCCTCTACCAGAACCGGCTGCCGCAGGTTTCCGTGGGGTGGGCGACCGCGCCCGCCGCCCCGTCCTACACCCTGGTGCTCACCGGACCGCTCTCGCGGACCGTCAGCACGAGCTCGCCCCAGCATGCGTTCTCGTCGGGGAGCTTGCCGGAGGGCACCTACCAAGTGTACTTCGAGGCGGCGACGAACCCGCCCCGTCGGTCCCGAACGACGAGCATCGTGCTGCGCTTCGACAACGCGAGCCCCACGGCCACCATCGCCGGTCCGGTAGAGGTGAAGCCGGGCGCCAAGGTGCCGGTGACGGGCACGGCGCTCCCCGGTTGGCGTGTCTTCGTCGGCGATCAGGAGCTGCCACTCGACGGGCAGCAGCGCTTCGCCGGCGAGGCCGTGGCCCCGGTGGACGGCTCCGCCCTCCCGATCCGCTTCGAGCACCCCGCCCGCGGCACGCACTACTACCTGCGCCGGACCACCCCCCCGTGACGATGCCCATCGACGCGCTCGCCGGCAAGACGCTCCTCGGGCGCTACCGCGTCGTGATGCCGATCGGGCGCGGGGGGATGGGCACCGTCTACCTCGCCCGCACCGAGGGCGCCGCGGGCTTCGCCAAGCCGGTGGTCATCAAGAGCGTCCATCCCGAGCTGCTCGGCGATCCGACGATGGTGCAGCTCTTCGCGCGCGAGGCCCGGCTGCTCAGCAACCTCCACCACCCCGGGATCGTCAACGTGCTCGACTTCGGGGAGGAGGGCGGCACCTACGTGATGGTGCTCGAGTACGTCCACGGCTACGACCTCGGCGCCTGGCTTCGATACCGCGAACAGATCCAGCTGCCGGTCTTCACCGACGACGCGCTCCACGTCGCGGTGACCGTCCTCGACACCCTGGCCTACACGCACAACTACCGCCGCGCGGACGGCGCGCAGCTCTCCATCGTGCACCGCGACGTCTCGCCCGGCAACATCCTCATCAGCCTGGACGGCCAGGTGAAGCTCGCCGACTTCGGGATCGCTCGGGCGGCGGACGACGCGGGGGAGTTCCGGTCGCGGGTGGGGACCTTCAAGGGCAAGATCGCGTACAGCGCGCCCGAGCTGGTGCAGGGCGGCGAGCCCACGCCCGGCGCCGACGTCTACTCGCTCGCCGTGGTGTTGCTGCAGACCCTGCTCGGGGAAAACCCGTTCCGCGGCCAGAACATGGGCGACACCGTGCAGCGGGTGCTCACCCAGAAGCCCCCGAGCGTCGCCCCGCGCCGCCCCGACCTCGGCCCGGCGATCGATCGCGTGATGGCCCGCGCCCTCGCCAAGGACCCGAGCGAGCGCTACGCCGATGCGGCGGAGTTCGCCCACGAGCTCCGCCGGCTCCGCAGCACCGACGACGAGGTGGCGCACCGCAACTTCGTGGCGCACGTCCGCTCCGATTTCGAAGGCAACCTCCCGCTCCTGCTCAACCTCGACCCGCTGGTCGACCGCGACGCGGCCTGGCGGCAGGAGCAGCCCGGGACCCCCACGGCGCTGAGCTCGACGCCGCCAGCGACGCGGCGCGGGGCGGAGGTCGAGGCGGAGACGGCGGTGGTGACGGCGATGGCGAGCCGCTACGACGCGGTCACCGTTCGCCCCGCGGACCGCGCGGCGGCGCGGCCGGGCGGCGCGCGGCGGCGCGCCGTCCTCGCGCTCGGCGGCGGGTTGCTCTTGGCGGGCGCCGCCGCGGCCGGGCTCTGGCTCGCCCTGCGTCCACGGCCCGCGCCCCTGGTCGGCGGCACCTACTACCTCGCCGACTCCTCGGGCGACCTGCGCGAGCTGCGGCCCCCACCGACCGCGCCCCCGGGCTCGGTGACTGCGCCGACGCCGTCGCGTTCGGGCGCCGCGGCCGCCGGGGGCACAGAACCAGCGGACCTCATCGCAGAGGCCCTCGCGCAGCGCCAGCCGGAGGTCGAGCGCTGCTTCGAGGCCCACGTCGAGCAGCTGACCGGCGCCCCCCAGATCGGCCTGCGCTTCCAGCTCCGCGCCGACGGCACCGTCCGCACCGCCGAGCTCTCGCCGCCCACGCTCACCGGGACGCCGCTCGGCGGCTGCCTGCTGGAGGTCGCGCGCTCCACCCGGTTCCCACCCCTCGGCCGCGACCTGTCCTTCCGCCTGCCGATCACGGCGCACGTGTCGCGGTGAGCGCCCCGCCCCCCGGGCTCACTCGAAGCTGAACCGGAGCTCGTGGTCGCCGACGTAGACCGCGTCCCCGTCCTCGATGATGCGCCGCGCGACGCGTTCGCCGCGGAACACGATGCCGTTGGTGGAGCCCAGATCCTGCAGCACGTACTCCATCCCGCGCCGCTCGATGATGGCGTGGTGGCGGGAGACGTTGGGATCCTTGATCACCAGATCGCTCGCGTTCTTCACGCGGCCGATGACGAAGCGGTCCTTCTGGACCGGGAAGCGCGCACCCGCGTAGGTGATCCACAGCGTCGGCGGGCGGACGCGGCCGGGCGGCGCCGGCGGCACCGGCGCGCTGAGCCGCGGCGCCGGCACCGCCGACGAGGGAACCCGCGCCGGCGGCGGCGGCGGCACCGCGGAGCGCAGCGGCGCGGGCGGCGGCAGCGGCGCGGGCGGCGGCAGCGGCGCGGCGCGCGCGGGGCCCGGCGGCGCCGAGGCGAGCGCCCCCGCCGGTGCCCGGGGCACGGCCGACGGCACCGGCACGGATCGCCCCGCCGGCGACGCGGCCGACGGCACCGGCGCGGACCGCCCCACCGGCGGCGCGGTCGACGGCCGTCGCGGGATGGTGGCGCCTGGGAGCGGCGCCGCGAGCGCCGCCTGGACGTCGCCGCGAGGCGGGGCGGCGCTCGGCGCGCGGCGAGGCGACGGCGGTACGGTGGGAGGTCGCACCTCGCTGCTCGGCCCCGGGCGCGTCGAGCGCACCGACCCCGACTCTGGCGCAGGCGACGCGCGACGACGCGCGTGCTCGAGGAGGGCCGCCGTGATGAGGTCGTCGAGCGACTGATCGAGCTCCGCCGCCAGGCGCTCGTAGGTTTCCCAGAGCGAGTCGGGGCAGCGGAAGCGGCGGATCTTCGACGGTTCGGCCATCGAGCCCTCGAGGCGCTCCGATCATGTCATGGTGCGCACTCGGTTTTGAAGCGCGATCCTCCGCGGCCGAAAAACCGCGCGAACGGAACGGCGACCGGCGCGTCGTCGAGCGCGACGGCGGCGAGGTGCCCGAGCAGCGGCAGGTCCGCGGCCGCGAGCCGGCCGGCGCGCTCGAGTCCAGGGAGCGCCTCCCGCACGACGGCGAGGATCTCGAGGCACTCGAGCGGCACCCCGGCGAGGGCGGCGCGCGCGCGCGCGACCCCGATCCCCGAGCCGAGGAGCTGGCCGAAGCGGCCGGTGCGGCCGCCGTTGCAGGTGACGGTGAGATCGCCGACGCCCGCGCGGCCCGCGGCGGTGGCCGGCGCGCCCCCGAGCGCCCTCACGAGCGCCTGCATCTCGTGGACGCTCTGGGCGAAGACGGCCGCCTCGAAGTTGTGCATGGCGACCGAGCCCGGCGCGCCGCCGGCGCGCTCGTGCAGCCCCGCGCCGAAGGCGCTCCCCATCGCATACGCGGTCTTGAGCGCCGCGCACCCCTCCACGCCGACCACGTCATCGTCGATGAAGGGGTGGTAGTACGGGGTGGCGAGGAGCGCCGCGAGCCGCTCGAGGGTCGCGCCGTCGCGCCCGGTGAGGACGACGGCGCTCGGCACCCGCCGCGCGAGCTCGCCGGCGATGCAGGGACCCGCCACCGCGACGGGGGTCGCAGGACCACCGCGCGAGCGCGGGGGGAGGCGACGCGCGAGCGCGTCGGGCAGCAGCTCGAGGTCGCCGTCGCGCAGGGCGAGCCCCTTGGTGATCATGACCACGGGCACGTCGGGCCGCGCGTGCGCCGCGAGCACCTCGCCGGCCCAGCCGATCCCGGCGGAGCTGACGCCGACCCCCAGCAGCTCCGCCGCGCGGATCGCCGGCCCGGCCGCCGCGAAGGGCCGGACCTCGACCGCCGGCGGGAGGGCGACCCCGAGCCCGGGATGGACGCGCGTTCGTTCCAGGGCGTCCACGATCGCGTCGTCGAGGTGCGTCCCGACCAGCCACACCTCGTGCCCGGCGTCGGCGAGGGGGTAGGTGAGCGCCGTGCCCATCATCCCGGCCCCCAGCACGGTCACCCTCGCCATCCCCCCCGAGTTACCGCAACCGGCAGCGCCGCGCGACGGCGATTCGGCGGCGACGGGCCGGCGCCGAATCGGGGCGCGCCGGGGGTCCGCCCCCGAGCGACGGGCCGGCGCCGGCGCGATGACGCGCTCGACCCCCGCGAGCTAGACTCGCGCGGTGCGCTCGACCCTCCCGTACGACCCACGCCGCGCGGTCGGCGCCGAGCGCAGCCTGATCGCGCGCCTCGGCGGGAAGGTCCTGGCCTCCCTGCGCACCCTGGGCGAGCTGCTCCGGACGCTGCACGAGGCGGTGGTGACCGCCGCCGGCCCGGGCGTGGCGGCGGCCGCCGCCGTCCGCAGCATCACCCTCGCCCAGATCGTGTTCACCGCGGTCGACGCCGTCTGGCTGGTGAGCGTGGTGGGGCTCCTGATGGGCACCACGATCATCATCCAGGCGAGCCTGCTGGCGCCGGGCGCGGGCGGCGAGGTCCTCGGGAGCATCCTGGTCGCCGTCGTGATCCGCGAGCTCGCGCCCCTGTTGACCGCCATCATCGTCACCGGTCGCTCCGGCACCGCGATCGCGACCGAGCTCGGCAACATGAAGGTGAACGCCGAGATCGACGCGCTGGCGTCGCTCGGGATCGACGTCGGTCGTTACGTGGTCTGGCCGCGCATCGTCGCGTCCGTGGTCAGCGTGCTCGTCCTCACCGTCTACTTCGCGGCCATCGCCGTGGGCGGGGGCTACGTCGTCAGCATGCTGGTCGCGTCGCCCACCTTCGGCGCGCTCCGCTCCGGGTTCGCGGCGGCGCTGGTGCCGCTCGACCTGCTGCTCTTCGTCGTCAAGGGGACCGGACTGGGGCTCATCGTCGGCTGGTGCTGCTGTCATTTCGGCCTCAAGGTCAGCAGCTCCCCGACCGAGGTCCCGATGCAGGCGAGTCGGGCCGTGGTGACGGCGATGGTCACCTGCGTCGCCTACAGCACCGGGGTCACCGTGCTCTTCTACTGGGGCGTGGGGATCCCGGCCGCGCCGGGGCCGCAGTTGTAGGCCCCCACCCGCCGGGCGCGACGCACGGTTTCGCCCCGACGGCCCGGTGGCGCTGGGGCGTGGCCGCCGCGCGGGCGCGGCGGCGAGGCGGCGCGCCCCCGCCCCGCGATTTGCGGTGGACCGGGGCGCGCTCGGCTACCATGCCCCGCCATGACCGACCCCGCCGCCGTCCTCGACGAGCTCAAGGCCCGGGCGCTCTACTTCCAGGCCACCGACGAGACCGCCCTCCGCGAGCACTTGCGGCAGCCGGTGTCGCTCTACAACGGGTTCGACCCCACCGCCGACTCGCTGACCGTGGGCAACCTGGTCCCGATCATGCTGCTGCGCGTCTTCGCGCGGTACGGGCACCGGCCCATCGTGCTCATGGGCGGCGCCACCGGGCGCATCGGTGACCCCAGCGGCAAGGACACCGAGCGCCGCCTGCTCTCGGACGAGCAGATCGCCGAGAACCTCCGCGGGCAGCGCCCGATCTTCGAGCGCCTGCTCGGCGAGGACGTCGACATCGTGGACAACGACGCCTGGTTCCGCCCGATGAGCGCGTACACCTTCCTCCGTGACGTCGGCAAGCACTTCTCGGTCAACCAGATGCTCGCCCGCGACGCCGTCCGGAACCGGCTCCAGCGCGAGGGTCACGGCGTGAGCTACACGGAGTTCAGCTACATGCTGCTCCAAGCCTACGACTTTCTCCACCTGTACCGCGAGCGCGGCGTCACCGTGCAGACGGCCGGGGCCGACCAGTGGGGCAACATCGTCTCCGGGGTCGACCTCATCCGTCGCCTCGAGGGGCCGACCCCCGCGGGCGGACCACGCGCCTTCGGGCTGACGGCGCCGCTGCTCACGCGCGCCGACGGAGGCAAGTTCGGCAAGACGGAGGCGGGGGCGGTGTGGCTCAGCCACGCGCGCCCATCCGGCGCGCCGGGCACGTCGCCGTACGGCTACTACCAGTTCTGGCTCAACACGGCGGACGCGGACGTCCGGCGCTTCCTCCTCACCTTCACCGACCTGCCGGTGGACGAGATCGAGGCGCTCGACGCCCGCCACGCCGCCGCGCCGCACGAGCGCGAGGCCCAGCGCGCGCTGGCCCGGGAGGCGACGCGCCTGCTCCACGGCGACGAGGCGACGCGACGCGCGGAGGGCGCGGCGCGCGCGCTCTTCACGGGGAACGTGCGGGACCTCGACGCGGAGCTCCTGGCGGAGGTCTTCGCGCTCGCCCCGGCCACCGACCACGACCGCGCGGAGCTCGCCGGCGACGGGGTCGCGCTGGTGGAGCTCCTCGCGCGGACCACGCTCGCCAGGAGCAAGTCCGAGGCGCGCACCCACGTTCAGGCCGGGGCGATCACGCTGAACGGTGAGCGCGTCACGACCCCGGAGGCCCGCCTCACCGAGCGCGACCTGCTGCACGGAACGGTGGCCCTGCTGCGGCGGGGCAAGAAGTCCTGGCACGTCACGCGGTGGCGTTGAGGGGCGTGGCGAGCAGCCGCGGCGGACGGCGGCGAGGCCCTTGCGAGCGGCGCCCCGGCGCCCCCACCCGCCGCCCGCAGCGCGGTCCCCGGCGGACCGCGGCGCCGCGGGGCTACGGCGCGGGCGCGGCCGCGTCCGCCGGCGCGGCCGGCGCGGCTTCGGGCTCCGGCGCGGCTTCGGGCTCCGGCGCGGCTTCGGGCTCCGGCGCGGCGGCGGGCGCGGGCTTGGGCGCGGGTCGCTCCAGCCGCTCGGCCTGCTTCAGCCGTTGCCGGTGCATCGCGCCGATCTGATGCCCGACGTACTCGTTGGCGTAGTAGAGCTGGTAGCCGAACTCCCACTTGCCCCACTCGACGCCGAGCCGGAACGAGGCGGCCATCGTGCCCGGATAGAGCGGATCCACCGCGAACGAGGCGCTGCTGAAGGCGTCCACCACGACCACCGGGAAGGTGGCGTGTACCAGGGCGTTGATGGGCAGGCGCCCCACGCCGGGATCGGAGTAGCGGCCCTCGGCGACGGCGCCACCCGCGATGGTCGCCTTGCCGATCCGCGCGTTCGCGATCCCGATCCCGCCGAGCCCGAGGTTGTAGTTGGCCATCGTGTGCTCGAGCGGGGCGTACGACACCATCCCGAAGGCGAGCGGCGCGTAGGCGCCCACGCCCCAGTTGAACTGGGAGTCGCCGCCGAGCAGGCCGAGCGAGGGCAGGGCGTTCAGGGCGAAGAAGCCCGCGCCGGGAGCGGTGGCGAGGGAGAGGGCACCGTTCACGTTGAGGAACAGGTCGTCCGTCATGCTGTGGGCGTAGCCGAAGGGCAAGGTGGCCGCGTTGGTCTTGTCGCTGCCGTGCTCGAAGGCGCCGCCGAGCGAGAGCACCTCGCCGGGCGCCGCGGTCGCGGTGCCGCGCTGCATCCAGCGGCGACCCCAGCGCAAGAAGTCGTCCGCGGTCCGCAGCTGGAAGCCGAGCGCGCTCGTGCCCATCCCCACGCTGCCGTTGCAGGCGTGGTTGATGAGCGCCGCCACCGCGAGGTCGGAGTTGTCCTCGGCGTGCAGGTTCCACTGGTTCCCATCGACCGCGATGAACCGATCCACGGCCGCCCCGTCCAGGTTGAACTCGATCCCGCACACGGTCCCCTGGCAGGCCGCGCCCGTCGTCGAGCTGTCCGGGCAGGCCTGGAACCACTCCTCGCGGGCGCGCTGGGACAGCATCTCCTCCATCTCGGGGAGCCCGGCCCGCGCCGGGGCGGTGAGCGAGAGCGCGGCGAGGAGCGCCGCCGCCCCGGCGAGGGGAGCGGGACGCGCGGGGACGTGACGGGTGACGAGGGCGCGAATCGAGGAGTCGATCATCGGATGATCGCCAAGAGTAGCGCGCAACGCCCCCGAACGCGAGGCCTTGCCCGGCGCCCGGGGGTCACTTCTCGAGACGTGCCCCCAGCCCGCGGGCACTGCGCCCGCCCGGCTCGCGGTCGCGCGGGCGCCTCGTCTCGGTTCGAGGCGGCCGTCCCGGCGAAATCCGCCGGACCTCCAGCGCGACAGGAGCGACCGGGCGCTGGTAGACTGCGCGCCCGTGCACGACGGCCTCTCGCTGTCCCAAGCGACGCTCCGGTTCGGCGATCTCACCGTGCTGAACGCGGTCGATCTCGAGCTCCAGCGCGGCGAGTGCCTGCTGGTGGGCGGGGAGAGCGGTTCGGGCAAGAGCACCTTCCTCGAGGTGTGCGCGGGGCTGGTGACGACGACGAGCGGGACCGTCACCCTGGCCGGCGAACGCCCGGACCTCACGCGTCCGAGCGAGCTCTTCCGCCGTGGGGTGCGGCGGGGCTACGTCTTCGAGGGAGGTGGCCTCATCGCCAACCTGAGCGCCCTCGCCAACGTCGAGCTGCCGCTCCGGTACCACGCGGACGTGCTGGATCTGGACGCGCGCGAAACCGATCGGCGGGCGCGCGAGGCCCTGGCGCGGCTGCGCGTGGGGCAATCCGACCTGCACGCCTTGCCCGCGCACCTGAGCTTCGGCGTGAGGAAGCGCGTCGCCATGGCGCGAGCGCTCGCCCTCGAGCCAAACTTCTTCTTCTGCGACGATCCGGACTCCGGGCTCGACGCCTCCACGGCCAACCTGGTCTACGACCTGCTGGTCGAGCTCCGTGACGACCCGGGGGTGACCATGGTGGTGACGACGAACAGCCGCGTGTTGCTCGACCGCCTCGGCCTGCGCTCGAAGGAGCTGGTGAGCGGCTACCTCATGGACCGTCACTTCGCCTGAGCGGTCCCGGCCGCGAGGCACGTTGCCGCCCCGGCGGCCCCGCAGCTAGAGTGGAGCCCCATGCGCGTCCCCCCGCTGCTCTCGACCGGGTTCCTCGCGGTCCTCACCGGCTGCAGCGCCGTCCACCAGCTGCCCAACGGCGCCTACCGCGTGCAGTGCCAGGACCACCTCGCCGAGTGCCGCCCGGAGGCCAAGAACCACTGCCTCGGCCGCGGCGGCGTCGAGGAGGTGAGCTCGCGCGAGCTCGACAAGCTGTACGGGACCGAGGGCCACGAGCGCGGCGTGCTCGTGAGCGAGGTCGTCTTCTACTGCGGCGACAACGCGCCGCGCCCGCCGATCCCGCTTCCCCCGCGCCCGTCCGCGACAGCGAGCGCCGCCCCCGCCGCGAGCTCGGGCCCCAGCGTCGACCCCGGGCTCATCGCGCCCGCGGCGCCCGCCGCGGCGGGCGGCCGCAAGCGGATCTGCATCCCAGGCAGCACCCAGACCTGCGTGGGTCCGGGCGCCTGCGTCGGGGGCCAGGTGTGCGGTTCCGACGGCCTCGCCTGGGGCCCCTGCGACTGCGGGCCGCCGCCGGCGGACTCGCGCGCGCCCGCGACGATGGGGGCGCCCGAGGCGGCGAGCGCGACCGCGCCGACCGCGCCGCCGCCAGGTGCTCAGCCGTCGCCGACGGTGAACTCGAGCGAGTAGCTGATCACGGTCGTGCCCGTCGAGGGCGGCGCGAACTCCACCGCGGAGAACACCGCGAGGACGCAGTCGCGGAAGGGCGCGCCGCCCAGCCCCGTCCGCGAACCCTGGACCGTGGCGCGCCCGCCCTCGCGCGGGATCCGGAGATCGACGCCGAAGACGCCCCCCTTGCCCGGGGTGCCGATCAGCGCGTAGCAGCGCCGGAAGTCGTCGAAGCGCGCGGCGATCGCCGCCTGATACGGCGCCTTGGTCGCCGCGTCGTTGGGACCGCCGCCCACGTGGAGCCCGACGTTGCGGACCCGGATCTCCGGGAGCGACTCCCCGGGAGGGGTCGAGCCCGCCGGATCGCCTTCGGTCGCGGGCGTCGACGTCCCCGCCGCGCCGCTCGCGGCCGGGGCCGGCGCGGGGTCGCTCGCGGGCCCCGCGCTCGCGCTCGCGCTCGCCGCGACGGGTGGGGCGGCGGCGGGGGCCGGGGCCGTGACGGGGTTGGGGCTGCGGCAGGCCACGACGACGGCGCCGATCAGCAGGAGCGGAGCGGTGGTGCGCATGCGCGATGGGTATCGCGACCGGCGGGCCCTCGCCAAGTTCCGCGGCGGTCGCGCGGGGTTGGGGTGGATCGGGGGGCAGCGCGCGACCTCGGCGGCGCCCGCCTGTTCCCCCGCGCCGCGATGTGGCATGCCCGCCCCGTGGGTGGATGGACCGGCGACCGGAGTGCGCACGAGGCGGCGGCGAGCCGCCGGGCAGCGCGGGAGCGGCCAGGCGGCGCGACCGCCGCGGCGATCCTCGGCCTCGCGCTCGGTGGCGCCTGCTCCAAGCCTGCCCCGCCGAGTGAGCGGGTGGCCGCGAGCGCGGCGGCCGCGGCGACCTCGGCCCCCGCGGCGACCTCGGCCCCGGTGCCGGCGGCGGCGCGGGGCGCCAGCGCGACGGCGCCGGCCGCGAGCGCGCCCACCCCCCAGACGGTGGAGCGCGTAGAGACCCCCGAGCTGGCGGAGGCGCGAGGGCCGCTCGCGAGCTGGATCGTCGACTCGTCCGTGCCCGTGGCGCCCGCGGGACCGGCAACCGCGTCCCGGCACGGAATCGTGCTCACCAAGAAGGACGGCGCCGCGGTGGTGGCGCGGCTCGGCGCCGCGCAGCCGCGCGGAGCGCAGCCCGCGACGACCGCCGTCGAGCCGCTCGAGCTCGCGCCGGCCGAGCTCTTCCCGCGGGCGCCGCCGCCGGCGGTGGCCGGCGACGCGGCGTTCTTCGTGCACGGCGGCGCCGTGCAGCGCGTCTCGCTGCCGGGGGCCGGCGCGGCGGCGCGGGTGACCGGAGACGCCCGCGAGGGCGGGCGGGTTTCGGCGGCGCTGGTGCAGGCCGGCGGGGAGAAGCCCCGCGCCGCGGTCGCGTTCCTCGCCGAAACGCCCTCCCGTCTGGTCGCGCGGCTCCACGTCGAGGGCGCCCCCGCCGTGCTGACCCTCACGCCCGAAGGCTCGGAGGCGACCACGACGGCCCTCGCCGCGCTCGATCGGGAGCTCATCGTGATCACCCTGGAAGCGCGCACCGGCATGAGCACGGTGCACGCGCGACGGATCGCGATCCAGGGGGACGCGCTGACGCCCGGCGACGACGTGGTCGTCTGGGTCGGGGGCAGCGCGCAGGCGGTCACCGAGGTCGCGGCGCTCGCCGGATCCGGCGACGACAGCTGGGCCTTCACGGCGATCGAGCACGACGCGACCCGCTTCGGGCTGGCCCGGATCCGCGTCGCCAAGGACCCCGCCCGCGCGCCGGAGGTCTTCTGGCGCGACTACCCGAACGGGGTCGATCCAGCGCCCGTCGCCACCGGCAGCGTGTGCGGGCAGACGGTCGTGCTGTACGCCCGACCCTCGGCGCCCGCGCCGCACTCGCCCCAGGAGCTGCATGCCGCGGCGATGGGTCCGGGGGGGCTCGGGCCCTCGCGCGTGGTGGCGTCCGCCCCGGCCTTCGCCAACGTCTCGATCGCGACGCTCCCGAACGGCGCCCTGATCGGGTACGTCGCCGAGGGCAGGACCTGGGCCGCCACCATCCGGTGCCCCGTCCGCTGAGCAGCACTCGGCCGTGAACGCGCGCGCCGTGGCCGCGCGGGCCGTCTCGTGCGAGGCTCGCGTCCCTGCGAAGCGCGCCGCTCGTGATGTTCACCTTGACGATCGTGGCTGGCGGCAGCGGCTGATCGCACCAGCAGCTGGAGTAGCGCCAGCGGCGGCGGCCCCCGCGGTGGCGCCGAGGAAACCGCCCTGCCGACGGGCGACGCGGGCCAGGACGGCGCGGACGAAGGCGACGACTCGACGGGCGAAGAGCTCGATGACGGCTGCGTCTCGAACGAGACTCGGCTCGGCAACGGTCCCGGTGCCGGTCAGGGCGCGCAGGCCTGCCGCGCCGACGGCTCGGGCGGGGAGCCCTGTGACTGCGGCGACGGGAGCGGCGGCGACGCCGGCGCAGCGAGCAGCGCGGGCGGCGGCGGCACCGACTCCGGCGGCACCGGGGGACGCCCGCGACGGGTGGCGATGGCGGCGCCGTCTCGCCCCCGACGGGCGGCACGGGTGGCGGCGTGAGCCTCGCCTGCGGCGACGGCGTGGTCGACGCGGCCGAGGCCTGCGACGACGGCAACGCCGACTCGGGCGACGACTGCACGCCGTTCTACCGCCTCGAGCCGCGCCGTGACGACTCCGGTTGCACCAGCACCTGCGACGACGGCCTCCCCCTCGGGGCCGATGCGGGCCGCGCTGAGGCCGCGGCCCCGCGCGCTGGCGGCGCGTCGACTCGAGCACGGCGGGCGGGCGCGCCGGCCGCCGCTCAGGTCGCCCCCCGAAGGAGCCGCCGCCACGCGAGCTCGCGCGGTCGCTGTCGGTCCCCGAAGTAACCCTGCCTCACCTCCTTCACCTCCTCGATCGTATAGAAGGCGTGGGGGTGGCTCTCGTTGACGATGGCGACGGCCAGGGGCACGGCCTTGCGCCGGAGAATCGTGAAGACGATCTGCACCGGACCGGTGGCTCCCGTCGCGTCCACCGTGGTGACCCCGAACCCCTCCGCGCGCAGCCGCTCGACCAGGATGGCGACGTCGGCGCGCGGGATGATGCGCATCACCACGTCACCGAGGGACAGCCGCTCCTCGATCCGGATACCGAGGTAGTTGCCCGCCGCGAAGCCGGCCCCGTAGGCGACGTAGGCGATCGGGTTGGTGAGGTGCCGGAGCACCTGGGTGACCGCGACCAGCCAGATGGTCACCTCGAAGAAGCCGAGGACCGGCGCGAGGTGCCGGAACCCCTTCGCCACGAAGATGACCCGCAGGGTGCCGATCGTCTGGTCGAGGACGCGCGACAGGAGGATCAGCAGCGGGAGCACCAGCCACGACCACCAACCGGACTCGAAGAAGGACGTTGCCATTGGTGCAGGACCCGCGGCGCGGCGCCGTGAGCGACGGCGCGAGCATCCTCGCGCGCCGGCTCCACCGGCGCCCCGCGGCGCGCACGACGCTATCACCCAGCCGGCGCCGAGGCCAGGACGTCGCTGCCCCCGGTCGAGTCCCAGGTCGTCCGGTCGCCGTCCCCGACGAGGACGTCCGAGTGAACCACGAGGTACCCGTCACCGAAGGTCGACAGCAGGTTGCCGCATAAGCTGCGACGGTAGAGCGCGCCGCTCGTCCCCGCCCCGTGGAAGCCGAAGATCACCGGCGTCGGGGGGTCGGGGTCGTAGCCGGCAGGCACGTCGAGGATGAAGGTGCGGACGCCGCCGATCTCGAGCGAGGTCGGCGGCGGCGCGGGCGGCGGCTGCCCGCTGCCGCCGCTCCCCGTCGCCCCACCGTGGGCGGGCGCGCCGTCCGTCGCCGTCTCCGCACCCCGCTCCACCGAGAAGCAGGGCTACCCCGCGCCAGCTCCTCGCCGCGCTGCGCATGGGTCCGCCTCGTACCTGGCGCGACTGCCTCCCTTGGAGATCGTCGTCGCCAGGACCGGACCCTGCACCCCGGCAGCGCCGCGCGGTAGCCGCGAGGCCCGGCGGGTGCGCGAGGAGCGCGGATCGGGCCGGAGCACACCGTGGAGTCCCCGGCGACC
Source organism: uncultured Polyangiaceae bacterium (assembly GCA_964454025.1). Lineage (GTDB taxonomy): Bacteria > Myxococcota_A > Polyangia > Polyangiales > Polyangiaceae > JAFGBI01. Next base: position 3,679 of record CAYVRP010000089.1, on the reverse strand, counting down.
GAGGGCGCGCCGCGCGACCGGTCGCCGACCGAGCGCGGGGGGCACCCGCGTCGGCGAAGTGACCGGCGCGTCCCTCGCCGCTCGCGTTGACCCAGGTCAAGGAACCGGCGACCCTTCCGTGGCGACCGTCGTGGCGAAGGGCGACGGGAACGCCGCCCCATCCACGCCGACCATGACCGCCGAGACCGGAGAAACCCCCGCCCCCGCCCCGCCCGGGACGGGCGGCTCCCCCGCGCGCCGGAGCCCGTGGGCGCTGGTCTGGCTGCTGGCGGCGGTCAGCGGCGCCGGCGCCGGGCTCGGCGCGTACACCTTCCGGTACGCCGAGGGCTTCTCGTACCTCGGCAGCGATCCGGTGATCTGCGTCAACTGCCACGTCATGCAGCCGCAGTACGACGGCTGGCAGAAGGCGAGCCATCACGCGGTGGCCCGCTGCGTGGACTGCCATCTGCCCCACGACTTCGTCCCCAAGTACCTCGCGAAGGCCGAGAACGGCTTCCGGCACGGCCGGGAGTTCACCGCCGGCACGTTCGAGCAGCCCATCACGGTCAAGGCGCGTGGACGGCAGATCCTGCAAGACAACTGCGTGCTCTGTCACGCCGACCTCGTCGCCGGCCTCGCGCCGGGCGCCCACGACGGACCGGGGGGCGTCGAGTGCGTCCACTGCCACGCGACCGTCGGGCACGGGGAGAGGGCCGGCCTGGGAGGGCCCCTCCGCGCGAGCGAGCTCCGGGCCAGCGTGGCGACGCCCCCATGAGCAGGAGAGTGATCGATGAACGAGACGACCAAGCCGAGCTGGTGGATGCGTCGCGGGGTGATCGTGGCGGTGATCGTGGGTGTCGCCGTGGTTTCGGCCGGCGTGGCGGCGCTGCTGGTGGACATCCTGGAGAAGAAGGTCGAGCGCCAGCACGCTTTCGTACGCGTCGTCGACGTCGGCGAGGACGACACCGACCCCGCCCGGTGGCGGCCGAATTTCCCCTCCCAGTACGACGGCTACCAGCGCACGGCGCTCAAGACACGGACGCGCTTCGGCGGCCACGCCGGCAGCGAGACCCTGCCCGAGGAGAAGATCGACCGCCACCCGTGGATGAAGCGCATGTTCCTCGGGTACGCCTTCTCGATCGACTACCGCGACCGCCGCGGGCACGCCTACATGCTGACCGACCAGGAGGCGACCAAGCGCCTCAGCAAGCCGCAGTCGGGCTCCTGCCTGCACTGCCACGCGTCCGTCATGCCCCTCTACCGCGAGCTCGGGGGGGGAGACGCGATGAAGGGCTTCGCGGCGTCGTTCAAGTACCCATACCGGGAGCTCAACGCCAAGCTCCACCAGTCGGGCCATGCCCACCCCGTGAGCTGCGTGGACTGCCACGACCCCAAGTCGATGGCGATCCGCGTGACACGCCCCGGCTTCCTCCAGGGGATCCAGGCGCTGGCGGCGTCCGACGCCCCCGTGCCGGCGCTGCCATCCATCGCCCGCTGGCGCGAGGGCGATCGCGCGCGCCCGTTCGATCCGAACCGCGACGCGACGCGCAACGAGCTGCGCTCGTTCGTGTGCGGACAGTGCCACGTCGAGTACTACTGCGGCACGGGCATGCCGCTCACCTTCCCCTGGGGGAAGGGCCTGCAGGTCGAGGCGATCGAAAGCTTCTGGGACGAGCAGAAGCTGCCCGACGGCACCGCGTTCGTCGACTACAAGCACGCCGAGACGGGCGCCCCCATCCTCAAGGCGCAGCACCCGGAGTTCGAGCTCTGGAACCAGGGCATCCACGCGCGCAGCGGCGTGGCCTGCGCCGACTGCCACATGCCCTACATGCGCGAGGGCGCGACCAAGGTGAGCGATCACTGGGTCCGCAGCCCGCTGCTCAACGTCAACCGCGCCTGCCAGACCTGCCATCGCGTGGAGCAGGAGGAGCTGCTGGCGCGGGTGGACGCCATCCAGGAGCGCAACTTCCGCCTCCTCGAGCGGAGCGGGGCCGCGATCGACGCCCTGATCCAGGCCCTGGTCGACGCCAAGGCGCAGGGGGCGACGCCCGCCCAGCTCGCTCCGGCGCTCACGGCCCAGCGCAGGGCGCAGTGGCGCATCGACTTCATCGCCGCCGAGAACAGCATGGGCTTCCACGCGCCCCAGGAGGCCGCGCGCATCCTCGGCGAGGCGATCGACTACGCGCGGCAGGGGCAGATCGCGCTCTACTCCGGCCGGCCGCCAGCGCTCGCGCCGGTCGCGCTCGGCGCCTCCGGCGCGGCCGACGCTGCGGCGTCCGCGGCACCGCCAGCAGACGCCCCGCCCCCGGCCGCGTCGTCCTCGGCGGCGCCCCCGGCCGCGGCGGTCCGCCCGGGGCCCGCCGCCTCCGCCAGCCGCCCGGCGCCCTGACGGGCGCGGCGCCGCCAGCCCGTGGTCGCCGGGGCTAACCGCGGCAGGGCATGACACGCGCGATCCGCACCGAGGTGCTGCCGATGCCCGAGCCCGGGTAGGCGACGCTGCCGTCCGGATACGCCTTGAAGGCCTGGAAGTCGTGGTCCGGCACGTCGATGGTGAACTGTGCACCCACGGTCTGACCGCTGCCTGCGTCCCGCACCTGAGCCGTCATCCCCGCGCCCGACCCCCAGGCGAGCAGCATCAGGTTCGTGCCGTAGGAGACGAGGTGCGGGTGGCTCGACGGGCCGGCGTTCACGATGGTCTGGTCCGATGCGCCGGTGGTGAAGTGCTCGAGGCGGATCTGACCGCCCTGGCTCCAGGCGGTCCAGTAGCCGGTCGTGCTGGCGAGCACCAGGTCGCCGCCGAACAGCGTCCCGTCGCATTCGCCGGACGCGACCGTACGGTAGGGGCTCGGCTGGGCGATGCGGCAGTTGTTGTCGGTGGCGCAGACCATCACGAAGTGGCCCGTGCGCGGATCCCACACGATGCGGGTCCCCCAGCTGTGGCTGCAGCCGACCTCGAAGGCGTCCTGGTGACGGGGCACGAGCTCCCCGCTCGAGCTGACGACCTGCATGCGGTCGCCCTCGTGGATGTCGATGCAGCTGCCGTTCTGGACCGTGATGCCGATGCAGAAGTACGCGGCGTAGTTCGACCCGTCGAACGCGAGGCGGCCGTGGTGCTGGTACCACCAGACGAACCGCGCACCATCGTCGTAGCCGGCCAGATCGGCGCCGAGGTTGGTGACCTGGGTCTCCCACTGGACGTTGCCCGCGGCGTCGAACCGGACGAGCCACATGGTGCGACAGGGGCTGGACGTACCTCCGCAGAGCTGACCACCGCCGCAGTTGTCGGGACCGCCGTTGGTCGCTTCGCGGGTGAGCAGCACCACGCCGCCGGCGTCGTCGGCGTAGATGTCCTGCAGATCGACCCCCGGCAGGCTGAACGGCGTGCCGACCAGGTGATCTTCGCAGGCGAGCGTGGCGACGTGGATCTGGTCGTCCGTACCGAGGACGGCGAGCCGCGAGCCCCCGCTCGGCATGGCGGCGATCGCCAGGGGCAAGGGGTCCGTATCGCCCTCGCGTCCGTAGCTCGTAACCGGGAGCCCGAGCTCCACCTCGGTCACCGTGACCTCGGGCGCCGTGCAGGCTCCCACCCGCCTCGCGCAGGTGCTGGACGAGCCGCCCACGTTCGGCGCGCCGCCCGTCGTGGTCCCCCCGGCCCCGCCCGTCGTGGTCCCCCCGGCCCCGCCCGTCGTGGTCCCCCCGG
>CAYVRP010000088.1:21084-28615 GCA_964454025.1 uncultured Polyangiaceae bacterium | reverse complement strand
GCGCCGCCCGCGCCACCCCCGGCCCGAGGCGCGCCGCCCGCGCCGTCGCCGCCGCCGGCGGGGGGGGGTTACTCGGCTCCAGGACAGCTCTCGATCTACTACGCTGGCGAACGCTTCAGCGTGAACAAGGACCGCTTCATCATCGGCCGGGGCAAGCAGTCGAGCGATCTTACCATCAAGGATCCGAACGTCTCGCGTCAGCATGCGATGGTCGAGTTCCTCAATGGCCAGTACTACATCGTCGACATGGGCTCGACCAACGGGGTCGAGTACGCCGGCCAGCGCGTGCAGCGCAAGGTGATCAACGAGGGTGACGTGTTCAAGGTCTGCGACCACGAGCTCCGTTTCTCCTTTCACTGATCGAACCGGCTCTCGCTCGACCGCCCTTGGCGCGGTTTCGAGCGGCGAGAGCGCGGGCGCGTGGCGCGCGGCCGCAACCGCAAGGCGAGCGCGCCGCGCCCGGGGCCGCAGATCGAACCTCGACGCCATGTGGGGAGGGGCGCTCGCCGGAGCGGTCGTCGTGGGCCTCACGGCAGGCGCGGCGACGGCACAGCCTTGGTTGATGGATCCTCTCCCCGCCGGCTTCGCCGGAGCGCGGAGCGTCATCGTGACCGCCCCCGACGAGCCAATCTTCACCACGCCGAACGGCGAGGGGTGGCGTCGCGGCGCCGCGGGGTTCGGAGCCAGGCTACCGCTCTACGCGGCCCGTCCGGGTCCAGGGTGTGACGGGACCTGGCTCATGGTGGGCGCGCTGGCGTGGGTCTGCAGCGGACGGGTACAGCCCTCGCCGTGGCGCGCGATGCCCCCGGGTGGACCGCAACCGCGCGCCGATGGCCTGCCGTACCGGTACTACTTCGTGGGCGAGTACGGCACGCTGGGATACCGAGACCTCGCGACGGCCGAGCTCGGCGCGCCGGACGCGGAGCTCGCGCCAGGGTTCGCGGTGGCGGTGGTCCAGGTCCGGGCGCGGAGCCCGGGCGACGAGTTCGCGCTCACGACCAAGGGGTTCTGGCTGCCGATGCGGGATCTGGCACCGGCGCATCCTTCCCCGTTTCGGGGCGAGGAGCTCGCGGGTGCGCTCGACATCGCCTGGGTGTACACGGAGGCGGCGCCCTCGTTCGACGGGCCCGGGGGACGGCGCCTCGCGGGCGGCCGAGCCCAATTCGCCGCCGTCACCATCCTGGAGTCTGTCGCGCGCGGTCCGCGGCGCTGGTACCGGATCGGGGAACGCGAGTGGCTCGACGGGCGAAACCTGCGGATTCCGACCCGTCCCGACCCCATGCCCGCGGTCGGCCCCACGGAGCGCTGGATCGACGTCGACCGAGAGCAGCAGGTCCTCACGGCCTACGAGGGCGAGCGCCCCGTGTTCGCGACCCTGGTTTCCACGGGTCGGGGGCCGGACGGCACCCCGGAGAGCACGCCCTCCGGGGCGCACCGGGTCTGGATCAAGCTGCTTTCGAGCGACATGGACAACCTCGAGGACCCAGGGGCGAGCCACCTGTATGCGATTCAGGACGTTCCCTGGGTGATGTACTTCGACCGCGGCTACGGCCTGCACGGCACCTTCTGGCACCGCTCGTTCGGGCGCGTGCGGAGCCACGGCTGCGTGAACCTCGCGCCCCTTGACGCACGGCGGCTCTTCGACTGGACCGGTCCCCGGCTCCCCGCCGGCTGGTCCGCCGTCCTGCCGACGGCGTACGATCGCGGAACTCTCGTCCACGTGCGATAGACTGTGCCCATGGACGTGAGCATTGGACGCGACACCTTGATCGCCCTCGCGGCTGTCGCGTGGGCCGACGGCACCATGGCCCCGGAGGAGGCGCGCGGCATCCGCGCGGCGGCGCGACAGCTCGGGCTCGGGCATGACGACCTCCTCGCGGTCGAAGACGCCATCGCTCACCGGGTCGAGGTGGGCGCGGTGGAGACGCTCCGGATGAACCGTCTCACCCGCCTCTTCACCTACGCCGTGGCAAGCTGGATCGCGACCCTCGACGGCCACGTGGCGCCCGAGGAAGAGCAGGCGCTCCGGGCTCTCGGTGACCGCCTCGGACTCTCGTCGATCGCCCGTGAGCGAGCGCGGTCAGCGGGGCTCGCGGTCGGTCGGTCCGGCGAGGCGATCGAGGCCTACGATCTGATCAAGCTGCGCTCACGCCTCAGCGCCGGCCTGTCGCAGATCGGCGACGAATAGCCGCGACCCGCATCGAAAGCCGCCGATGGTGCGCATCGTCCACGCTGCAAGAGACCTCGCGCGCCTCCGCGAAATCTCCGCCGTCCTGATTCGCCACGGCTTCGGTGAAGTCGTCGCCCGGATCGGTGGGCGCCGGACGCGCGGCGCCAGCGCCCCGCCGCCGGCGGCGGAGGCCCGACGCCGTGACTCGGTCCCCGCCGAGAGCGGCCGCAGCGGTGAGGGCGAGCTGGCAGAGGCGGATCTCGCCAGCGCCGCCACCCCCGAGGACATCGAGCGCGGTAACGCCGCGCAGCGGGAGCTCTCGCTCCCGGTGCGGCTTCGACGGGTCCTCGAGGACCTCGGCCCGAGCTTCGTCAAGCTGGGTCAGATCGCCTCTACGCGCGCCGACGTGCTGCCGCCCGAGGTCATCGCCGAGCTGCGCAAGCTGCAGGACGCGGTCCCTCCGATCCCCTTCTCCGAGGTGCGCGACGCGATCGAGCGATCCCTGGGAAGACCCCTCGGGGATGTCTTCGAGTCGTTCGACGAGTCCCCGCTCGCCGCCGGGAGCATCGCCCAGGTGCATCGCGCCCGGATCCGGACGCCCGGGGGCGCGAACGAAGTCGTCGTCAAGGTCCAGCGCCCCGGGATCGCCCGCACCATCGCGAGCGACGTGGACCTCCTACACACGCTGGCCGGGCTCATCGAGCGGGCCATTCCCGAGAGCCGGGTGTACTCGCCGGTGGGGCTGGTCCAGCAGTTCGATCGTGCGGTGAACAACGAGCTCGACTTCACCCTCGAGGCCGAAAACGCAGTCCTCTTCGCCCAGAATTTCGAGCAGTCACCGGAGGTGAAATTCCCCCGCGTCTACCGCGAGGCCTCCACCAAACAGGTTCTCACCCTGGAGTACCTCGACGGGATCAAGGTCTACGAGGCAGTCCGGGGCGGGTTCTCGGGCCGCGCGCTCAGCCGGATCGCCCTCCGAGTGATGGTGAAGCAGATCTTCGAGGACGGGTTCTTCCATGCCGACCCCCACCCCGGCAACGCGATCATCCTCGGGACCCCCGAGCACCCGGTCCTCGGGCTGATCGATCTGGGCATGGTGGGACGCCTCAGCCCGCGGGTGCGCGATCTGACCATCGATCTGATGGTGGCGGCAATCCGCAAGGACTACGACGGCATCGCTGACGCCATTTACGCCATTGGCACCCCGACGGAGAAGATCGAGCGCGAGGCCTTCCGCTCCGAGGTCGGGCTGCGGGCGGAGAAGTACCTCGGTCGACCCCTGCGCGACGTCAACCTCTCCGGCCTGGTGCGTGACGTGGTGCAAGGCGCCACCCGGTTCGGCCTGGGTATCCCCACCGACTTCACGCTGGTGGGCAAGGCCTTGATGACGATCGAGGGCGTGGGTCGTGAGCTCGACCCCGACATCGATCTCTTCACCGAAGCAAGACCGCTCTTCCTCGAGCTACTGAAGCGACGCTACTCGCCGGAGCGGATGGGGATGGAGCTGCTGCGGCGCCTGGAGCGCCTGAGCGGCGCGTCCGACACGCTGCCGCAGCAGATCCACGAGGTGCTCGAGGATCTGCGGTTCGGGCGCCTGACGGTGAACACCGAGGTGCCCGGGATCCTGCGCGCCGCCGATCTGCTCGGCAAGCGCCTCTTCGTTGGGCTGGTGAACGGATCGATGCTGATCGCGGGCGCCACGCTCATGGCGGCCGGACACCTGGTCGTCGGGGGCGCGTTCGTGCTCGTCTGCGTCGCGTGGCTCGCCGGCTTCGCGGTGATGGAGAGCTACCGCGCCATCCGCGCTCGTTGGAAGTAGCACCCACCGACCCGGTGCGCGACCGACGCCGCCCGGCACCTACCCGGCGGGCGATCGACGAGCCGGGCGCGAACCGTGGATCCGGCCGCCTCACGGACTCGGCGACGTTCAGCCGCCGAGGGTGACCTTGCCCTGAAGCATGAACGCGATGGCGAAGCCGAAGAGGACCAACGACTCGACGAGCGCGAGCGCGATGATCATCGGGGTCTGGATCTTCGAGGCCGCTCCCGGGTTGCGGCTGATGCCCTCGAGCGCCGCTGCCGCTGCGCGGCCCTGACCGAGCGCGCCGCCGAGCACGGCGAGCCCCATGGCGATGCCCGACGCGAGCGCCGCCCAGCCCTTGGTATCGAACTCGTTGGCGGCCGCGGCGGCGTCCTGCGCGAGGGCGCTGCTCGAGACGAAGGTGACGAGGGTGGCGACGGCAAGCGCCAGCTTGTTCTTGAACATCTTCTCCCTTTCTGAGCGTCGGGGGATTGGCGGTTTCTCTGAAGGTGACCAGCGACGGACGCTGGGGTGGAGGGGTAGGCCACGGGATCGCGAGGAAGCCCCCGCGGCGACGGGCTCCTCAGTGCTCGTGCTCCTCATGCTCGGTCGCCATCCCGATGTAGATGGTGGTGAGCAACGCGAACACCAGGGTCTGCACGATCACGATGACGACGCCGAGGAGCTGCACCGGCACCGGAGCGAGGAGCGGGAAGAGACCGAAGAATATCAAGAAGATCAGGTGGTCCACCGACATGTTGAGCATGAGACGGACCGAGAGGGTGATCGGGCGCACGCAGAGGGAAATGAGCTCGATCGGAAAGATGAGGATCGCCAGGAACGGGGACGGCCCCGCCAGGTGCTTGACGTAGCTCCAGCCGTTCGCCATCAGGCCGTAGGCGTTGAACAGCACGAAGACGACCAGCGCACAACCGAGCGTGACGTTGAGGCTGCTGGTCGCGACCGGGTTGATGGGGAGCAACGCAAGCACGTTGCAGCCGAACACGAAGAGCGCCGAGGTCCCGATCACGGGGTAGTAGCGCTTGGCCCGCTCCTCATCCATCACGCTCTTCGCCAGGTCGTAGAAGTACTCGAGGAACACCTCGAAGAAGGTGCGGAGCGTGAGGCGATCCTCAGGGATCACGGCACGCTCGGTGTCGAGCAGCTTGGCCCGCACCATCAGCGCCATGACGACGATCGCGAGGGCGGTGAGCACGGCCGCCGCGATGGGCTCGAAGCTGGTCCAGGCCGGCGACTCACGTCCGATGAAGGAGTCACCGATGAGCGACAGGTTCGCCTCGAGCGTATCCTTCATGTACGCGAGCACGAAGGTCAGCCACGTGCTGTGTTCGGGCATTGATCTAGCCTGGTTCGTCCTCGGGGGCGGCGGCGACGAGACTCGCCAAGAGGATGCCGAGGGGGAGGGCACCGAAGCCCAGGACGAGGGGGAGGATATCCGCTAACCGAGCAATTACCAGCAGGTAAACCACCCCGAACAGCGCGACCACCTTGCCCGTCCCCACCAGCGTCCAGAAGGTCGGCCGCCCCCCTCGGCCCAGCAGCGCGCCCACCACCCGAGAAAGCACCCACAGGTTCGCGGTGGCGAGCAACGCACCCGCGGCGACACCGACGGACGAGCGGAGCCCATGGAGCGCGAGCGCGCCGGCAGCCAGAGCCCCGCCGGCGGTTACTGTCGCGACGAGCAAGCGTGACAGTGACCTAACGTTAGGGTCGGCGTCCGCGCGCGTGGTACCGGCGTCTTTCCTCACGCTCCTCCTCGTCGGCCAGGTCTGCCTCGCGATTGGCTCGGCGCAAGGCCCGCCACAACGCCCGGAATCCCGCGGCCACCCCGAAACCGAAGCCGAACAGAGCCAACCACGGCCCGGTGCCAAGCTTCCCGTCCAGCCACTGCCCACCAAGAAGGCCGAAGAGCACGCTCAGAGCGAGCTCGAGGCCCAACGTGCCGTAGGATCCCAGTTCTTTCCAGTGATGCTGCACGAAGGCACCACCTCTCGGCGCGGCTAGCACGGCCCCGGCTTCACGGTCAACGGAACCCGCCCTGAGCCCTGTCTCGCTGCGGCCATGCTATCTTCGGCGCCATGCGTGAAACGAAGCCGCGCAGTCTCCCGTTCGTGGTGATGTCGGTCTTCTCGCTGGCCAGCGGGTGGGCCGAGGCCCAGGGAGCAGAGCCGACGGCCCCGAACTCCACAGCCCCGGCAGACGCGACCGCCCCGGCCGGTTCCGCGGGGAAGCCAGCCGGGGCCGGCTCCGAGGCTAGCCCCCCGAAGGAGCCCCTCGGCGGTCCACCGCCGTCCGCCGGCGAGCCGGCTCCAACCGCGTCGCCCCCGCGCACGGGACCAAGCTACACCGAACCACCACCGGTCAGCGGCGCTCCGGCGCCGACGCCGCGGCCGGTGACCGAAGTGCATGCGCCCCCCCCGCCCGGCGACGGGCCCGGGGACGAGCCGGCCCCGCCGCCCCGGCCAGGCGGCGTCGCGCCCAAGTTCGCGCTCTGGGCGGGCGCGCGGGCCTCCTTCTGGGTGCCGTTCGGGAGCCTCTGGGGTCGTTGCACGGTGTACGACGCGTACGGCTGCCTGGAGGTAGCGACGGTCCCCTTCCGGGATTTCGTGGGCTCCGGCGGAGCTCTGGAGGCAGACGTCGGGGCGCGTCTCGGACGCGCCTACACCGTCTACGTCGGGTGGGAGCACGCGGAGCTCCAGGGGGGCCAGGCCGAATTCGAGCTCACCGACGAAGAAGGCGTGGTCACGGCGATGCCACCTTCGCGCCGCGCGGGGACGGACCTCGTTGGCCTCGGAATCCGCTTCAGCAGCAACCCGGATCGGGTCGGGCTCCTCGTGGACATGTTGATCGGCTACCGGACCCTGACGGCCCACTGGGACACGGAGGACGCCGCCGCCCCCGAACGCCTGTTGATGACGCAGGCGCCGTTCGAGTTCCGCTTCGGGGCCGGCGCTGAGATCCGGCTGCACCCGAGCTTCGCGCTCTCCCCGCTCGCCACCGTCGGATCGGGCGTGTTCCGCACCATCGAGTGGGAGCTCGGCGACGGCACTCGGGTCGACGCGCCCGCGTCGTCCGAGGACTTCTTCGCCCACGGCTGGTTCACCATCGGCCTCGGTGGGCACTTCGATCTGCTCGGGGTCGACTAGCGATCGAAGGTGGCTGCTCACCCCGGCACCTCATCCGACCACGGGGGCGTCCGCGGGATGCGCCGGCCCCGGCGTCCCAGCACCGGCCGCGGACACCGACGGGTCCGGTAGGTGGATGCGGAAGCGAGTCCCTCGCGGCGCGCGGGGCTCGCAGGTGATGGTGCCGCCATGCTGCTGCACGATCCGGCTCGTGATCGCCAGCCCGAGCCCGGTACCCTTGCCCTTGGTGGTGAAGAACGGCTCGAAGAGCCTGGCCCGCGCCTCCGGCGAGACTCCGCCGCCCTCGTCGTCCACGAGCACGTCGGCCCCCCCCCCCCCCCCCCGCCGGCGGCGGCGGTGCGGGGGCCGCCCTGGGGCAAGGCGGCCCGCGCGTGCCGGGTCAGGGGGCGGACG
>CAYVRP010000088.1:0-21074 GCA_964454025.1 uncultured Polyangiaceae bacterium | reverse complement strand
GGCGCGTGATCGCCACCCCGTCCCCGGTACCCGTGCCCTTGGTGGTGAACAACGGCTCGAAGTCCCTGGCCCGCGCCGCCGGCGCGGCCCCCCCGCCCGCGGCGGCCCCGAGCACGGCGGCCCCCCCCCCCTCGCCCGCGCAGACGGAAATGGTGATCCGTCCGCCCTGCGGCATCGCCTCCCGCGCGTTCCGGATCAGGTTGAAGAGGGCCTGGCGGATCTGCGCCGCATCCACCAGCACCGCGGGGAGGTCACTCCCGACTTCGACTTTGATCTCAACCTGCTGGCTCCGGAGCTCGGGCCGCATGAAGTCGGCCGCCGACGTCACCAAGGCGCCGAGGTCTTCCTGCTCGAGCGTGGAGGGCCGCTGCCGCGCCACCGAGAGGTACTGGGCGCTCAGTGCACTCAGCCGTTCGATCTCGTGCTTGACGGCACGCAGCAGCGCGCGGGCCTCCTCCTCGTGCCCTTGAAGCTCCTCCTCCAGCATCTCCACGTTGAGAGCCATCGAGGAGAGCGGATTCCGGATCTCGTGCGTGACGTGAGCCGCCATCTTGCCGATGGTCGCCAGTCGCTCGGCGGCGACGATCTGCTCGTTCGCCCGGGCGATGGCGGTGACCATCGCCTCGAACGCCGCGGCGAGCTCCCCGATCTCGTCGGGCGTCGCCAGCACGGGCCGGGGCGTGAGATCACCCGCCGCGACCACCCGGGCGCGCGCGGTGACCTTGGCGAGCGGCAGCAGGACCCCGCGGACATGGAGCGCCAGCGCAACGGCAACCACCGCGGTGAAGGCCGCGAGCCCGATCAGCAGGCCGAAGGCGAGCCGCGCCCGCGCCCGCGCTGCGTCGAGGAGGGCGTCCACGTTGCGCTGCACGCGCTGCTCGAGCACGCTGAGGCGCTTGCGCGCCTGTGAGCCGCGGGTGACGAGCTCGTCTCGAAGCTGTTCGGCGCGCGCGGTGTCTCCGCGCTCGAGAGCCTCGAAGAGGCGCTTGATGGCGTCTCGATCCGGCTCCTGGAAGGCCTCGACGGCGGCGGTTTCATCGAGCAGTTCGCGCCCCAACGCGGCCACCGTGGGCTGAGTGCTGGCGACGAACACCTCGGCGATGCGTCCGCGCACCTCGGAGTACTTGCGAGGACGGCCGACGCGAAGGGCCGTCTCGAACCACAGCCGCTTGTCGGCAGGGTTGGGAGTCGTCGTCACGTGGTTGAGCTGTGAGTTCCAGTTGTCCTGGACGGCAACCAGGTCCCGCAAGGCGATGGAGAGCGGCAGGTAGCCGAACCGCATCAGGTTGGCCTCGCGGGCGGCGTTCCGCTGCGCGATCACGCTCCAGCCGGCCACGAGCGCGAACCCCAGCAACACGACGGAGAACGAGATCAGCACCCGCTGTGCCACCGTCCGTCTTCGACCGGGGGTCGCGACGCGTGGTTCGAGCGCCGTCACGTCGAGCTCTTCACGGTAGCGCCCCGCGCGGACGAGCGCGTGCGGACCCGACGCCCGCGCCCAGGTTCATCGTGACCGGACGCGTCGCGCCGACCCGCGCCAGGTGCATTCTCGTCGGGGGGCGGGTGCCGACTGCCCCGCTTGCCTCCGGGCGGGGGCGTCGAGCCCGGCCGAGCCGGGCCGTTCGCCGCCCCGATCGACCCTGAGGCCGAGGTGCCAGCCGCCCGGCGCGGCTCGTCGGCCTGCGGCTGAGGCAGCCGGATCTCGAAGGTCGCGCCATCGCTGGACGAGCGGACAGTCACGACCCCGCCGTGCTCGTCGACGATCTTCTTCACGATCGCCAAGCCGAGACCAGTACCGCCCTTCTTGCCGGCGCTCACGAACGACTGAAACAGTCGGCCTTCGATCTCCTTCGGGATCCCGTGCCCCGTGTCGGACACGGTCATGAAGATCTCGTCGCGCTCGCGGCCCGCCCGGATGGTGAGGCGCCCCCCGCGCTCGCTCATCGCCTCGATGGCGTTCCGCGCCAGGTTGTGCACGGCGCGAGCGAGACGTTGCTCGTCGAAGCGACCGACGGCCTTGGTGTCGATGTCCATGACCAGCTCGATCGGCTTCCCGGCGAGGTCGAGCTCGAGGGTGTGACGAACGTCGGCGAAGAACTTCTTGAGGTAGACGCGGCGCACGAAGATGGAGCGCTCACCGCGGGCGAACTCGAGCACCTCGCGCTGCATCGAGGTCAGCACGTCGAACTGGCGGAGGACCTCCTCCGCGTAGGCCACACGCCGCTCGCGATCGTCCGCGTCCTGCATCAGCTGCACGTAGCCGCTGATCACGGTCATGGGCGTCTTGAAGTCGTGGATCACCTGCGAGAGCAGGCGCCCGATGGTCGTCAGCCGCTCGCTCCGTTCCCGCGCCTCACTCGCGCGATGGAGGCGGACAGCGGTCGCGACGTTGGCCGCAACCAGGCGGAGCAAGGCGCGGTCATCCGGATCGAAACGGCGACCACCACCCTTGGTGAAGACCCCGATGGAGCCGATGGATCCCAACGTCTCGCGATCCCCCTCGAGCTGGATCACGAGCGCCGACTCGAGCGGAAACGCGAAGGACCCTTCGAGGCGCGCGCTGTACGCCGGGTGCCGCTGGGGCTTGGCCACCTCCAGCACGTCAGCCTCACCGAGCGCCGCGGCGAGGAGCCCCTCCCCTTCGCGCACGCCGATCCGATCGATGGCGTCGGGGCGCGCGGAGTCGTACACGTACTGGACGAGCTGACCCGTCTCCTCGGCAACGAGCAGCATGGCGGCCGCGCGCGCCTCGCATGCCTTGGTGACGAGCGCGAGGGCCGCCTGCGCGAGCGCGTCGATGCTCGAGGCGTGAGCCATCACCCGCTCGAGATCGAAGAGGAAGACGAGGTCGCGGAGGCGCCGTTCGAGCTGCTCCTTGGTGTCGAGGAGCTCCTTGTTCTTCTGGATCAACGACATGAACAGGCGCGAGTTGTCGATGGCGACCGCCGCCTGGGTGCAGAGGGCGGTGACCATCGCCTCGTCTTCCTCGTTGAATTCTGGCCGCGTGAGCTTGTTGAGCACCTGGAGCACCCCGATGGTGCGTCCGAGGTGGTTCTTCAGCGGCACCGCCAGCATGCTGGTCGTACGATAGCCCGTGAGCGCGTCCCACTCGCGCTCGAAGCGCGGGTCCTCGTATACGTCGCGGATGCGGACAGCGGCACCGCTCTGGGCCACCGCGCCGGCGATGCCTCGACCGACCTTGATCCGGATCGAACGCACCTTCTGACCGACGACGACCCGACTCACCAGCTCTCCGGTCGCCTCGTCGAGCAGGTAGAGCGTCGCGCGGTCGGCCTCGACGAGCTCGGTGAGGCGGCCGAGGATGAGCTCCAGCAGATCGTCGAGGTCCAGGGTCGTGCCGAGGGCGCTGCCCACCTCGCGCAGCGCCCGCGCCACGCGCTGCTCGCGCGCCAGAGCCGCCTCGAGCTCTGCCTGTCGTTGCTCGAGCGACCGGCCCGACTCCGAGGCGGACGCCACGGGGGAATCGAAACACGGTCTGGCCGCGCGGTCTACCGCCACCGCTCATCCGTTCAGATCCGCCTCGAAGGCCGCTCGACGCTCGCGCGTCCGGGCGGCGCCACGCCGGCGCCTTGCGCGACGGCGCGCGGACTCGGTGCGCTGGCTCGTTCAGACGGGCGGGGGGCTCGAAGTTGCCGGACCCCCTGCCCTTGGCTATTAGCACTGCGATGGCCTTGAAGCAGCTGCAGCTGATGGTGCGCGGCCGCGTGCAGGGCGTGTATTTTCGCGCCTCCGCGCAGCGGGAAGCGCGCCGGCTCGGACTGAGTGGGTGGGTGCGCAATCGTCCTGACGGGTCCATCGAAATCCTGGCTGAGGGCGAGGAGGTGGCGATCCGTGAGCTCTACGGCTGGGCGCAGAAGGGGCCGAGCGCGGCCCGGGTGGACCGGGTGGAGGCGCGATGGCGCAGCTTCACCGGTGACTACCCCGACTTCCGCATCACCGGGTGACCTTCGGGCCGCGACGCCCGCGCGCGAGTGGGAGGCGTGCGGCTCCTCGGCAGCTCGGGGGTCCGAAATCGCGATTGGGTCGGCGCGGACCCTCCAGCCACGCGGATCCCCCAGGAACCAGGCCGCATGGACGGCGCGCGCGGTCTGCGTGACGCTGGTGCTGGGGTGCGTGAACGCGGCCGGTGCACCGGCACCGGAGGCTTCTTCCACCGCCACCACGTTGGAGGAGCTGCCGCCGCTCCCCGTGGTGCCGGGACTAGCCTTGGGACAGCCGGAGCCGGCAGAGGTCGAGCGGCTAGAGAGCATCCTCGCCGCGCTCGTCGCGCCGGACGAGGCGGAGCGCCGCGGAGCAGCCGCGGACGTCGCCACCGTGCACGCCGGCCTGGTGGCGGCGATCGCCCGTCGCCTCGATCGGGTGGCAGACGGTGCCAATCGTTCGGCGATGAAGGAGGTCCTCCTCGAAACCCGACGCCTGGCCCGGGATGATGCCCGGCGGGCGCTCCGCGAGTCCGGTGGGAAGGGGGAGATCGAAACCCCGGACTACTTCGAGATGGTAGTGGCGCACGCCGATCCCACGAAGGTCGCGTGGCGCGACCTGGTCCAGGTGCTCGCCATGAGCCGGATGCTGGTGGCGATCGAAACGGTGGAGGCCGTGCGAGTGCTGGTCGAGGTCTATGCGCGCTTCAGCTTCTTGCGCGTGGACACCCAGCTGCAGCTGGAGAAGCTCGGCGATCGCGCCGTCGCGGGGCTGATCGAGGCGCGCCGCCACCGTGCCGCGGAGGTCGCGCGGTGGGCCGAGCGGCAGCTCGACGCGCTCGGGCGCGCGATCCCCGGCGAGGCGGTCCAGGTCCGCGACCCGGAGGCGCTGGCGGACGTGCTCCGCGCCTACGGTCGGCTGCGGGATCCCGATGCAGCCCGGATCGTGGTGTCCTTCGCCAACAGCGAGCGGGCGCGGGTTCGCGAGGCTGCGCGGCAGGCGATCACGCTGATGGGCGAGGTCGGGACGTGGCAGCTCCGTGACGCATACGAGAATACGGTGGGCAAGCGCGCACCGCGCGACTGGTCTTGGCAACGCCTCGCCCGGGAGCTCTTCGCGGCCTTCGATCGGCAGCGCCTCTCACAGGTGCACGAGCTGTACGAACAGGGACGCGCCGCGGAGGCGCGCGGAGACCTCCGCGGAATGCGCCGCGCTTACGACATGGTATTGACGCGCAGCCCGCTGTTCGATCGCCGCGGCGCCATGGCCGCGGGCTACCTCGCCTACGCGATCCGCTTCGCGGACGAGGACGCGGCGGCTGCCGAGATGGCGCTGGACCGGGCCGCGCGAATCGCCGACGACCCCGCGGTGCGAACCCGGATCGAGAGTCTACGATTGACCCTTCGCGCCGAGCGGCTTCGGGACGAGGGGATCTTCGACCAGGAGCTCCTGCAGCGCGCCGCGGATCTCGACGCGACCAACCCCCGCCCGAGGCGCCTCTTGGCTACGGTGTCGAACGACCCGGACGCGGCGGCGGGTGCTCGTCACCGTTGGATCGCCGCCGCCGTCATCGCGCTGATCGCGGCGGTGGGCGCGGTCTTCGTCACCCTGTGGCCGCGGCGAGGCCGACCGCGTCTCGCTGGCTCGGAAGAGGGTTCGACGACCCCGCCGGCCTCCGAACCCACCGCCGCCAAACCTGCAGCCTCGAACCCGGCGCCCTCGAACCGCGAGGTGGAAACCACCTCGGTGCCGGCGCCGCCGAGCTCGCCGGAGCGAGAGCCGGAGAATGGCCGGGACGACCGCGGGGCCGGCGACCCGGTGCCCGAACGCATCGCCTCGGTCGCCGAGCTTCCGTTGGCGCCGACAGCGTCCTGCCCCGCTCCGCTGCCACCGGCGGCCGACGACGACCCCCCACCCCGGTAGTGGTGCGCCCGCGAGCCCACCCTGACGGGGCCGACGGTGGCGACCCCGGCCCGTGACCACCGAAGGCGGCCCTCGCCGCGCTACTCCGTGTCCGCGGTGGTGGGCCTCGCGTCGCCAGCCCCCGCCGGCGCGGACTCCACGAACTCCACCATCGACATGGGCGCGTTGTCCCCTCGCCGCCGCCCGAGCTTCACGATTCGCGTGTAGCCCCCAGGGCGGCCCTGGAAGCGCCGCGCAAGATCCACGAACACCTTCTCCACCAGGTCGATCTTCCGGGTTGCGCCGCCCTTTTGCTCGACACCGAAGCGCCGGAGGAACTGGCTCACCCGCTGGACTGCTGCCTGGCGACGGGCGCGATCGGCCGGCGTCAGGTCCGCCAGCGGCGTGTAGGCGACCTTGCCCAGCCGTACCGCCTGCGTGATCAGACGCTCCGCCACGCGTCGGAGCTCCTTGGCCTTCGCGTCGGTGGTTTCGATGCGCTCGTGCGTGACGAGGTTGGCCGTCAGCGCGCGGAACATCGCGCGACGGTGGCTGGTGTTGCGGCTGAATTGGCGTCCCGCGTTACCGTGTCGCATCGTCTACTCCTACCGCCCGCTCCGCGGGCCTCGAGGTGAGCCTCCGTCAACGTCTCGTTCGCCCGTTCACCGATGTCGGCAGCCCACGGGCCAGGCGTCATTGCCGGGGTGTCTCCCGCCCGCGAGAGGTTTCCGTCCGACCCCGGGAAACGAAGAACTGGTCAACCCTGCGCCTGCTGCTGCTTCCAGCGCTCCACCATCTGCGGCCAGTTGTCGAACTTCATCCCGAGCCCCAGGCCCATCGTGGCCAGGATCTCCTTGATCTCCTTCAGGGACTTGCGCCCGAAGTTCTTGGTCTTCAGCATATCCTGCTCGCTCTTCTGCACCAGCTCGCCGATGAGGGTGATGTTGGCGTTCTGCAGGCAATTCGCCGAGCGGACGCTCAGCTCGAGCTCATCCACGGACCGGAACAGGTTCTCGTTGAGGGGCTCCTCCTCCTGACCCAGCGACTGGTAGGGCGTCTCCTCCGCCTCCTCGAAGTTGATCCAGATGCTGAGCTGCTCCTTGAGGATCTTGGCCGCGAACGCCACCGCGTCGGAGGGCTTCACGGACCCGTTCGTCCACACCTCGAGCACCAGCTTGTCGTAGTCCGTGACCTGCCCCACGCGGGCGTTCTGTACGGTGTAGTTGACCTTCCGGATCGGCGAGAACAGCCCGTCGATCGGGATGGTGCCGATGGGCATGGTGGGGCTCTTGTTGCGCTCGGCCGGAACGTACCCGCGCCCGACGTTGACCGTGAGCTCCATGCAGAGAGGGCCCTTCTTGTCGAGGGTCGCGATGTGCTTCTCCGGGTTCAGCACGGCAAGCCCGTCGACGAGCTGGATGTCCCCCGCACAGACGACGCCGGGGCCTTCCTTCTCCAGGCGGACGGTAAAGGATCGCGGCGACTCCGCCTTGAGCACCACCTCCTTGAGGTTGAGGATGATGTCCGTGACGTCCTCCACCACGTCGGGGATGGTGGTGAACTCGTGCAGCGCCCCCTCGATGCGGATGGCGGTGATCGCGGCGCCTTGGAGCGACGCCAGCAGGACCCGCCGCAGGGAATTGCCCACGGTGATCCCGAACCCGCGCTCGAGGGGCTCACAGGTGAACTTCCCGTAGAACGGGGTGGCCGACTCAGGGTCGAGGGTGATCGCCTTGGGACGGATCAGGTCGCGCCAGTTGCGGCTCATCATCTGCGTGATCATCGGATGCTCCTCGGTTCGGGTTTCGCGCGACCGTCCCGAGCACGGCGAGGAATCCGCTCCGCCGTCGCGCTCCGCGGTCTGCCCGCGTCTTGGTCGTTACTGGGTCGTCTGTAGCTCGGCAGGAGGGGCGCCGGAGGGCGCCCCGCCCCTCCCTCGCCGGGGTGGGAGCGCGGTCGCCGACGCGCGCGTAAGGTCAGCGGGAGTAGTACTCGACCACGAGCTGCTCACGGATGAGCGGTTCGTTCATCTCGTCCCGCACGGGGAGCGACTTGAAGACGCCGGTGAGGGATTCCTTGTCGACCTCCACCCAGCTCGCACGCGGCCGCGTCTCGGCGGCCGCGAGCGCGGCTTGGACGAAGGCGATCTGTCGGCTCGACTCGCGGAGCGAGATCTTGTCCCCGACGTTGACCCGATAGCTCGGGATGTTGACACGCTTGCCGTTCACCAGGACGTGGTTGTGGCGCACCAGCTGGCGGCCTTGCGCTCGGGTCACCGCGAAGCCCATTCGATGGACGACGTTGTCGAGGCGGCGCTCGAGGACACCCAGCATCTCCTCACCGGTACGCCCCTTCATGCTTGAGGCCTGGGCGTAGTACCCGCGGAACTGCTGCTCCAGCAGGCCGTAGATCCGCCGCGTCTTCTGCTTCTCGCGAAGGCGCAGGGCATACTCGCTGAGCTTCACTCGACCCTGACCGTGCTGCCCGGGCGGGTACGGGCGCCGGGAGAAGGCGCACTTCTCGCCAAAGCAGCGCTCCCCCTTCAGGTAGAGCTTGGTCCCCTCACGACGACAGAGCTTGCAGACTGCACCAATGTAGCGCGCCATGGCTGTCTCTCCTCAAACCCGACGACGCTTGGGAGGCCGGCACCCGTTGTGGGGGATCGGCGTCACGTCCCGGATCAGGGGCACGCGGAACCCGGCCTGAGTCAGCGCCCGGAGCGCGCTCTCGCGCCCGGCCCCGGGTCCCTTGACGAAGACGGCGACCGAGCGCATCCCGTGCTCCATCGCGCGCCGCGCGGCCTCCTCGGCCGCCAGCTGGGCCGCGAAGGGCGTGCTCTTGCGCGATCCCTTGAATCCGCGCGCGCCCGAGCTCGCCCAGGAGATGGCGTTGCCGCTGAGGTCGGTGATGGTGACGATCGTGTTGTTGAACGTCGATTTGATGTGGGCGATGCCCGTTCCGACGTTCTTCTTGACGACCTTCTTCGTGGTCCGCTTCTTGGGTTGTGCCATCTCGAGTGCCCTTAGGCTCCAGGATCCTGGACTTGCCGTGCTGGCCGCTCCCGCGAGCGACCCAGGCGCCCTACTTGCGCCGCGCCATCCCCTTGCGCGGTCCCTTGCGGGTCCGCGCGTTGGTGTGAGTACGCTGACCGTTCACCGGCAGCCCCTTGCGGTGACGCAGGCCCCGATAGCAGCCCAGATCCATGAGCCGCTTGATGTTGGCCTGGAGATCCCGGCGGAGATCCCCCTCGACGCGATACTCCGCCTCGATGACTTCACGAATGGCCTTCACCTCCGTGTCGGTCAATTCGTCGACCTTCTTCGTCGTCACCACCCCGGCCTTCTGGCAGATCTCGACCGCGTTCCGGCGCCCGATGCCGAAGATGTACGGGAGCGCGAAGGCGACCGCCTTGCGGCGCGGAAGATCGACTCCTGCGATTCGTGCCATCCGCTCGCTCCTATCCTTGCCGCTGCTTGTGGCGCGGGTTGGTGCAGATCACGCGCACGACGCCATGGCGCCTGATGATCTTGCACTTGTCACAAATCTTCTTGACGCTGGGACGCACCTTCATGGCCGTGCCTCTACAGTTTCTTCAGGATCTGTCCGCGGTTGTGATCGTAGGGGGAGAGTCGGACCAGGACACCGTCACCGGCGATGAAGCGAACGGTCGCGTGCCGCGCCGACGCCTTGATCCCCGCACGCACGATCCGGCCGTCGTCGAGCCGAACGAGGTACATCGCGCGGGGGAGGAGCTCCACGATCACGCCGTGCCGGGCTGTCTCTTCTTCCGTCGTCGCCTCTCCTGGTTCAATGGATGCCGAGCGCCTGCAGAATGCGGGCGAAAACCTCGGCCGGCTTACCCACCCCGTCCACACGGCGGAGCAGCCCTTGCTGGTCGTAATGCGGAAGCAGCGCGGCGGTCATCGCCTCGTATTCGTCGAGGCGCTTGGCCACCGTCTCCTCCCGGTCGTCGGCCCGATGCTCGAGCACGGCATCCGGGGGCGGAGGATTGTACTTGAGGTGGTATATCTGTCCAGTGCGTTTGTCCGTGCGCCGCAGGGTCGCCCGCTCGACCAGGAGGTCGCGAGGCACGTCGATCTGAACCACCGCCTCGAGCCCCTGGTTCCGCCGGGCCAGGAGGCCCGACAGGGCCTCGGCCTGCGGGACGGTGCGCGGAAAACCGTCGAGGATGAACCCCAGCCGGGCGTCCTCGCAGTCGAGGCGCTCGTCCACGAGTCCGATGACCACCTCATCCGGGACGAGCTTGCCCGCCGACATGAAGCGGTCCGCCGCCACGCCCAGGGGGGTCCCGGCAGCCCGCGCGGCACGAAGCATGTCCCCGGTGGAGATCTTCGGCACGCGCAAGCGATCGCACAGCGACGCCGCTTGGGTCCCCTTGCCGCTCGCGGGCGGCCCGACGAGAACGAGACGCATCCTTTCTCTCCCTGGCTCCGTCCTGGCCCGCCTAGGCTGGCCGCCTGCCGCTGAGGCGACTGGTGCGCGGCCCGGTCAAACCCTCGTAGCTGCGCGTGATCAGGTGGGCCTCGATCTGGTTGACGGTTTCGAGCGCGACCCCAACGATGATGATGAGGCTGGTGCCGCCAAACTGGAACGGCACCCGGAAGTACCCCGCGATGATGCTCGGCAGCACGCAGATCGCCGCGAGATAGATGGCACCGCCGACCGTGATCCGCGTGAGCACGCGGTCGATGTACTCCGCCGTCTGCTTCCCTGGCCGAATGCCGGGGATGTTCGCCGACTGCTTCTTGAGGTTGTCGGCGACGTCGACGGGCTGGAAGGTGACCGCGGTGTAGAAGAAGGCGAAGAAGATGATCAGCCCCGCATAGAGGGCGTTGAAGATCCAGTCGCCGCGGTTGAGCAGCGAGCTGAAGTAGTTCATTCCCGGGACGTTGAAGTTCGCCAGGGTGGAGGGGAACATGAGCAAGCTCGAGGCGAAGATCGGCGGGATCATGCTCGCCATGTTGACCTTGAGCGGCAGGTGCGCGCTCTGTTCCCCATAGATGCGACGCCCAACCTGCCGCCGCGAGTACTGGATCGGGATCTGCCGCTGGGCACGCTCGAAGAAGACCACGGTGGCGAGGCTCACCAGAAGCACGGCCCCGATCACCGCCACCGTCAGCGGCTGCACCTCGCCGCCCGTGGACTGCCAGTATCTGGCGATCGACGAGGGGAAGTTGGCCACGATCCCGGCGAAGATGATGAGAGAGATGCCGTTGCCGACACCGCGGTCGGTGATCTGCTCACCGAGCCACATGATGAGCGTCGTGCCAGTCGTGAGCGAGAGCACGGTGAGCAGCCGGAAGCCCCAACCCGGATCGTTGACCACATCGCCGACGGCGCCCCCGCCCATCGACTGGTTGTTGAGGCCCTCGAGGTACATGGCGACGCCGAAGGACTGGAAGGCCGACAGTACCAGTGTCCCGTAGCGGGTGTACTGCTCGAGCTTGCGCCGCCCCGACTCCCCCTCCTTGCGGAGCTCCTCGACCTGTTTGCTCACCATGCCGAGGAGCTGCATGATGATGCTGGTCGAGATGTACGGCATGATGCCGAGGGCGAAGATGGATAGGTTCTCGAGGGCGCCGCCGGAGAACAGGTTGAAGAGCCCCAGGAGCCCGCCCTGACGGCTCATGATGTTCTTCATGACCGTCCGGTCCACGCCCGGGGTCGTGACGAACACGCCCACCCGATAGACCGCGAGCAGAGCGAGCGTGAAGGTCACCCGGCGCCGCAGCTCCGGGACCTTGAAGATGTTGGAGAAGCCCTGAAAGACCGCCATCGGGGACTACCCGCGCACCGGCTCTGGGTGGATTGGTGTCACTGGACCTTCCGCGCCCGCTGCAGTTCTCGAGGCTGACTCCTCCGCGCGCCGGCTGCTCCTCAGGAGGACTCCGCCGCGCCGTCAGCGGCGGGCGTTGGTCCGTCCGCCGCTTCCAGGGCCACGGCCTCGCCACCCGCGGCTCGGATCTTCTCGGCGGCGCTCTTGCTGAAGGCATGCGCCGTGACGGTGAGGGCTCGGGTAAGGCTTCCCTCACCCAGGATCTTCACCCGCACGTCCCGCCCCTGGACCAGGCGCGCTTCGCGGAGCTTGGCCTCGTCCACCGCCGTGCCGGCGTCGAACCGCTCGAGGTCACCGACGTTGATGGCGACGGTGCGCACCGGAAAGGGCGGGTTGAAGCCGCGCTTGGGGAGCCGTCGTTGCAGCGGCGTCTGGCCACCTTGGAAGTGGAGCTTGTTGATGTTGCCGCCGGAGCGCGCCTTCTGTCCCTTCTGCCCGCGGCCCGCGGTCTTTCCGAGCCGAGAGCCGATGCCACGGCCGAGCCGCTTCTCCGAATGCCGTGCGCCGGGTGGGGGCGCGAGGCGCGAGAGGACGTCGTTCATTGCCTGAGCTCCTCCACCTCGACGAGGTGCATCACCTTCTTGATCATGCCGCGAAAGGATGGTGTGTTGGCCACCGTCACCGCGGACCCAGGGCCACGTAGGCCGAGCCCCTTGAGCACCCGTCGCTGCGGGTGCGGTCGGTTGATCTCGCTCCGCACCTGGCGAACTCTGAGCACGGTCGTCATCCGACACCTCCCGGCTCCGCGCCACCGCCGGAAACGATCGAGGAGGCCTGGGCCGTCTTGGCCGACACCTTGGCCACGGGGTAGTCCCACGCCACCTCGGCCACGTCCAGACTGCGGTCCGAGGCCACGCTCTCGGCCACGCGGAGCGTCCGCAGCGCGCGGACGGTGGCGTGGACGACGTTGAACTTGTTCGAGGAGCCAAGCGACTTGGTGAGGATGTCGTGGATGCCCGCGGACTCGACCACCGCGCGCACCGCGCCGCCCGCGATCACGCCCGTCCCTGGCGCCGCCGGGCGCAGCAGGACCCGCCCGGCGCCGAACTCCCCCAGCACCTCGTGCGGGACGGTCGCGCCGATCATGGGGACCTTGAACATGTTCTTGCGCGCCTGATCGTTGCCCTTCCGGATCGCCTCGGGGACCTCGTTGGCCTTGCCCATGCCCACGCCCACATGTCCCGCCTCGTCACCGACGACCACCAGTGCGGAGAAGCTGAAGCGCCGGCCACCCTTCACCACCTTGGCAACGCGGTTGATGTTGATGACACGCTCCTTGAGCTTTTCCTCGTCAATCTGCAGTTCGAAAGCCATTGCGATGATCCCGTTCGTTCTGGGGTTCCCTGCTCACGTCTCCGAGCGCCGCGCGCTCGCTCTCCGCGCCTCTCGACTCCTGCGTCTCAGAACTGCAGCCCCGCCTCTCGGGCCGCCTCGGCGAGCGCCTTGACCCGCCCGTGGTATCGGTAGCCGTTGCGGTCGAACACCACCTTCAACACCTGCCGCTCGAGGCAGATCTTCGCGATCAGCGCCCCGACCTTCTTGGCAGCGTCCGTCTTCCTGTCCGCCGCGAGCGTCCCCTTGAGATCGGGGGACAGCGTGGACGCCGCGGCGAGCGTCCGCATGGTGGTGTCGTCGACCACCTGCGCGTAGATGTGCCTCGCGCTCCGGAAGACATTGAGCCGTGGACGCTCGCCCGTCCCGCTGACCTTGTTGCGGATCCGGTACTTCCGGCGCTCCCTCGCAGTGAGCTTCGCCATCTCGCTCTCCTCGCTCCTCGCCGCGCGGCCGCTACTTGCGGCCCTTGCCGGCCTTGCCCGCCTTGCGGCGAACCTGTTCACCCTTGAAACGGACTCCCTTGCCGCCGTACGGCTCCGCCGGCCGGAACCGGCGAATGGTCGCGCAGATCTGCCCCAGAAGGGCCTTGTTCGGCGACGACAGCTCGATGATGGTCCCCTTGAAGTCCTTCGGCACCTCGCACGAGATGGCCTCCGGCAGCTCCACCACGCACGGGTGGGAGCGCCCGACCAGAACGGTGAGCGTGCGCCCCTTGAGCTCCGCCCGGTAGCCGGTGCCCTGGAGCTCGAGTGTGCGCGAGTACCCGACGGCGGCGCCGTGCACGAGGTTCGCCACCAGCGCCCGCGCGAGCCCCTGCAGGCGCGGCGCGGCCGCCCCCGGCGCGTCGCTGACGACGTGCAGGCCCGCGGCGTCCCGAGACACCGAGATGCTCGGCGGCAGGTTGATGGCAAGCTTTCCCTTGGGCCCCTCGACGGCGACCGATCCGTCCCCGACGTTGACGGTCACCCCCTTCGGCAACGCAATCGGCCGCTTGCCAACCCGGGACTGCCGGACAACCGTGGACTCCGCTGCCTCCGTCGCCATCACCACACCTCACAGAGAAGCTCGCCGCCGATCTTCCGCTTGCGGGCCTCGCGGTCGCTCATCACGCCTTGCGAGGTGCTGAGGATCGAGATCCCGAGGCCGCTCAGCACACGAGGGATCTCGTCGTGCCCGACGTAGACCCGACGTCCGGGCCGGGAAACCCGACGCATGCCCGCGAAGGCCGCCCGCCGCTGCGTGTACTTGAGCGTGATCGCGAGCGAGCGGTGCTTTCGCTCTCCCCACTCCTCTTCACGCACGTCGGCAATGAAGCCTTCGCGCTTCATGATCTCGGCGATCGCCCGCTTCACCTTGCTCGCCGGCACGCGGGTCACGTCGTGCCGCGCGAGCGCGGCGTTCCGAATTCGCGCCAAGAGGTCCGCAATCGGATCGGTGGTGTTCATGCCCTCACCAGCTCGCCTTAGTCACGCCCGGGAGCTCGCCCCGGAGCGCCAGAACCCTCAAGCAAACGCGGCACAGGTTGAAGTCGCGGTACACTGCCTTCGACCGCCCGCAAACGTGACAGCGACTCACGGCCCTCACCCGGAACTTGGGGGGCCGATTCAGCTTTGCCCACTGACATGCGCGTGCCATTTCCGCCTCGACTCCTGAGGGGCCTCAGCCCCGGAAAGGCATGCCGAGCATGCCGAGCATTTCCTTGGCCTCTTCATTCGACTTCGCGGTGGTGACGAAGGTGATGTTCATCCCGTGGACGTGCTCCACCTTGTCGAAGTCGATTTCGGGGAACACGATCTGTTCCTTCAGCCCGAGCGTGTAGTTCCCGGCCCCGTCGAACGCCCGCGGGCTGACCCCGCGGAAGTCGCGCACCCGCGGCAGTCCGACACTGACCAGGCGGTCCATGAACTCCCACATGCGCTCGCGCCGGAGGGTCACGGTCACTCCGATCGACATCCCCTCGCGCAGCTTGAAATTCGCGATCGACTTGCGCGCCTTGGTGATCACCGGCTTCTGCCCCGTGATCTGGGCGACCTCCTCGACGGTCGAGTCCAAGAGCTTCGGGTTCTGCACGGCCGCGCCGAGCCCGACGTTGAGCACGATCTTCTGGAGGCGCGGGACCTGCATGCGGTTCCGGTAGTGGAACCTCGACATCAGCTGGGGCACCACGTCCTTCAGGTAGCGTTCGCGCAGCCGCGGCGGCGGCGCGGGCTGGGCGGGCTCGGACGCGGCGTTCGGCTCATCGCCCTCCGGGCCCTTCCTTTCGGCTGCGGAAGTCCCCTTCTCCTTCTTGGTCTTGGGCTCCCCGCCGCCCTTCGCCTTGGATGGGGCGTCCTTCTTCGCGGGCTTCGCGCCCGCGTCCGGCTTCTCTTCCTTCTTGCTCATGACTGCACCTTGCGCGCCAGGACCGCGCCGCTCTTGGCGACGCGGACCTTCTGGCCGTCACGCACCTCGTAGCGGACGCGCGTGCGCTTGCCGGTTTCGGGATCGATCGGCATCACCTTGCTCCAGTGGATCGGGGCCTCGGCCTCCAGGATCACGCCCGCGCGCTGGGGAGTGGCCTTCAGGTGACGCTTGACGACGCGAACACCTTCGACGACCACCGCTTCGCGCTCCGGCAGCACGCGGGTGATCTTGCCACGTGCGCCCTTCTGGTTGCCGCTGATGACCGCGACCTCGTCTCCGACCTGCAACCGCCTCATCACAGCACCTCCGGCGCGAGGGATACGATCTTCATGAAGCGCTTCGCGCGCAGCTCGCGAGCGACCGGCCCGAATATGCGAGTCCCGATGGGCTCGTTCTGGTTGTTGATGAGTACGGCGCTGTTCTCGTCGAACTTGATGTAGCTGCCGTCCGGGCGTCGGTACTCACGCCGACACCGCACGACGACCGCCTTGGCCGTCTCCCCCTTCTTGACCTTGCTGTTGGGCATCGCCTCCTTGACGCTGACGACGACGACGTCCCCCAGCTGCGCGTATCGCCGCCGAGACCCACCAAGGACCTTGATGCACTTGACGAGCTTGGCCCCTGAGTTGTCGGCCACCGCGAGGATGGATTCGGTCTGGATCATGGCTGCTACTCCGTCAGCGCGGGGCGCTCGATGAGCCGCGTCACCGTCCAGCGCTTCTCCTTGGAGAGGGGCCGGTGCTCGGCGATCTCGACCCGGTCACCCACCCGAAACTCGTTCTTTTCGTCGTGCGCCTTGTAGCGACGGCGAGTCCGCACGTACTTCTTGTAGACCGGGTCGAGCTTGAGGCGGACCGTCTCGACGACCACGGTCTTGTCCATCTTGTCGCTGGTCACGCGGCCGACGAGCCGCCGGCGGTGCGGGACGCGATCGGTACCTGCTGCCTGCTGCGAAGTTGCCTGGGTGCTCACGGCTCGTTACCTCCCTGGACGGCCGCGACCGTGGCGGCGCCGCGGGCGCGCTCGTGCAGAATCTGCTCGATGCGCGCGATGTCCTTCCGGACCTTCCTCAGCGCGCTCGTGTCCTCGAGTTGCCCGGTGTGGTTCTTCATCCGGCTCGCGAAGAGCTCCCTGCGCAGCGAGGCGCGCAGCTCCTCGAGGTCGGAGGTCGTCCGTTCACGCAGATCCTTGGCGTCCATCAGAGCACCCCCCGGGCCAGGAACTTGGTCGGCACCGGCAGCTTGGCCGCCGCCAGTCGGAACGCCTCGCGCGCGAGCGCCTCGTCCACGCCCGCGATCTCGAAGAGCACACGGCCCGGCTTCACCAGCGCCACCCACAGCTCCACGCTGCCCTTGCCGCTGCCCATCCGGACCTCGAGGGGCTTCTTGGTGACGGGCCGATCGGGGAACACCCGGATCCAGAGCTTTCCAGCGCGCTTGACGTGGCGCTGGATCGCCATGCGCCCCGCCTCGATCTGGCGCGCCGAGAGGCGGCTGCACTCCGTCGCCTGCAGGGCGTAGTCACCGAAGGCGACGTCGGACCCCTTCCAGGCGGTCCCGGCGGAGCGCCCCTTCTGCATCTTCCTGAACTTGCTTCGCTTGGGCTGGAGCATGGCTCACTCCGGAATGCGGCGGGCTCGGCGCTGCAGCACCTCGCCCTTGAAGATCCAGACCTTGATCCCGATCACCCCATAGGTGGTCCGCGCCTCGGCGAGGCCGAAATCTACGTCTGCACGGAGCGTGTGGAGGGGAACCCGACCCTCGCGGTAGGTTTCCACCCGCCCCATCTCGGCGCCCCCGAGGCGACCCGCGCAGCGAACGCGCACGCCCTTGGCCCCAAACTTCATCGCGGTCGAGAGCGCCTTCTTCATCGCTCGGCGAAAGGCGATGCGACGTTCGAGCTGGGTGGCGATGTTCTCGGCAACCAGCTGCGCGTTGGTCTCGGCCTTACGCACCTCCTGGACATCGATGAACACCTCGTTGGTGGTGAAGGACTGCACCCCGGGGAACTTCGTCTCACCCTTGGCGGCGGAGTCCAGGTTGCCGCTCTTCAAGATCTCGATGCCCTTGCCGCCCTTCCCGATGACCATGCCCGGGCGCGCCGTGTACACGATGACCTTGGCCTTGTTCGCCGCCCGTTCCACCTCGACGCTGGCGACGTTCGCGTTGTAGAGGTACTCCTTCACCGCGCGCTTGATGCGGATGTCCTCGTGCAGCCACTTGTTGTACTGCTTGTCCTCGTACCACTTGCTGGTCCACGTCTTGATGACGCCGAGGCGGAAGCCGTAGGGATGGGTCTTCTGTCCCATGTTTCGCTGTATCCTGTTGGCGTGATCCGGGGCGGTGCCCGGGGCGACGTTGAGTCTGGTTAGCGGGGTGCGGGTTGGCGGGGGTTCCGACCGGTGCCCCCCACG
This sequence comes from uncultured Polyangiaceae bacterium, assembly GCA_964454025.1. Classification (GTDB taxonomy): domain Bacteria; phylum Myxococcota_A; class Polyangia; order Polyangiales; family Polyangiaceae; genus JAFGBI01. The sequence goes on along the minus strand of CAYVRP010000088.1, from coordinate 3,222 downwards.
GTTCCCGCCGGCGCGTCGCGCCGGCCGCGGACTTCGAGCGGGGCTCTCGGCGACGGCCTCAGCGTCGATCGAGCTCGACGTGAATGTGACTTACGCCCTTGGCAATGCGTGTCGCGCGGCCTTGCGCGCGCGGGCGCCACCGGCGAAGGTGGGCGTTGGGCCCCTTGTCCACGGTCGCCCAGCTCACGAAGAGGGTGTCGGCGTCGATATCGGGGAGCTTCTGGCGCGCGTTGGCCACGGCGCTGGCGAGCAGCTTCTTGAGCACGGGTGCCCCGGCCTTGCGGGTGAACTCGAGGAGCTGCAGTGCCTCACCCACGTCCCGTCCGCGCACGAGATCGGCAATGATCCGGGCCTTGCGCGGGCTGATCCTCTGGAAATTCGCTCTGGCTGCGCTGATCATCTCGACAGTTTCCTTGGTGGGGACTTATCGACCCCCGAGGCCCGGACGGGCCCCTACGGCCGAAACGCGGGAACCGAGTGCGGCGGAACCGGTGGATCCGCCGCGCCCGAGGGGCGATTGAGAACGATGCGGCCTCACGGAGACAGAGGCCCGCCCCTCCCCGGTGAGCGGCCGTTCAGTCATTCCGGTTCCGAAGAGGAGTTTCTCCGGCGAGCCGGGGACTGAACGAGGGGACCGGCTAGGTAGCAGACCGGCCCTCGGCCTGCAAGCGATTCGGGGAGAAGAACGGGGACGGCCCGTGCTTTGGGTGTTCGGCCCGCGGTGCGGGAGCGGGGGAGCGCCCCCGGCGCCCCCCTCGCCGCGCCCTGGAACCGGGGCTCACTTCTTGGGGGCCGGTGCCGCCTTCTTCTTGTCGCCGGAGTGTCCGTGGAACGTGCGCGTGGCGGCAAACTCCCCGAACTTGTGGCCCACCATGTTCTCGGTGACAAAGACGGGCACGAACTTGCGCCCGTTGTGCACCGCGAAGGTGAGGCCCACCGCCTCGGGAAGGATCGTCGAGCGTCGAGACCAGGTCTTGATGACCTTCTTCGAGCTCGTCTTCGCCGCTTCCTCGATCTTGCTCATGAGGTGACCGTCGATGAACGGTCCCTTGCTGATGCTCCTGGCCATGCCTACTTCTTGCCCCGTCGCTTGACGATCATGTTGTCGGTCCGCTTGTTGTTGCGCGTCTTCAGGCCCTTGGCGAGCTGACCCCACGGCGAACAAGGCTGCCGCCCACCGCTCGTCCGCCCCTCGCCGCCGCCCATCGGGTGGTCCACCGGGTTCATCGTCACACCGCGATTGTGGGGCCGACGCCCCAACCAGCGACGCCGACCGGCCTTGCCGAGCGCGATGTTCTGCTGCTCCACGTTGGAAACCTGACCCACGGTCGCCCGACACTCGACGTGGATCTTCCTCACCTCGCCGCTCGGGAGCTTCACCTGTGCGTAGGCCCCATCCCGAGCCATCAGGGTGGCGGCGACGCCCGCAGAGCGGACGAGCTGCCCCCCCTTTCCCTTCCGCATCTCGACGTTGTGGATGCTGGTACCGAGGGGGATGTCGGCCAGGCGAAGGCAGTTGCCCGGACGGATATCGGCGAAGCGGCTCGCCACCACGGTGTCACCCGGCTTCATCCCGTCCGGCGCCAGGATGTAGGCCTTCTCGCCGTCGAGGTAGTGGAGCAGCGCGATGCGCGCGGTCCGGTTCGGGTCGTACTCGATCTGGGCCACCTTGGCCGGCACCCCGATCTTGTTGCGCTTGAAGTCGATCACGCGGTAGCGCCGCTTGTGGCCGCCGCCCCGGAAACGGGACGTGGTGCGCCCGTAGTTGTTCCTGCCGCCCGAGCTCGCCCGCGGGCGCAGGAGCTTGCGCAGGGGCTCCGTGGCGGTGATCTCAGCGAAATCGCTCACCGTGCGGAATCGGCGACCCGACGAGGTCGGCCTGGCTGCCTTGATGCCCATTGGTCACTCCTCCGACTCGTCGAAGAACTGGATGGAATCACCCTCTCGCAGGGTCACGATCGCCTTCTTCCAGTTCTTCCGATTCATGAAGCGGCGGCCGAGCCGCCGCGGCTTGCCACGTTGCACCAACGTGTTCACGTCGGTCACCTTGACCCCGAAGAGGTCCTCGACCGCCTGACGGATCTGGATCTTGTTCGCGCCGAGAGCGACCTCGAACACGACCTTGTTCTCCTCCCGGAGCCGCCCCGCCTTCTCGGTCAGCGCGATCGGGCGCTTGATGATGTCCTCGGGCCTCAGCACGACTCACCTCCCAAGCAGCGCGCCTCCAACGCCTTTGCCGCCTCCCTGGAAACCACCAGGTGGTCGTGGCGCAACAGATCGTACACGTTGACCCCCTCGGGCGGCAGGAAGAGCTTCCCGTCGACGTTCCGGATCGAGAGGCGCAGCGTGACGTTGTCCTTGCCGTCCACGATCAACGTCTTCTTCCCCGCCCGCAGCGCCTCGAGCACGCCCACCACCGCCTTGGTCTTGATCTCCGTGAGCTTGATGTCCTCGACCACCGTGAGGCGCCCCTCTCGCAAGAACAGGCTCAACGCGCCGCGCAGGGCGCTGATGCGCACGCGCCGTGGCGGACGGTAGCTGAAGTCCTGGGGCTTCGGCGGGTGCGCCCGGCCGCCGCCAACGTAGATCGGCGCCCGGAGGGAGCCGTGCCGCGCGCGTCCCGTCCCCTTCTGACGATAGAGCTTCTTCTTGGCGCCACGGACCGCCGACCGCTCCTTCGCGGCGTGCGTGCCAGCGCGGCGCGACGCGAGCTGCGCGGTGACGACCTCGTGAAAGAGGTGCTCCTTCACTTCCGCCGCGAAGACCTCGTCGGCGAGCTCGAGCTCCCCGACCTTCTCTCGCTTGAGGTTGAATACGTCCACCTTGGCCATCTGGCGCCTCCCTAGCTCTTGATCTCGACATCGACGCCCGCCGACAGATCGAGCTTCATGAGCGCATCCAGGGTCTGGGGCGTCGGCTCGAGGATGTCGATGAGGCGCTTGTGCGTGCGCACCTCGAACTGCTCGCGGGACTTCTTGTCGATGTGTGGACCGCGAAGGACGGTGTAGCGACGGATCGAGGTCGGCAGCGGCACCGGCCCCGCGACGTGCGCGCCCGTTCGCCGCGCGGTTTCCACGATGTCCGAGGTGGACTTGTCGAGCAGTTGATGATCGAACGCCTTCAGACGAATGCGGATCTTGGTGACTTCTGGCATGACCATTGCCCTCACTCGATGATCGCGGTCACCACGCCGGCGCCGACGGTCTTGCCACCCTCGCGGAT
>CAYVRP010000087.1:0-28787 GCA_964454025.1 uncultured Polyangiaceae bacterium | reverse complement strand
CCCCGGGTCACTTCTGGCGAGCACACCCGGGTCATTTCTCGCGAGCGCTGAAGGCTTCGTGTCCAATCGGCGGTCGAAGGGTTGGCTCGACGAGGCGTTCCGCGCGTTCCGCGCGAGCACTGATTTCCCCTGCGAGAGCTCGGCGACGTTCGGCTGGCTCCCCGGGATCGGCTGGAGCGACCACTCCTCCTACTGGCACTTCGGCTACCCGGCGGTGATGGTGACCGACACCGCCTTCTTCCGGAACCCGAATTACCACTCGGAGCGCGATCGCTGCGAGACGCTCGACTACCCGCGCCTGGCGCGGGTGACCGAGGGCCTCGCGGGCGCCGTCGCGCGCCTCGTCGCCTGAGCGGGCCCAAGCCCCTCGGGGTTCTGCGAGCGGACCCGACGAGTCGCTGGGAACCCGACGGAAGCGCATCGAGCCTTGCCCCGCGGCGCCAGGAGACCGCTACGATGCCCCCATGAAGGTCGTGCTGATCACGGGTGCCTCGTCGGGCTTCGGGATGCTGGTGGCCGAGCGCCTGCTCGCCGAGGGCCATGCGGTCTACGCCGCCGCGCGGCGCGTGGAGCGGATGGCGCCGCTCGCGGCGCAGGGCGCCCACCTGCTCGGGATGGACGTGACGGACACCGCGTCGGTCGAGGCGGGGGTCGCCCGGGTGCTCGCCGAGCAGGGGCGCATCGACGTCCTGTTCAACAACGCGGGGTACGGCTCCTACGGGGCCGTCGAGTGCGTGCCCCTCGAGGAGGTGCGCCGGCAATACGAGGTCAACGTCTTCGGCGTGGGGAGGCTGATCCAGGCGGTGGTCCCGCACATGCGCCAGCGGCGGCAGGGCCTCGTCATCAACATGGCGTCCGTGGTCGGTCAGATCTCGATGCCGATGCTGGGCTGGTACGCCTCCACCAAGCACGCGGTCGAGGCCCTGTCCGACGCCCTGCGCATGGAGCTTCGGCCGCTCGGAATCGACGTGGTCGTGATCGAGCCCGGCCCCGTGCGGACCGAGTTCGAGGCGACCGCCTTCGCCACCTTCGCCCGCGTCGAGCACCCCGAGGAGTACCGTGCTCGCGCGGCGGCCTTCGCGCGCTTCTCCCACGCCATGTACGCCAACGCGCCCGGGCCCGAGAGCACCGCCGACGCGGTGATGAAGGCGATCCACACCCGGCACCCGCGCGCGCGGTACGCCACCACCCCGATGGCCGCGGTCCTGCCGCGGGTCCGCCGCTGGCTCGGCGATCGGCTCTTCGACTGGGCGATGCTCGGCCGGCTGAAGTAGCGGCTCGGCCAGGGACCGAGCGCATCACCTGCGATGATCGCGGCGCCAGTCCCGCACGCTCGCAGCCGCCGCTCGGCGGGGTCGCCCTCGATGCTCGGCGGGGTGATGGCGATCGCTCGGCGGGGTCGTGCCGGCATCTCGGTGGGGTCACGACGGCACCTCGGTGGGGTCGTGACGGTATCTTGAGGATCAACCGGGGCACATCGGGCGATGCGTGGCTGCCGTCGCCGCGCGCGCACCAGCCCTCGTGGTCGGGAGCGCATTCGCGACGAGGCGGCGTCCGGCGCGGTCGCGCGAGTCAACCCTGCCAGCACGTGACGCCGAGCCGCGTGGCGGCCGCGGCGAGGCGGTCGTCGTACGTCGCCAGCTCCAGCGTCAAGCCGTCGCGCTGCAGAAACAGCAGGGTCGACAGGTGAAGGGCATCGAGCGCGCGGACGGCTACCGGGAAGGGCTCGAGGGCCCGCGCGAGGACGATCGGCGCGAGCTCCACGTAGGCGATCATGGCCAGGAGCTCGCGCGCCTCCTCCCCGTGCGACCCGCCGAGCCCTCGCGCGTGCAGGCGGGTCCAGAGCTCGTACTGGAGCAGGCGACTCGAGACGAGCGGGTGCCGCCACAGCACGTCGGGCGGCCGCCGCGTCTCACCGAGCAGATGCGCGAGCGCCACCGAGGTATCGAGGTAGATCACCGCGAGTCCCGGTCAGCGCTGAGCTCGGCGAGCAGATCCTCGGTTGCGGCCACGGGTCGCCGCGGCGGCGGCGTGCCCCGCGGGCGCGTGGGGGGAGAGATGAGCCCGCTGCGGACCAGTTCGGCCAGCTGCGCGTCCATCAGGTTCTCCGCGCGCCCGACGCGGGGTGGTGACAGCTCGGCCACCACGCGATCGTGGTCCGTCACCAGCACCGTCTCTCCGCTCGCGGCCAGCCGAACGTACTCGGCGAGCCGGTTCTTGAGCACCTTGAGCCCTACGGACCGCATCGGTGAAAGGTAGCTTCCGGAAGCTACCTCGTCAACCCCGCCCGGCAGATCGGCAACGGCGGATCGAGGGGCTGCACCGCCCGGACCTGGCGATCACCAGGGAACAACAGGGTCGGTCGGGGCGTGTTCCTCGGGCGCAGCGGATCGGCCCACAAACGAGCGCTCCCGGCCAGGAGCGCGCCCGCACGAGCAGCAGGTGGCGCACCCAGCGTCACTCAGGCAGGCCGGCGCAGGAGCGCAATGTCGACGTGCAGTCCTCCGTATCCAGCGCGGAACCCAAGAAGCAAGCGTAAGCCGCCTCGCGCTTCTCGTCCTTCAGGATGCTCATCAGCACGCTGCAGTCCCGCTCGCTCAGGTCGGGACAGCCTGCGGCCACGTCCGCGCAGTCCACCTCCACGCCACCAACGATCGCGCCGGCGGCGGCCGCGCGCGCGAGGAAAGACCGACGCCTCGCAGGCGGCGATGGTGGCCGCCTGGTCCGAGCAGAAGCCCTACGTGCCCTCGATGCAGTCGCGCATCGCCTGAAACACGCTGAAGCGGGCGTTCTGCCAGAGCAGGTTTCAGGTGATCGAGGCGAGGGAGTAAAGACCGGTGCAGCGGGACGAATCGCAGGCCCCGCCGACGGCCCCGTCCGTGGGGCCGTCGGCGGCGAGGCACTCCCCTGCCCCCGCGGTGCCCCCGCCGTGGCCACCGGTAGCCGAACCACCGACCCCGCCCGAACCGGCAGTGCCAGTGCCGCCGACGGTGGTAACGCCCGCTTCCTCGTCCTCCTGGCAGGCGGGCGCGACCGCCAACACGCTCGAGCACGAGCGCGAGGAGTGAACTGCACCGGGAGGAGATCTTCGTCATCAGGCCCCCCTGCGTCGCAGGAGGAACGCGGGCCGAGAAGCGATGGGCGCCGCCTCGCCTCACGCCGTGAGCTCTCGCGCGTGCACGGCGCGGTTCTTCCCGGCCCGCTTGGCGGCAAGGAGCGCCTGGTCCGCCCGGCGAAAGAGCTCCGCGTCGCCGGTCTTCCCGTCCCGCTCGGTGGTGGCGATGCCGATGCTGCACGTCAGCCCGGTCGAGAAGGCGGCGCGCAGGTCCGGAGGCAACCGTTCGAGCACCCGGTTCGCGATCGCCTTCGCCTGCTCGGCGCTGGCCCCCGGCAGCACCGCCACGAACTCGTCACCACCGAAGCGGGCCAGCGTGTCGGTGTCGCGCAGGCACCGCTTGATCGAGTCCGCCGCCTGGATCAGCGCGCGGTCCCCCTCGTCGTGGCCGAACTCGTCGTTGATCGACTTGAAGCCGTCCAGATCCAGGACGAGCAGCGACAGGGGCTGGCGATGGCTGCACTCGGGATCGAGCTCCTGCCGGAGCGTCTGCGTGAGGAAGCGCCGGTTGCTCAGCCCGGTGAGCGGATCCGTGATCACGAGCCGCTGCACCCGCTGGTTGAGCTGCGCGCCGTTGATGGCCGCCGTGAGCGCGTCGCGGAGCCGCTCGTACCAGGAGGCGTGGCTCAGGCCCGCCTGCAGCACCGCGACTCCCAGCGGGCGCTGGCCCGTCCCGAGCGGCTCGATCACCCAGCTCCGACCGCGCGCGAGTTCGTCCAGGCCGGGCCCCGTCGAGGACGGCGCGGGGGCGGTCGCCCCCTCTCCCATGCCGAACGAGGAGAGCGGGACCATCGACACCTCGGCGCCGTAGTCGGACGTGAAGAGGTAGATCAGACCGCGCTCGACCCCGAGCTTCGGGAACGACGACCGCGTGACCTCGGCGATGGTGTTCAGATCGGGGGCGGCGAGCAGGCCAGCGGTCGCGTCGCCCAGGATGCGCATGTGCTCGAGGAGCTCCTCGCGCTGCCGCGCGATGAAGCTGGTCGTGAGCTCGCTGGCCAGGCGGATGGCGCCGTCGATGAGGCGGTCGAGATCGAGGAGCAGCTCCGGGCGGACACCGCGGCGCGCCACGTGGCGACGCAGGACGAGCAGCGCGTTCTGCCAGCCGCTGGTCCCTTTGCGCTCGCGGAGCAGCCCGAAGCACAGCGCCTCGACCGTGTCGTAGAAGACCGTGCCCTGCTCCGTGAGCTGCGTCCCGAGGGCCTCGAGCACGTCTCCGAGCCAGCCGGGATCGACCCGGTCGACGGCGGCGACGAATGACTCGTCGAGCTCCTTGCGCAGCGCCGACTCCATCCTCCGGAGCGTGGGAGGCCCGGCGGGGTCGAGCCGGTCCGGGGTGCTCGGCCGCGGCAGGTTCGGCAACCGCGGACAGCCGCAGGAGCGCCGTAGGATGGGTTCGGCGTCGAAGCGGAAGGACCCGCGCGGGGCCCGGCCCACGGCGAGGCCTTCGACCAGCAGGCGCACCGCGTCGAAGAGCAGGTGCTCGAGCGGCTGACGGACCGTGGTGAGCGGCGCCGGCAGGTGCTTCGCGATCTCCGTGTCGTCGAACCCCACGACGGCCAGATCGGTGGGGATCCGGTAGCCCCGGCGCTCGAGCTCGCCGATGGCGCCGACCGCCGAGGCGTCGTTGGCGCAGACCAGCGCGTGCACGGACCTCGGCTCGACGCCCCGCCCGTCGATGAGCTCGATCATCGCGAGGCGCCCGCCGTCCCTGGTGAAATCCCCGGCGAGCCGGTGCTCCGGCGTCACCTCCAGCCCGGCCTCCCGCAGGGCGCGCGCGAAGCCGCTCTCGCGCGCGATGGACTCGGGGTTGCCGGCGGGGCCCGAGAGGTAGGCGAAGCGCTGGTACCGGTGCTGCACCACCAGATGCTGCGTCAGGTCGTAGGCCGCCCGCTCGTTGTCGATCGAGAGGCAGCAGTCGGCCCCGGGCACGACGCCGAGCGCCACCGTCGGGATGGGACGGAGGTCGTCGAGGAAGCGGGCGATCTCCCGCTCGGTGGCGGTGTGCCCGATGGTGTGGGCCGCCACGATGATGCCCTCCGCCCACCTCGGCACCAGATCATGGATGAAGTTCTTGCCCACCGACTCTCCGAGCTTGCCGCCGGGGACGATGACGAGATCGACGTCGTGGGCGGCGGCGGCGGCGAGGGCCGCCTCGACCAGCTCGGCCTGGAAGATGTCCTCGAGCGAGTCGCAGATCAGCGCCAGACGTCGCTTCTCCCCCAGGCCTGGTGTGCGCGCGCGAGCATCAGGCATGTTCGGTATCATCGTAGCCTGCACGCCCGAGCGCGTCACCGGCCTCGACGCGGGCACCGTGAAGTGGCGGCCTGGCGCGCGGGTCGCTGCGGGGGGAACGGCGGCAGTTTCGGCCGCGAGGCGGCCGGGGGCGCTCCGCCACTGGCTGCGGGCAGCCGGCCGAGCCGTGTTCCTCCCGAGGCGGCGGGGGATCGCCGACCGCTCTGTCACCGGTCTGCTGCACCGGGAAGCGACGCACAGGTCCCGACCTGCCGCGCGGCCTACCCCTGGCCGGCGACAGGAAGGCGGAGTTGAAGTGCGGCACCGGGATGTCCAGGGTCCGCGAGGGGTAGCGCAGATCTCGCTGGACCGCTTGCGGGCAGGACGCGACGAGCGCGGGGTTGCCGAGGCGGTCGGGGTCGTCGCGCCAGGCATCAGGGTGCTCCGGATCGTGCTCGCAGCACTCGATCCCGGCAGCGTCGCCATCCGGGCCCGCGTCGAGGTGGCAGCAGCCGACCGTGTCGTGGCCGAGCTCCCGGTCGCACAGCTCGAGGTAGCGCTCTAGACCCTCGCCCCGAGCCGCGATCATCTCGCACGGCACGTAGCCCGAGCGGGGTTCGCCCGGGTGGCGGTCGCAGCCGCCTATCTCGCGTGACTTCTGGAGGGCTACCGCGGCGACCTCCGGCGCGAGGGGGCGCGGCCCGGCGACTCGCAGCGGATCCCGCGGGTTGCTTCACCGCCGCCGATCCGGGGAAGACGCCGCCCCGTGAGCGGCGAACGGGACCAGGGGAGCGCAAGCGGGGAGGCGACGGACGGCTTCTGGCGCTACTTCCACGAGCTCTACGAGGCCCTCCCCCGGCAGGGGCCGGGCGAGCGGGCGAGCACCGAACGGGCGCTGGGGATGCTGCCCGGGCTCGGGCGGGGGCGGGGGCGGCGCCTCCTCGACGTCGGCTGCGGCTCCGGCATGCAGACGCTCGATGTCGCGCGGGCGACCGAGGCGCGCATCGTGGCGGTGGACGACCAGCCGCCGTCCGTCGCGCGGCTCGCCCGGCGGGTGGCGGAGCTCGGCCTCGGGGAGCGCATCACCACGCAGGTGGCCGACATGCGAGCGCTCCCGTTCGCGGACGGCTCGTTCGACGTCATCTGGGCGGAGGGCTCGATCTCCATCATCGGCTTCGCCCAGGGGCTCGCTCGCTGGCGCCGTCTGCTCGAACCGGGTGGGCATCTCGTCGTCTCCGAGCTCTGCTCGGCTGACGGGAGATCCGCCGCCCGAGGTGCGCGAGTTCTTCGCGGCCGAGGGCGCCGAGGTCGAGGACATCCCGACCCGACGGCGGTCGGTGGACGCGGCCGGCTATCGCCTCGTCGGCGACCTCGTGCTCCCCGCGTCAGGCCGGTGGCGGGACTACTACGTGCCCCTGGCGGCCGAGCTCGAGCGCTTCCGCGCGAGGCACGGCGCCGACCCGTTGGCCCTCGCCGTGGCCGGGCGGAGCGAGCGCGAGATCGACGTCTACCGGCGACACCCAGGGGCGTTCGGCTACGTCTTCTTCGTGCTGCAGCGGCTCGATCGCGACCAGCCCACTCGGCCCGACTTGCGCCGCCGCGACGGCAGCCGCGCCTGGCGCCGGCGCGGACGGGATCCTAGGATCCCCTCGCCCCGCCCCGCCGGACGGGCGCGCCCCCGCGGATGCGCGTCGCCCTCGTCTACCCGCCGCCCTGGAAGATCCCGCGTCCGGGCGCGCCGCCCGATCCCGTGGACGGACCGCCCCCGGAGTACCGCGACGGCGACCTCGATCCCGACTTCTGGCAGACGCCGTATGGCCTGTACTCTCTCGCCGCCGAGGTCACGCGGGCGGGGCACCCGGTCAAGATCCTGAACCTCTCGTCGTACGACTGGGCGAGCACGGAGGCAGCCCTCGCCGCGCTCGACGCGGACCTTTACGGCCTGTCCTGCTGGACCGCGAACCGCCGCGGCGTCGCGCTCGCCGCCGACGCGATCAAACGCCGGGTCCCGCGGGCGCACGTGGTGGTCGGGGGGCCGCACGCGACTCCGCTCGCCCGGGAGCTGATGGCGCACTACCCCGCCATCGACACGGTGTCGCTCGGCGAGTCCGAGGATCAGCTCCTCGAGCTGGTCGAGCGCCTCGCCCGCGGGGCGCCCATCGCGGGCATCGCGGGGACGGTCACCCGCGACGGGGGCCGCCTGGTCGAGGGGCCGCGCCGCCCGCCGATCGAGCCCCTGGACCGCCTCGCCTCCCCGCACGACGCCTTCACCACCCACGTCGTCATGACCTCGCGCGGCTGCCCCTGGCGCTGCACCTTCTGCGGCGCCGAGACGTCCTGGGGCCGCGGCCTCAGGAGCTTCTCCGAGGCCCGGGTGCTGGACATGCTGGAGGCGGCGCTCCGCCGGGTGCCGGTGCGCATGCTCCAGATCAAGGACGACACCTTCACCGCCCAGCGGCGGCGCGTGCTCTCGCTCTGCCGCGCGATCCGCGAGCGCGGACTCCGGTTCGCCTGGAGCTGCGACACCCGCGCCGACGTCCTCTCCGAGGAGGTGGTGCGGGAGCTGCGTCTCGCCGGCTGCCAGCGCCTGAGCCTCGGGGTGGAGTCGGGCTCGCCGCGGGTCCTGGCCGCCATCGACAAGGGGATGACGGTCGAGCAGATCGTCGCGGCCACCGAGCTCGCCCGCGCGGTCGGCCTCGAGGTCCGCTACTACCTGATGCTCGGCAACCGCGGGGAGACGGCGGAGACGTTCCGAGAGACGCTCGCCTTCCTGGAGCGAGCACGCCCACACCAGTACCTCTTCTCCTGCCTCTCGATCTACCCGGGGACACGCGACTTCGCCGACGCCGAGGCGGCGGGTTGGCTCGACCGGGAGATCTTCTTCCGCGAGCGCTTCCAGGAGCTCAAGGCCCCCTTCGACGCCTCCGCCGAGGACTCGGCGCTGATGAACGACTGGTTCCATGCCCACCAGGGGGTGCACACGCTCTACCGCCCCGACGTCACCGAGTGCGCCGCGATCCTCGCGCGGCTCGGCGAGCACGCGCCGGCGCATCTGGATCTGGCCAACGCCGCCTGGGCAGCAGGCGAGCTCGACCTCGCGGAGCGCCACGCGCGCCGGGCGCTCGAGCTGATGCACCCCCTGCCCGGCCTGGTCCACAACACGCTCGCCTGCGTCGCCTGGTCCCGCGGAGACGTCGCAGGGATGCAGGCGGCGTTCCTCACCGCGGCGCGCGTCGACCCGCAGCACCCGGCGCTCATCCGCAACGTGCAGGCCGCGCGCCGGTGGTTCGCGGAGGGGGGCCCCGCGCGGGGGCTGCCGCTGGAGCTGGTCGCCGAGCAGGGGTTCCAGCTCCTCGAGCGCACCCTGCAGCCCGCGCTCCCGGGCCCGCTGCCCGAGGACCTCGGAGTCTGGAGCACCGCGGCGCCACCGGCCGGCGAGGCCCCCGCGACGCGGCGCCGGCTGGAGGTCGTCTAGGAGCGGCGCGCCGAAGACCCCGCTGCAGTCTTCGTTCCGGCGCCGCTCGCCGCTGCCTACCCGCGGCTGTCATCGCCAGCGCCTCGGTCCCGGGCACCTGCTCCTCCAGCGTCGCGGGCCGCCGTGCCAGCCGCGAATCCAGCGAGACGCCCAGGTGCACTTCACACCGGCGTCGCGTCGCAGGCGCCTATCCGCCCGGTGCACCCAGCGCGGCGTAGCCGAGGTTCACGCCGTAGGTCGGCTCCCAGAGGACGACGGACCGGAGCTCCGGCGCGGGCTCGCTCGGCAGCGGGACGATCTGCTGGTCGGTGGTCTGGTCGAGCTCGGCCATGTCGTACTTCTGCTCGGTCTCGATCACGCTCCGCGTCGTGCTGGCGCGCTCGACGCCGACCAGATAGACGCGCACGGTCCGTCGCGAGTCGACGCGCACCTTCCGCAGGACGAGCTCGTACCGGTCGCCTCGGCGCACGATCTGCGCCTCCCCGCTCGCGGGCTTGGCGCCATTGGCGAAACGGCCCGCGAGCAGCACCGTCGTCGCCTCGGCGCTGGTCGCCGAGGCCTCGGGCTCGGCCGGTGCGGCGCGGTCACGCTGGCAAGCAGGGCTGCCCGCGAGCCCGAAGGCGAGGACCAACCCGATGGGATAGAGCCGCGCGCGCCTCATCGCTCTCGGCCCGCAATCTATCGAGCGGTGGGACCAAGGCAACCCAGCGCCGGCGCCCTGGGTTCCCGGGGCGGCGCAGACCCGGTCGTCACGGCATCGACTCGCGGAGCCGCCCGGTTCCATGGTCGATCACGGGGCTCTCGTACCAGGGGCGCCGCATCCTCGGCACCGCTCGATAGGCCCCCAGCAGCAGCAGGTAGAACAGCGTGGCGGCCGCGCTCGCGCCGTGGATGGTCCCCGCCGGGCCGAGGACGGAGGCGGCCGGTAGCAGGGGGACATGCCGCACCGGCAGCGCCTGCCCGGGGGAAATCCCCGGGTAGTCCCGGCGGCTGACCTTCTCCTCGATCTCGGCGCCAGCTACCCGCAGGCGCACGACGAGTTTTTGCACGAGATCGCCCTCCCCGTCCCTGTACTCGTCGATCCGCTTCTCGAGCACGACGCCCTTCTCGTCGTGGCCGAGCAGGCGCCGAGCGTGAAACGGCAGGACGGAGAGGTGGAAGAGCGCCGCCGCGACGACCGCCGCCCAGGCGAGGCCACGGTGGGTCGCGGACCGCGCGAGGAAGCGGGCGCCGAGCGCCTCGGACGAGAGCAGCATGGGCCCCTGGCGCGGCGGTCCCAGCGCGAAGCCACGGCGGGTTCGCGAGCGGCCCCCGGGCGCCGGCGCCACCGGCTCCGCGATCTCGCGGAGCTCGCCGAAGGCGAAGACGTGCTCACCCGGCGTGAGCTCCGCGACGCGGCGCCGGTGCGCGGGATCGATGCGCACGATCCCGTCGAGCTGGTCCACCAGCAGGGCCGTTGGCTCCGGCTCGACGCGCACCCGGTCCCCGGCGGCGCGCACCAGGTAGAACGGCGCCACCGTCACCTGACGGCCCGCCTCCCTCCAGACGTGCGACCAAGTCCCGGAGCTCTCGCTTTCCGTGCCCGTCTGCGCCACCTCGCCCCGGAAGGCGACGTCGTGACCCGGCGCGTGCTCCACCTTGCCCGCGACCACCGCCTCCCCCGGCGCTAGCGGCGCGAGCGGATCGAACGCCGCCTCCGCCTGCCTCGCGCGGCGCCGTTCGGTCACGGCCCTCACCAGGGCGACCGCGATCAGCGCCCCGAAGCCGACCACTCCCACGCCGTCCACCACCAGGTGGCCGAGCCAGGGACCGGTGTGGCCCAGGGAGAGCACCTCGAGCATGAGGAGAGGGTAACGGATCCCGGCGGGCAAGGCGCCGCGCGCTAGACTGACCGCGGGCTCGTCCGGCCGTCAGCCCGCCCGCTTCGCCCACCGAGCAGCCCTCGGCCCCGCAGCGGGCAGGATCGCCGGCAGCGAAGGCGCCTCGATCGGCCCCTCGGAGGTCCCGCTCACCGGCGAGGAGCCTCGCGGCGGCGAGAGGCGAGCATCCCGCATCTGGGCGAGGGGTCCCCGCCCCGGTCGCCCGAGCCCCCGCCGGGACGTCGCGACCAGCTCACGGCGCTCCCGGCGAGGCGCCGCGCCGAGGCGTCAAGACCAGGACCACGCTCCACCCTCAGGAGCGCTTGCCACGTCCGTCCGTGTCGGGGACCTCGATGCCCAGGCGCCGGATCTGCCGGTACAGGGTGCTCGGGTTGATGCCGAGCTCGCGGGCAGCGAGCCTCCGATTTCCCCGGTGCCTGGCCAGGGCCTCTTGAATCATGAGTCGCCCGACTGATCGGAGGTTCATGTCAGCCCGCGCTGCCAGCTGCGGCCGCCCGTCGGTCCGCGTCAGATCGGGCGGGAGGTGCCGGAGCTCGATCGGGCCGCCGCGGCAGAGCACGAACGCGTGCTCCAGGATGTTCTGCAGCTCGCGAACGTTCCCGGGGAAGTCGTGGTGCACCAGCAACGACATCGCCTCGCGGGAGAGCCCGGTGATCTGCTGATCGTACCGTCGATTGTAGGTGGCGACGAAGTGATCGACGAGCAGGGGGATGTCCTCTCGCCGCTCGCGCAGGGCGGGGACGTCGATCTGAACCACGCGGATTCGGTAGTAGAGGTCCTCGCGGAACTTGCCCTCGCGCACCAACTGCCCCAGATCCTTGTTGGTGGCGGCGACGATCCGCACGTTCGCCCGCACGGGTTCCACCGCACCCAGCGGCTCGTACACCTTCTCCTGGAGGACACGCAGGAGCCGCACCTGCATGGCCGGCGAAACCTCGCCGATTTCGTCGAGGAAGAGCGTCCCCCCGTCGGCGAGGGCGAACCGCCCCGGCTTGTCCCTCCGGGCATCCGTGAAGGCCCCCGCCTTGTAGCCGAAGAGCTCGGACTCGAGCAGCGCATCGGGCAGCGCCCCGCAGCTCACGGCCACGAAGCGCTTGCGGCGGCGCGGTGAGAGCGCGTGAATGGCGCGGGCCACGAGCTCCTTCCCGGTCCCGCTCTCGCCGTGGACCAGGACGGTCGCGGCGCTGTCGGCGACGTGCGGGAGGATGGCGAAGAGCCGCGTCATGGCGGGGCTCTTGCCCACGATGTCGGCGAAGGAGCGCTGGCCCGAGAGCTCCTTGCGCAGTTCCTCCACCTGCCTGAGGTCCTGGAAGGTTTCGACGCCGCCGATGACGCGGCCGTCGTTGCCGCGCAGGACGGCGGCAGACACCTTGATCGGGATGCGCTCCCCCCAGGCATCGACCACGAAGACAGAGGCATTGACGTTGGGCTGCCCGGTGTCGAGGGCGGTCCGCAACGCGCAGGCGTCCGCGCAGATGTTCGCGCGCAGCACCTCGCTGCATCGGTGCCCGATGGCGTCCTCTCGTCGAATGCCGGTGATGCTCTCGGCGGCGCGGTTGAAGGACGTGATTCGCCAGTCGAGGCCCACCGTGAAGACGCCCTCGTTGATGGAATCCAGGATCGGATCCCGGTAGCGAGCGATGTCGAGCGCGCCGGGCGTCGCCGGGTCCTGCGCCTCGGAGCAGGGAGTGGGGCCGGGATGGGACATGGGCTGAGCGAACCTTGCCCATGATCATGCGGTCCGCAATGACTACGTGCAAAGTGCACGACTAGCCCATCGCCCGGATCCCGGCAAGTCTGCGCAATTCCAGTCACCTGTTGTGGTCAGCAGGAGGAAACCGCACTGGCACGGATGAGGCTTGGGTGCGAGTGATGCGTCTGGTGCTGCCAACCTACGGCGACCGGGTCGCGCCGGTGCTCGACGCGGCCAGCACCTTCCTCCTGATCGCTCCGGGTGAGGACGGAGCGCTACACCGGAGGGAGCTGGTCATCGCCGAGCCCGACCCCGTCGCCAAGGCCAGGCGCATCGCGGAGCTCGGCGCGGAGGTCCTCATCTGTGGAGCGATTTCCTGGCCGCTGGAGACGATGCTCACCTCGGCCGGCATGAGGGTCATCCCCAACACGGGGGGGGCCGTGCAGCACGTGATCGTCGCCTTCTACGCGGGGGAGCTGACAGAGCGAGCCTTCCTGCTGCCAGGCTGTCCCGGTCGACAGCGCCGCCAACGCCATCGCCACGGATGGCGCTGGCGCAACGGATGATGCGACAACGACCAACCCAGGAGAATGGAGATCGAACATGCCCAGAGGAGACAGGACAGGCCCCGGGGGCTGGGGGCCAATGAGCGGCCGCGGTGCCGGGTTCTGCGCGGGGTACGCCGCGCCGGGTTTCTCGAGCGCAGGCGGCGGGAGGGGTGGGGGCCGCGGCTTCGGGCGCGGTGGCGGTGGCCGGTGGCGCCGCCGCCACGAGGGCTACGCCACCGGAGCCCCCGCTTGGCGGCCCGGCTGGGCGACGAACTCCGGATCCACGCCGCCGGCACGACCTCCCTGGGTGCACGCGATGACCCGGGAGCAGGAACTCGCGGCGTTGAAGAGCCAGGTCGAGCACCTCGATCAGGCATTGCAAGCGGCGCGAGACCGGATCCGTGAGCTCGAGTCGCCCGCGGAGGGCACGAAGACCTGATGGCCCGCCAGGATCTCATCGAACCGGGCCCCGGAACGGCGAGCCGCCGTGACCTCCCGCCCCGAATGCCGCGCGGGCAAGCGGAGAAGCAGCCATGAACCCCGGGCGCGGACCGGCTGGTGGCCGCGGCATGGGCCGCGGCCACGGACGTGGCATCGGACGTGGCTGCGGGGGTCCGGGGGTGGGCCTTGGGTGCGGCAACGGGTCAGGGCGACGCCCGCGACTCGCTTCCATCGGCGGCGCGGCCGCCGATGTCGCGCCGCCGCCAGGCCCGACCTCGCCCGCCCCGGCGCTGCTGGGGCGGGCGCTCGACCCGACGACAACCGAGGTTGACGCCCTCACGCTCCGGGTCGCGAAGCTCGAAGCGGCCACTGCTCGGCTCGAGCGAGCGCTGGCCGCAGCTCGCGCACGGGAGGCCGAGAGGTCGAGGACGGTCGCGCTCATCGACCGGGCGCGGTGCACCACCTGCTGGCTCTGCGTCGAGGTCTGTCCGGAGCAGGCCATCAGCATGAGGGAGGTCATGACCGTCGATTCGGACCGATGCGCCGGCTGCGGCAAGTGCGTCGAGGCCTGTCCGAACGCGGCCATCTCGATGTCCGACGTGATCGGCGCGCACCCAGCCGAGGAAGCCCGAGGTCCCTGAGCATGGCGGTTCGTCCCCTCCTGCTCTTCGACACGAACGAGGCGGCGCTGCGCCGAAAGAGCGAGCCGGTGGCGGAGGGATCGAGCGAGGCCCGCCAGCTCATCTCTGATCTCAAGGATACGTTGCTCCAGCACCCCCGAGGGATCGGGCTCGCCGCGCCGCAGATCGGCGTGCACGGGCGCGCGATCGTGGTCTGCTTCGGGGGGAACAGCGGGACGAAACCCGCGTCCCCCGTCGGCATCGTCAACCCGACCATCATCGAGGCGGGGCGA
Organism: uncultured Polyangiaceae bacterium; assembly: GCA_964454025.1. Taxonomy (GTDB): domain Bacteria; phylum Myxococcota_A; class Polyangia; order Polyangiales; family Polyangiaceae; genus JAFGBI01. Next base: position 14,487 of record CAYVRP010000087.1, on the reverse strand, counting down.
GAGTGCCTGGACTTCGACGGCTGCCTGAGCATCCCCGGCCTCTTTGCCGAGACCGTGCGGCCGCACGCCCTGCGGCTCGGAGGGTTCGACGAGCGCGGCGAGCCGTGCGAATGGACACTGGAGGGCTTCGACGCCGTCGTCGTGCATCACGAAGTGGACCACCTGAACGGTGTCCTCTTCATCGATCGGGTGTCCTCGCCCGACCGGTTGCACCTCGAGGAAGACAGCCCCCGGCGGAGATCCTGACGTGCCCCCGAGTCCGGCCGCCCGGAGCGGCGACGCTCCGAGGCATGTCTACGGCCCGGTACCATCGCGCCGCCTCGGCCGATCGCTGGGCGTCGACCTCGTCCCCTTCAAGACCTGCTCCTACGACTGCGTCTACTGCCAGCTCGGGCGAACGACCCACAAGACGACCACGCGCCGGGAGTACGTGCCCGTCGAGGCCGTGCTCGCCGAGCTCCGCGGCCAGCTCCAGGGCGAGGCGCGGCCCGACTTCGTCGCGCTGGCGGGCTCGGGAGAGCCGACGCTGCACGCGCGCCTCGCCGACGTCATCGCCGGGATCAAGGCGATCACCAGCGTCCCCGTCGCCGTGCTCACGAATGGCTCCCTGCTCTGGCAACCGGAGGTCCGCGCTGCCATCGCCGAGGCGGACGTGGTCATTCCCTCGCTGGACGCGGGAGGAGCGGCGAGCTTCGCGCGCGTGAACCGCCCGTCTGCCGAAATCTCCTTCGAGGCGGTGGTGGAGGGCCTCGTGGCGTTCTCGCACGGGTTCCGGGGCCGGCTCTGGCTCGAGGTGCTCGTCCTCGCGGGGCTCACCGACGACGCGGACGAAGTGGGGTCGATCGCCCGCATCGCGGGGACGATGCGGCTGGATCGCGGGCAGCTCAACACGGTGTCGCGACCGCCGGCCGATCCGTCCGCGCTCCCCGTCGCCGCCGAGGACCTGGCGCGCCGGCGGGGCCTCTTTTCTTGCCCCTGCGAGGTCATGGCCGAGGCTCGTTCACGGCCGGCGGGGCCCGCGCTCCGAGGCGGCGATGTCGCCGCGCGGATCGTCGCGCTGGTGAGCCGGAGCCCCTGCACGATCGACGGCCTGGCTCGCGGCCTGGACGTGCACCCCAGCGCCGTGCTGAAGCAACTGGACGAGCTCGGCGCCGGCGGCGCGGTCCGCGCCGTGCGCAGCAGAGGAGCCGTATTCTACGTGGCGACGAGCCGCCGCTGGTGACGACCCGAGGTCGTACGCGGCAGCGGCTGGTGTGCTCCCGTGCCCGACCCGCACCCGGACGAGCGCTGGATCGCGGCTCGCGTGGCGGCGGCTCGTCGCCGAAATCTCGGTGCTCCACCACCTGCGGAACGCGCCCCCCACCGGGTCGGGGGCCAGAGCGAACCGCTGCCCGAGCCGCGCGCCCGGGGAGCTTTTTTTCCCTCCCGCGCTGGATTCCTCGGCGCGACGACGGCACTCGGCCGCGCGCTCGATCCGGGGCGCGGATCCTCGGAATCGGATCGCTCTTCACCGGAATCGCGACATACCCCTCGGCGTCCCCGCCCATTACACTGTCGCGTGAGAGCTGCCCCCAACGTCTCCGCGCCCGTCCTTCGAACCTGGGGTCCGGCTCGCTCCAACGGCGAGGCGAGCACCGTTCCTTGGCCGGGGGGACCCCTCCCGCACCGAAGCGGCGCGCTCCTCCCGGGAGTCGAAGCCGCGAACCGCGGGGCGGTCCCCCGATTGAGACCTGACGTCATGAAGCATCAACCACTCCCCCCCGCCGCCCTCTCCGCGCTGGCGTTCGCGTTCGCCATGGGGGCGCCGCTGATTGCGCTCGCCCAGCTCGAGGAATTCGACATGGAGCGCGTCCGGGTCACCGACCCGTACTACCAGCACCTCTTCACGGTCGATATCGACTACCTCCTGCGCCTCGATCCCGATCGGCTGCTCGCCGGCTTCGAGGCGGTTTCGCGGGGTCAGGACCCGGCGAGCGGGGTCAACCTCTACGGCGGCTGGGAGGGGGGCTGGAGCCTGCTCCGCGGTCACACCCTCGGGCACTACCTGACCGCCCTCGCGCAGGGCCACAAGCAGACAGTCGGGGTGGACGCGCAGCGGAACCAGCAGATCAACGCCGTCCTCGAGCACGTGATCAGCGAGCTGCAGACGTACCAGGACCGAACCGGCGGCTACCTCTTCGCGTCCCCGGAGTCCCACTTCGACCGGCTCGAGGCCGGGAGCGACGACATCTGGGTGCCCTGGTACGGCATGCACAAGGTCCTGAGCGGGATCATCGAGGTCTACAAGCTCACGGGCAACGAGGCCGCCCTGGAGGTGGCCAGCAGACTCGGGGATTGGGTGTATGGCCGGACCTCGTCCTGGGACAGCAACATGCGCGCGCACGTGCTGAGCATCGAGTATGGCGGCATGAACGACTGCCTGTACGAGCTGTACAAGTACACGCGCAGCCAGCACCACCTCGACGCCGCCCACGTCTTCGACGAGGAAACCTTCTTCGCACCGCTCTCGCAGGGGCAAGACATCCTCAACGGCCGGCACGCGAACACCCAGATCCCCAAGATCATCGGCGCCCTGAACCGCTATCGGACGCTCGGCGCCGCGGAGGCCTACTTCTTCGACGTGGCCGAGCAGTTCTGGGAGATGGTGGTAGGGAGCCACACCTACGTGACGGGTGGGAACAGCCAGCTCGAGCACTTCCACGAGCCCGGACAGCTCGACTCGCGCCGGGACAACACCAACAACGAGACGTGCAACTCCTACAACATGCTCAAGCTCTCGCGGGAGCTCTTCAAGATCACGGCGGACGTCAAGTACGCCGACTTCTACGAGCGCGGGCTCATCAACGAGATCCTGTCGGCCATCAACCCGGAGACGGGGATGACCACGTACTTCAAGCCGATGGGGACCGGATACCACAAGGTCTTCGGGCGGGAGACGGACACCTTCTGGTGCTGCACCGGCACGGGCATGGAGAATTACACCAAGCTCAACGACAGCATCTACTTCCATGACGACGCCGACCTCTACGTGAACCTCTTCATCAGCTCGACCCTGAGCTGGCCGGAGCGATCGCTCTCGCTGACCCAGACGGCTGACGTGCCGCTGGCGCCGACGGTGACGTTCACGATCGCCGCGGCGCCCCCCGAAGAGGTCGGGATCAAGCTCCGGAAACCGGACTGGCTGGCGACCGGCGAACTGGCGACGCTCGCGGTGAACGGTCAGACGATCTGCGCCCAGGCGATCGATGGCTACTTCGAGGTGTCTCGGGTGTGGAGCGCCGGCGACACGATCCAGTACGTCCTGCCCGCGGACGTGACCGTGTCGCGGCTGCCGGACAACGAGAACGCGGTGGCGTTCCGGTACGGTCCCGTGGTGCTCAGCGCCGGGATGGGCACCGAGAACATGGTGTCGGAGCCGCAGTGGGCCTCGGAGAAGGCCGCCCCGCCGCCCACGCCGGTGAAGGAGACCATCGCGATCTCCAACGGCACGATCGAGGAATGGATCGCCGACGTGAACGACAACCTCGTCCAGACGCCCGGCACGCTCGAATTCACGCTGCGGAACACCGACGAGGACGGCCATCTGCGCTTCACGCCGCACTATCAGCGCTACCAGGACCGCTACGGCATCTACTTCCGCCTGCAGGGCACCCAGGGCACCGCTCCGGGCAGCGGCGGGACGCCCGGAGCGGTGTGGACTGATTGCGAGGCCGCCGTGGGCGGTACGGGCGGTGCGGCCAGCGGAGGCACCGGCGGCGCCGAGGGCGGCGCGGGTGGCGCCCCGGCGGGCACCGGCGGCGCCATCGGCACCGGCGGCAGCGGCGGGGTCGTGGCTGCCGGCGGCGCCACCGCGGCTACCGGCGGCGCCGCGGCTACCGGCGGCGCCATGAGCGGCAGCGGCGGGGTCGTGGCTGCCGGCGGCGCCGTGACCGGGGGTGGCGGGACCGCCGCTGGCGGCGCGCCACCGGGCGGGACCACCGCTGGCGTGGGCGGGACCACCACTGGCGCGGGTGGAGCAGCCACCGGCGGGTCGGGCTTCACCACGGGTGGATCCATCGGGACGGGCAACGCCTCCGCGGTCGGTGGGAGCGGCGCCGCCAGCGCCCTGGCGACCGGCGGCGCGGCGCCAGCGACAGTGAGCGCAGACGACGATGACGGTGGATGCGGCTGTGCGACCCCGAAGGAGCGGCCCAGGGGGCTGAGTGCCGGCCTGAGCGGGCTGCTCGGGTTGATTCTGTGGGGCCGGCGGGGGCGTCGGAGCCGCCGCGCCCTGACCGGGTGAGCGAGGCCCCCAGGTGGGCCACGCAGGGGACGTTCGCGCGCGCGCGCGGCCGCTCACGCGCGGTGGCTCCCCTGAATCACCCCGGCGTCAGAAGACAGCCGCGAGCCGGCGCGCTCACCGCGCGCGGCCACGCCGCGGCCGATAGGGCTCGTCCGCCGTCGGGGCCCCCGGCTCACCCTGGAGCCTCGGCGCGAGGACGAGCGCCTGGTACCGGCGGAAGGCCGCGCGGGCCTCGTCGCTCTCGCCGAGCTCGTCCCGGCGGTCGACCACGCGGGCCAGCGGGCCCCGACGTCGTCGCGCTGGTCCGCCCGGGCGCCCTTCGGGAGCCGCTCGATTTCCTACCGCTCGGCGCGGGAGGCCGCTGCGTCGCCGCGCTCCTTCCCGTCGCCGCTCTGGCTCGCGACGTGGGTGGTCTTCGCCTCGAGCGAGGCCAGCGTCGCCGTGGGGTAGCGCTTCCCGGCGATCGCCTCCACCGTACGCGCGATCTCGGCGTCGGTCTTCCACTGGTCCCGGTTGGTCGCGCGGCAGAGCTCAGCGAAACCACGCCGGCCGCCGGCGCGGTCACCCGCCACCATCTCGCACGGCGAGCCGACGTAGCCCCGCGCGGTGCGCCCCTGCTCGCTCGCGTCGAGCCGTCCGGGCGATGCAGGTCGGCGAAGCACCCCGGACCGTCCCCGGCCTCGGGGCTTGCCAGCCTCCTCGAAGTCCACGCTCTCCAACTCGGTCCGGGTCCGGCCGGCGACCGCCTTCACGCCCCCCGGGACGCGGCCCCTCGCGACCTGGAGCTCCCCGTGCCGCGGCCGCTTCGCGGCGGGTCCTGGCGGCGCGCCGAGACGGTACCGCGCAATCCTACATGTTCTCGGCGAGATCCGGCGGATCCTTGTAGTCGTCAGCGCAGACGCAGGCCGGACAGCTCATCTCGATGGTCTGCAGCTCGCCCGCGTCCTGGTTGCACTTGGCAGCGGTCGGTCCTTCGAGCAGCGTCGGACGGTACTTCCCCTTCCAGATGCAGCGAGTGACCCATTTCCCAGCCTTGCAGGGCTTCGGATCCGCCGCGGCCTTCTTGCGCCGCTCCTTCTCGGCGGCCTCCTTGAGGGACGCGAGCTTCGCCGCCGCGGCCTGCCCCGACTTGCTGCTGGGATCCGCCTTCACCGCGGCCTCGCAGGCCGCCTGCGCGCCGATCGGATCCCATTTGGCCTCGAGCTTCAGGCACTCATCGTAGCTTGCCTTGGCCTTGTCGCGGCAGCCAGCCAGGAGCAGGACGGCGAGCAGGACGGCGGCCACCCGCGCCGGGCGCGCGGGCACCGTCGAGCGATCGTCGAGAACGTGGGGCATCGCGGGCAATCTCCACCGATCCGGGCACCAGACCCGGCCCGCAGGCTAGGCCGAATGGGGCCTGCTCGGCAACCGGCACCGCGCCGTCTCGGACGGCACTCGCACATTCCAGGCCGACGTTCGCCGGGCCTCGCGGTCTGGCGCGGTGCGCGGTAGAAGGGGCAGGGCGCGCCCGCCGGGGGCGCGCCTTGGGGCGGCCACGCGCCGAGCCGCGGCCGCCGCGAGGGCTCAATCGTGACCGTGCGCCCACCTCCTCCTCCCCCCCCTCTGGATGGTGCCGTGACGCCCCTGCCCTCCTTCGACGAGGCGCTGCCGTCGTTCGACGCCGGTACCCCGCTGCCCGCGGTCGGGCCCGCGATCCCGGCCAGCGTTGGGCTTCCGACGTCGCGCCCGCCACCACCACCCTTGCCCATGCCGCCGGGGTTGCGATCCACGCCGCCACCTCCGCCGCTCCCGCGGATCCCGTCGGTGCCGCCGAGCGTGCCACCGCCCGCTCCCGCGCCGCCCGCCACGCCCACGCCACAGGCCCCCAGCCCGCCGCCCCACTTGCCGGTTTCCGCGCCCTCGCTCGCGTCAGCGCCCACCCAACCGCTCGCGACAGGCTCCTCGGCGCCGCCCGCCACGCGGCCCGGCGGCTCGACGCCGGCCCCAGCGCCCGCGAAGCCCGGCCGCTCCAGCGCGCCACCTCAGCCTCGCCACGGGGTGCCCGTCTGGCTCACGATCCTGGCGTTCGGGCTCGGCGCGGCCCTGGGGCTCTTCCTCGCCCCTCGCGGGGGCGCCGAACGCGGCGCGCGGCCCGTCGCGGCAGGCTCGGCGGCGACAGTACCCTCGGCGCGCTCCGCGGGGTCTGCCGCGACGCCCCCCGCGAAGCGCACGGTCGAGGAGCTGGCGAGCGCGGGGGACGAGGACGCGCTCGCCACCCTCAACGGGATCTCCCCGGCGGATCTCACCATCGAGCAGTCGCTCGCGCTATCCCGCGGCGAGGTCGCCAGTCGGCTCGCCGAGCTGTCGACGATCGAAAAGAAGCTGAAGGCGAACCCCGAGGCCGCAGACGACCCGGCGACGCTGCGCGAGCTGCTGAAGCTCGCGCGAGATCCGCAGACGACCCTCCCGGCCCAGGAGCTGATCGCGACGCAGGGGCGGGCGAGCACCACCGATCTGCTCTTCGAGATCTGGACCGGTGTCCCGACCCGCGACCCGACCACGATCCTGGCAGAGCGCCTGGTGCTAAGCAGGGCGGTGCGCAGGCACGCCTCGCCCGCGCTCGCCGTCGCGCTCGCGCTGCGCGACGTCCAGGATTGCGAGGAGGCGACCGCCCTCATCGCCAAGGCCGCCGAGGGCGGCGAGCGCCGGAGCGTCCGCGCGCTGGTCCGCCTCAACAGCAACCGAGGCTGCGGCGAGGGGGCGCGCGAGGACTGCTTCCCCTGCCTGCGCTCGGCAGAGGCGCGGCGGGCGCTGGCGACCGCCACGGCGAACGCCCAGCGCCGCGATCCTCCGCGCTTCTAGCCCGCGGGCGCGCGGTCACCGCAGCGCGCGGTGGAGTCCGCCGGGGGCGACGCCGCGACGTTCCCGCCTTGGCACGCGCCGGGACCCGCGGCGGGGCCTGACGTCGGGCCGTACCGGCCAGGCCCCGCCCGCGGCTAGCCACGCGCGAGCGCTTCGGCTAGCTTCCGCGCCGCTGCGGCGGACCCCCCGCCCCCGCAGCCCAGCCCCGTCCCGGCGCGCGCCGGGGCGCGAGGTCGAACCGGCAGGACACCCCGGGGGACAGGAGCAACCATGGTTGCGTTCAGCAATGCCCAGCAAGCTCTGACGATCGCGGTCGGCCCCCTCGCGGCCGTCTCCGCGCGCGGTCCCCTCACGCCCGGCGCCGAGCCCTTCGTGATCGGCCCGGACGGTCGCGTCGACGCGATCGCCACCACCTTCGCGCGCCCGATCTTCGAGCACACGGTGTCGTGGGCGGAGATCGCGAAGGACCCGAACCGCTACGCGGCGCAGTTCTTCATCGGGAACGGCAATTTCTGCGACACCGGGATCACCTTCAGCGCCCCCCCCATGAAGGACAAGAAGCGCGAGGGATACGCCAACGTGTACGACCAGATCGAGTACGCGGCGACCTTCAAGGCGGGCGTCTCCGTCTTCCGCACCACCGACGTCGAGGGCGGGCGCACGGTCGCCAACAGCTGCTGTCCCCACCTGCCCTTCCTCACCTACCACCGCGTGCGGGAGCCCGGGCAGCCCGTGTACCACAACTCCCTCGACGCGCGCGCCCGCTTCGAGGTGGTGAACGAGAACGACCCCGCGGCCGTGCGCAACGTCGTGGAGGAGGGCACCGTCGCCTACACGCTGGTGCTCAGGGACAAGCAGTCCGGCCACACCCTCACCCAGCGGGCGGAGAAGCTCGCCAGCTTCGCCGATCCGACTCTCGCGGTTTCGCGCCTCGAGCTCACCACGGACTTCGAGGGTGACCTCGTGATCACCTCCGGCTTCGACGGGACCCTGATCAACAACCTGGCCGAGGGATACAACAAGTTCGAACAGGTACACACCGAGGCGGGCCCGGACGGCGCCCGCGCGTTCGGCCCCACCCTCGTCGGGCTGTCGCTCCAGACGGTCAAGGAGAGCGAGGAGAACCTGAAGAAGCTCGAGCGCAGCGAGTGGGCCGACAACCCGAAGTCGACCACCCCCACCGAGGTCCGCAACCAGCAGCAGTACCAGTTCGGGTTCGCCAAGCGGGTGCGCTACTTCCTCGCGGACGGAACCGGCGAGCCGAAGGAGATCAACCCCGAGATCCTCCCCGCCGAGAAGGCCGGCACCCCGGTCGGCGACGGTGCGCGCGAGATCTACGTCAACGCCCTGGTCCACCTCAAGCCCGGGCAGCGCCTGCTCGTCGAGGATCGCACCGCGCTGGTTTCGTCCATCGACAAGGGGCTCGTCGGCAAGCCGCTCGAGGCGGCGCGCGCCAAGGCCGCCAGCGACGAGCGCTACGAGGCGGCCCGGGCCGCCCACGTCGCCGCGTGGCGCGCCCAGTTCGCGAACGGACGGATCGGCCTGTTCGGGGGGCCGCGGGCCATGGAGTTCCAGGCGCCGCTCGATCTCTGCCGCGCGGCGCTGCTCAAGACCGTCTCCGATCACAACCGCGACATCGCGGCGGACATGGGCGCCAAGGGGCTGCACGACGGCCGCTACCGGACCCACAACTTCTGGGAGATGGCGATCCTGTTCTGGAAGGTGAAGGCCATCCAGAACCCCGAGGCCGCCAAGGGGCTCGCCGAGCTCTACATCAAGAACATCGACTCGGCGCGGGCATACGCGCGCTCCATGGGTCGCAACAAGGGCGCGCAGTTCGGCTGGCAGACCACCGCCGATGGCAAGCCCGACACGCAGGTGGTCAAGTGGAACGGCGTGGCCCAGCAGTGGGATCCCGACTTCAGCAAGTACCAACCCCACAACAACTGGGCCTTCTTCTACGGGATCGACCAGATCTTCCGCGTCAGCGGCGACCGCGCGTTCCTCGCCCACGCGATGCCGCTCCTGATCGAGCTGGTGCGCTTCGGCGCCGACTCCTGCGTCAAGCAGGCCGACGGGAAGTACCACACGACGGGGATGATGGACCCGAACGAGTACAACGAGAAACTCCCCGGTTCCACGCTGCCGAACCTCCCCGACAGCTTCTACAACAACTTCATGATCGCCAAGATGGCCTCGCGGGTCTTCGAGCTCCTCGACGAGCTCGATCCGACGGACAAGGAGCGCATCCTCCGTGACCTGGGGGTGGACGCGGTCGAGATGGCGCAGATCAAGGATCTTGCCACCAACATGTTCTTCCCCATCACCAGCGCGGCGAAGCGGGCGATCCTGGTGGATCTGTCCGGCAACGTCCATGGCGAGGTCGAGGTGCCGGCGGGCACCATCGAGAACTACGCCGGGTTCACGGACATGCCGCTGGTGCACTGGCCCTCGATGCGGGAGTGGCTGGCGGCCGAGAACGCGGCGCGCGTGGCGCAGGGGAAGAAGGAGAGCAAGCCGCACTTCACGGCCGCCGGCGTCATCCCCCGCGCGGACCAGGTGCTGAAGGCGGTCGAGCTCCGGGCGAAGCTCGCGGGCTTGATCGCCGACGTCCAGGTGCGATCCGGGCGCTGGCAGAAGGCGGCGGATCCGACCGACGCCCAGATCACGCTGGTGAAGGACGCGAGGTCCGGCGAGGTGGTGTGGAAGCTCGACGCGGAGTCCGACCGCGTCTTCGCCGGCGCCACGCCGAGCGCGGACATCCGCGCGTTCGCGCGGGGCACCCTCCCCGAGGCCCGGCGGGGGGCCGTGAAGCCGGTGCTGAACACTCCCGACAACTTCCAGATCGGCAAGCAGGCGGGCGCGCTCCAGACGGTGGCGAACTTCGCGGCCGCCGAGGTGGTGCAGCTGCTCAAGGACAACGGCTACGCGGTCGATCTCGCGACCATCTCCCGCAACGTCGAGTACTACGACAAGCGAGTGAACACGAACGGGTCCTCGCTCGCCAACGTCGGCACCGGCGTGGGCAAGATCGGCTTGGGCGAGCTCAAGGCGAGCGTCGAGAACTACGACGCCGTCGTGCACCTGGACGCCAAGGACCTCGAGGCCGGGACCGCCCGCCAGGGCTTCCGCGCCGGCAACATGGCCGCGAGTGAGCTGATGCCGCTCATCTACCTCGGGATCGACCTCAACGCGTCGAAACGGTACCTCGCCTTCGATCCGAAGCTGCCCGCGGACATCGGCGGCATCGAGCTCCTCGCCGCCGCCTTCGGGAAGCTCCGCCTCTTCGCCAGCGCGGACGGCCAGCAGGGCAAGCTCCGCCTCCGCGCCAACGGGCTCGCCGCCGGCGAGGAGCTCCCGGTCACCGTCTGCGGGCGACCCGGCAAGCTCGTCGCGGACCAGACCGCCACCTTCGACATTCCGCGCGCGCGGGACTGAGGCCTTCCGGCCCGCTCACGGCCCGCTCGGGCGTCCAGCCAGAGCCCGGGTGGGCCGTGGTCTATCGGCGACCCGTAACGACGACGGCGGGACGTCCCCCGTCGATTCGCCCCGCCCGGTATCAGCAGGCGGTCGCCTCAGCCCATCCTCGTCGATGGGGATGCCGAGGTGGGCAGGCATGATCCTGCATTTCATGCAGGAGCGAGGCCCGGTCGAGCGCACCGCGCGAGTCGTCCCCGCCGATCGGGGACAGCCCATCCGCGACTCGGGGGGCGTCTACTTGCCGGCAAGCCTGCGGTAGGCGTCCTGCGGGCTCAGCCCGCTCGTGGCGCCCACGTCCGCCAGCGTCTGGTCGAGATCGTCCACTCGGACCCCGTTGCGGCGAGCGGTGTCCAGCAGCTCGTCGGGGCCGACGCCGAGCCGGGGGCAGAGCTCGCGCAGGGTCAGCGTCTCGGCGTCGGGCGCGGGCGGGGTGATCACCAGGGCGGTGGCGGCGCCCTTGAACGACCGGCGCCCATCGGCGATGAGACGCAGCGGCGCCCAGCCGCGGAGCGTCCCCACCAGGAGCAGCACCACCACCGCCAGCGCCAGGACAGGCTCCTGCACACGGAGCCGCGTTGCGCTGTCCTGCCGCCTCGCGCGAATGCGGAAATGGGCCAGCAGAGGCCGCCAGTTGAGCACCAGGTGCCAGGTGGCGGCGAGCAGGAAGAAGACCACGGCCACGCTGTGCACTGCTTCCCAGTCCTGCTTGTCCAGGCCGAGCAGCGACCACCCCGTCCACGTGGCCAGGCTCCCCTCCGGCCGAACGTAGAGCGCCACCCCGGACGTCGCGCTCAGCGCCGTGGCGAACAGCAGCAGGCACGAGACGACGCTTCGCAGGCGGATGGCCCGACCCGCCACGACGCCCCACCTCTCGCCCCCGAATCGCGCGACGCGCGCGACCCACGGTGCTCGCGAGCTCGCCTCGGTCACCGCAGGACCACCTCGGCGCCGAGCGTTCCGCTGAACCCGGCGCCATAGAAGCCGTTGCCGTGCTCGAGGACCAGCTCGTTGGTCAAGTTGTCGAGCGCGAGGCGGACGCGGATCTCGTCCGTCGCTCGAAGCATCGCCCGGAGGTGCAGGGTCAAGAAACCCGGCGTGCCCTCCGCCGGGATCCGGTTGTCCCCGGTGTTGATCGGGTCGTTGAGCCGATCCTGACGCTCGCGGGCGGCCAGAAAGGCGCCCAGTCTCCAGCGGCTCGGCTCGTACCAGAGCCCCAGCTCTCCCTGGTGAGGCGGGATGCGATCGGCATACGTTTCCCGCGGGGCATCCGTCCCCGCCGGGTTCCGCTGCAGGCCGAGCATCAGGAGCCAGCGGAGCCAGAGCCTCACGCGCGGCAGCACCTCCGCGTCGATGGACCCCTCGGCGCCGTGCACGCGCACGGTGGCCGCGTTGATGCTGTGCACGTACAGCGAGCCATCGGGGGCGACCGACGCGCCGTCGACCGTGGTCGGTCCGAGGACGATGGCGTCGCGGTGCTCGACGAGGAAGAGCACCGTCTGCGCCGACCACCGGGGGAAGTCGACGTCGAAGCCCGTGTCGCCCGTGGTGCTGTGCTCCGGCGAGAGCTCGAGGTTGGCCACCTGGTAGGTCCCCTTGGAGCGCGTGCCCACCGCCGCCAGATCCTGCACGTTCGGGGCGCGGACACCGCGCCCGCCGTTGACGAGCCAGGCGACACCGTTGACGAGTCGCACCCGCGCGCCGAGCGCGCCCGTGAGCTCGGTGCTCAGATCGGACACTCCTGCCGTGGGCGCCTCGGCTTCGGTGGCGGCTCGTGGCTGGATGTCCAGGCCGAAGAGCGATCCTCGCAGCCCCCGTGGACCGTGAAGCCCTCGATGGGGGTCTGCGTCACGCTGGCGAACACCCCGGTCTGGGTCTGCGACGAGCCCGTCGGGTAGCGCGACGCCGACTCCGTCCGCACCCCGGTGCCGACGTCGAGTGACGACGCCCGGCTCGTGATCACGTCGTGGTGGACGTCCACCCCGACCAAGCCCATGCGGCCCGGATCGCCCCCGAACCGCGCGACCACCCTCGCCCCCACCGCGTCCGAGGCGTTCTCCTCCAGGAGCCGCTCCGCCGCGGGCCGTAGCTGGCGGAGCCCGGCGCAGCCCGACTCGTCCTCTTCCCCGAGGCACAGCTCGTCGAAGCTCCGACGCAGCGGCGCCTCGTGCAGCCGCTGGTAGGAGAGCTGCGCTTGGAGCTCGTCGTAGACGACGTGCCGCGGCTGGTGCGCGAGGGTGGCGCTCGCCATCAGCCGGTACAGCGCCTCGACGCTCGACTCGGCCCGCGAGGGGTACTCCAGCTTGAAGCGGGGCGTGATCTCGTCGTACCGCACCAGGTGTGGCAGCTCCCCGGCCTGGCCGCGCAGCACCAGCTCGACCTCTCGCACGAGCCGCCGACGGACCGAGACGTCGCCGGCCTGGAATGTCGACTCCGTCCCCTGCTCGCGCAGGCTCATCGCCGGTCGATACGGGGCGCCCGGCGCCCGCTCGAGGCCGACGTAGGAGCTTGGCACGGGGGTCCGGGTGCCTTCCCCGGGACGGATCGCGGACGCGGCCGAAACCGTGTACCCCCCCGCGACCGCCCACCGCTCCGAAGCCGCCTCCGCCCCCACCCGCGTGGTGTACGCCCAGGGGTTGCTGGTGAGGGTCTGGTCGACCCGCAGCGCCCGGAGATCACCGCCGTAGTGGTACCCGGGCAGGCGGGTCTCCATGTAGACGGCACCCGCCAGGCCGTCACTGCCGTAGAGCAGCGACGAGGCCCCGCCCACCACCCCGATCGACTGAAGCGCGTGGACGTCCACCAGGCCGAGATAGGGGTTGTTCCCCGCCCGGAAGAAGGTCGAGTTGAGGCGCACGCCGTCCACGACGTGCAGCACCGCCCGCCCCGACAGGCCGCGGACGTAGATGGTGCCCTGCCCGGGGGACGTCTGCTGCACCGAGGTGCCCGGTCGCCGCCGCAAGGCGTCGGCCAGGCTCTGGACGTTCCCCGCGTCTCGGAGGTCGTCCTCGGTCGTCACCTGAACGACGCGGGTCCCGTCAAGATCCTCGCCCGCGGCGCGCGCGGAACCGTGGACCGTGACCTCCACGGCCGGAGCGGCGTCAGCGGGCTCGGCGCGCTGCGCGGAGGCGACGGCGGGGAGGAGCAGTCCACCGAGCAGAGTCGGAAGCATGACGCCGGCGGGTTGCGCGCGGCAGTACCGGGGGACACGGGGGCTTAGAGCTGGCAACTGACGTAGTGCCCGTTTGGCGCGGATTGGGTCACGATGCCGACGGTCCCTCGGCAAACCGATTCCTGCATACAGCGCACGTCCACGACACCCGCGGGGCAGGGGTTGTCCACACATTCGTAGATCGACCCGAGTGTCGATGGATACGGCCAGGAGTATCTCAGACACACCTGCCCGACGCCGCAGTAAGGCTCCCCCTCCCCACGGTTGTTGCAGCTGAAGGGTGCGCATTCGACGGGGACCGACGTCATTTGCAGTCTCTTAAGAATGCACGAGGCGGAACTGTAGCCGTATGTTGTGCAATCCTGGTAGACGCAGTAGTACTCGGCGGCCAGTCCTACGTCAGGCGACGACGTCCAGCCGCAGCCGCTGTCAACGTCGATCGGTGGCTCAACGGGACAGCACGGACGACTGTCGAGGCCCCATGCCCCATCTTCACAGTATGCGGAGTTCAGCGCGCCTTCCGGACACTCATCGTAGACGCAGTTGTACCTCTCCGCACCGCACGGCTCGCCGGTGATCGGGAGAGCCACCTGAATCGTCCCCTCATTTTTCAGCCTCATAGGACGGCGAAGATCTCCTGAGTGATGGCATGTTCGCGCACTGAATCGTCCCCTCATTCTGCAGCCTCATAGGACGGCGAAGATCTCCTGAGTGA
>CAYVRP010000086.1:0-29020 GCA_964454025.1 uncultured Polyangiaceae bacterium | reverse complement strand
CGGCCGCCGCGTCCCGGGCGACCACCAGGTACTCGCCCCCCGGGATGACGGTGCCGGCGGGGAGCTCGAACTCGATCGCGTCGACGAAGGTGTAGCCCCCGACGTCGATCGGCGCGGTGCCGCGGTTGAAGAGCTCGATCCACTCGAGCTCGGAGGCCGCCCGCGAGCCGTCCGGCGTCGCCACCGGCGGCGCGTGGTAGAGGATCTCGTTGATGACGAGCGCGTCCTCCTCGACGAACACGTTGGGAGCGCCCGGGGTGACCTCGGCCGGGTGCCGCCAGGTCGCCGGCGCCGAGCTGCCCCGGCCCCGGGACAGCTCGGTCACGCGGACCGCGTCGAGCACCGTCGCGCGATCCGGCGCCAGGAGGAAGAGCCGCTCCCCCGGCACCGCGCGGAACCCGAGCTCGGCCTCCGTCAGCAGGAAGAGCTCGGACGGGGCGAGGGCCGCGGCCGGGAGCTCGTGCTCCGCCCCGGCGGACGTGCGCAGGAGGTGACCCCCGAGCTCGACCGGCTCGGCGCCGCGGTTCACGAGCTCGAGCCAGAAGCCGCCCGCACCGGATCCCGGGAGCTCGTGGAAGGCGAGGCCGCTCGGGCCGTCGTCGCGCGGAGCCAGGCCGTTGTCGGCGCCGGGCGTGCCCCCGACCTGGGCGCTGGCGGCCCAGCTCTCGCCCCGCTCGCTCGCGCTCCGGGGGACGCGCTTCGCGAGGGAGGCGCCCGAGCCGCCCGGGCCGACGGGCCACGGCTCGACGAAGGCGTAGCTCATCGAGTCGAGCAGGCGGCCGGCGTTGTTCCAGAGCTCGATCGTGCCTCCCTCGGCGGGCAAGGTCCCGCTGAAGACGCCGACGGCGCCCGGCAGCTCGCCGCTCGACGCGACGAGCGCGTAGCCGCCGGGGGTCATCAGGGTGCCGTCCTCGAACCGGTAGTCGATCGCGCCGCCCAGCCTGAAGCCCGACAGGTCGAGGTCGAGCGCCAGCGGGTTCCAGAGCTCCACCCACTGGGGCTGCGCGGCGTCGGCGGGCAGCACCATCAGCTCGTTGAAGGAGACGGTCCCCCCCACGCCGAGGCGCCTGCGCGACCAGGGCGCCACCGTGACCCCTGCGCAGGCCCCCGACGACGCTCCGGCTTCGCTCGCGCGCGAGGCGTCCTCCCCGGAGCAGCCGAGGACCCACCCGACGAGCACGAGCGTGGCGGCGAAACCGGCGGCGCGCATGCCCGCAGCGTACACGTCCGGCTGCCCCCCGCGCCAGGCTCGGCCCCGTGATCCGGCGCGACGCTGGACCAGGAGCGCGCCGGCGCGGGCGGGTAGGGCCGCCGCGCCACGCGCTCTGACGGAGCGCCGTGGGGGCGACGCTCGTCCCGGCGCCGGCGCGCCGCTGCTCCCGGCCGGCGCACGGACTGCGGAGCCGCGACTCGCTTGCGCCCCGCACCCCATCCGGACGGCCGTCATCGACCGAGCGGTCCTGGTGCGGAGCGATCGCGAGGTCTTCGAGCGGCGAGCGCCTGGGCGAGCGAGCCGCGCTGCTCGACTCGTTCGGGGCGCCGCGCGCCGGTGCCCGACCAGAGGCGGTGCTTGCCGGGCACTGCCCGCGGTGTTACAGAACCGCAGCCAGTAATACCGCCCGCGCGAGGCTCACGCCCGGTGGGCGGAGCGGACAGGACGAGCGCCCTTCGCAGCATGCATGAAGACGAGGACCACCGGGATGCGCGGACCGGCGCTGGCGATCGCCCTGGCGGCAGCGCCGGTGCCTCCGGCTCTCGCCCAGGACGACGCCGCGCACGAGGGCGTGACCCGGCCGTCGCTGGTGACCGCGGTCGCGCCGACCTGGCCGGCGACGGAGCCGGGCACCCGTGAGGTCGTGGTGTTGCTGGAGGTCGTCGTCGACGGGAGCGGCGGCGTGGCGTCGGCGTCGGTCGTCGAGGGCGTGGGCGACCCGTTCGACGCGGTCGCACTCGAGACGGTGAAGGCATGGCGCTTCGAACCGGCGCGCGCGGCTGGGCGCCCGGTGGCCGCCCGTATCCGGGTTCCCCTTCGCTTCGTGCCGACGGAGCCCGCGCGCGCCGAAGGTGCGGAGTCCCCCGCGACCTCGGTTCCGCCGTCCTCCGCGGCGGCGCCGGCGCGCGAGGTCGAGCCCGAGCAGCGCCCGGTCGCCGACGGCTCGAGCACGCCCGCCGCGACCGGGCAACCCGCGCCGCGTCCGGTGGAGGTGCTGGTCGAGGGGGCGCCTCGGGCGCAGAGCGCGAGCGCCGTCCAGCGCGAACGCGAGGTGCTCGAGGCTGCCCCCCATCACACCGCGAGCGACCTGATGCTCACCATCCCGGGCACCTTCGTCACCCAGCACAGCGGCGAGGGCAAGGCCCACCAGATCTTCTTCCGGGGGTTCGACGCGATGCACGGGCAGGACCTCGAGCTCTGGGTGGGCGGCGCGCCCGTGAACCAGGTGAGCAACGTGCACGGGCAGGGCTACGCCGACCTGCACTTCGTGATGCCGGAGGTGGTCGAGCAGGTGGAGGCCCTCCCCGGTCCGTACTCACCCGACCAGGGCGATTTCGCGGTCGCCGGCTCGATGCGCTTCCGGCTCGGCTACCGGGAGCCAGGCTTCACGCTCCGCACGGGCCTCGGCTCCTTCGGGACCCGGCGCGTGTTCCTCGCCTACCACCCCGAGGACCGGCCCGCCGCGAGCTTCGCGGCGTTCGAGGCTCGGCGCTCGGACGGCTTCGGCGTGGGCCGGGCGTCGCGGCGCGCCTCGGGCATCGCGCAGTGGGTGCTGCCGGTGGGCGACGCCGCCGCGCTCACCGTCTCGGCGGCGAGCTTCGCGGGCCGGTTCGGCTCCGCCGGGGTGGTCCGTCTCGACGATCTCGAGGCCGGGCGCGTCGAGCGCTTCGACAGCTACGACACCGACCAGGGCGGGTACTCCTCCCGCACCCAGGTGGTGGCCTCCCTCGAGGGGAGCGACGGGGCATATCGGTACGCGCTGGCGCCCTACCTCGTCGTGACCGACCTCACGCTCCGTCACAACTACACCGGCTACCTCGACGACCCCGTCAACGGCGACTCCACGCAGCAGCAGAACGACGCCACCACGACCGGCTTCCGCGCGCGCCTCGAGCGTACGCTCCCGCTCCTGGCGCCCTACGACACCGTCGCGATCGGCGTCGCCGCCCGTCACGACGCCATCGACCAGGCTCAGCGCAACGTGCGCGGCACCACGCCCGACGTGACGAGCACCACCATCGACGCCCGGATCCACGCGACCAACGTGAGCGGCTACGTTGACGCCGGGCTCCACCCGCTGACCCGGCTCCTGCTGCGCGGCGGCGCCCGCTGGGACGCGGTGGGGTTCGTCGTCCAGGACCGCACCCGCGAGGGCGGCCAGCGGAGCGCGCAGGGCGCCCACGTCGGGCCGCGGGTGACGGCTGACGTCGCCCTGGCGCCGGGGCTCCATGCCGTCGCGAGCTACGGGCGCGGCTATCGCTCGCCCCAGGCGCGCAGCCTGGGCGACGGCGAACGGGCCCCGTTCACTCGCGTGGGGGCCACCGAGGAGGGCGTCCGGTACCGAGACCGGCGCCTCGAGGTCGCGGGCGCCGCCTTCTACGCTCGGCTGAGCGACGACGTCGTCTTCCTGGAGACCGTCGCCCGCAACGAGCCGGTGCCGTCGACCGAGCGCCGCGGCGCGGTGGTGGACTTCGTCGCGCGCCCGACCTCGTGGTTCACCTCCGCCGTCGGCTTCACCTACACGCGCGCCTCGTTCCGCGAGGCGTCGGCCCGCTACGAGCGCGGAGCGCTGGTCCCCTTCGTCCCGGAGATCGTGCTGCGCAGCGACCTGGCGGCCCGTCCCCGCCTGACCGAGCTCCGCGGGCGCGACCTGGTGGGGACGGTGGGGTTCGGCGCCACCTGGGTGCATCGGCGCCCGATCCCCTACGGCGAGCTCGGCGACGACGTCGCGCTCCTCGACGCCCGCGCCACCCTTCGGCTCCGCGAGATCGAGCTCGGTTTCGAGTCCTTCAACCTGTTCGACCAGGAGTGGAACGACGGTGAGTTCGTCTATGCCTCCAACTTCGAGCCGAACGCCGCCCCCTCCCTGATCCCGGTCCGTCACCTCACCGCGGGCGCTCCCCGCTCCGTGCTCGGCACCATCACCCTCTACCTGTGAGGACCCCATGACCGCTCTCGTCCCGTGCCCCCGGCATCTCGTCGCGTCGCTCGTCGGCGGCTCGTTCGCCTTCCTCCTGCCCGTCGGCGCGGCCCTCTTCACCGCCTGCGGCGAGGACACCGGCGCCACCACCGGCAAGCGCGTGGTGCTCGCCACCGAGGTGGAGGTCGCGCCGGCGGCGAGCGCCGGCTTCACCAACGCCTTCGGCTTCGCGATCACGCTCGACCGCGTCCTGGTATCGGTCGGGGAGCTCCGCTACTACGCGGGGGCTCCCATCGGGCGGCGAGATCGGCCGCTCACGCCCGAGCTGATGGGCCTCCGGCTGGTGCACGCGCACCCGGGTCACTACGTCGCCGGCGACGAGCTCGGCGAGATGCTCGAGCCCCTGACCATCGAGCTTTTGCCCGGCTCGTCGTCGCTCGCCGACGGCCAGGGGATCACCGGCGAGTACCGGTCGGCGTCCTTCCGCTTCGCGGCCCCCCCGGTGGGCGTCCTCGCCGGCGACCTGGACGACGCGGTGGTGCTCGTCAGCGGCACGGCGGAGAGCGCCGACCTCGCGCTCACCTTCGAGGTGAGCGCGACGCGCGAGGAGGTCCTCGACACCTACGGGGAGCCCGTGATCTCGGGGTGCCCGTTCACCGGTGGGACCGTGGCCGGCGACGGCACGGTGGTCCTGACCCTCGACCCCGCGCTCTGGCTCGCCCAGGTGGACTTCTCCCGGGAGCCGGACGTGGTCAGCGGGCAGTCGGTCGTGCTCGATCCGGCCGAGGTCCCCCACGAAGCCTTCGTCCGCGGGCTCAAGAAGGCCGCGGCCTACGCCTTCTCGTTCACCCCCAACTCCGGAGAATCCTCATGACTCGATCCCTCGCCACGCTCGCCATCCTCGCCTCCCTCACCGCCGCCTGCAACGACGACGTCGCCGACGAGGCGGGCAGCGGCACGGCCCAGTTCACCGTGTACGGCGAGGACTTCATCGAGGAGGGGATCCCCGCCGAGGAGGTGGAGGACGGCTGGGCGATCACCTTCGACCGGTTCCTCATCGTGCTCGGACCCATCACCGTCGCCGACTCGACGGCGGGCGAGGGCGCGGTGCTCGCGTCACGGATCCTCTTCGACATGACCGCGCCGGGACCCCACGACGTGGGGACGACGGGTGCGCTCGAGGCCCGGGCCTGGGACGAGGTCGGCTTCGACATCGCGCCGTTCGGCGACGACACGGAGGTTGACGCGAGCGCCAGCGACGAGGACGCCGAGTGGATGGAGGAGAACGGCTACGCCGTCTACGTCGAGGGCTCGGCCACCAGGGAGGACGTGACCAAGACCTTCCACTGGGGGGTCACCGGCGCCACCGAGTACCGCGAGTGCGTCGAGGTCGACGAGGCGGGCGAGGACGTGAGGCCCGGCATCCTGGTCACCAACGGCGGCGTCACCGACGTGCAGATCACGATCCATGGGGACCACTTCTTCTACGACGACCTGACCGCGGCGAACGCGGTCCTGAGGTTCGATGCGCTCGCCCTCGCCGACGATCTCGGCGATGCCGATCAGGAGATCACCCGGGAGGAGCTCGACGCCGTGCAGCTCGTCGACGTGGACACCGGCACCTACGGCACGGGGAGCGCCTCCGACGTGAACACGCTGGGCGACTTCGTGACCGCGCTCACCACGACCCTGGGCCATTACCAGGGCGAGGGGCATTGCCACTCCCACGGGGAATGACGGCCGGGGCCGACCCGTCCCTCGGGCCTGGAGGAGCCCGCGAGGGACGGGTCGCCCCCCGCGGGTGAAGCTCCACCGGGGAGCCCTCTTCAGCGGGGCGGTGAGCGCGGATGGCCGCGGCTCGCGTCCGGCGATCGGCCATCGCCCAGCAGGGCGGCCCGCGTCCTCTCGGCGCCGCTCCCGGGCCGGGCGCCGGGGGCGGCGCGCTCAGCCGACGAACTTCCCGCGCGGCGTGTAGGAGGTGTGGAGCAGCTCGTGGCTCCGGTGCCCGCAGGGACCATCGGTCAGAAACTCCCGATACAGGCGCGTCACCGCCGGGTTTTCGTGGCTCTTGCGCGGCCGCCCGGCCTCGCCGTAGGCCGTGTCCTCGGCGTAGATGGCGCGGGCGCGCGCGGCGCGGATCGCGGCACTGGTCGGGATGGGCTGGCCACCACCGCCGAGGCACCCACCGGGGCAGGCCATCACCTCGATGAAGTGGCACTGGCTGAACCGCCCGCCCGCCTTGATGTCGTCCATCACCTTGCGCGCGTTCGCCGTGCCGTGCACGACCCCCACCTTGAGCGTCGCTCCCCGGAGCCAGTCCCAGTCGGGGACCCTTCCGCTCAGCAACTCGGGGACGGGGCCGAGGCGGTCGGGGAGCCGGAGCTCCGCGTAGCGGCACCCGTCGAAGCCGCGCACCGGGGTCACGTCGGCGTGGGCGAAGAAGCGCTCCGCCCGTTCGCCGGTGACCAGCTCGAGGACGGTGCGGATGGCCGCCTCCATGACGCCCCCGGTGGCACCGAAGATCACGCCGGAGCCGGTCGCGGTTCCGAACGGATCGTCGAAGTCGCTCGGACCGAGCTGGGTGAGCTCGATCCCCGCCTCGCGGATCATCTTGGCGAGCTCACGCGTGGTGAGCGCGTAGTCCACGTCCTGGTAGCCGCTGGCGCACATTTCCGCGCGCTGGCACTCGAACTTCTTGGCGGTGCAGGGCATGAGCGCGACGGACACGATCTTCTCGGGAGCGATGCCGTTCGCGGTCGCGTACCAGGACTTCAGGAGCGCACCGAACATCTGCTGTGGGCTCTTGCAGCTCGAGACGTGCGGGAGAAGCTCGGGGTAGAAATGCTCGATGAACTTCACCCAGCCCGGGCTGCAGGAGGTGAGCTGCGGGAGCGGCCGGGAGGGGTCGCCCTCGACGAGGTTGGCGTGCAGGCGCTCGATGAGCTCGGTGCCCTCTTCGAGGATGGTCAGGTCGGCGGCGAAATTGGTGTCGAAGACGCGGTCGAAGCCGCAGCGCCGGAGCGCGGTGTTGAGCTCCCAGGTCAGGGGAGTCCCCGGCGGGAGCCCGAACTCCTCACCGATCGCGGCGCGAGGGCTGGGAGCCGTCTGGATCACGACGTGCTGGGTCGGATCATCGATCGCCGCCCAGACCTCGTCGGTGGAATCATGGGCACGGAGCGCCGCGGTGGGGCACCGGTTGCTGCACTGCCCGCAGTTGATGCAGACGACGTCGGCCAGCGGCCTGCCGAGGTAGGTCGAGATGGTCGTGTGACTCCCGCGCCCGATGGCCCCCAGCGCACCCACCTCCTGGAGGTCGACGCACGTGCGGACGCAGCGCCGGCAGAGCACGCACTTGCTCATGTCCCGCACGACGGAAGGGCTGGAACGATCCGCCGTGTCGGGCGGGCCCTCCCGGCGCCCGAAGGGAAAGCCGTCGACACCGTACTCCCGCGCGAGCGCCTGCAGCTCGCAGTTGCCGTTGCGGCTGCAGGCGTAGCACTCGCCATGGTGCTCCGAGAGGAGCAGATCGAGGATCTGCCGGCGCGCTCGCCGCACTCGGGGCGAGTGGGTTCGCACCGTGAGGCGCTGGGTTATCGGGAAGGCGCAGCTCGCCTGCAGCGTCCGTTGCCCCTCCACCTCTACCACGCAGACGCGGCAGACTCCGGCGACGCCGAGGTCGTCGTGGTGACAGAGCGTCGGGACGCGGATCCCGAGCTGCCTGGTCGCCGCGAGGAGCGAGGTCCCCATCGGGACCTCGAGCTCATGGCCATCGATGGTCACCGTGACTCGTCCGCCGATGGCGTCCGCCGCGTCGGGTGCGGCGACGAACTGCGCCCGGCGGGCGACGGGGGCGCGGTCGGGCTCGTGACCGGTGGGCTCTTCCCGGGTCATCGCTCATTCTCCTCTCGGTGCCGTGGGGGAGCGCCCGAGGAGCTCGTCCCGGAAGTGCTCCACGATGCTGAGGAACGCGTTGGGGCTCGACTGGCCGAGACCGCACTTGGAGCTGTCCTGGAGGGTCATGCCCAGCGACCGGAGGTCATCCAGCCGCTCCGAGGAGCAGGTGCCTCGCCTCAGCGCGCGCACGCCCTCGAGCAACCTCACGTTTCCGACCCGACAGGGGGTGCACTGTCCGCACGACTCCTCGGCGAAGAAGGCCAGGAAGCACTCGGCCACTCCCAGCAGATCCCGGTCCGGCCCGAGCACGATGATGGCTCCGCCCGTGGCGACGTCCTCGTAGCTGATGGCGCGATCGAAGGCGCTCGCCGGGACCACTCGACCCGACGCGCCGCCGACCACGACCGCCCTCGCGTGCTCCCCACCCGCGGCCACGAGCACGTCGCGCAGCCGCGTGCCCAGGGGGAACTCGTAGACGCCGGGCCGCGCGACGTCGCCGGAGACGCTGAGCAGCTTGGGGCCCCGGGAGAGGTCCGTCCCGAGCGAGAGGAACCACTCCACGCCGCGGGCGAAGATGGCGGCGACCCAGGCGAGGGTCTCGACGTTGTTCACGATCGTCGGCATCCCGTCGAAGCCCGTGTGCACCGGGAACGGCGGGCGGTTGCGCGACTCGCCGCGGTGCCCCTCCAGGCTCTCGATCAGCGCGGTTTCTTCGCCACAGACGTACGCGCCCGACCCCAGGCGGACTCGAACGTCGAAGGCGAAGCCCTCGTGCCCGCGGATCGCGGTGCCCAGCGCTCCGTCCTCTCGCAGGCAGGCGAGGCAGGCCTCGATTCCTTCGCGCAGGTAGGCGTACTCGCCGCGAAGGTAGACGATCCCCTCGCTGGCTCCCACCGCATACGCCGCGATCGTCATGCCCTCGATCACCAGCGCCGGCCATTCGGTGAGGATCACCCGGTCCTTGAAGGTTCCGGGCTCGCCCTCATCGGCGTTGCACACCACGTACTTCCGCGGCGCCTGGGCGGCGGCGGCCAGGTTCCACTTCACGCCGGTCGGGAACCCGGCTCCGCCGCGGCCCCGCAGGCGAGCATCGCGGATCGCGCCCAGCACCTGGGAGCGCCCCATCGCCAGGGCGACGCCGAGCCCGGCCCCGGCGTCGATCGACGCCAGCGTCATGGGGGTGCAGATGGTCATGATTCCTGCTTCCTCCCCGGGAGCGCCCGGTGGGGAACGAAGGCCCCGGCGTAGGACGCGATGATCTGGTGCACCCGCTCCGGCGTGACGCGCACGTGAACGTGCTCGTTCACCAGCAGGGCGGGTCCCTGGTCACACATCCCGATGCAGTTCGCCCACTCGAGGGTGAACTTGCCGTCCGGGGTCGTCTGGCCGAACTGGACGCCGAGATCGGTCACGAGCTGCCTCGCGATCCGCTCTTTGCCGGCGAGGTCACAGCTGAGAGTGCGGCAGAGTCGAACCACGAAGCGTCCGCGCCGCCGGGTTTCCAGGAAGGAGTAGAACGACACCACCCCATGGACCTCGACCGGGTGGATGCCGAAGCGATCGGCGATGACCTGCATCGCGAGATCGTCGATGCGGTGTTGGCTCCGCTGCAGGTCTTGCAGGACCGGGAGCAGCGCGCTGCGCTGGGTCCCGTGGCGTTCGAGGAGCCGCTCCACGTCCGCCAGGAGATCACCCGGGCGACCGCTCAGCATGGCGCCTCCCCCGCGGGCCGAGCGAGCAGCCTCTCGACCGCTCGCAGGAGGACCTCTGCTCCGACGGGCTTCTCGACGAAGTCGTCCACCGGAACCACGGCGTCGCTCCTGCCGTAGGCGAAGCCCGTCGCCTGGGCGATGCTGGTGAGCATCAGGATCGGAGCGGTGAACCCGCCTCGCCGGAGCTCCTGAGCCATGACGATCCCGTCGTCCGGGGACCCCATCATCACGTCCAGGATCAGCAGGTCGATCCCCGGTTCCCTCGCCTTCCGCAGACCGTCCTCGGGTCCCCCGGCCGCGCGGACGTCGTGCCCGGCGCGCTCCAGGACGAGCCGCACTGCCTCTACGATGTCTGGATCGTCGTCGACGATGAGGATTGTGGCCACGCTGATTCTCCCTGGTGCCAACGGCGCCGCCGCGGCACTCGAGACGGGGGAGGTCGGGATGGGAACGGGGGCCGCGCAGGTTGACCCTCACTCCCGCCGGTGTTACGTTTCGGCGCGTCGTAACACCAACGGAGCGCCCAGGCAAGCGTTTGCCGACCGGGGCGCTGCCTGGCAGCAGAAGCGCGGCGAGTCCTTGGCCGCCGCTGCTCGCGGGTCACCAGTGGAGGTGACCCGCGGAGGTCGCATGCGTGGATCGCGCCCCACCCGGAATTCGCCTCGAGCTTCGAGCCCCCTCGCCGCTCCGCGTCGTCGTGCGATCGCCGCGCAGCGCTTCCCGGCGGGCACCCGGGCGCGGGCGGGCACGACGACGCTGGAAGGGTGGGGGCGGCTGCCCGTCCCGGGCCGCGAGCTCGTCTCCCCGGACCTCGAGCGGCTGACGGAAGGGGCGGTCATGTCGCGCGGGCTCGGCCGCTCCTACGGCGACTCGTCTCTGCCCGCCCGAGCCGAGGACAAGGTCGCCGGCACTCGACTCGCCGATCGGATCCTGGCCTTCGACGACGCCACGGGGAGGGTGCGCGCGGAGGCCGGGTTGAGCCTCGCCGAGCTGAATCGCCTGTTCGTGCCGCGCGGCTGGTTCGTGCCGGTCACGCCAGGGACCAAGTTCGTGACGCTCGGAGGCATGGTCGCCAGCGACGTCCACGGCAAGAACCATCACCGCGACGGGTGCTTCGGAGAGCACGTCCGGGCGCTGCGGGTCCGCGTCGCCAGCGACGACGTCGTCGACTGCGGCCCCCACCGCCATCCCGATCTCTTCTGCGCCAGCATCGGGGGGATGGGCCTCACGGGCCACATCCTCGAGGTCGAGTTCGAGATGCGTCGCATCCCCGGCCGTTGGCTGCACATGGAGAGCGCGCGCGTCGGGAGCATAGACGAGTTCCTCGACGCCCTGGCGCGGGCCGCCGGGCAATGGCCGATGACGATGGGCTGGATCGACTGCCTCAGTCGCGGCACCTCGCTCGGGCGGGGCATCCTGATGGCCGGGCGCTGGGCGACCCGGGAGGAAGTCGACCGACCTCCGCCGCGTCCCCCGCCGGACCACGCTCTGCCTTGGGAGCTGCCGAACTGGGCCCTCAACCGGCTCTCGGCGCGCGCCTTCAACGCGCTCTACTACCGAACGCACCTCCGCCGCCGGGTCCAGCGCCTGGTCGGTCCGGACCCGTTCTTCTACCCGCTCGACGCGGTCCGGCACTGGAACCGCGCCTACGGCAGCCGTGGCTTCACCCAGTACCAGTGCGTCCTGCCGCGGGCAGCGGGGAGCGCCGCGGTGCGCGAGTTTCTGCGTTGCGTGACGCGGCTCGGCTGCGCCTCGCCGCTCTGCGTGATCAAGGACTGCGGGCCGCAGGGCAGGGGGCTCCTCTCGTTCCCGATGGAGGGGACGTCGATCGCGGTCGACATGGCCGTATCACCCGACGTGCAGCGCGTCGTGGATCGTCTGAACGAGGTCGTGATCGCTCTCGGTGGTCGCATCTACCTCACCAAGGATCGCTTCACGCGACCCGAGCACTTCCGGGCGATGGAGCCGCGTCTGGACGCCTTCCTCGCCGTGCGCGAGCGTTGGGATCCTCGTCGACGACTGCGCACCGCGCAGTCCGTGCGGCTCTTCGGAGATGGCGGATGAAGGCGGTCGTGCTCGGTGGTACCTCCGGGATGGGGCGGGAGATCGCCCGCACGCTGGTCGCTCGTGGCGACTCCGTCTTCCTGCTGGGGGTGGAGCCCGACCAGCTCGCGCGCAGCGCCGCGGACCTCGAGTCCCGCGATCCCCAGCGACGGAGCGTGGGGCACCACCTCTGCGACTTGGAGCGGCCGGAGGGATTCGCGGCGGCCCTGGACGCGGCGGACGAGGCGCTCGGCGGCTTCGACGCGGTGATCGTCTCCGCTGCCATGTACGCTCCCCAGGAGGCGCTGGAGAGCGACCTCGAGCTGACGAGACGGCTCACGACGGTGAACTTCGCCCACACGGTCGTCTTCTGCGAGCACGCGAGGAAGCGCCTCCTCGCCCGCGGCGGTGGGCGCCTCGTCGTCTTCTCGTCGGTGGCGGGCGACCGGGGCCGGAAGCCCGTGGCGATCTACGGCGCCAGCAAGGCCGGGCTCTCCGCCTACCTCGAAGGGATCGACCACAAGTACCACGCCGCCGGGCTCTCCGTGCTCTGCGTGAAGCCGGGCTTCGTGCGGACCGCGATGACCGCGGGCTTGAAGCCGCCGCCCTTCGCCGGGGAGGTCGAGCGTGTCGCCGCGGAGATCGTGCGCGCCATCGACCGCGGAAGCACCGTCATCTACACCCCCAGGATCTGGGCCCTGGTGATGCTGGTGATTCGTTGGCTCCCCCGCTTCGTGATGCGACGGATAGGCTTCTGAGCGGGTGGCTGGAGCGCTTCGGCGCCAGCGACGGCGGTCCGTCTGCCGGCCCCGTCCGGGTCGCCGCGCCGGGCGCTGCCCGGCCGGATCGGCGGGGGCTCGGGGAGTCCGCGGATCGGGGAGGTCTTCCCCCATCCGGCAGCGACCGGCGCGGTGTCGGTCGCCCCGCCTCGGATCAACCCTCGCCCCTCGCCGCGGGCTTGCGGCGAGCGCTGGCGGGGCAGCTCCGGCGCGCCGGTGCGGCGTGAGCTCAGCCGCCACCGGCGCGCTCGCCGAGCCGCGCCCTACCCCCGCTGAAAGTCGTAGTACCCGCCCCCGAGCCCGAGCAACCCCGTCAGCTCGTCCAGCGCCTCGCGGCTCTCGCGCAGCAGCGCGGGATCGGCGAGGTCTTGGGGCGCGAGCGAGTCGCGGTAGCGGCGCGCGACCCAGTCCACGAGCCGGGCGTGGAGGGCGGCGTCGAGCAGGAGCGAGGGGCTGGCGGCGGCGCGTTCGGAGTCGGTGAGGACCACGCGCAGGCGCAAGCAGGCGGGGCCACCGCCGTTCTGCATGCTCTGGCGGAGATCGGTGTACTCCACCCGACCGATGGGGCCGCCGCTCGCGAGGAGGCGCTCGACCACCGCGTGCGCTGCCGGCGTCTCCTCGACCTCGAGCGGCGCCAGGAGCAGCAGCCGGTCAGCGCCGGGCGGCCGCACGAGCTGGGCGTTGAAGAGGTAGGAGCGGACGGCGTCCGCGAGCGGGAGCTCGGCCGCGCTCACCGGGAGGAGCTCGGGCTCGAACCGATCGGCGGCGGCGCGCCGGATCGCGTCGAGCGCGACCTGGGGCTCGGCGAAGGCCTGCTCGTGGAAGAGCAGCGTCCGCTCGCAGGCGACGGCGACCACGTCGTCGTGGAAGGCGCCGGCCGCGATCGCCGCCGGTGACTGGCGCAGGAACACCGTCCGTGCCGGAGCGAGCCCGGCGCGGCGGGCGAGCGCCTGGCAGGCCTCGAGCGTCTGCCGCGCGGGGTAGGGCAGCCCGCCCGCCGGCTCGCCCGCCCGGCGCCCGTAGACGAAGAGCTCGACCCCGGGCGCGCCGTGCTCGGCCGCGAGGCGCAGGTGGTTGGCGGCCCCCTCGTCGGCGTAGTCCAGGTGCGCGGGCAGCGGCGGGTGGTGGGCGAAGCGGGCGGGGTCGGGGAAGGCCACCGCCAGCGCCCGCGCCGTCTCGCGGGGCTCGATCGCGCGGTGCGCCAGGGTGACGAGGTTGGCGGGGGTGAGGTGGACGCGCCCGTCCGCGGTGTCCGGCGACGGGGAGACGGTGGCGGCGTTGGCGGCCCACATCGAGGAGGCGGAGCAGACGCGCGCGACCAGCGCGGGGTCCGCCGCCCAGGCCGCGGCGAGCACGGCCTCGTCGGTGCCGGTGAAGCCGAGCTCGCGCAGCCGCCAGAGCGCCGGGCGCTCCTGGGGCGGCAGCAGGCCCTGCACCAGCCCCAGCGCGAGCAGGCGCCGCATCTTCTCGAGGCCCTGCAGCGCGGCGGCCCGCGGGTGCGACACCATCCCGCCGTGGCGCGTGCTCGCGAGGTTGCCGGGGCTCAGCCCCGCGTAGTTGTGGGTCGGGCCGATGAGACCGTCGTAGTTCACTTCGAGCGCGGTCACGGGCCGCTCCGCGGGGGCTCGCGGCCGGGCACGCTCGGCGCCGCCACCGCGTCCGCCTCCTGGCTCGCCAACGGGTAGGCGCAGTAGTCGGCGGCGTAGTAGGCGCCCGGGCGGTGGTTGCCGCTCCGGCCCCGGCCCCCGAAGGGCAGGGTCGAGGCGGCGCCGGTGGTGGGGCGGTTGAAGCTCACCACGCCGGCGCGGATCTCGGCGACGAAGCGCGCCCAGAGCGCCGCGTCGTCGGCGACGAGGCCCGCGGACAGGCCGTAGGCCGTCGCATTGGCGAGGGCGAGCGCGTGCTCGAAGTCGCGCGCGCGCTGCACCAGCAGCAGCGGCCCGAAGATCTCCTCGTCCGGGGCGGCGACCCCGTCGAGCTCGAGCAGGCCCGGGGTGAGGAACGCGGCCGAGCGCCCCGCGAGGGGCCGGCACGCGAGCCGCGGGCGGGCGCCGGCGGCGACGAGCCGCGCCTGCGCGGCGAGCACGCGCGCCGCGGCCTCGGCGGACACCAGCGGCCCCATGAAGGGCGGCGGCAGCTCGTCCCAGGCGCCGATGCGCGCCGCCTGCGCCAGCGCGGCCGTCGCCTCGACGACGCGATCACCCGCCGACCCCACGGGCACCACCAGGCGCCGCGCCGCGGAGCAGCGCTGCCCCGCCGTCAGGTACGCCGACTGCACGACGAGGCTCGCCGCCGCGCCCGCGTCCGCCGGCCCCCAGACCACGAGCGGGCCGTTGCCCCCCATCTCGAGCGCCAGGATCACCTCCGGGCGGCCGGCGAAGGCGCGGTGGATCGCGGCGCCGGTCGCGGCCGAGCCGGTGAAGAGCACGCCGTCGAGCTCCCGATCCGCGAGGAGCGCCGCCCCCACGTCGCGGCCGCCCTGGACCAGGTTCACGACGCCCGCGGGCGCGCCCGCGTCGGCCCAGAGCGCGACCATCGCCTCGCCGACCGCCGGCGTGAGCTCGGAGGGCTTGAGCACCACCGTGTTGCCGGCGATGAGGGCGGGTACGACGTGGCCGTTCGGCAGGTGCCCCGGGAAGTTGAACGGGCCGAGCACCGCCAGCACCCCGTGCGGCCGGTGGCGCAGCACCGCGCGCCCGAACGGCGTCGCCGTGACCTGCTCCCCGGTGCGCGCCGCGTGGGCGGCGAGCGAGATCGGGACCTTGGCGGCCATGGCGGCCACCTCGCTCTCGGCCTCCCAGCGGGGCTTGCCCGTCTCCCGCGCGATGAGCGCCCCGAGCTCCGCCTGCCGCTCGAGCAGGAGCGCGCGGAAGCGCTCGGCGAGCGCCGCGCGCTCGGCGAGCGGGGTTCGGGCCCAGCCGGGGAAGGCCGCCCGCGCGGCGCGGCAGGCCGCCGCCACGTCGTCCGGCGCGGCCGCGGCGCCCGACCAGAGCCGCTCGCCGCGCGCGGGATCGGTCGACGCGAAGGGCGCGCCCCGACCCGGCCGCCACCGCCCGCCGACGTACAGCTCGCCCCGCGCCGTCACGGCGCCACCCGGATCCGGGCGACGTCGCCGCCGCCGAGCCCGAGCGCCCGCGCGCCCTCGTCGGCGAGCGCCACCGTCTCGTCGTCGATGGTGACGCGGGCGATGGCGGCGCGGAAGTCCGGTAGCCGCGGGGTCGCGATCAGCGCCGTGACGGCGTCCTCGCCCGGCTCCTCGAGGCGCACGGTGGCGAGCCGGCTCTTGCGCACGGTGGCGATCCGCTCCCGGCGCGCCGTGAGCAGGGGGCCCGCGTCGAACACGTCGACCAGGCCCCGGTGCCGGAAGCCCTCCTCCTCCAGGCGTCGCCGCGCCGCCTGCCCCTCGGGGTGCGCGACGCCGACCACCGCCCGCGCCGCCTCGGGCAACAGATCGAGGTAGACCGGGTGCGTCGGCAAGAGGTCCGAGATGAACTGGTTGTCCATCGTGCTCAGCCGATCGGCCTCCTCGAATTCCATGCGGAAGAAGGGCCGCCCCAGCGCCTCCCAGAAGGGTGAGCGGCCCTGGGCGTCGACCACGCCGCGGAGCTCGGCGATCACCCGCTCCCCGAACCGCTCGGGCGCGGTCGCCAGCAGCAGGTAGCGGGCCTTCGCCGCCAGCCGACCGGCCCCGACGCCACGCGCCTCGGGCAGCACGAAGAGCGTCCCCACCTCGGTGCTGCCGGCGACCTCGTTCACCGGGAAGAGCGCGTCCAGATCGAAGCGGCGCCCCGCCGCCGCCGAGCACTGGGCGAGGGTGGTGCGGCGGTAGCTGAAGAACGGCACCTTGACCCCGACCTGGGCCTTCACCGCCGAGATCCCCACCACCCGCCGCGCGGCCGTGTCCTCGAGCAGCAAGAGGTAGATCTCGGCCCCGGGCGCCGCGACCGCCGTCCCGAAGCTCGCGATCGAGGTTTCGACCCGCTCGCGCAGCGCCTCCTCGCCCAGCGAGAGGCTGGTGAAGCCCGGTCCGGCGCGGCTGGCGAGCGCCATCACGGCGGAGAGGTCGTCCCGGTGGGCGGGGCGAGCGATCAGCATGGGGTCGGTCCTCGGAGGCGGGTGGGATCGATCTCGCCGCTCGCGAGCTTCATCAGGAGCAGCGCCGCGAGGCGGGCGCGCTCGACGAAGCTCGCGCGGACCGCGTATTCCTCGCGGGAGTGGAGGCCGCCGCCGCGGACGCCGAGCGAGTCCACGCAGGGGCAGCCGGCGGCCTCGAGATCGTTGCCCTCCGAGGCGCCGCCCGAGTCGCGCCAGTCGAGGGGGAGCCCCAGGCCGGCGCCGACCGCCCGCGTCGCCTCGAGCAGGGCGAGGGTCGCGGGCGTGAGCGGCTTCGGGGGGCGGACGGGGCCGCGGACGAGCTCGACGCGGAGGCCGTCGCCGTCGCCGGCTTCGGCGACGAGGCGCGCGAGCCGCTCCTCGAGGAAGCACCAGTCCTCGCGGGTGCGCGCGCGCAGCTCGAAGCGGCAGACGGCGAGCGCGGGGACGACGTTGAGCGGGCCGCCCCCGTCGAGCCGCGCCACGTTGACGGTGAGGCCGTCGCGGGCGCCGTCGAGCGCGTCGATGGCGGCGGCGAAGCGGGCCGCGGCCACCAGCGCGTTGCGCCCGAGGCGCGGCTCCCGTCCCGAGTGCGCCGCGCGCCCACGCACCAGGAGCGCGAGCCTGCCGGTGCCCTTGCGCGCCCCCACCAGCGCGCCGTCGGCGTGGGCCGGCTCGAAGGTGAGGCCCACCTGGGCCCACGCCCCGAGCGCGGCGAGCGCCGGGCGCGAGCTCGGGGAGCCGAGCTCCTCGTCGGGGCTGAGCAGGACCTCCCACCCGAGCCGCGCGGCGTCCGGCGAGCGCTCGAGCGCGAGCAGCGCCTCCCGCATCACCACCAGCCCGCCCTTCATGTCGGCGACACCGGGGCCGCGCAGCGTCTCGGCGTCCGGCTCGGTGACGTCCTGGAACGGATCGTCGGCGGGATAGACGGTGTCGTAGTGGCCGGTGAGCGCCACCCGCACCGTGGCCTCCGGGCGCTTCCGGAGGCGCAGGGCCGGCGCGGCGTCGACCCAGCGCCGGGTGCCATCGGGCGCGAGCTCCTCGCGCGGCGGCAGCGGGAGCTCCTCGAGCGCGCCGCCGAGCTCGGCGAAGGCCTCCGCGAGCGCGGCCCGCATCCGCTCGAGGCCCGCGCGGTGGTGGCTCCCGGAGTTGATGCGCGCCCAGGCCCTGGCGCGCGCGAGCATCGCGCCCTCGGCCTCACCGACCCGATCGAGCAGCGCCCGCTCCGCCGCCGTCGGCCAGAGCGCGCGCGGCGCCGCCCGCTCGCCGGCCGGGCCCGCCGCCGGCGGGTCGGGATCGGAGGGGGAAGCGGGCGCCACGGGGGAAGGCGCGCAGCCTAACATCCTTCGAGCGGCCAGGGAGACCCCGGAGCGGTTTCGCCGTGGCCCGACCTGCGGTATGGCCCACCCGGTGTCTCGCCGGAGCCGCAAGGAGCGCCACCAGGCGCAGCGCGAGCGCGCCGTCGCGACCGCCGATCTCGCCGCGCTCGAGGGTCTCGCCGCGCGCTCGCCGCTCGGCGCCGCGCGCGACTGCGTTGCCGTGTTCGAGCAGGTTTCGGCGGGGGTCGGAGCGCACCCGCTCGACGGCTTCGCGGCGGCGCTCGCCGGCCGCCTGCGCGGGCTCGGGGAGCACGCGGCCGCGCTCGGTCTCGCGGTGGCGGGGCGGCGGCGCACGGCGGCGCTGCGCCGCGAGGAGGCGCTGGCGGCGCTCGGGACGGGCGACCTGGCGCGTGCTCGCGAGCGCGCGGCGGCTGATGCGCGCCTCGGCGCGCTCCTCTTGCCGGCGCTCGACGCGGTCGAGGGGCGGCCGGTGGCGGTCGAGCGGCGCGCGGTGCCCCTGCTCGAGCGCGACCTGCGCCGACTCTCGCGGGGGGTCGCCGCAGTGGTCGCCGCCGCGCGCGACGGCGGGGACCGGACGGCGGCGCTCCGCAAGCTGCGCGCCGCGCTCCGCGGCGTGACCGACCAGCGCGCCTGGCCCCTGCGCGAGCTCGCCGTCGCCGGCGAGCTCGCCTGCGCGCCCGGCGCGGCCGAGCCGCCGCTCGCGCTGCTGCTGCGCAGCGAGCGGGTGGTGGCCGCGCCGGCCGTCGTGGAGGCGCTGGTCGAGGTCGCGGCGGCGCGCGGGGCGCACGCGCTCGTTCGGCAACGGCTCGCGGGCGCGGGCGCCCGCGCCCGCGCCGCGCTCGCGGGCGACGCGCGGGGGCTCCTCGCGGCCGCCTTCGCGGCGCTCGAGGAGCCGCTTCGGGCGCGCGAGCTGCTCTCCCAGGCGCAGGCCGCGGGCGCCGCGCCGCTCGAGGTCGAGCGCGCGCGGTGGGTGCTGGCCTGCAAGGGGCTCGATCGCGCGCCGCGCCACCGGGGCCGGGAGCAGGCCGCCGCGGAGCTCGTCGCCGCCGCGCGTCGCCTCGACGCGCTGCTCGCGCCGGATCCCGACGGCCACGCGGTGCGGGCGGCTGTCGCCGCGGCCACGGCGCTGGTGCTGGGCGAGAGCGGAGCCGGTGATCTGGCTCCGCTCGCGGCCGCCGCGCGGGAGCACGCGCGCCCGGTCGGCGGGCTCCCGGAGGCGCTCGACGACGCGCTCGTCCTGGCCGAGGCCACGACCGCCGTCGTGACGGCGCCCGGACGCGCGCTGGAGCTCCTGGCCGGGGTGCTGGCGCGCCACCCCGAAAGCGAGCGGGCCTGGCGCCTGCGCCTGGACGCGGCGCGCGAGGCCCACGATCCTCGCGCCGCCGACTATGTCCTCGCGGCCGCGGACGCCATCGGGGCGCCCGATCTGATCGCGCGCGCGCGCGCCGTTCGCCGGGCGCGCGGGGTCACGACCCCGCTCGCCGGGGTGCCGCCCCGCTGCACCGCGGGACGGCTCGGGCTTGAGCTCGCGCTCGCCCTCGACGAGGCCTTCGAGGTCGGCCGCGCCACTCCGCAGTCGCTCGCCGGGCTCCTGGACGAGGCGGACGCGCTCGCGGCGCACCTCGGCCCGGCGGAGCGGGCGGCCCTCGACGCGGTGCCGCTGGCCGTCGCCTGCGGGGCGGACCGGGCTTTCGTGGGTCCGCTCCTCCTGCGGCTCGCCCGCGCGCGCTCCCCCGAGGAGCGCGACGCGCGCGGGCTCACGGCCGTCGTCCTGCACGGCGGGGCGGGGGCCGCGCTGGTCGCGGCCCTGCCGGAGCTCCGGCGCGACGCGGGCGAGGCGCCGGCGGTCGAGCTGCTGCGCGCGCTCGCGGCGCTCGACGCGAAGGCGGCCGGCAAGGTGCTCCTCCGGCTCGGTCCGGACCTGCCGTGGGCGGCGGTGGCGGAGCTGAAGGCGAGCCTGAGCGCCGCGGCCAGGCCGACGGAGCAGGCGCAGCGGATCGGCGCGATCGTGGGCGGGCTGGCGGAGCGGCTGCGGCCGGAGCTCGATCTCGAGGCGCTCCTCGACGGCCGGCTGCCCGGGGTCGAGGACCCCGAGGACTTGGAGGAGGATGCGTTCGACCCGACCGAGTGCGACGCGACCAGCGAGGGGATCGCCACGCTGGCCATGCTCGGCGCGGATCCGGCAGCGCTCCTGCGCCTGGGCGACGCCGATCCCGACCGGCTGACGGCGCTGCTCACGCGACTGACGCACATCATCGAGCGGGGGCCCTCGCCGGCCGCATGGGCCGAGGTCCGCCGCCTGTTCCAGGAGTACGGCGTGCAGGGGAGCCGGTCGTCCTCGAGCCCCTGGGGCCGGCTCGACAAGTATCGGCCGCAGAGCCGGAAGAAGAAGAAGAAGAGGTGATCGATGTCGCTGACCGCTCCGCTCGCTGATGCACGGCGCCTGCTCGGGCTCGAGCCCGGCGCCGACGCCGCGGCCGTGAAGCGCGCCTACCGCCGGCTCACGCTCGAGCATCCTCCGGATCGTGACCCGGAGGGGTTCCGCCGGCTGCGCGAGGCCTTCGAGCTCGTGAGCCACCCGCTGCCCGCGCTGTTCGCGCGGCTCCGGCGGGAGGCGCCGCTGGTCGAGTCGGACGCGGCGCCGGGGGCGGTCCCGAGGGACGCCAGCGCCGTGCTCGTCGCGCTGTTCCGGGACAGTGTCGCGCGGCTGCCGCCGGAGGTCTTCCAGCAGGTCGCAGCGGCGGCTCCCCACGGCGAGGACGAGCGATGACGGACGTCCTGGACCCCGTCGGGCTCGCCGCGCTGAGCGAACGACTCGACGCGCTCGCGAGCGAGGTGCGGCGGCAGGGGCGCGCCGCGATCGCGGCGCAGGCGGCGGCCGAGCGCTGCCTGGAGCTGCGGCAGCGGCGCGACGCCGCGCCTCCCGGCGGCGCGGCGCCCGCGGCGGACTGGCTCGGTGAGCTCGGCGGCGTGTTCGATGCGCTGGGGCGGGCCGCGGAGGCTGGGCGGGCACTGGCCGGGCGAGCGCGCCGGCCGCGCTGGCTCGCCTGGGTGCCGGCCCTGCACGCCGAGCGGCGTGAGATCGCCGCCGTCGCCGAGGGGCTCGGGCTGCTCGAGCAGCGGCTCGACGCCGCGCTCGGTCGCCTGGGGGTCACCGTGGATCGCGAGGTGGGTTGCCCCGTCGAGGGGCGGCGGCACCGGGTGGTCGCGACCGTGCCTGGCGCGGGGCCGCCGCGGGTGATCCGGGTGCTTCGCCCCGGCTACTCGGTGGCGGGGCGGATCGTGCGGGAGGCGGAGGTAGAGGCGAGCGCGGAGCGGCTCGCGAAGGAAGGAGGGAGCGCGCCGTGACGGAGACGCCGCTGGTGGTCGGGATCGATCTGGGGACGACCAATTCCCTGGTGGGCGCGGTCGAGGAGGGCCAGCCGCGCCTGTTCGCGGACGAGCGCGGGGATCCGCTCTTGCCGAGCGCGGTCGGGTGCGACGAGCGGGGACGGCTGCTGGTGGGGCGGGAGGCGCGCAACCGGCGCTTGCTCGATCCTGGGGGCACGGTCCTCTCGGTCAAGCGGCGGATGGGCGAGGACGTCACGCTCCCGATCGGCCGGCGCCCGCTCTCTCCCCCGCAGATCTCGGCGCTGATCCTGGGTGCGCTGCTCGATCGCGTCGAGGGCGCCGTGGGCCGGCGGCCGGACCGCGCGGTGATCACCGTGCCCGCGTTCTTCGACGACCGGCAGCGGCAGGCGACGCGCGACGCAGGCGAGCTCGCGGGGCTGCGCGTGGAGCGCCTGGTGAACGAGCCCACGG
This sequence comes from uncultured Polyangiaceae bacterium, assembly GCA_964454025.1. Taxonomy (GTDB): domain Bacteria; phylum Myxococcota_A; class Polyangia; order Polyangiales; family Polyangiaceae; genus JAFGBI01. The sequence goes on along the minus strand of CAYVRP010000086.1, from coordinate 7,226 downwards.
CCGCGGCGCTCTGCTTCCAGACGGGTCAGGAGGAGCTGGCGCTCGTCTACGACTTCGGGGGCGGCACTTTCGACGTCTCCATCCTCGAGCGGGACGCCGGGCTGCTCGAGGTGCGGACCAGCCGCGGCGACACCCACCTCGGCGGCGACGATCTCGATCGCGCGCTGCTCGAGCACGTCCTCGGGGAGCTCGGCCCGGGCGGGGCGCGGCTCGCCGCCGATCCGAGGGCGATGACGCGCCTGCTCGACGCGGTGGAGCGGGCCAAGATCGCGCTCTCGGAGCACGAGGAGGTGCGCCTCGCCGAGCCGTTCCTCGGCGAGCACGCCGGCGCCCCGGTCCACCTCGACCTCACCCTCTCCCGAGCGACGCTGGAGCGGCTCGCGGGTCCGTTCATCGAGCGGACGCTCGCCTGCATCGACGTGGCCCTGCGCGACGCGCGCGTGGGGGCGCGCGACCTCGACCGGGTGATGCTGGTCGGGGGGACGAGCCGGATGCCACTGGTGCAGCGGCGCGTGGCCGAGCACCTGGGGCGGCCCGTCACCCTCGACGCCGAGCCCGAGCGGTCGGTGGCGCTCGGCGCGACGCGCCTCGCCGGGCGCGCCGCCGGGCTCCCCATCGAGGAGGTGCTGGTCGACATCACCCCGCACACCCTCGCCGCCGGCGCGGCGGAGCACCCGGGGCGAGCCCTCACGGACGTCGGCGAGCTCCGCGCGGTCCCCATCATCCCCCGGGACACGGTGGTGCCGGTGGTGCGGACGCAGACCCTGTACACCATCGTCCCCGATCAGGACGCCGTGCTCCTCCCCATCGTCCAGGGCGAGCACCCGAAGGTGGGACAGAACACCTGGCTCGGCGAGGTCGCCGTCACCGAGCTGCCACCCGGTCCGGCGAACAGCCCGGTCGAGGTGCGCTTCTCCCTCGATCTGTCGGGCGTGCTCGAGGTCGAGGCCGTTCACCTCGCGTCGGGGCGGCGCGCCACGGTGCGCATCGAGAAGAGCCCGCACCGGCTCTCGGAGCTCCGACGGCGCCGGGCCCGCGAGGAGGTCGACGCGCTCCGGTCCGCGGCGGACGGGACGCATCCCGAGCCCGCGGCGGCGGAGCTCTCCCCTGGCGAGGCGGCCGCCGGCGGCGCCGGCTCCCGGCCGGCCGCGATCGCGGTCGAGCCGGTCGCGCCGGCGGCGTCTCCCGAGGGGGCGGCGGCGCCGACGGCCGCGCAGCTCGAGCGCGCGCGCGGCCTGCTCGCCCGCGCCGACCGCGAGCTCGACGAGCACGGGGCGACGCTGCCGCCCGCGCTCGCGGCCCGGCTACGCGCCGCCGCGGGCGAGCTGCGCGACGCGGTGGAGCGCGCGGAAGCGAGCGTCGCCGCCCGCACGGACGCGCTGGCCGACGCCTTGCTCGATCTGCTGTGAGGGCGGGGGGCCGCGTCGGCGCTCGAGCGTCGGGGTACGCCCCGCGCAGGCGCGACCGTCCTGGCCAGGGCCGCCAGGGCGCGCTCGGCGCCCGCCGACGCTCCATCGCGCTCGGCGGCGAAGGGTGAAGGGTGGTTCGAAGGGCGCGCCCGAGCAGGGCCGCCGGTTCGGTGTAGACTCTCCCAGGTCCATGCCGACGCGCTTCCGGTGGCAGAGATCCACCCGTCGGCGGGGCGCCGCGAGCCGATGAGCCAGACTCCGAAATGCCCTCCTGGCAAGAGCTTCGAGGAGGAGCTGCGCTGCTGCCAGGCGATCCTGGATGGCGCGCCGGTGCCCATCCTCTCGTTGGACCTGGCCGGGCACGTCCTCACCGCGAACCAGGCCTGGTTGCGCCGGATGGGCTACTCGCTGCCGGAGGTGGTCGGGACCGCGGCGAGCGGCTACCTGACCGAGCCCTCCCGCCGGTGCTTCGAGGGCGCCTGCGGCGAGCTCCTCCGCACGGGGGCGATGGACGAGGTCGAGGTGCAGGCGCTCACCCGGAGCGGGGAGGTCATCGACGTCGTCGTCGGCGGCAGGCTCGTCCACGACGATGCCGGCCAGCCCGAGCGGCTCGTCACCACGCTGCTGGACGTGACCGCGCGCCGGCGCGCGGAGGAGACGCTGCGGCTCCGCGAGTCGTACCTGACGGCGATCATCGAGAACCAGCCGGGCCTGGTGTGGCTGAAGGACGCCCAGGGCCGCTTCCTCGCGGTGAACCGGGCCTTCGCCCGCTCGACCGGGAGGGAAGATCCGGCCGAGCTGGTGGGGAGGACCGACCACGACGTCTGGCCGCGCGAGCTCGCCGAGAAGTACCGGGCCGACGACGCGGCCGTGATGCGGTCCGGCGCCCCGGTGCAGGTCGAGGAGCAGATCCAAGAGGCCGGCGAGCGGCGGTGGTTCGAGACCTTCAAGACCCCGGTCCGGGGCCGTCAGGGCGAGATCATCGGCACCACGGGGTACGCGCGGGACATCTCGGCGCGCAAGCTCGAGGAGGAGGCGCTCCAGCGGATGCAGAGGCTCGAGTCGCTCGGGGTCCTGGCCGGGGGCATCGCGCACGACTTCAACAACCTGCTGGCGGGGATCTTCGGTTGCATCGACGTGGCCCTCGAGTCCACGACCGAGCCCGCGGTGGCGGGGACGCTCCGGAGGGCGCTCGGCGCCATCGATCGGTCGCGCGCCCTGACCCAGCAGCTCCTCACCTTCGCCGAGGGCGGCGCGCCCATCAAGCAGGTGGGCCACCTCGGCCCGTTCCTCCGGCAGACCGCCGAGTTCGCGCTCAGCGGGGCCCGCGCCACCTGCACCTTCCGGATCCCGGCGAACCTCTGGTGCTGCGACTTCGACCGGAACCAGATCGGTCAGGTCATCGACAACATCGTCATCAACGCGCAGCAGGCCATGCCCGACGGCGGGGAGATCGAGGTCAGCGCCGAGAACGTCACCCTCGCCGACGACGGCGGCCCCGCCCAGCCGGCGCCGGGCAACTACGTCAAGATCTCGATCGCCGATCACGGCCCGGGGATCGCGCCGGAGATCCTGCCCCGGATCTTCGACCCGTTCTTCACGACCAAGCGCCAGGGGCACGGGCTGGGGCTCGCCACCGCCCACTCCATCATCGAGCGGCACGGGGGGTACATCGAGGTCGACTCCACCCCGGGCCAGGGGAGCGTCTTTCGCCTGTACCTCCCGGCGCTCCCCGGGGCCGCGCCGGAGTGGCGGAGCACGGCGCCGCCGCCGCCGCGCCGCCCCGGCACCGTCATCGTCATGGACGACGAGGAGGTCGTCCGCTTCGTGGTCGGCCGGATCCTGGAGTCGCTCGGCTACTCCGTCATCGCCACCGCGGACGGCGGCGAGGCCATCGCGGCGCTGCGGCGCGAGCGCGCCGCGGCGCGGCGGGTGGACGCCATGATCCTCGACCTGACCGTCGCGGGCGGCATGGGCGGCCGGGAGGCGGTGAGCGAGCTCCGCGCCCTCGATCCGGAGCTGCCGCTGTACGTGTCCAGCGGCTACGCGGACGATCCCGTCATGGCGTCGCCGGCCGCCTATGGCTTCACCGGCAGCATCGGCAAGCCCTTCTCCCGGGCGGAGCTGGCCCGCCTGCTGCGCGGCGGGTAGCCCGTCACGGCGCGGCGGCGCGCACCCCGCCGTTGCGCAGGAGGTTGGCGCGCCCGGGGGGCCAGAGCAGGCAGTCGGGGGTGGAGCCGGGGACGTCGTAGATCTGGACGGCCGCCTCCGAGCCGTCCCAGTGCACGTGGCGGAGGGCGGCCACGATCTCCACCTCGCCGTCGCCGTCCACGTCGGCCAGGGTCGGCACCGAGGCGCCCCGCTGCGGCAGAGGGACGCGGTGGAGGACGTTGCCGCCCGCGTCGAGGACGAACAGGCTCGAGCGGTCCTCGTCGGGCGAGTAGGTCGCGAACACGAGCTCCGGGACGCCGTCGGCGGACAGATCACCGACCGTCACCCCGCCGGTGAGCACGCGCTCGTCCTCTGCGTAGTAGGTGGCCCAGAGCTCCTCGCGGTCGGCGGTGACGGCGTGGATGCGCCCGTCGAATCCCGCGAAGACGAGCTCGGGGCCGGGGTGGGTCGGGTCGAGGTCGGCCACCGTGACCTGGTTGGTGGCGGCGACCGCGTTGTCCTCGTCGAAGTCCCACAGCCCGAAGAGGTACTCGGGGGCGTGGAACGGCGTCTCCCAGCCGGGCAGGCGGCTCGCGTCGCTCCGGACCACCCAGAGCGCCACGCCCTGCTCGCGGTCGTCCTGCGAGGCGTTCTGGACGCTCGCCAGCATCACCACCTCGCTGGTGCCGTCGCCGTCCAGATCCGCGATCGCGGGCGGGGTGTTGGTGAAATGCGCCTGGAGCTCGGTCGCCTCGTCGTCGGCCCAGCCCTGCTGGGCCTGCGAGAGCGTGTGCAGGTAGCGCACGCCCGGGGTCTTCGGCCGCCCCTCGAACATCGGGTTGGCGTCGAAGGCCTCGCCGCTGCCGTGGTAGATGCCGGCGTAGGCGTTGTCCATCGGCGCCACCACGTCGAGCTCGGCGTCGCCGTCGAGATCGCCGACGGCGAGGTTCTGGTCGAAGGCGCCGGCCATCCAGCAGTTCTCCCCGGCGGTGCAGCCGATGGTCCCGGTCGCCACCGGCGGGTAGCCCGCGAGCTGGTCGCCCCCGGCCGAGTAGGCGCTGAGGATGTCCCGGTCGTGGTCGGTGCTCGCTGCCACCACGTCGAGCTGCCCGTCGCCGTTCACGTCGCCGGCGGCCAGGCTCCGGATCTCGTCTTGCCAGGTGACGGGCCAGCCCGAGAGCACCGCGCCCGTCGCGTCGAGCATGACGATCTGCTGGCGTGAAGCGAACACCACCTCGAGCTCGGGGCCGTCGCGGAAGTCGGCGACCAGCGGGCTGGCCCAGACGCGCCCCGGCAGGTCCTCGTAGCGGAACGCCTCGCTGCCGTCGGCGTGCCAGGCGACGAGCGCCTCGTGCGCGGCGACGATCTCGAGCGTCCCGTCGCCGTCCAGATCGGCGACCGCAGGCGAGGCGGGCCAGCCGTAGCCGCTGTCGCCGAAGAGCTCGAGCGCGAGCGTCGGCGCCGCGACCTCCGCGCTCCCACCCGCCTCTGCGCAGGCGGGCACCGTGGGCGTCGTCCCCGAGCCGCCGCCGACGGGGTTCGGCGCGCGCCGCGAAACCTCCCCGTCGTCGCCGCCGCCGCAGCCGCTCCCCAGCAGCCCGAGCCCCAGCCCACCGAACCCCAGCCCACCGAACCCCAGCAGCCCGAACCTCAGCACCCCGAACCCCAGCGCTCGGATCCCCAGCGTCCCGCACCCACGCAGTCCCATGCGCGAAGGGTATCGTACGCGGCTGCACGCCGACCACGCTCCGCGCCTCCACCCGGAAGGGGGGGAAGAGGGGTCTGGGGCGGGGATGGGGCGCGGCCGCTCCGGGCCATCCACGACCGAAATGTCGCGGCGGCGCGCGGCGCAGTCCCCGGACCGGCGCCGACGTCGGCCGCGAGGGCGCACGGCTTGCTTCTTGCTTCGACGAGCCCCGCACGCGAAAGGACCGGGGCGATGGGAGATCCGAGCGGGAGGCGTGGCGCGTGGCTCCTGGTCCTGGCGTTGCTGACGAGCGCCGTGCTCGCGCGGGCCGAGCCGCTCGGCCCACCCGCGGCGGCCGCGCCGGCGCCGGCGGCGCCGTCCATCGCCGAACCTGCGGCGGCGCTGCCTCCCGCCACGCCGCCCGTCGCCGAGCCCGCGGCCTCGTCCCCGCCTCCCGCACCCAGCTCGAGCGCCTCTGCGCCGCGCTCCGCCGAGCCCGCGGCGGCGCTACCGCACCGGCACCTCGGCGGCCGCTGCCACGGCCTGCCGATCGAGTCGCTCCAGCGGCATCTCCCCTATCGAGTGGGGGATCCCATCCCCCCCTGCTACCGCGTCGGGCGGCGGCCGCGCCTCGGCTTCCTGATCGCCGGCGGCAGCCTGTTCCTGCTCGGCTACGGCTCCGCGTTGGCCTACACCTTCAACGACCGACGGCTCGGGGCCCTGCAAGTGCCGCTCGCCGGTCCGTACCTCGCCGCCGCCCGGATGGACGACGACGAGGTGAACGAGTCGGATCTGCAAGATTACGGTTCGTGGCAGATCATGGGTGTCGCGATCACCGCGCTCGGGGTCGCGCTCCAGAACCGCGCGCTGATCCGCGAAGACCTTCTCATGCTGCCCGCGCAGCGCCGCCTCGGGCGCGGCGCGCGATCGTCGTTGGCGCCCTCGTCGCGAGGCTCCGGCGACGCACGCCGGTCGTTCTGGCTCATGCCCTCGACGCCCGGGCTCGGGGTGGGGCTCGGGGGCAGGTTCTAGCGCGCGGGCCGGCGCCGGCTGGGGCCCTGTCGCTCACGCGCGCGGCGGCGCCGTCGCTGGCTCCTCCGGCGGAGCCGCGCGAAGGGCAGGGCCGTCGGGAGCATCCCGGCGTGTCGCGTCGAGCCCCACCGCGGCGCGGACGCCCTGCGGCCTCGGAGCGGCGGCTCAGGGCAGGGCGATCAGGGCCTTGGCGACGCCAGGGATGGCGGCGGTGACGGGCTTGCCGGCGACGGGTGTCCCGGCCTCGCCGGCCGCGCCGACGGTGATGGAACCGCGGGTGGCGCCGTCGGTGAGGGGGGCGCCGCCGGCGTGGACGATGCCGGCGGACAGGCCGCCGGCGCCCGCGCCCGCCGCGCCGCCGCGCTGGCCCGCGCCGCCGTTGCCGCCGTTGCAGGCGGCGCCGGCGCCGGTACCGCGCAGTCCGCCGCTCTGCCCCGGCTGGCCGTCGGCGGCCGCGCCGCCGCGGCCGCCGTCGGCGGCGCCGAGGGTGCAGTCGGTGAGGGAGACGGAGCTCTGCAGGGAGAGCAGGGCGATGGAGGCGCCGCCGCCGGAGCCGGCGCGGGCGGGGGCGCCGCCGCAGCCGCCGCAGCCGCCGCCGCCGCCACCGCCCGAGATGTCGATGGAGGCGCCGCCGCCGCCGCCCTGCCCGGGCTGGCCGGGGAGGCCGTCGCTGCCGGCGGCCGGCGTCCAGCCCGCGTCGTCGAGGACGCCGAGCGAGGTGGCGCCATGGCCGTCGACGGTGGCGTTGCCAATGGCACCGGCGTGGCCGTTGACCCCGGCGAGGCACTCCGCGACCGTCCCGTTCAGGCCGCCAGGCATGGACGCGGGTTCACCGGGCTTGCCGTCCTCGCCGTTGCCGGTGGGCCTGCCGCCGTCGCCGCCCCGCCCCGGCCTGCCGCCGCCGGGGCAAGTCAGGTTGCTCGGCGGCGTGCAGCCCGCGCCGGGCA
>CAYVRP010000085.1:22065-29683 GCA_964454025.1 uncultured Polyangiaceae bacterium | reverse complement strand
GGCCTTCTTCCCTCGAAACGCAGATTCGCCGAAAATTTGGGGGGATCCCTCAGGATCGACCCCCACCAGCGTGATCGCCTCGCTGCCGCCCCCGGGCTTGCGGATCGAGGTGCCGGTCATGACCAGAGCGCTGGCCTCGGCGACCCCGGGGGTGACCCTCGCCTGGGAGAGCAGCGCGGTCGAGAGGCGCTGACCGGGCTGCGCGAAGGTGGTCCCCGGCGGAACGACCCACAGATCGGCCCCGGCCCCTTCCACGAAGAGGGTGTTCTTGGCCAAGAGTCCGTACATGGTGCCGAGCTGGAAGGTCGCCAGCAGCACCGCGAAGGTGACGCCGAGCAGGGTACCGATGAACTTCGACTTGGCGTGCAGGGCCATGCGGAGCCCCAGCACCAGCGTGGCGCGCCAGCGCCCGGCGCGGCTCCGCTGCACGCGCCGCACGCGGGCGGCCACGTCGACCGGCGCCGGGGTCACGGGGTCACCCCAGCGCGGGAGGCGATCCACCGCCGGCACGAGCAGGGGAAGCGCGGTTTCACGGGGCGAGGGCAGTCAGTCATGGGGGCTCGGCCTATCCACGGGGCTCGTCGGGGCGGTGGCGGAGCGAGTCTTCTCCTGCGCCGGGCGCGCCCCTCGGAGAGCGCAGCGCCGGGCGGGCCACGGTGGCGCGCAATCCACCAGGCGTCATGGCGGTTTCCAGCAGCAGGCCGGCCCCAGCGGCCGGTTCCATGAACCTGGTGCTTGTAAAAGGTTTGTCCAGTGTGTGTACATGGTTGCTCGACAGCGGACGGGGCCGGCGACCGGCCCTGTCCATGGGCAACGCGGCCCTCGCCCGGAAGTGGGTCCCTGCCGCGCGGCCGAGGCCTAGGCCCCCTGCTCGCGCCCGCCGTCGGCTTCTTGCGCGCCGGGGCCGCTCGGCAGCACGGCCCCGGGGGCGTCACCCCTCCAGACACGGGTTGGAAGAGCGCGCCCCATGCGCTCATCGCGCGACCGAGCTCAGCGTCGCCATGCCCGCCCGACGATGGCCCGCCATCGCGACGTCACGGGCCGCGGAACCGGCTCCGACCGGGGCACCCGGGTCAACGGCGTGGGCCCGGAGACGAACGCGACCAAGCGGCGAGCAAGGCGCAAGGCTCCTGCCGGCGGCGGATCCCCGCCGTCTCCGCCGGGGTCATGCCGTCTCGCGAGCCGAGCGCTGGATTGACGCCCCACTTCAGCAGCAATCGCGGAATGCCGTCCGACCTGCCCCAGACACCGGCGATGTGCAGCGGAGCATCGTCGTCGTCGGCTGGACGGCGGGCGTTCGGGTTGGCGCCATCGACCAGCAAGGTTCGCATCGCGGCCCTGGCGCAACCGTGAGAGAGCCAACGGCGTCAAGCCCCCGGACTTGCCGTTCACGCGGGCGGCCCCCCTGAGGCGGCGTCAGAGGACGACCGCTCGGATCACGCTGATTCCAGGCCGCCGGCGCCACGGTTCTCGAGGGCGGGTTGCACAGTTTCAGCTGGGCTGCGGATCCTGTCGATTCGGTCACGCCGGTTTCCGGGTTCGGCTCTGGCTGCTGGCGACTCGGTCGTCGCGACAGCCAGCGTTCGCTCCTTTCGCGCTCCGGCTCGGGTAGAAGGTCGCCCCACGGGGATCCTGGTAGGGGGGAGAGAAGCATGCCCTATCCTGCTCCGGCCACGGGTGCGAAGTCAGGTGAGTCAAGCTCCTCGGCGGCGCGCCGCTCGCGGCACGACCGACCGACGACGCCGTGACGTCACGATTCCCCGCGGTCAGCGCTCGGCGTGCGCACCGGGGTGCTACGCTTGCGGGGCGTCCCCGTGGCGCCTTCGAGGAACGCAGGGAGAAGAACAAGATGAGCACACTCAACCGCTACGTCGCGAGCTGGCTCCCCGTGCTGTCCCTCGCTCTGGCCTCGTGCGGCAGTGAAGACACCCGCGGCGACGAGTCGGGCGGAGCCTCCGCGGTCGCTTCCGGCGCGACCGGCGGCGTGAGCGCGACCGGCGGTCTGGGCGGTACGGGCGGCGTCGCGGGCTCGGGCGGCACCGCCGGCGCAGGCGGCGGCGGCGGCTCGGGCGGCGGCGGCTCGGGCGGCGTGACCGCCACTGGAGGGGTCGCCGCACCGGGCGGCGTCGCGCTCACCGGAGGCGTGAGTCCGACCGGGGGCGTCACCCCCACCACGGGTGGACTCGACCCCGGCACCGGCGGCGTGGAGCCCGGCACCGGCGGCGTGGACCCCGGCGCCAGCGGTGGAGACCCTGGCACCGGCGGCGCGGATGCGGGCGCGGGCGGCGTCGCGCCGAGCACCGGCGGCGTGGACCCCGGCACCGGCGGCGCGGATGCGGGCGCCGGCGGCGTCGCGCCCGGTCCCGGAGGGGCGGCCCCCGGCACCGGCGGGACGGGCGCGCAGCCCACCGAGTGCCCCTTCACGCAGACTGCGACCCCGTCCGGCCCCGACTGGGTCGACGGCGACCTCATCACGTTCAACAACAGCGGCGGCTGGTGCTGGTACCAGGACGAGCGCGCGATCGTGGACGTCGAGAACGGTCGCCTCGTCATCGGCTCCGTGCAGAACAGCCGCGTGAACGTGGTCCACTGGGATCTCGCCGCGCGCAGCGGGAGCACCTTCACGGTCGACAGCGCGCTCCCCTACACCGACGACCACGACGCGCCCGCGATCGTCAAGACCAAGGACGGCGGGTACGCGGCCATGTGGGCGGGACACCGCAACGACTGCTACAGCCGATATAGCCGCTTTGACGGCAGCGCCTGGTCCAGCAAGGCGAACTTCGACTGGTCGCCTCACGGCTGCGTCCAGGACGGCGACGGGATGGTCACCTACGCCAACGCCTGGTACCTCGGCGACACCCTGTACAGCTACGTGCGCTCCGTCGATACCAGCCCCAACTACCTGTACAGCGAGGACCACGGCCGGACCTGGAGGTTCGGCGGCCGGCTCACCTCGACCCCGCGCGTGGGGTACGTGGCCGGCTACTACAAGTACTGGGGCAACAACGAGGACCGCATCGACTGGCTGGGCACCGAGGCCCACCCGCGAGACAACGACAACAGCCTCTATCACGGCTACGTCCAGAACGGCCAGATCCACGACTCCACGGGGCGGGTGATCGACAGCGACTTCACCGACGCCAACGCCAACCAGATCACCGAGTACACCCGAGTGTTCGCGGCCGGATCGTCGGTCGGGGGCGTCGCCCTCAACCACGCCTGGAACGCCGACCTCGTTCGCTACGACGACGGCACCGTCGCCGCGATCTGGACCGCTCGGGTCGTGGGCACCTCCGCCGACGACCCCGACAAGCGGCTGATGTACGCCCGGTTCGACGGCGACAGCTGGAAGCTCACCTACCTCGCCCGCGCCGGAACCAAGCTCTACGACTCCGAGCAGGACTACACCGGGCTCGGCGCGCTCGATCCGAACAACCCGGAGGTCATCTACATCTCCACCCCCTACGATCCCCGCACCGACGAGGGCACCTTCACCGGCAAGAAGGAGATCTGGAAGGGAGTGACCTGCGACGGTGGCACGAGCTTCGATTGGGTCCCGGTGACCGCCAACTCGTCGATGGATAACCTCCGGCCCATCGTGCCCCAATGGGACGCGACCCACCGGGCGCTGCTCTGGATGCGCGGCACCTACACCTCGGCCCAGAGCTTCAACACCGCCATCGTCGGCCTGCTCGAGGGCCCGTAGCACCCGGCGCACTCTGTCCCCGCGAGGAGCGTGCCGTAGGCGTCCCGGTAGGGGTCCCGCCCGTGGCCGTCAGCGGACTCCCCCCGCTGCCCGCGCCACCGGAGCGGGCGGTCGCGGAGGCGCCCTCTTCGTCGTCCGGCGAGGTGTCGCCGCAGCCCGCCAGGGGCGCGAGCGCGAGCCCCACGGTGGAGCTTATTCGCAGGAGTCGCTGCCTCGGAACCGCTGCCACGTCCACCTCCTCCGGGCATTCCTGGGAGAATGCGCGCCTCGACTCCCCGAGTCGCCGGAGCACGGAGCGAAGATCCGGGCAGGTGCAGCGTCCTCGGTCGCAGGCCCGGGGCCGGTCAAGCGAGGTCATGGGTCGCGCCGAACCTCGCGGCGCGTCTCGACGGCCTGGACCGGCGACCAGGCCCGACGCTCCCGGAAACCTGGGCAGGTGAGCTCCGCGTCCACCTCGCGCTCGACGCAGGGATGGACCGCGAGCTGACGTGGTCAGTCACTCTGCCATCAGCGCGTTCTGCTCGACCTCCACGCGGCTGTCGTTGCAGAACGTGCAGTTGGCGCCGTAGAAGAACCGGCGGTTCGCGGTGTCGCCCATCAGGTGAACCCGGAACCAGGCGGCGGCCGAGGAGAGCGAGACGCCACCCGGTCCCTGGTACACCCAGCTACCGTGATCCGAGTTCAGCTCGTTGATGAAGAACGCAGGCTGATCGGTGACCGTGCGGAAGGTGTCCCTGACGCCGCTGCACTGCACCGTGGTGTCTCTCCCCCCGCAGAAGAACAGCATCGGGGTGTGAACCCCGCTCAGCGTGGTGGTGCCGCAGATCGTGGCGAGGGCCTTGTAGCGAGGCTCGGACGCCGACATGCAGGTCGACATGCCGCCGAACGAGTGGCCGAGCTGGCCGATGTTGGCCGTGTCGAGGTGATGGTAATAGGGGCTGCTCGGATCCTCGGCCTGCTCGAGGATCCAGTCCAGGCCGACGATGGTGGGTAGTGGATCACCCCTGCCCGTGGCGGTGCTGAGCGACGCCACCACGACGAAGCCATGGGAGGCGAGGTGGTTCATCATGGGCAGGTACTGCCCGCACCACTTGTTGGCGGCCGCGTCGACGACGCAGAGCGGGGGATTCGGTTCGGGGTTGTCCGTGTACCCGTTGGCCCAGATGAGGATGGGGTGACAGTACCCGCTGTTCGCGAGGTTCTGGGGTCGATACACGTTGAAGCGTTGCTGCTCGTCCCCGTAGATCGGATCCGGCAGAGCGCCCGCCAGGGGTCCGACGTTCTTGTCGGCCGCGACCTGGAAGGGACCCGCGCGCGTAGGATCGGCGGTGGGCACCACCTCGCCGACACATCCGCTCGGTGAGTCGCCGCCCGTACCCGTGCCTCCGGCGGTCTGACTGCCTGCCTGGCCCCCGACGCCAGACTGACCACCCGCTCCCGCTCCCGCGGGCTCGCCGCCGCCCGTGCCGACGTCCCCGCCGCCGCCGGTCGCCTCGCCGCCGCTCGGGGTGCCGCCCGCGGTCATGCCGCCGGCCCCTCCGCTCGGAGCCCCACCCATGGGGGCTCCGCCGGTCCCGCCGCTGGACGCGCCCCCCACGGAGGCGCCGCCGGACCCACCGCTCGGGGTGCCCCCCGCGGGTGCCCCGCCGGTCCCCGCGGTGCCCCCGGTCGTCACGCCGCCCGCGACGCCTCCGGTGGGCGCCACGCCTCCGGTGGTGCTGGTTCCCCCCAGGTTCGCCCCGCCGAACGCGAACCCGCCCGTGGCTCCTCCGGTCGTCACGCCGCCGCTGGTGTCCCCACCCATGGCCGGAGCGCCTCCCGATGGGGTCCCACCGGTCGGAGTAGCGCCCTGCCCTCCAGTGGCGGGTAGGGCTCCGACGGTGGAGGTCGCGTCGTCGTTCGACGGGCTCCCGCAACCCGCCGCCAGCACCATCAGACTCACGAGCAGAGCAGAATGCCGCACGATGTCCTCGTCATCCCGGCCCTACCTGCGAGTCAGCCTGACACCCGCGTTGCACCCCGGGGAGGAGCGCCCTTTCGCCCCCGAATCGTGGAATATTTCGAGCTGGTTGGATCTCGGCCGCGCGGGATGCAGAGTCGAAAGCGGTCGTGCTGGAGCGAAACGCCAACCATTCGGTGGGCACGCGCCCAGCGCGGGCCACCGTGAGGTAGAGGCGCGATCGACCGCGAGTCCCGTCCGCAGACGCCCCGCCGCGCGCTACTCGCCGGCCTTCAGCGCGACCTCCCGAAAGACATCCGACGGGACCCGGATGGGCGTCCCGTGACGGACGCCGTCGAAGTAGACGGAGGCGGAGACGTCCTCCCAAGCGGCAGGCGAGTCGAGCCCGGCGACGCCGCGGGAGCGGAGCGCGCCGTAGCGGCCGTCGTTGTAGCGATCGAAATAGAGCATCGTGCCACCGTCGTCCTCCAGCACGGAGGGTCCCTCCGCGGCGTAGGGCCCGGTGAGCGGACTCGACGGCTCGGCGACCCAGGCGCCCGCGCCGAACAGGAGCGGCGAGAACAACGCGCGGATGTTCTTCTGCCCGTCCGCCTCGTCCTTGAGGAACATCCAGTAGCCGTCGGCGCCCTGGTGGATGGTGGCGTCGATGAAGTTCCGCCCGGGCCGCTGGTAGAGGACGCGGGGCTCGCTGAAGGGCGAGAAGTCAGGGGTCAGGAGGTAGTAGATGGCGTGGGGGTCGCTCGCGCTGGGGTCCTCGTCCAGCGGGGAGGACCAGAACACCATGAACTGGCCACTGTCGGCGTCGTACACCGTCTCCGGTGCCCAGACATGCTCGACCTCGAGCGCGACGGTGACGTAGTCCTGCTCGCTCCAGTGGACCAGATCCGGCGAGCGAGCGTGACCGAACCCCCGATCCTGCACGCAGCCGCTCTCCGCCCAGGGCACGCACGAGGTGGTGAAGACCAGGTGATAGTCGCCGTCGGGCGCACGGAGGACGTGCGGATCGCGGAAGGAGCCCCCGCCCACCTCGGGCGGCATGAACACCCGGTGGTCGCCGATCGCGCCCCAGTGCAGCCCGTCGTGGCTGTGCGCCAGCCGCAGACCGTCGCCTCGACCCTGCGCCTGCTCGGCGAAATAGGCGAAGAAGTAATGCTCGGCGTCGGGGCGATCGTGAAGGTACTTCTCGGCGACCTCCCGCGGCGACAGCACCGCGTCGGTGACGTACACCTCGTCGATCGCGCCGGTGAGGTAATCGACGGGCGCCGAGTCCCAGCGACCGCGGCCGACCACCAAGGGACCTCCGGCCGCGAACGATCCCGAGCAACTGGCCGCGCCCACCAGCACGCCGTCCTGGTAGCGGCGCTGCTCTCCGGGCGCGGCGTCGCGCGTCGCCGCGAGGTGGTACCACTCGCCGGTGCGGGGCCGCATCGTGCCCATCGCCACACAGGGCGAGGTCGCGGTGTCGTCCGCCGGGAAGGTGGTGAAGGCGAACCGCTCCCCGTCGCGGAGCTGGAGGTAGAAGGCGCTCAGCCGCGCGCCGTCCACGGACAGGAAGGTGTGGTAGGTGTCGATCGCGTCCAGCCGGACCCAGGCCACGACCGAGTAGCTGGCGGCAGTATCGAGCACGGAGCCCGCGGTGGTCGCGCTCGTGGGCGCTCCGGATAGCGAGAGTCCCCGACCGAGCAGCCCCTCGCCGAGGCCGGCGCTCTCCACCGACAGCGATGATCCAAGGCCGGAGCGCTCCGCCACCTGGCCTTGCTCGATGGCCTCGAAGTCCCAGTACAGGCCCGGCGGGAGCTCGAGCGCGCCACCAACCGCGGTGGCACCCGCCTGGCTCGTGCCGCCGGTGCCCGCGCCGCCCGTCTCCGCGCCGCCCGTCTCCGCGCCGCCCGTCTCCGCGCCGCCCGTTTCCGCGCCGCCCGTTTCCGCGCCGCCCGTTTCCGCGCCGC
>CAYVRP010000085.1:0-21965 GCA_964454025.1 uncultured Polyangiaceae bacterium | reverse complement strand
TCCGCGCCGCCCGTTTCCGCGCCGCCCGTTTCCGCTGCTTCGCCCGCGCCACCGGCGCCGGCGCCGCCCGGCGTTCCCTCCCCCCCGGTCCCCGCGACGCCCCCCAAGCCGACGCCCCCGGCGGTCGCCCCGCCGCCCGTGCCCGCGCCGTCGCCGCCGCTGCCAGCGCCGCCGGTGACGCCCTCGGCGCCCCCCGTCTCACTGCCACCCATCGCGCCGCCGCTCGCGCCCACGCTCCCGCCGGACCCACCGCCGCTCGGCGCGCCACCCGAGAACGGTCCCCCGTCTCGCCTCCCGGACGCGCCGCCCGAGCTCGCGCCATCGTCCGACCCGGACGGGCCGGAGGACGCGCCCCCACAGCTCGTCACGAGCGCGGCGAGGACGGCGCCGAACGCTGCCGCGCTCCGCGGCGCAGGGTGACGGCCGGTGGGGCACCCGCCCCGCATCCTATCACCGTGCGCGGGCCGCGCCGGGCTCGATCCACCCGTCGGCGCGCGGCGGGCGCCCCGCCGCGGGCAGATCGACCCGGTCGGCGTCGCACCGGTGCACGCCGCTCCGGTCGATGCGCAGCGCCCCGGCGGGGGGGCGCGCGCCGGACGGCGCCGCCGCCCGGTCATCCCGCTTCGGGGCACAGATCCGCCGCGTCGAGGGGCGTGCCCGCGGGCGCCGCGCTCGACTGTCGACGGAGCTCGAGTCGCGCCGCGGCCGCAGCTCTCACCCAGCCGCGGCGTTCCACACGGATGCCGAACAGGACGGCCGTAACCAGGACCTCGGCGGCGATCCCGATCCAGCCGCCCAGTGCCCCCATGCCGAGCCCGTGCCCGAGGCCCCAGGCGAGCGTCGGGGTGCAGCCCCAGGCTACCGTGACCCCCACGGCGGCGGCGAACCGCACGTCACCCGTGCCCCGGAGGACGCAGCGCCCGACGATGTTCAGGGCGTCGAAGCAACCGAAGAGGCCCGCCACGAACAGCAGCCGCGCCGCCAGCGCGACGACGGCCTGGTCGGCCAGGAACTGGTCCGCGATGAAGCGCCCAGCCAGGAGGAACAGGAACGAACAGAGGCCGGCGTAGGCGACGGCGAGCGAGGCCGTCCGGCGGCCCACGTGCCGCACCAGATCATCCCGATCCGCGCCGACCGCCTGCCCCACCAGGACCGAAGCGGCCTCGCCCAGGGCCACGCATGGCATGAAGGAGAACTGGACGAGCTGCAGCGCGATCTGGTGGGCGGCCATGTCCACCTCCGAGAAGGTCGCCACGGCGAGCGTCAGGGTGGCGAACGAACCGACCTCGAGGAGAAACTGCAGCCCGGTCGGCAGCCCGACGCGCAGGAGCTGACGCCAGTGCGAGGCACTGAGGGCGCGTCGCTTCACGGCGCGCAGGAGCAGGAGCGACGCGGCGAGCCGCGAAGGCCCGCGGGCGCGCTCCAAGGTGCCCGCGGGCAGCAAGCCGAAGCCACCGAACCTGCGCTGCACCTGGATGACCACGGCGGCCTCCACGGCGTGCGCCACCAGGGTGGCTGCGGCGGCGCCGGCCACGCCCAGGTGCAACCCGAAGACGAAGAAGAGCGCCAGGGGAAGGTTGACGACGTTGCCTGCCAGCGCGGCGGCCATCGGGGCCCGCGAATTGCCCTGCGCCTGGAGGACCTCGCGCAGGGCCACCTGCACGAAGACGATGGGAGCGCCCAAAGCACGGACGCGCATGTACGTGCGCGCCGCCCGTCCGGCCGCGTCGGTGGCGGCCATGGCGGCCACGACCTGCGCGAGGAGCTCCGCCACCGCGACGGTCGCCACGCCCAGTAGCAGCGCGGCCGCGATCGCCACCGCGACGTGCCGCAGCACCTCGTCGCGGCGCCCAGCCCCGATCGCCTGGGATACCAGGACCTTGGCGCCCTGCAGGAGCCCGAAGGAAAAGCAGAAGAGGAAGAAGAGGGCCGTGCCGCCCAGGCCGACCCCGGCGAGCTCGGCCGTCCCCAGGCGCGCGACGATCAGGGTGTCGACGAGCGTCATGACGGTGAACGACAGGGTCGCGACCGCGATCGGCCAGGCGAGCCGGACGAGCTCGGCGAAGGGGCGCGCGCTCCACCCCAGCGGCGCGGGCCGGTGCGCGTCCGCTGACGTCGAGAGATCTGCCGGTGACATGAGGTGACCTCGAGAAGAGGAGAGCTGCGTGCGAACGAACGAGAGAGAGGAAGGTTCGGGGAAAGGCCGCCGAAGGCGCCGTCTTCACTGGACGCGAAACGCGAAAACGCCGCGAACCTTGCGCGGTCCGCGGCGCGTGAGGGGAGCGAGCGCGAGGTGACTAGCTACACGCGCTGGCGAAGCACGCCCGGACCGGACCCTGCCGCCCCATCGGCCGGGAGGACCCGGCCGGGGTGATGGCGCGCGGGATGGCGACGGATACGTGCTTCACGGCTGGCTCCCGGAGAACGGGACTATGACGGACGTCTCGCCCTTGTCAAGGCGGGTGGCCGCGCGCGAGCGACGGAGCCGCAGGCGCAGGGGTCGAGCCCTCGTGCCAGACTGCCAGACGAGGCCTGCTCACAGGGTCCGCCGCCTCGACGATGAGCGGACCGATGCGGGTGCGGTGAGGCACCGGCGGGAACGGCCGCCTCCTCGTCGCCCGGATCGCCGGCGTCCCCGCGCCGGACATCGCGGCAGTGCAGATCGGTGAACCGGGCGTGGTGACCCGTTCTCGCCACCGAGCGTCGCTCGGCGGTTCCCTGGCAGCGAGCGGAGGCTCGCGCGTGAGCGCTCCTGGTCCGTGCTGCCGTCGCTCGGTCTCCGGACACCGCTGGGGCGACTCCTCGCGCCACGGTCACGAGGATCGCGGTCGTCCTGGCCGTTGGAACCCGACCGCCTCGACCTCGAGCTCCGGCGCGGCGATTCGCCGAGCGCTTCGGTTCCTCTTGAATGATTTCGATCCGGTCGTCGGCGGCTCCCGGCGCGTTTTTTCTCACCTGGTCGAGCGTCCACCGGCCGGGACAATTGGGCTTGATCCGGCTCGAAGGGGCCGTCGAGCACGCGAGCCTCGGCGAGCCGTCGCTCACCGGAAAGTTCGCGTGCCGTCAGCCTGGTTTCGGTGCGCAATGACCCGCTTGATCGACCCGCGCGCGACGGGGAATACGCGCTGCGGTCCGCTCGAGCGCTCGCACTTCGCAGAGGTCCTCATGAGATCGACTCCACTGTCCGTGGGCTTCGTGGCGCTGACGATGCTGGGAGCGGCCTGCGCATCGGATTCGGGCAGCTCGAACGAGACGGGAGACTCCACCGGCATGGGTGGTGCAACGAGCTCGGGCGATACCCTCGTCACCGGGGGCACCGCGCCGAGCGGCGGCTCGGGCGGTGACGCACTCTCCGGAGGTACACCCGGCTCGGGCGGTGCACAGTCCGGCGGTGGGGCGCGGCCCGTCACGGGAGGCGCGACCGGAACGGGTGGCGCCGTGAGCTCGGGCGGCGCCATCAGCAGCGGCGGATCCGCACCGAGCGGCGGCTCGGGCGGTGACGCACTCTCCGGGGGCGCACCCGGCTCGGGCGGCACACCACCGAGCGGCGGGGCGCCCGCGGGTGGCGTCACCGACACGGGCGGTTCCTCCAGCTCGGGCAGCACGTCCAGCACGGGCGGATCCCCGTCGAGCGGCGGCTCTAGCGGCGCGCCGGGCACCGGGGGCTCCACCCCCAGCGGCGGCTCTAGCGGCGCTGGGGGCTCCGGCGGCACCCTGGAGAGCGGCGGGGCGGGAGGCGGCGAATCGATGCACGCGCGTACGATCGAGGTGGGGCAGCTCACCTTCGATGCGCTCGAGGCCGGGCCCGGCGGTGGCGAGCCGGTCCTGCTGCTCCATGGTTTCCCCGACACGTCGCTGATGTGGTCCGGCCTGATCCCGGTGTTGACGAGCAATGGCTACCACTGCCTGGCACCGGACCAGCGCGGATACAGCCCCGGCGCGCGCCCGACCGAGGTGGACGCCTACCGGTACGAAGAGCTCATCGCGGACGCATTCGCCTTCGGCCGCGAGCTCGGCGAGCGGTTCCACCTGGTCGCCCACGACTGGGGCGCGAACGTCGGGTGGCTCATGCTCGCGACGGATCCCTCACCCATCGCCTCCTTCACCGCCATCTCGATCCCGCACTACCAGGTCTGGGCGCGCTCGGTCTACGAGGACCAGGAAATGGCGACCTACCTCGCGCTACTCAACATCTGGATGACCGAGGGCGACGGGGAGGCCTTCTGGACTCCGGAGGCGATGAGGAACATGTGGACGGCGAAGCCTGCCGACCAGACCGAGGCGACCATCGCGCACATGATGGAGCCAGGCGCCATGACCGCGGCCCTGAACTGGTACCGGGCATCGCGCGGCCACCGGAGCGTGATCGAGGACTTCGAGCCCTGGGAGGTGAGCGTCCCCACGCTGCTCATCTTCGGCGCCGACGACATGGGGCAGAGCACGGTGACCGACACCGCACCGCTCATGACGGGAAGCTATCGCGTCGTGCAGCCAGACGGCGGCCATTTCATCGTCGACGAGCAGCCGACCGTCGTGGCCGCGGAGACGCTCGCGCACCTGCAGGCGAACCCCATCCCGTGATGGGGGAGGCCGAGGCGCTCGCCCACCTCGGCCGCGGGACGCGGCCCCGTCCCTTCAATCCCCAAGACTCACCTGGGCGGTCAGCGGGATCGCAACGTGGGATCGGCCGTCGGTGGTCGACAGGACGGCGTCTCGGGGGCCGCCAGCAGCGCTCATCGGCGGGCGGCACACCACCGAGAGGGTGCACGTCTCCTGCGGGGTGAGGGTCGTGCAGTCGCTGTCGCTGATGGCGTGGTCGCTGCCGAACTCCCCGACGATGCTCGCGGCGATCGGCCCCGCGGCGGCGTCACCGACGTTGGTGACGGTGAACAAGACGGGGTCGGGTGCCACCCCCGCCTCCACGCCGATGCTGGGGACGCCGGAAATGGACGCCCCCCGGTTGGTCACGGTGAACGTGTCCGTGGCGGTGGTGTCGAGCACGATGGTCCCGAAGTCCATCCGCGTACGGTCGAGATCGAGGAATGCGTCGACCGGGGTGTCTCCTCCGGTTCCGCCCGCTCCACCCTCGACCGAACCGCCCGTCCCCGCGCCGCCCGCCCTGGAGGCCTTTCCCCCGGTGCTCCCCTGCCCCCCCGTGCTGCTGCCGCCGGTCGGTGCGCCGCTCGCGCTCGTGCCCCCCGTGACCACGCCGCCCGGGCTCGGGGTCGCGGCCACATCCGGAGCGTCGCCGCCGCCGGGGACGGCGCCGCGGGTGGGGTCGCCGCCCATGCCCCCTCGCCGGCCCCGACGCCGCCGCGGGGATCCCCGCCGCCGGAGGGATCGGAGTCGCCGTTCGACCCGCCTCCGTTGGTGAGCGCCAGCGGCACCGCCACGGGCCCCCGGAACCCCATCGCGGCCTTCATCGTGGAGCGAAGGATGCCACGCCCGTCGCGCCGAACCGGTGGCGCGGAGAACGCGGGTGCCGGGCCGCCTTCACGGCACAGGACCGCATCGGGTAGGGTTGAACGCATCCCCGGGATCGCGGGTCCGGGGCCGCCCGATGCGTCGCCCCTCTCTCAGTCGCGGCATCCCGCGAGGACGTGCTCGCTCCCACTCCGGAAGCCCTGGTGGTGTGGTGAAGCGGCGAAAGGCCAAGCCGAGCAGGGGGACCGCGCCGTCCACGACTGGCGTGCCGGGTGCCACGCCCGCGCTGCGGGTCATCGAGTGTGACGGCTGCGGCGCGGGCTTGCCCGTCGCGCTGGGCCAGCCGCGGGTGCGCTGCGCCTTCTGCGGCGACGAACGACCGGTCCCCGAGCTCGGGGAGGCCGAGGGCCTCACCGCGCGAGCGGCCTCCGCCGAGCGCGAGGGGCTCGCGGCGCTCCGGGAGGCGCACTCGCAGCGACTGCAGCCGACCAGCACCCAGCGAGTGGTGAAGGGGATGGCGTGCTTCATCGCGCCGACGAGCGCGATCAACGTGCTCGCGCTGGTCCTGTACACCGCCGGGATCGGCGGCCAGGCGGTGTTCCCGATCGCGGCCTGCGCAACGCTCGGCGTCGGGGCCCTCGGCTTCTACCTCTCGACGCGCTGGCTCCAGCGGAGGGCGGCGCGCCTGGCCGAGCGCCTCACCCGGCATGTCCAGGCGGCGCTGAGCGGCGAGGCGCAGCCCGCCAGGTGCCCGAGCTGCGCGGGCAACGTCCAGGCTCCGGAGCGGGCTGCCGCGCTCTCCTGCCCGTTCTGCCGCTCACCCCTGCTCGCGAGCCACGGCATGCTCGTGCGCTGGGCGGAGGACGCCGAGGAGCGTCGCGTCGCCTGGGTGGCCCAGGCCAACGAGCTCCTGGACCGGGTGCGCGCGCGCGAGCTCCGCTCCGCGCGGCGAGCGCCGGTGGTCGGCTCGCTCGCGGTGATCGGCCTCGCCGCCACCTCCGGGGGCGTGACCATGGCGACGCTGTCGCGCCTGAGCCTGACCCAGCTCGAGATCGACTGCCGCGGCCGCTGTCGGGTCGACGGCGCGGATTGTCTGCCGGGTGGCAACATCCGCATCTACCTCGCGCCCGGCGAGAACAGGGTCGTAGAGCTGTGGGTGGCGCCAGGGCGGTGGAGGGCCGAGCGGCTGACCGTGTCCCAGGGAGAGCGGCGCGTGTTCGTCTGCCCCCCGACGCCGGCGGCTTCGCGGTGAACGCGCTCGCGGCGCACGAGTAGCGCCACCGCGGCCGTGGAGGCGTCGGAGCTCGGGCTGGACCGAGCCGCGTGGACCCCGTGTCCGGCTGGATCGGCCGCCGCTCCCGTCGGCCACCGCCCACGAGGGCGGCGCACGCCGCTACGGGAGCGTGATCTGTCCGGACAGGAGGCTCGTCTCGCCCTGCAGGAACTCGGCCCCGAAGGTGGCCCCTGGCCCGAGGTCGCTAGTCGCCACCGTCGCGCTCACCCGCGTCGCGTCGGTGGCGGCGACGACCACGTCCTGTTCGGCGATGACGACCCCGTCGAGCCGCAGGATCGCCCTCACGGTCTGCCCTGGCAGCGTCAGCGAGGCCGCGGCGACGAGCACCGTGTCCGCGCCGCTTTGGGCGCTCGTGAGGTGGAGCGCACCGTAGGCGCTCGCGGCCGTGACCTCCTCGAGACCCAGCGTCGGGAAGTACCGGTCGCTCCACTGTCGGACCTCGTTCGCGGCCAGCGAGCCGCGATCCCAGAACTCCGGGGTGACGCCGTGCCACATCTCGATGGTGGGGCGCAGCCACTGGGTGGGATCGTTGACGTCGACGTTCAGACTGTCGCGACCGAACGTCCACAGCTTCAGGCCGGTCGTCCCCCCGCCCTCGGTCACGCGGAGGATGCCGAAGTGCTCGTCCTCGTTGAGGAGGCCCGACCAGCTCGCCGAGTAGGACGGGCTCGCGAAGGCCGTCCCCTGATCGACCCAGTTGGCGAAGTGCGAGAGGTTGTTCCAGCGGAAGATCTCCCCCGACACCCGCTCCTCGGCGCTCCCGAACCAGCTCCACGAGCTCTCGAGCAGGTGGACCTGCTCCATTTGCGCCAGGATCCGCGTGTCGAGCGGGATGGCCGTCCGCCCCGGCGTCGAGCCGGGCGCCAGGGTGGTCACCGTCCAGTACTCGAACGCGGGGACGGTGCCGCTCCTGGTGTTGGTGAGCCGGGTGGCAAGCTCCAGGCTGGTCGTGCCAGCTCGCAACGTCACCTCAAGCTCGACGAGCACGTCGGTGCGCCCGACGTCGTACCGGGTCGGGACCCCGGCGGCCAGGTCGCGGTCGTCCTGGCGGGACATGCGCACGGTGATCGCCTCGGGGCTCTCGCTCACGACCTCGAACCGGTACGGCTGGTCCCAGTACTTGCCGTGCTCCGGCTCCGGGAAGCTCGGGAAGATGCCGCCGAGGATCATCAGGTAGTCGTAGTAGAAGATCTCCTCGTTCATCAGGTACGGGGTGCCGAGCGGGTTCTGGTACAAGAGCTCACGTCCCGTCGGCTTGTGCACGATGCTCAGGATGCGGCCCCCGTATTCGGGCAGCAGGGTGACGCGCAAGAACCCGTTCTCCAGCACCACCGTGTCGAAGGTGCTGCTGGTCACCTGCGCGGCGGGGCTCGCCGGCCCGTTCCACACGCCGTTAGCGTCGGTCTCGATGGGGTAGTGCCGGAACGTGTACGTGGAGGCGGTGCGCGTGACGGTGTCGTCGCTCCCGCCGGTGGCGCCGTCGCCGCCCGTGTCGCCGCCGCCGCTGCCACCGCCGCCACCCACCGCTGCTCCGCCGACACCACCGGTGCCCGCGCCGCCGGTGCCCGCGCCCCCGGTGCCCGCGCCGCCAGTCACGGCGCCGCCGGTGCCCGCGCCGCCGGTGCCCGCGCCGCCCACCAGGGACCCGCCGGTGCCCGCGCCGCCGCTGCCCACGCCGCCCACCAGGGACCCGCCGGTGCCCGCGCCGCCGATGCCCACGCCGCCGGTCACGGCGCCGCCAGTAACCGCGCCGCCGGCGCCCGCGCCGCCGGGATCTGACCCACCGGGGCCGTCACCTCCGGTGCCGACGCCGCCGGTTTCGGCTCCGCCAACGGGGGCACCGCCGCCGCTCCGCGGGTCATCGCCGGTACCCCCGGTCGCGGCAGGTCCGCCGCCAGTGACGCTCGAGATCGCGCCGGCGCCCCCCGCGACGCCGTCGCCATCGCCGCCCGCGGCATCGCCGCCGCCGTCGCCGCAAGCGGTGACGACCATCAGCGACAGGGCACCGAAACCCGCCCCCCGGATTGACGCGAGTCCGAGCAAGAACGCTCTCATTTTCCTACTCCCTCGATACGCAGCCGGCGAAGCCTCGGCTCGAGGTTTCGCCATCGACCTGCCGCCGCACCGGCCCTACCCACCCGGTGCCGAGCCCAGGTTTGCCTGCCTCCAGCCGGAAACACAAGCCCTACGCGGTCCTCGAGGGCCCCTCTCGTCCCGATCACGGCGCCCTTGCCCGGCCTGGATCGCGCGAGGCGGGTGGGGCGAGGTCGCGGCCCGGATCCGGCGCGGGCCCCGCGGAGCCGTGCCATGATACCCTGCTCGCACGATGCAACCCCTGACGTGGATGGCCCTGGCGACCCTGGCGCTGACGAGCTGCGGCGGGAAGCAGCCCCCACCCTTGGCGCCCGATCAGTCCGACCCGGCCGCTTCGAAACCTGTCGGTCGCGACGCCGAGCCCAACGGACAGGCCGGCACCGTCCAGGGCTTCAAGGAGGCGTGGTCCGGCTGTACCAGCGGTGAGGGTGCCGATCCCTATCCCCGAGACGTGCTCGGCTTCGCCCTCGGCATGAGCG
The DNA here is from genome assembly GCA_964454025.1 of uncultured Polyangiaceae bacterium. GTDB lineage: Bacteria > Myxococcota_A > Polyangia > Polyangiales > Polyangiaceae > JAFGBI01. Next base: position 12,674 of record CAYVRP010000085.1, on the reverse strand, counting down.
AGGCCCAGGCGCGCGAGGCCTGCACCAGGGCCAAGGGGAAGCTCCAGGAGCTGCGGCCGCTGCGCTGCACGCTCGACGAAACCGCCTTCCAGGGCACCGTGCTCGGGCTCGATGCGCCCGCGCGAGGCTGGCAGGACGGCGGCGTGTCCATCGCCTTCGACGGGAGCGGTCGCGCTTGCGGCATCTCGGTCGAGCTGAGCGGGGGCGACTCCGGTGCGGTGGTCCCCCCCTGTGAGCTCGGCGGCAAGCTCGGCCTGCCCGCGTACGTGGCCGACGAGGGAGACGTGCGCATCGCGCGCTGGTACTGGCCCGGCCCCGAACACGACGCATACGGCGGGTGGTCCCACCATCTGCCCTCCTTCGACGGCCCCGCGGGACCGCGGCGCTGGGTGAGCTACTGCCAGCACCAAGAGCCAGACTGCCGGACGTTCTGCTCGCATCTCAGGGTGGACTAGCCGGGCCGGAAATCACCAACGGCCTTCGGCGGCGATGGCGGCGGGTCGGACGCCTGCAGATCTACCCGTTGCTCGCGCGACGGGCGCTTCCCGGCGGCAGGACGGTGGTCGCGACGCGGCCCCCCGCGAGCCGTCTTCACCCGGACCACGCGCGACCACCGGGCACGGCACCCGCGCGAGCCGTGGACTTCACCCCCCGCGCCCTGGGAGACGCTCCCTCACCCCTGGGCGACCACTGGTGCCAGAGGCGCGCTTCTCGGGGCGCCGGTGCCGCCGGCGAACGATTCGTGCCCTAGCCCTGCCAGTTGACCGTCGCCCAGCCGCGACCGGGGACGGTGAACTGCAGGTGCTGACCGCCGACGGCGAGGGTCATCTGCGCCTGCTGCTGGCTCTCGTTGAAGATGATGGTGACGATGCTGCCGTCCGGGTTGCGGAAGGCGAGGGCATTGCCGCCTTCGGTGCCGAGGCGAACGGCGCCGGGCTCCACGTACTGCCCCAGGTGCCGGAATACGTAGTACGCGGGCGTGACCTCCAGCGTGCCGGCGTTCAGGTCGACCGCGAGCAGGGCGTTCTGCGGCCAAACCCGCGTCTCGTCGAGGTTCGCGCCCACCGTGTCCAGCACCATGTTCCAGGCGTTGTACATGTTCACGCCCGCCTCGAGCCAGGTCTTGATGAGATCCCAGCTCTCCTCGCCGTAGGCGTGGTTGTTGGGCGCCTCGTTAGGCAGGAAGTTGTCGCGGTTGGCGTCCTGGCGGCTGGTGGCTCGGGCGCTGAGCCAGGGGTAGTTGCCGCACTGGTGCTCCGAGCACATCACCAGGTAGCCAGCGCTGGCGACCGTCTGCACCAGGTTCACGTTGTTCCACTGCAGCCCGACGCCCGTGATGTACTGTCCCGCCCTCGCCCGCGCGTCGTTCCAGTAGCCGGCGGCGGTGGCGTCATTGGACAGCGTGCCGAACCAGATCTTCGTGCTGAGGCCCGCCTGCTGGAACGCCGGCGCGAGGTAGTCGGCGACGAAGGTGCCGAGGTAGGGTTGCCCGTTGACCGGGTTGTTGTCGAGGTCACGGTACATGCCCCAGCCGCATGAGGGATAATGCTGGGTGTACCCGGGCTCGTTCTGGGGCTGAACGTGATCGATCGGGATGCCCTCGGCCTCGTAGGCCTGGACGAAGCGCACCTGGTAGAGGGCGTTGGCCCGGAGCATGTCCGGCTCGTTGCGCATCACGCCCCCGTCGTAGCCAGAACCGCCGGCGGGGGACGGCGACTTCATCCAGGTAGGCGGCGTCCAGGGGCTGGCCCAGAAGCGGAGGTCCGGCTTCACCGCCTGCGCCGCCTTGATGTACGGGATGAGGCCGTACTCGGGGTTCTTGTCGTGCTCGATGGAGAAGTTCTCCATCGACAGGTCGTTCGCCGTCTCGTTCAGCGTGTAGCGAGCCATCGCGTAGTCGCTGGCACCGATCGGGATTCGTCCCCAGGTAAACCCGATCCCGTTCCGCACGTCGAACAGCAACCGGATGGCTCGGTCCCGGTCGTCCGCCGAGAGGGCCTGGAGGGCCGCCCAGCCTCGCTCGTTGAAGGTGCCGCCGAAACCGTGCCACTCCTGGAACGTCTGACTCTCGATGACCTCGATCGTCGGCGTGCCACCGCCCACGGTCACCTCTCCCTCCACCCAGTAGGTCTGGGGGCTGCCGGGCCCGGAGGTGATGAGCGTGGGCTCCGGCTCGGGAGGCGTACCGCCCGTTCCTTCGCCGCCGCTCCCGGCGCCGCCCGTGGCCGCGCCACCCATCGCGGCGCCGCCGTCGCCACCGGTCGCCGGGATGCCGCCGGTGCCGGGATCGCCGCCGGTGCCGGGATCGCCCCCGGTGCCGGGATCGCCGCCGGTACCCGGGGTGCCGCCCGTGCCCGCAACCCCACCGGTGACGGGAACACCGCCGGTCGCCGGCCCCCCGCCCGAAACGGCGATTCCCCCTGTGGCGGGGACGCCGCCGGTGGGCGGAGCGCCACCGGTGACGGGAACACCGCCCCCGCCCATCCCGCCCACTCCGCCGGTCACGCCACCGCCGACCGCGACGCCCCCGGTGCTGAATCCGCCGGCGGGCGCAGCGCCCGTGCCCACCACCCCACCGGTAGCACCGCCGACCGGTCCCGCACCCGCGGTGGCGGCGCCGTCCCCGTCGTTCGAGCCACAGCCGTAGCCGAGGAGCCCCAGCGCCAGGGAAGTGAGCAGCAGAAATCGAGCCTTCATAGTCTTTCCTCGCCTCGTGACAGCCACCGGTCGCAGAGGCGCGCGTCACACCGGCGACGGCGAAGCGCGGACCCCAACGCGTTGGACCGCCTCTATTCCCGGGCCCCGACCAGAAGATCCGTTCGTCGCCACCAACGCTCCCCCGAAGAAGCTGCCCCCTGCCGAACCGAGGGGCCTGGACCTTCGACTCGACCCCGAACCGGCCCCTCGGTCCGGCCACCGGCTCCCTTACGACCCCGCCATCCCCCTGCCCGAACCCCCGACGGCCGGAAGCGACGCACCCGCCGTGCTCGCCGCTGCGCGCGGGCGTTGCTCGACTCTCGCCGGCAGGCGCCAGGCAAGGTGCCTCGATACCTCGAGCGAGGCCGAAGCGCCGCGGCGGCAGACCGGCTCCCCGATTCAGTCGCAGTCCCGCCCGAGTTCGAGCAGGGTATCGACGTCGCCCGCGCGGCGTACGAGCCGGGGACAGGAGCAGCCGCCGCAGGCCGGAGCGGACAGCTCGAAGTAATACGCCCTCGGTGGCTCCTCGGGCGAAGTCCACGGGCCGAGGCGAATGAGCTCGCGGTCCCGGTCGACCTCGAGCGGCTCGGTCGCCCAGTCGTGGCCGGTTTCCAGCCCGCGGCGCCGGATGTCCCCCGATGCCGTGAGCTCGAGCTCCGTACAGGCGAGCGGCTCCGTGTAGTGGACCTCGGCGGCGGCGGTGATCGAATCGATGCGGAGCCGCCCCTCGGTCCGGCAGTCGTCTCGGTCGCGGGTGGTCGTCAGGTCGGCATCGACGTCGACCTCGCCGCTGCGATAGGACCACTGCGCGTGCACGCTCTCCGGCGCCGCCCCGGCCGCGCCCGCGTCCCCTGGCACGACGGCGAGCGAGGAGTCGGTGCGGGTGGGCCCGCAGCCGAGGCCCATCGCGAGCAGGGACGCCGCGAGCGCCCCGGCCCCCCCCCGATCCGCGCGACGCTGCCCGAGATCAGCCACCGCCGACGAGCTCACGCCCGACGTGGGTGAGGATCTCGTCGAGGGCTGTCGTCACGGCGTCCTCGTCGGACCAGGTGTAATCGCCCTCCCAGCTCACGTCCGAGCTCCCGGCGGTGTACGCCTGCAGGAAGTCGGTGGAGAGCTCCGTCTCCGACCAGCAGTATTCCCACTCGTCGCACTGCTCGGAATACGTGAGGACGGGCAGGCCGACGTCCCGCGGGTTGCGGGCCGTCGCGAAGAAGGACCGCAGATCGACCGTCACGGCCGGGGTGCCGTGGGGGATCGCGGTCGCGCCCGTGGTGAGCGACCGGTTCGCGGCCACCCCCACGTCGCGGATCAGCACCAGCCCCGCCGAGGAGGTCGCGTTCTGCACCAAGAGGCTGGCGGCGTCGAGCCTCCCGAGCCCGGCGTCGAGCAGAGGGAGGGCCTCACCGAGCAGACGCGCGGCCTCGGCGAACTCCGCCGGACGGAACCGGGTCGCGAACCCGGCGTTGAATTGTTCCACCAGCGCCGCTGTCGAGGGGCAGCCCGCCTCGTCCGCATCGCAGGTCAGATCGCGAATGGTGAGCGGCACGTCCGCGGCCGACGCGAGGTGCGCCGCCGCCGCCGTAGCCAGGAGCAGTGCCCCCACGACCTCCGAGTCCCCGCCCGACACCGCGAAATCCGCCCCGGCGAAGAGGCTCCCGGGGAAGGTGAAGACCGGCCCCGAGATCCCGCCGGCGGCGCGGAAGAAGCAGGCCGCCTCCTCGAGCTCGGGCGCCAGACCCGCCGCGTCGACGAGCAGCTCGGTCACCGTCGTCGCCGCCGGGAGCGTCGCCTGAAAGTCGAAGTCCTCCTGGAAGATCGGGTGCAGTCCGGCGGTGTCGACCGCGTCGGACACGATGCCCGCATCGACGGTGCCGCTGACGCGCACGAGCGGCAGCGGGTAGGTGCTGACGCCCTCGCCGCTGCATTCCAGAAGGACGTTCTCGAGGGTGAGCGACGCGCGCTGACCGGGCACGCTCCCACCCTCGACCAGCACCACCCGCCCACCGTCGGGCTCGCAGGGGCCCGAGTAGAAGCCGTAAGGGACGCTGCACCAGTGGTCCTCGCCGGCCGCGGCGAAGTCGAGCTCGAGGTAGGAGAGGCCGGCGTCCATCCGACGCGACGGGCTCGTCGCCGCGCAGTCGAAGGTGATGGCGAACGAGCTGCCCGCGGCGAGCGCCGCCGGCTCCGCGAACTCCACGTACAGATCGGCCTCGGCATCGCTCGTCCAGTCCACCGCCTCGAGGTGCGGCCATTCGCCCACCTCCAGCTGGGCCCGCTCGAACGGCAGCGTGGCAGCCAGCGCGCCGGACACCGCGAGCGTTCCCTCGCCGTCCCACCGGCGGTTGAGCCGACTGACGATGCTGTCCGGACCGAGCAGGTCGGGCGCCACCAGGGGTGCGAGGCCGAGGTGGGCCATGAGCTGACTCGCGGCCGGTCCCTCGAGCAGGGTGAGCACCCGGGTGAGCCCGGCACCGAACGCCGCCTCGCGCGAGTCCGCGCAGCGGTACTGGGCGAAGGCCCCGGCGTAGTCGCCGGCCTCGAGCGCGGCGCGCGCAGCCGTGAGATCCGCCGCGCAGTGCGCGCCGCAGGTGACCTCCCCCGCGGGTGGACCGCCGGCACCGGAGCTCCCTCCCGCCCCCGGCGTCGAAGCGACGTCGTCCTCCGTGCAAGCCGCTGCCAGGGCGCTCGTCACCAGCGCCACGCCCATCCTGTCCCATCTCCTCATTCGGCCCTGCCTCCGCGCGGAGCGTACGTCGTCCCGCCGAACCAGGCCAGCCGCGCCCACCCGCCCGGAGCCAGCACGCCGAACCGGAGCGCGAGCCGTTCCAGGATCCGAGTGGATCCTATCGCTCACGGCGCCCGAAACCGGCAGGCCACCCGCGGATCTCGAGCGCGGCGTGACGTCTCGACCCGGCGGCCCCTGCGGGTCGAACGGGTCGCACACGGCGACGGTGGCTCGGCGCGCACCACGGAGACGCCACGGACCGCGGTGACCTCGCCCGACGACGTCCCGCGCCGTTCCGCCGGCGACACCGGAGCTCACCCGGTCCGCGATCGTGGCCGCTGACGTTCGAGGTGCCGTCGCCCTGGCGAGGTCGAGTCGTGCCACCGTCGGGGACGCGGGGCCCGCATGCAGATCGAGCGACGATCGACCGTCGCGCCCGGAGCGGCACGTCGACGACCCACCGCGCCGGGAGGGAAGCTAGGCCCAGGGAGCCTCGCCCGCGGCGTTCACCCCGGCTCGCCGCCCCGTGATCACCGCCTCCGACGCGTTCCCCCCCCCGTTGTACATCCAGCCCCAGCCCGACCCCAGCTCGCCGGCGCTGTAGAGACGGGGAATGGCCTCACCCGTGGGGCTCACCACCCGGCACGCCTCGTTGCGCCGGGGGCCCCCCTGGGTGTTGTACATCATCGGGTAGATCGGGATCGCGTAGTACGGTGCCGTGGTCAACGCCTGCAGGGTCGAGGCCTCCCGGCCATAGTCCTGGTCCTGACCCGCGGCGCAGAACTCGTTGTACCTCGCGATGGTCGCGTTCAACACGGCGGGCTCGACGCCGATCGCCGCGGCCAGCGCGTCCCAGGTCTGACCTTGCTTGATCCACCCGCTGGCGATCTCGGCGCTGTTGTCCGCGCTCCAGGTGTACGTCCCATGTCTCCCGAACCAACCCGAGAGGCCACCGGCGAGCCGACCCGCCCGACGGGTGGTGTCGTCGAACAGGCCATAGCAGGGGATCCGGCTGAAGGACTGCCTCAACGCGTCGAAGAAGAGCAGATACTCCTTGTGACCAAACCCGTGCCGGTCCTCGCGTCGCTCGTTCATGAACCGGGAGCCGAACTGATCGACGAGGATACACCCGTTGGGTAGAGCGAGCGAGATCGGTAGCGAAGTCGGATCCGTCGGGTCGGGGACGAAGCAGCCGACGTGGGCGAGCGTGTTGTTCATGTGCCACAGAGCGGCGCCCGCCTTCTGCGCCATCCGGATGCCGTCGCCCGTGTTGCCGGGCGTCCCCTGACAGAACACGGGCCAGGCCGGCAGGTACTGGGCCTGCAAGGCGAGATCGAACTCGAACCCGCCGCAGGCCAGGATGACCGCTCGCTTGCAGCGGATGTTCACGTTCTGGCCGCCGCTCCGGGCGACCACCCCCTTGATCTCCCGGGTGGTCGGATCCTGGATCAGGTCCACCCCCGGCGTCTCGTACAGGACCTCCACTCCACGCCCCGAAACCGCGTCTCGGAGCGGCTGCCACAGACCGCCCCCCGCGTTGTTCGCCCAGGTGCGGACCGCATCCGATCCCGGCAGCTCGGGGTACTCCGGCTCGAAGATGCCGAGCGGCGACGCGGTGATGCCCAGCGTCGCCAGCCAGTCATTGAGTCCATACATCTCCTGCGCCAGCATCTGTATGTAGGAGTCGTCGGTCGCCCCCATGGACAGGGCGGCGATATAGGTCCGGCCACCCTCGACCGAGGTCGGGGTCCACCACATGTTGCCGGAGATGATGCTGTTGCCGCCCTCCTCCGCCTCGGGCATCTTCTCGAGGATCAAGACCTCGGCGCCCGCGTCCGCTGCGGCGATCGCGGCTGCCAGCCCCGCGAAACCCGTCCCCAGCACGACGACGTCGGCCTCCCGCGCCCACTCCGTGGGTAGGGTGGCCGGGGTCACGCACTCGGTCGGCGGGGGGCATTCGGGGCAGTTCTGCGCGCCGCCGGTGGCAGCTCCCCCGGACGGATCCACGCCGGCGCCGCCGGTGGCGGCCCCGCCGGTCGTCGCCCCCCCCGTCGCGCCCGGCTCCTGTCCCCCGGTGGCAGGAATCGTGGTGCCACCCGTGCCGCCGGTGATCGTGGTGCCACCCGTACCGCCGGTGACGCCCCCGGTGTTGCCGCCGCTGCCCGGCTGCGCTCCGCCGGTCCCCGACGGGGCGGGAGGACAGGTGCCTCCGGCGCCGCCGGTCGGTGACTGCGTTCCGTCCCCGCAGTTGCAGTCGCCACCCTGCGAGCAGGCGGCCAGGGCCGCCGAAGCGGCGACTCCCGTGGCCGCAACGCCAACGTCGAACAAGAACTCTCGCCGGCTTCTGGGCGTCCTGTTTGCCATCGCATCACCTCCGCGCGAGACGGGCTCGATTTCCTTGCTCGAGCCTCGCGCCTTCCCAGGGCGACACCCCTCCCGACGCAGCGCGCCGGACGGGATACCCGAATCCCCCGGGCCCGTAACATGAGCGCCCTCGTCTGACGAGTGTCCGGTCCCACCTCCAGCGGCATGCCCTGACCTCGGATGGGACCGATGAGCTCCCTTCCCGAGGGGAGTGGGGAGGGGGGACATTTCTGTCCCCTGGTCCCCGCGTTCGCGCTCGGCGGTGGCAGAGGCAGCCTACCGTCCTGGGTGTGATCGGGCGAGATGTTGGTTCCCCCGCGAGGCTGTTCGAAGGCGATCCTGGCGTCGCGTCCATGGTGTTCCAGGATCGCCGGTCCTCCGCGGGGATGCGGCCGTTCGTCGCCGACGGCCCCCGTTCATCGGCGCGGCCCCGGCGGCTGGCGCTCGTGCTCGCGCGCCGCCCCCACGTCGCCCACGCTGCCGCTGGACCTACGGCGCGCCGCGCCGCATGATGCTCACCGTCGGCCGACGAGCGCCGACGCCCTCAACCTCCCTCCCGGCGATCGACATGACGACGACTCGGCTGCACCGGGGAGCGCAGGTCTTGCGCGACGTCACGGTGTTCCTCCTGGCGCTCGGCTGGATGTCCTACGGCTGCGGCGCGGAGGACGACGTCCCCACCCCTGAAGTCCTCGGTGGAGCGGCGCCGACGGGCCCGGTCACCGGCGGCGCCGACGTGACCGGTGGCGTGGCGACGGGTGGTGCCAGCACCGGCGGCGTTTCGACAGGTGGCCTCGCCACGGGTGGCCTCGCCACCGGCGGCTTGGCGACGGGCGGCCTCGCCACCGGCGGCCTCGCCACCGGCGGCTTGGCGACGGGTGGCCTCGCCACCGGCGGCTTGGCGACGGGCGGCCTCGCCACCGGCGGCCTTGCCACCGGCGGCTTGGCGACGGGCGGCTTGGCGACGGGCGGCCTCGCCACCGGCGGGCTCGCCACCGGCGGCTCCTGCTACCACTTCTGCGACCAGCCCTGCTCGGCCTGCCACTGACCCGGGCTCTCCCGTGGCGCACGCGAGGCGCTCCACGGGGCCGGTCCCTCTCGATCACGAGGTGGGACCTTCGAGACGCGACGAGCCGCAGCGCGGTCCGAGGCCCCGTCACCAGGGCCGAGGACGCGACAGCGACGCCGGGCTCTTCTCCGCCGCCCCCTCGCCGCGGTCCGACCGCCGTGGCCGTTCTCCGCTCGCTCAGCCCCGGGGCGCGCGGCCCCGCGCGGCGCGGGCGGCGCGGGCCGCGAGCTGCTCGGGCAGCCGCGCGCAGCAGACGCCGCCGTCCCGCTCCATCTCGGCGACGCAGCGGTTGCAGGGGACGCAGCCGCTCTCGGTGAGCGCGCCGGCGGAGAGCTTCGCGACCAGCGACGGATCGTGGATCAGCGCGCGCCCCATGGCGACCAGCTCGAAGCCCTCCTCCATGGCGACGTCGAGATCCGCGCGCGACTTGATCCCCCCGAGGAGCACCAGCGGCATCCGCACGGCACGCCGCACCTCGCGCGCCAACGGCAGGAAGTAGAGCGGCTCGAAGGGCGAGGAGCGGATGACCAGCCACCCGAAGAGGGCCAAGGCCAGCTTGAAGGCGGGATTCCTGGCCGCCACGATCATCGGCCAGAGCGGCCGGTCGCCGCGGAAGAGGTAGAAGGGGTTCCTGCTGACGAACCCGCCGGAGAGCACCAACGCGTCGGCGCCGCGCGCCTCGAGCCAGCGCGCCACCTGCACGCTCTCCGCGAGCTCGAGGCCCCCGCGAAAGCCGTCACGGAGGTTGACCTTGCAGAGCACAGGCAGCTCCGGCGGCAACGCGTCGCGCACCCGCGTCACCACGTCGAGCGCGAAGCGCGCCCGATTCTCGAGCGAGCCGCCCCAGCGGTCGCGACGGCGGTTGGTGGCGGGGCTGAGAAACTGGCTCAGGAGGTAGCCGTGGCCGAGGTGCAGCTCCACGGCGTCGAAGCCCGCCTCGCGCGCGAGCCGCGCGGCCGTGACGAAGCGCACGGTGACCGCTTCGATCTCGGCGGAGGTCATGGCGTCGGCCAGCACCCGCCCGCTCAGCATGCCCACCAGGTTCAGGGCGCGCGAGGGACCGAGGGGCCGCCGCCGCCGCTGGTCGGCGTTGTCGGAGAAGGCGCCGCAGTGGCCGAGCTGGATCGAAACCGCGGCCCCCTCGGCGTGGACGACGTCGGTGAGGCGCCGGAGGTCCGGGACCGCCTCCGGGCGCAGGTGGAGCTGATCGCGGAAGGTGCGCCCGTCGGGCTCGACCGCGCAGTAGGCGACCGTGGTCATGCCGACGCCGCCGGCCGCGAGCGCACGGTGGTGCTCGATGAGATCGTCGCTGACGCGCCCGTCCGGGGCCATGCCCTCGAAGGCGGCCGTGCGGATCACCCGATTTCTCAGCGTGACCCCGCCGAGGCGGAAGGGCGAGAAGGGATCGGTCACGCCCGCGCCCCCCGCGGCGGGAGCCAGGGCGCGCGCCGGCGTATGAGATCGATCAACCACTGCGGGGTGAGCGCCGCACCCCAGGCCATGAACCGGTTGAGTAGCCCGGGGATGACCTCCGCCCGGCCGGCGAACAGCGCGCGCAGCCCTGCGTCGGCGACGGCGGCCGGCTCCGCGAAGAGGCCGAGCTGCTTGCCGAGCCGGGTCGCGGCCGTGTCCGGATCGAAGAGGCCGGTGGCCGTGGGGCCCGGCGAGAGACAGGTGACGTTCACGCCGTACACCCCGAGCTCGCTCCGGAGCGAGCAGCAGAAGCCGCGCAGGTACCGCTTGCTCGCTCCGTAGTGGCTGATCCCGGGGAAGTCGCGCCAGGCGGAAATGCTGGCGACGACGAGGAGCTGGCCGTATCCCCTCTCGCGCATGTCGCGGCCGAACCGCGCCAGCAGCAGCGACGGGGTCACCACGTGCAGCCCGAGCATCGCCTGCGCCCGCTCGGGCGGCACGTCCACCGTCTCGCCGAAGAAGAAGCAGCCCGCGTTGCTGATCAGCACGTCCACCGTGAGCCCCCGCGCGGCGACCGCCGCGTGGAGCTCCGCGGCGGCCTCCGGGCGTGACAGGTCGCTCACGAGCTCGTGCACCTTGACCCCGTGCACAGCCGCGAGCTCGCGCGCCGTGGCCGCGAGCGGCTCGGGTCGGTTGCTCACGACGACGAGCTCGAACCCGAGCGAGGCGAGCCGCTCCGCGAAGGCGCGCCCGATGCCCGAGCAGGCCCCGGTCACCAGCGCCACCCGCAGGCGCGGATCGCGGATCCGGATCCGTCGAGTCATGGGCGGGCAGCCTACACCGGAAGCCCCCCGGTTCGAGGGCGGTTCCGGCGATCAACGAGGAGCGCCGGGCGCAGGTCGCGGCCAGAACCGCCGCCCAGGCGGCGCTCAACCTGGGGACTCGTACGCCCCGATGGCGGGCGGCTCGCGCCAGCAGCGACCGGTGAAGTCGCCGGGAGCGTTCTCCGCCGGCCGCCCGGCGCCCGCGGCGGGGCTCGCGGCGGGGATGCGGTAGTCGCCCGCGGCTGGATCCACGAGCGCCGGATCCGCGACCACCGAGCCGGTCTCTGGCGGGATGGGGTCCGGCAGCGTCGGCCCGGAGAAGCCGGCGTCGTCGGTCGCGTACCAGAGGTTGTTGCCGAACACGAACGTCTCCGGCGCCGTGTCCGGGCCCACGTTGACGAAGCGATCGGGGTTGTTGACGACGCTGGTCTGGAAGACCACGACGTTGTTGACGAACAGCCCGTCGCGGGAGGGCACGAAGCGGGCGTCGACGGTCTCCTGCAGGATGCGCGCGACGCGGGTCTGCGGGTCGATGACGGTGTTGTTGGCGAAGACGCACCCGTCACAGCCGACGAACGCGATGGGCGTGTCACCGCTCCGCACGAACACGTTGGCCACCACGCGCAGCGCGGCCGCCTCGTAGGGGGCGTCGAGGGGGCGGAAGAACTCGAGGTCCGTCGACCCGCCGGCGTTGATCGAGCGGCCGCCGACGTCCTCGAACCGGTTGCCGTGCACGAGCGTGCCGGAGCTGCCGCCCTTGGCCTGGATCCCACCGGAGCCCGGCGTGTCGTGGATGCGATTGCCAGCGATGACGCCGTCGTGACAGCCGACCATGTCCACGGCGTCGCCCGCGTCGCAACCGGAGATGTCGCTGTCGATGAGGAAGAAGCGGTCCACGCCGGAGAGCTTGATGCAGTCGTTGTTGCCCCCCGTGCCCACCGCGCGGACGGTCAGGTCCCGCAGCACCACGTGCTCGGCCGGGGTGTCGTAGCTGCCACCGTCGTCGATGTTCAGGCCGTTGACGCTCGCGTTCTCGAGTGTGAAGTGCTCGAGCACGAGGTAGCGGGCCTCGGCGACGTGCAGCACCTCGGCAGCGCCGTCGGCGTCGAGCACCACCTCCCCCTCCCCCACCACGGCGATCGGCTGGGACGCGGTGCCCTCGAGGCCCTCGGCCCAGGTGCTCCCGACGTAAGTGCCGGCATGCATCAGCACGCGGGTCCCGGCGCTGGCGCGGGACAGGGCCTCCTCGAGCGTGGCGAGGGGCGCGGTTTCGGTGCCGTCGCCGGCGTCGTCCCCGGCGGGATCGACGTGCAGGACCGTCGAGTAGACCGCGTCCGCGTCGAACGGCTCGGGGGGGACGCAGGACGGCGGGCCACCGCCGGCTCCGGCGCCGCCCACGTCACCCGCACCGCCGCCGCTGCCGCCACTAGTCGCCGCGCCCGTCCCTGCGCCGCCCGGGGAGACGCCGCTCCCAGCGGCGCCGCCGCTCGCCGCGGCCCCCCCCGCACCGCCGGTCGCGGCGCCCCCCGGCCCCGCGGCCTCGCCCCCCGCGCCGCCCGGCGCGGCCCCCCCCCCCCCC